>CAYFMP010000084.1:0-14781 GCA_964344215.1 uncultured Thalassospiraceae bacterium | reverse complement strand
GCAGGCCGCAAAACCGATCTCAGCCGCTTCCATATCAACGTGACCCGCTCTAAGACATTCAAACACGGCTCAGTCGACCGGCCCGTTCGGCAGGAGCAGGATCTTGCCATCGCGGGATTCCCGGAACGCATGGGCCAGCGCCTGCTTGGCCTCTGCGATGCCGTAGGTGGCCTCGATCGGCACTTCGAGCGTGCCGTCGGCGAAGTATCCGGCGAGCTCGGCGTAGAGCGCCCGCAACTCCTCCCTGTCCATCGAGCCGAACTTGGGCGCCATCCAGAAGCCCTTGACGGTGAGACCGTGCAGGATCAGGTGGTCGGGCGTGACCTGGCACGGCTCGCCGCTCAGGAACCCGTAGTTGACGACCGTTCCGCCGTCGGCCATGCAGTCGGCCAGCCGCCGGGTAGCGCCGCCGCCGATGGCGTCCAGCGCCAGCCGGATGGAGGCGCCGCCGGTGATCTCGCCGACCCGTTCGCCGAGATCGTCGCCGTCGACGACGACGACATTGGCGCCCAGCGCCGTCAACGGCTCGATCAATTCCTGGCGCCGCACCACGTTGACGGTATAGACGCCCATCGCCCGGGCCAGCCGGACGACGTGACGGCCGACCGCCGAATTGGCGGCGTTCTGGATGATCCAGTCGCCGCTGCCGAGCGCCACGAAATCGCGCAGCATGAAATACGCGGACGCCGGGTTGGCCTTGAGCATGGCAAGCTGTTTGACGTCGACGTCGTCGGGCACAGGAATCGCCTGCGCGGCGTCGAGCAGCACCCGCTCGGCCCAGTTGGTGCGCCCCAGGCTCATCACCCGTTGGCCGACCGAGACGCCGTCGACGCCGTCGCCGATCGCCGTCACCCGGCCGACGCCCTCGATTCCCAAGCGCGCCGGAAACTCGGTGACGCCCGGATAGAGACCCTGGATCATCAACAGGTCGGCCGGGTTGATGGGCGCCGCCTCGATCGCCACCACCACCTGATCCGGCCCCGGATCGCCAACGTCGTCGACGTCCGTACACGCGCAGACTTCGGACGGGATGCCGTGGGCGGCGGCTTCGATCGCTTTCATGGTGCCTCCTGGGTTTCGTGCCGGGGGTGGACTGTACCATAATGGAGCGCCTCGGCCAGGGGGAGAGGCCGGGGGGAGGAAAAGCCGCCGTCATGCCCGATACGACAGCCGCCGCCGCGCCCGCCGGCCTGGGCCCGGACCGTTTCGCCGTCATCGACATGGTGCGCGGCGTCGCCATCCTGTTGATGATCGTCTATCACTTCTCCTGGGACCTGACCTATTTCGGGCTGGCCCGCTTCGCCATCCTCACCGACCCGGCGTGGATCTGGTTCGCGCGCTCGATCGCCGCCCTCATCCTGCTGGTCATGGGCGTCTCGCAGGTGATGGCGCGGCGGCGCGGTCTGACCTCGCGGGCCTTCCTCAAGCGCTTATGCCTGATCGCGGCGTGCGCGGCGGCCGTTTCCGCCGCCACCTACTGGATGGCGCCCGGGGCTTACGTCTTTTTCGGCATCCTCCATCACATCGCGCTGGCCAGCCTGCTGATGGTCGGGCTGATCGCCTTGCCGACGGCGGCGCTCATCGCCCTGGCGGCGGCCGCCCTGGCAGCCCCTTTCGCGCTGTCGGGGCCGGCCTTCACCGCCGGCTGGCTGCTGTGGCTGGGGCTGGCGCCGGAGGCACCGTTGTCGGTCGATTACGTGCCGCTGTTGCCGTGGCTGGCGGTGCCGCTCACGGGCGTTATCCTCGGTCGCCTGTTGGTCGGGAACGGCGACGTGCCCGGTTGGCTCACCTGGCGGCCGGCGGACCCGCTCGGCCGCCTGGTCCGCTTCGCCGGCCGCCACAGCCTGGCCGTCTACATGCTGCACCAGCCTGTGCTGTTCGGCGGGCTTTACGTAATCGTCAGCGTATTCGGCAGGTGAGGGGAAAGCCGGCTCAATTCCTGCGCACGAACAGGAAGTCGCCGCCTTCGTGGCCGGCGCCACGGACGTCGGAATAGACCGGCGTTTGCTGGACCGACAGCATGACTGGGCGGCGGATGGCGTTGAACAGGGTGGTGCCGTCGACCACGACATCATTGCCTCTGAGAGCCTCGATGAAGGCCTTGGCGAACGGCGAATGGGAGCCGCCGCTCTCGGCGTCCGCCACCGGCTCCAGTCCGCCCGAAGTAATGGCGACGCGGGTCTGCTTTTCGGCCATCTTGCGCCAGTAGTCGGCTCCCCTGATGCCGACGCTGGCTCCGCGAACCAGCGTTCCCGAGAAGCAGCTGTCGGCCACCACTATGACATGCTTCGCACTCAACGTTCTTAGGGTGTCCTTGAGGGTCGAGTTGGAGACCCAGCGGCTGCGGCGGTTGGGCTTGGCATCGACCGGCATCCAGTACCCCTGACCCGATTCTTCGTCGAGCCAACCGTGGCCGGCGTAGTAGATCAGTAGATTGTCCTCGTAGGTCAGTGTCTCGCGAAGCTCGTCGAAGGCGTCGACGATGTCCACCGCGCTCACATCCAGCATCAGCCTGACGGTGAAGCCGTAGTTCCTCTCCAGGACTTCCGCCACCGCTTTCGCATCGTCGATCGCCGTCTCCAGTTTCGGCAGGTTCTCGTAATCGTTGTTGCCGATGACCAGAGCGTGGTAGTTGCCGAACCTGATGTCGCTGATGGATGCGAATTTGTCGAGCACCTTGAGCCTGGCTTGGGCTTCGGTCGTGTGTTTCCCATCCGGATGGCGAGCCAGGTAGGCGTTCAGGTCTGCCGGGTCGCGGCTGTCCTTGACCGACGCCCACAATCGCCGCTCGTCCGCTTCGCGCTCGCGCGACCTGGTCGCCTCAGAGCTCGCTTCATCCTCTCTTTGCAGGTTCGCCAGCTCGGTCTCGCGTCTGACGCGCTCGAGCTCGGTTTGCCGCTTGGCCCGCTCCGCTTCCTGCTTGAGACGGGTCATCTCCGCTTCCTGCTTGAAACGGGTCATCTCCGCCTCTTGCTTGAGACGGGCCAATTCCAGCTCCTGCTTGAGACGGGCCATCTCCGTTTCCCGCTTGAGGCGTTCGGCCTCCTGCTTGAGGCGGGACATTTCGTCGGCCAATTCGGAAGAGACCGGCGACGATATGGTGCTCGGTGGACTGGCCACCGTAGGAACGGCGGCCACGCGCGGTACGGAGGCGTCGGGAAGCGGCCTCAGGACGTGTGTCGCGGTGCCCTCCGGAAAGGTGACGGAAACCAAGTTGTACTCGGTTGGGCCGCGGGTATCCTCCGTCCTACTCTTCAGAATCAAACCGGCATCCGGATTGTACCAGTGCATAGCCGTATAAATGGCGGGGTAGTACTCCAACGGATAGTACGAATCACCCCTGGCACGCTCCCGGATCAGGTAGCTTGAATAGGTCTTACCGTTCAGTTCGACCAGTTCGGTGCGAACGACCTGATAATCGACCTCCCAAAGAACGAAGTTCGGATATTCACCACTGTCGTCTGTTTCTTTGAACTTGATCGCAGCCGAGTTTCCAACCTCCAACGGCCAGAGACTGGCTAGCGCGGCTTCAACCGACTCATCGAAATGCACATCATAAGTGCCGGTTGAATAGTTGCCTCCATAACCCAAGGGCGTATACCCATTCGAACCTGTCCTTCCAAACAGGGCGAAACGCTTATCCCACCTGGCGTCGATCTTGTAGACATACTCATAGCCTTCGTTCCGCGTCACGGTGAGCCTATTTAGACCCTTTTCCGTACGGAACTCGACCTTCGTTCCTTCCGGCAGCCCCTTGTATTCGGCCGGCGGCAGGTCGGGGCCCTCGGCTTTCGCGGTCTGGGCCGGCGCGGGGGTTGCGAAGGCGACCGCCAGCACGCCGATCAGGACGGGCAGGAACGGTAACTTGCGCATCTTCGGTCTTCCACCCATGGCGGCGATCAACGCTTTCTCACGAACAGGAAGTCGCCGCCGTCGTGGCCGGCGTTGCGGACGTCGGAGTACTCGGGCGTCTGCTGGGCGTTGAGGATCACCGGGCGGCGGATTTCGCTGAACAGCCGGGTGCCGTCGATGACTCCGTCGTTGCTCTTGAGGGCGCCGATCAGGGCGCGGGCGAACGGCGAGTTGCCGTCGCCGCCGTCGTCGGCGACCGGCTCCAGTCCGCCCGACACCATGGCGACACGGGCCTGCTTCTCGGCCATCCGCTTGAAGTAGTCCTTGTCCCTGAAGCCGACCGCCGGCCCGCGTCAGGGTGCCCGAGTAGCAACTGTCGGCGATCACCATGACGTGCTTGGCGGGCATGGTCTTGAGTGTCTTGGTAACGGTGGCGTTGGCGATCCACTGGCTGCGCCGGTTCGGCTTGGCCTTGGCGGTCAGCCAGTAGCCTTCCTCGGCCTCGTCGTCGAGCCAGCCGTGGCCGGCGTAATAGATCAACAGATTGTCCTCGGCGCCCAGGCTTTCGCGGTACTCGTCGAAGGCATCGACGATGTCGGCCCGGTCGGGGTCGAGCAACAGTTGGACCTTGAACCCGTAATCGCGTTCCAGAAGTTGTGCCATCGCGCGGGCGTCGTTGACCGCCGTTTGCAGCTTCGGCAGGTATTTGTAGTCGTTGATGCCGATGATGAGCGCGTGGTAGCCGCCGAACTCGATACCGGCGAAATCGCGGCTCTTGCCTGGGTTGTCGATCAGGTCGCGGATCTGGTTCTCGGCCAGGGTCACGAACAGGCCGTTCGGAAAGCTCTCGAGATAACGCTGGAAGTCCGACACCCGGTTCGAGTACTTGATGGCCTCCCACGCCGCCGAGTCGGCCGCCGCGCGACTCAGGCTCACGGGCTTGGCCGGCGCCTCCTCGGTCAACGCCGCCAGTACGTTCGGCGCGCCTTCGGGGAACTCGACGCCGACGAACTTGGAGACGGTTTCCTGCTCCGATTCCTCGTAGACCCTTTGCAGGATCAGGCCGGAGTCCGGGTTAACCCAGTGGGTCTCGGTATAGGTCTGCCCGACAAAACCCAAATGCCCGCCTCCACCGCCGTAGGCACCGCCGAGGTTTACAATCTCGCCGGTTTCGCGGACCACGTAAGTCGCGTAAGTCGCCCCGTTGAGGCTTAGGTGTGCGGTTCCAGCCACCTCGATGGTGACTTTCGAGTTTCGGTTCGCAGGATAACCGGCACTGAAGATGAGTTCTTCATAGACATCGAGTTCGGCTCGTTTACCCACTTCCAACGGCCACAGCTTGGTGATTGCCGTTTTCCCTGCGTCGTCGATGCTTATTGTCAGGACGGTTGCGTCCCCCGTATCCCAATATTGATCCCGGCCGGCTTTGGCGAACAGAGCGTAGAATTCACTCCACCTGTTGTCGGTCTTGGTGACCAGTTCAAGACCCTCGCTGCGGGTGACAACGAAACTGTGGGTGTCGTACTTGACCTTGGTCCCCTCCGGCAGCGCCAGATACTCGGCCGGCGGCAGGTCGGGGCCCTCGGCCGTCGCGGTCTGGGCTTGAGCAGGTGGCGCGAAGGCGACCGCCAACGCGCCGATCAGGAAGAGCAGGAACGGAAACTTGCGCATCTTCGGAACACCCCGTCGCGTTCACCCAAGCGTCTACGCAGGGTAGCACGTTCTGCCCGCCTGGCGGAAGGGACGGGCGCTCGATACAACCCCGCCCGGAGCGGGGCGGGGTTGCGGAGGCTTCTGGGCAAAGCCCAGGTTCTTGTCGTGGAGCGTTTTCGTGCAACCGTTGAGCGGCCGCGGGAGCGTGACGCCCGGACTTTAGGCGCGGGCGTCGGTCGGGTGCGGACCGTCGAGCGGATGCTCGAAATCGTCGGGTGTCATGGAGTCCATCATAGCGTTCTCCTATGCTCTTCGAGTGCCTTCTGGCGGAAGTGCTTGGTCAGATGACACCTGAGGACCGAAATGGTCCACGCTTAACACCTTAGGACCCCCATTTTAAGAAAACGTAAAATAGCCACCGGCACCGGCGGACCTAGCCCCGGCCGCCGAAAGCCCCGGCCGCTGGGGGACGGCCGGGGCTCGGGGTTACCCGCCGGGTTGGGGGCCCGGGGGCTGATGTCCCCCGGCCGGCTTGGGGCGACCGGGCCGGGGGCTTGGAATTCGGTCTCGTCGCCTACGCGGCCGCGGCGCGGCGGTCGGGGATGCCGATGTCGACCTTGCGGCGGCGGCGGTCGGGGCCGAAGAAATCGGCGGTACGGATGAAATTCCGATGTTTTTCGACGACGGCCGCCAGATGCGAATACACCCTTTTCGCGGTGAACGGCTTGGCTACGTACTCGTTGACGCCGCTGTCGCGGGCCTCACAGATGTGGCGCGGCTCGGTGTTGGCCGACACCATGATCACCGGCACGAACGGGTGCGGGGTCTCGGGGTGCTGGCGGAGCGTTTTCAGGAAATCGAGGCCGTCGAAACCGGGCGACCAGTCGGTGAATACCAGGTCGGGTGGTTCGGCGGTGAACAGCTCGAAGGCGTAGCCCGGGGTGCCGGCCGCCCGCACGCTGCCCATGCCGAGCGTGCGCAGGACGCCGACCAGGGTCTCGCGCATCAATTCCGTCTTCTCGACGACAAGGGCGCTGACTCTTCGGAAATTGTGGCCGGATTGGCCGGGAAGGGTAACCGCGTTCCTCGGCGCGCGCGGCACGCGCACGTGCTCTACGTCGTTGGTCATAGCGTTCTCCTATGTGACGTCTACCTTTCTGGCGGCGCCACCATAACACAAAACAACCACGTATGCAGTTGGATTTTTTTCGAATAGGGATTTCGGGGGCGGGAAAACCCGCCGTCGGGCCTGTCGAATGCGCGCTTAAGCGGCCTGGCCGCCTTCCCGCCAGGCGGCGGTTCCCTTGCAGTTGGGGCAGACCCGTTCGCCGATGTGACGCGACTGGAACTCGCGCGAACACATCAGGCAATTGCGCTGTTTCGGCTCGCTCGGGTTGTCGGGCTCCGGCTTCGAGTTATTGGTTTTGCGCGAAGACATGGGGCTTCTTGGTCGACGATCTCTCTCTGGGTGATATTTCCAATGAATGTAATGCTTTAGCTATGTTTTCGCAAGAGCGAGACGAGTATTACCGCACAAAAACGGCAGAATTCGGGCAATTTACGCCGTTCGTTCCATAATCGCACAGAAAAACCCGTCGGTACCGGTGCTGGCCGGGCTCAGGCGCAGGCACGGCCCCGGCGGCGGCGGCGGCCCACCGACCGTTCGGCTCCACACGGAGTCGATCGGCAGCACCCGGAAATCGTCGCGATGGCCCAGAAACCAAGCCAGTTGCTGCTCGTTCTCTTCCTGCAGCAGCGAACAGGTGGCGTAGACCAGCCGGCCGCCCGGTTTGACGAGGCCGGCGGCGTCGGCGAGGATTCGCCGCTGGCGGGCGCGGATGTCGTCGAGGTCGGTCGGTTGGAACCGCCAGCGCGCCTCCGGATCGCGCCGCCAGGCGCCGGTGCCGGTGCACGGGACGTCGGCCAGCACACGCTCGGCGTGGCGGGCGAAGTCCTCGACCCAGGGATCGTTGCGGGCGGCGACGACCCGGGTCTTGACGCCGTAGGCGCCGGCCCGCTTCAGACGCGGTTCCATGCGTTCCATGCGGAACCCGGAGACGTCGCAGGCGATCAGACGCCCGGCGATGCGGCCGCCGTTGTTGTTGTCGCCGCCGTTGTCGACGCCCATGGCGGCGGCCAGGGCCAGGGTCTTGCCGCCGGCGCCGGCGCAGAAGTCGACGACCGTCATGCCGGGCTCGGCGCCGGTCAGCATCGCCACCAGTTGCGAGCCTTCGTCCTGGACCTCGACGAGGCCGTTCTTGAAGGCCTGGGTGCCGCCCAGGCGCGTCTTGCCGGTCAGCCTCAGTCCCAGCGGCGACAACGGCGTCGGCTCGGCCTCGACACCGTCGGCCGCCAACGCCGCCTGCGCTTCTTCCGTGGTCGCCTTCAGGGTGTTGACGCGGAGATCGACCGGGGCCGGCTGGTTGAGCGCGGCGACCTCGTCCTCGAGCCGCTCGCCCCAGATGGCGCGCAACGAAGCGTCCATCCACTCGGGGTATTCGTAGTGCACGGAATCGGGCATGTCGCGATGGACCAGGGGGCGGCCGTAGAGCTGGTCGGCGAGCTCGGTCTCGGCCTCGCTCATCGGTTCGGGACAATGGGTGGCGCCGCTGAACAGCTCGGCCGTCCGCTCGGGCGCCAGCCGGTCGCTCAGCGCCAGGTCGGCGATGACGCGGGCGCGCGGGCCGGCGTCGAGCGCCGTGCCGGTGCGCCCGATCCACCAGTCGATCCGGGCGCGGCGGCGCAGCACTCCGTAGAGCCGATCGGTGACGGCGCGGCGGTCCGACGCGCCGGCGTAGCGGCGCTTGCGGAAATACGCATCGACCACCGCATCGGCCGGCGTCCGGCCGCCCCAGATCTCGGTCAGGAGTTCGATCGCCGCCTCGATGCGCGCGCCGGGGGTCATCGGCCGCTCTTGGGGCTATTCGCGGCTGCCGTAATTGGGCGCTTCGCGGGTGATGGTGACGTCGTGGACGTGGCTTTCGCGCAGGCCCGAGGCGGTAACGCGGCGGAACCTGGTGTTGGCCCGCAACTCGCCGACGGTGGCGCTGCCGGTGTAGCCCATGGCGGCGCGCAAGCCGCCGACCAGCTGGTGGACGATGGTGCCGAGCGGCCCCTTGTAGGGGACCCGGCCCTCGACCCCTTCGGGCACCAGCTTGAGATTGTCGGAGACCTCCTGCTGGAAATAGCGGTCGGCCGAGCCGCGCGCCATGGCGCCGATCGAGCCCATGCCGCGGTACGATTTGTACGACCGCCCCTGATAGAGGAAGACCTCGCCGGGGCTCTCGTCGGTGCCGGCGAACAGCGAACCGATCATGACCGCTTCGGCACCGGCCGCCAGCGCCTTGGCGATGTCGCCGGAATACTTGATGCCGCCGTCGGCGATGAACGGCACGTCGGCCTTCTGGCACACGTCCGCAACCTCGATGATGGCCGACAGCTGCGGCATGCCGACGCCGGCCACCATTCGGGTCGTGCAGATGGTGCCCGGCCCGATACCGACCTTGACGCAATCGGCGCCGGAGTCGATCAGGGCGCGGGCGCCATCCGGCGTCGCCACGTTGCCGGCGACGATCTGGGTTTCGTTGCTCAATCCCTTGATGCGCTCGACCGCCTTGAGGACGCCGTCGGAATGGCCGTGCGCGGTATCGACGACGACGACGTCGACGCCGGCCTCGATCAGCGCCGCGGCGCGCTCGCGACCGGCCGCCCCGACCCCGGTGGCGGCGGCGACCCTGAGCTGGCCCTTGGCGTCCTTGCACGAGTCGGGGAACTGCTGTTCCTTCTCGATGTCCTTGACGGTGATCAGGCCGATGCAGCGAAATTCGGTATCGGCGACCAGCAGGCGCTCGATGCGGTGCTTGTGCAGAAGCTTCTTGGCGTCCTCGCGGGACGTTCCCTCCGGCACCGTGATCAGCGGCGCCTCGTCGGTGTGCGCGGTCATCAGCTCGTTGACCGGCTGCTCGGGGTTGTCGGCGAAACGGATGTCGCGGTTGGTCAGGATACCGACCAGCTTTTCCGATATCGGGTCGACCACCGGGATGCCGGAGAATCCGTTCTTCTCCTTCAGGCGGATGGCGTCGGCCAACGTGGCGTCCGGCGCGATGGTCAGCGGGTTGATGACCATTCCCGATTCGAACTTCTTGACGCGGCGCACCTGGGAGGCCTGCTCGTCGGGCTCCATGTTCTTGTGGATGACGCCGATGCCGCCGAGCTGCGCCATGGCGATGGCCAGCCCGCTTTCGGTCACCGTGTCCATGGCGGCGCTCAGCAGCGGGATGCCCAACTCGATCTCGCGGGTCAGGCGGGTGCGGGTGTCGGTGTCGGCCGGAAGGATGCTGGATGCGGCGGGCACCAGCAGGACGTCGTCGAAGGTGAGCGCTTCTCTGATGTCCGTCATGCCGCCTCCGTGTCACGTTTGGAAGTGAACAGAATTGGCGCGCCATCATACACATGATCGCGCCCTTGCCAAGAAAGATCGGCGGCATCGGTGGGATGGCCTGAGAGCCGGATGCGGCGATCTTCTATCCCATCCTTCGGTCCGGTGCTTCGCGCCAGCGCGGGACGAGGAAGTTCCGGCAAAACCCTCATGCTGAGGAGCCCGCAGCACGGCCGTTTCGAAGTATTAGGAGGGACGGCGCCGCCATCCTTCAGCGAGTCGTTGGAATCCTGCTCAGTCGTCTGTTGCGCCCCGGAAACCCAGCGCGACGACATACATTTCCGCCGAATCGGCGCGGCTGGCCGGCGGCTTGGCGTGCTTGACGGTCCTGAAGTCGCGCTTGAGGCGGGCCAGCAGCTCGGCTTCGGTGCCGCCCTGCAGGACCTTGCCGACGAAAGCGCCGCCGGGCTTGAGGATTTCGGTAGCGAAATCGGCCGCCGCCTCCAGCAGCGCCATGATCCGCATGTGGTCGGTGGCGGCGTGGCCGGTGGTCGGCGCGGCCATGTCCGACAGCACCACGTCGGCCGGGCCGCCGAGCGCTTCGGTGATCAGGGCGGGTGCCTCGTCGTCGAGGAAATCGCACTGGATGAGCCGGGCCCCGGCGATCGGCTCGACCTCGTTCAAGTCGACGCCAACGACGGCGCCGCGGCGGCCGCGGCCGTCGCCTCGCGCGCCGGTCCGCTCAACCGCGACCTGGGTCCAGCCGCCGGGCGCACAGCCGAGGTCGACGACCCGGGCGCCGGGACGCAGGAACCGGAAGCGATCGTCGAGCTCGATCAGCTTGAAGGCGGCCCGCGAGCGGTAGCCGCGGCTGTCGGCCTCGCGCACGTAGGGGTCGTTCAATTGGCGTTGCAGCCATCGCGTCGACGACGGCTTGCGACCCCTGGCGGTGCGCACCTTTTGGTGGAGGCCGCGACCCGACAGCACAGCACCGCGCCTTTTCCTGGATCTGCCGGAACCGGATTTGCGCGATGTCATGGCGGCTGTTTCGTGAGGAGGCTCAGACCGCCACCAGCCGCGGCCCGCCCTTGCGGTCGGCGTCGATCATCCCCATCAGCAGTCCTTCGCGGATGCCGCGGTCGGCGGCCCGCAGGCAACCGACCGGCCAGCGCTCGCAGATGGCGCTCAAGACGGCGCATCCCATCAGCATCAGGTCGGCCCGCTCCTTGCCGATGCACGGCAGCTTCTGTCTGGCCTCGTGGTCGAGTCCGGACAGTTTGGCGGCCATCGCACGGATCGAATCGAAACGGATGGAAAGCCCGTCGACGCGGTTACGCTGGTATCGCGGCAGCCCGAGATAGAGCGCGCCCAACGTCGTCACCGTTCCCGAAGTGCCGATCATCTGTACATGGTCGCCGTCGATGGCGCTGCGGATTCCGTGTTCGGCGCAGAATGGCGCCAGGCCGGCGTCGATCACCGATACGATCTCGCGGTGCACCGCTTCGGGCATGACGCCGCAGCCGTACCGTTCGGCTAGGCTGACGACTCCCAACGGCAGCGACAGGACGCCGAGCGCCTGCGGCCGGTGCAGGTTCCGGGCGTCGATCCACATCACTTCGGTGCTGCCGCCGCCGATGTCGAACAGCAGCGCGTGTTTGTGGCCGGTCTTCAGCAGCGGCGCACAGCCACACAAAGTCAGTTCCGCCTCGGTCTCGGCGCTGACCGTCTCGAAGGCGAGGCCGGTCTCCTGCTTGACGGTATCGAGGAAGGTATCTCCGTTGTCGGCCCGCCGGCAGGCCTCGGTGGCGATGCAGCGCACGCGCCCAGCACCGCGCTCGCGGATCTTGGCGGCACACACCTTCAGCGCGTCGACGGTGCGCCCAATCGCGGCCTCGCCGAGACGGCCGCTGTCGGCCAGGCCCTCGCCCAAGCGGACGATCCGCGAAAATCCGTCGATCACCGTGAAACCGTCGTCGCTGGGCCGGGCGACCAGCAGGCGGCAGTTGTTGGTGCCGAGGTCGATGGCGGCGTAAGTCGGCGGCGGCGGGGCATGGGGCCGCCTCCTTCTATGCGTGCGCGACACTCGGGTTCGGGCTTTCGGCACCGGGTCGGCCTCCTCGCTTGCCGCGGCGGCGCTCCGCCGTCCATCTCACACAGGCATCTTAGGACGGCGGCCGAGCGCGGGCAATCGGTTGCTGGCGCCGCCACGCCCGCGCCGGGCTCCGATTTCACTCTGTTCACGGCGGCGCTTGTGCTGTAATAGTCCGTCCCTCGGAACCCGTTCGGCGGCATGGTGGGGTATGGTGTAATTGGCAACACGACGGATTCTGATTCCGTTATTCTTGGTTCGAGTCCAAGTACCCCAGCCACCCCTTATCGAACCAACCCATTTCCCCGGCCGCTATTAACCACGGACGAGATTGACCATCGTGGTGAGGATACGCGGTCGCTTGCGTCGCCGTGAATGCCTCGTTCGTCACATCTGCATGACCGCTGTGGTGTCGCGGACTTGGTGCACAAACATCGACTTCCGCAAACCGATCCCTGATGAGACTCATTTGGTGGAAGCACTAGCAGGATACCCGTTATTATGGTATCAATAATATACTGACCATCTGTAGGTGGCGCGTCTCGATGAGTTACGAGAAAACAATCCTTTGCTTGGCGAATTCGCGAAAGAACAGCGGTCGTTGCATCGCCGGCAAGGAGAAGCTGGGCGATGGGTACGGAGAGTGGGTACGCCCGGTTAGCGCTCGACCGTCCGAAGAGATATCCGAAGAAGAAAGACGCTATGAGGATGGGCGGAGTCCCAAAGTGATGGAAATCATCTCCGTGCCAATGGCCGAACCAAAACCACACTTGCATCAGATCGAAAACCACCTGATCAATGATGAATACTACTGGGAAAGGATTGGTATTGTGAATTGGACCGACTTAGACGGTGCGCTTGATGACGTCGTTGGTCCACTATGGTTTAATGGGTCGTCGAGTTCCAATGGGAGCAATGACGAAGTGCCTGAAGGAGAACTCCCTGGAATAGCATCTTCGCTTTGTCTCGTCCGCCCTGGCGATCTCCGAATAGGTGTGGCTAGGGAAGGCGGTGTGTTCGGGCCCGCGAAAAGGAAAGTCCGCGCTTCGTTTTCGCTCAACCAACTTCTATATAGGCTTGTGGTAACGGATCCAGAAATTGAGAAGGCATATTTGGCTGGAAATGATGGTACTTATCCTGTCGAGGATGCGATCCTATGTATTAGCCTAGGGGAAGTGTTCAACGGAAAGGCCTACAAGTTGGTTGCGGCCGTGATTACCCCGGACACAGGGACCTAAGAAAGATTGGTAATTGCAATCTACACCATCGGTCATTCAAATCATCCAATTGATGAGTTCATTCGGCTGCTAAGAATGCATTCGATTTCCGCAATCTGTGACGTGCGTTCAGCCCCCTACAGCCGATTTAACCCGCAGTTCAACAGAGAACCGCTCCGCGGTGAATTGAGCAGACATGGGTTCAGGTACGTTTTTTTGGGAGAGGAACTAGGGGCGCGGTCAAGTGATCCGACTTGCTACCGAAACGGAAAAGTGCAGTATGACCTGCTTTCCGAGACGGCTACGTTTAAACTTGGCTTAGAACAGGTTATGGAATTAGCGGGGAATTGCCGCGCGGCGCTTATGTGCGCGGAAAAAGACCCCCTTCACTGCCACCGAACAATCCTTGTTGCGAAAAATCTCGTAGAGCAGGGCGCTTCGGTACGGCACATCCTTTCGGACGGAAGAATTGAGAACCATGAACAGTCCGTTGAACGACTACTCGAATCACTGAAGATGTCCTCACCCGATTTGTTCCGTTCAAGAGAAGAGGTTGTCAGAGACGCCTATCGTAAGCAGGCCGATGCGATCGCTTACACCGAACAGACTATGAATGAACGTGCGGAGGCCTAGCCGGAGTTCGGGAATACACTGATCAGCAGCATGAAACTCTTCACCATCGGCTTTACCAAGACGACGGCCAAGAACTTCTTCGACCGGCTGAAGAGGTCCGGCACAACGAAGATCATCGATGTCCGCCTGAACAATAAGTCCCAACTCGCTGGGTTCGCAAAACGCGACGATCTATCGTATTTCGCCGATGTAATCTGCGGCATGGGATACAAACACATGCCCAACCTTGCTCCGACCCAGGACATTCTTGATGCCTACAAGAAGCACAAGCGGCCATGGCAGGAATACGAGGAAAGATTCCTCGACCTTATGGCTCAGCGGAGAATCGAGGAACTGGATCGCGAGAGCCTAGATGGGGGGTGCCTGCTTTGCAGTGAGGACAAACCACACCATTGTCATCGACGGCTTGTCGCAGAGTACCTGAGGAACAAGTGGGGCGACGTTGAGATTGAGCACCTCTAGTTCTCTGGCAATTGGCCTCTTCGTCAATGTTCGATTTCATGAAATAGCCTCGCGACTGATTTCCGTCTAACATGCCCGTTGTGCGTAGGCTCGCGTGTAAGTCGGACTTGTTGTCGTGGCTTGACCTGGGAGGTTGGATGCCACAGATAGGGACGCTGGTCTCGACCCTTGGAGCCTTGCGCCATGAGCCAATCTGACACCGAACCGGACGACGGCGGGGCCGGAGCCGCCCCCAGCGACTTCGTGCGCGACGTGGTGCGCGCCGACATGGCGGCCGGGCGCTGCCGGAACGTGATCACGCGCTTCCCGCCGGAGCCCAACGGCTACCTGCACATCGGCCACGCCAAATCGATGTGCCTGAATTTCGGCATCGCCGAGGAGTTCGGCGGCCGTTGCAACCTGCGCTTCGACGACACCAACCCGATCAAGGAGGAGCACGAGTACATCGAGGCCATCGAAGAGGACGTCAAGTGGATGGGGTTCGGGTGGGGCGAGCG
>CAYFMP010000083.1:0-15349 GCA_964344215.1 uncultured Thalassospiraceae bacterium | reverse complement strand
TCGGAATGCGAAAATGGGCCCACACAGGTCAGTGTTAATGTCGGCTGGTATTATTTGTGATTTTGCCCAAGTAAGAAAAAATTGCGGACCTTTTCAGGCTGCATTACCGACGTGATTGGCCTCTTTGGCAACGTTGGCCGAGGGAGCCGCAGCCTTCTGGGCGACATCCTCCTCGACGAAGATTGCCGGTACGGTCTTCACGCCCAACTCTTTCGCCCGGGCGGCGACCTTCGGGTCGTGGGTGTCGAGTACGGTGATTTCGCAGGTGTCGCCTAAAACCCGGTAGGCTTCGTTGATGGCCTCTTGGCACAACAAACAGCCGGCGCTGTAGATCTCGACTTTCTTCTTCCTGTCCATGACCGCCCCCCCGTCGTTGTAACGCATTATGATTAATTCGTGTAAGAGATAGGCAATTTCTATTTATAGTATATGTCAGATTTCTGTAAGGTTCAACCCTGACAAATGCCCGGACACGGGAAGGAGCCAAATGTTGGGGGTGACACCGGCACTGGGCTGGTTCGCGCATTGTTGGGCATTTGGCGGGGTCTCAACCTTGGGCAGAATTTGCCTCCAATGTTGGATCGGCCAGGTAGGGTATCTTTGTCGGCCGCTGAAGCTTTTCCCCACCGCTCGCCAGGGCCCCGTCGTCTTTGCTAGGCTGCCGTCATGAAGGTCACCGGCATTCACTTGCGAAGGGTGCGCATTCCCCTGAAGACGCCGTACCGGCTGTCGTACCACACCTTCGAGGCGTTCGAGCCGTTGATCGTCGAGGTGAGGGCGGCGGATGGCCATGTCGGTTGGGGCGAGGGGCACGTGTCGCTGGACCCCGGCGGCGAGACCGGCGAACAGGGCTGGGCGTTCGCGCAAGCCGTGGCGCCGGGCCTCGTCGGCGGTTCCGTCGAGGCCGCCCTCGAGGCGCTCGAGCCCCGCGTCGGCGAAAGCCCGGTGGCGGCGACGGCGCTGATCACCGCCTTCGAGACGCTCGGCGACCACCCGCTGCTGCGGCTCGACAGCGATTTCCGGTGGCCGCTGCTGACCGCCTTCAACGCCACCGCCGAGCCGGGCATTTCGAAGGAAGTCGAGGCGCGCCTGGAGCAGGGCTTTCGTACCCTCAAGATCAAGGTCGGCGGCGACGCCGATGCCGACCTCGAATACATGGCGGCCGTCCAGCGCGCCGTTGCCGGCCGCGCCACGCTCCGGATCGACGCCAACCAGGGCTTCACGGAGGACGACGCCATCCGCTTCGCCGCCGGTTTGGAGCCGCAGGGCGTCGAGCTGTTCGAGCAGCCGTGCGCGGCCGAGGACTGGGACGCCAACGCCGCCGTCGCCGCCGCCTCGCCGGTGCCGCTGATGTTGGACGAGCCGATCTGCTCGATCGACGACATCGAACGCGCCGCGCCGATCGCCGGCATCGGGCTGTGCAAACTCAAGCTCAAGCGCTTCGGCGGCTTGGGACGGCTCGAGACGGCGCTGACGAGGGTCGGCGAGCTCGGCATGACGCCAGTCCTCGGCGACGGCCTGTCGGCCGACATCGGCTGCTGGATGGAGGCCTGCGTGGCCCGCGCCACCATCGACAACGCCGGCGAGTTCAACGGCTACCTGAAACCGGCCGAATCTCTGCTCGACAATCCGCCCGGGTTCGAGAACGGTCATATGACGCTCGTCTCCGGCTACCGCCCGCGGGTCAACCGCGACCGCCTCGAAGCGCTGACCTTCGATAGGGCATCGTTCGGCGAGTAGGGGAGGGCGCCGGGAAGGGGGCCGGACCGGGCTCAGACCACGTTGCGCTTGCGCATGTCGGCGATCTCGTCGGCGCCGTAGCCGACCGCTCCCAGGATTTCGTCGGTGTGCTCGCCGCGCTCGGGCGGCGAGGCGGCGAGGCGGCTCGGCGTCCGGCTCAGGCTGACCGGTTGCGCCATCATCCTGGTCTTGCCGAAGGCGTGGGTGTCGATGTCGGCGGCGATGCCGAGGTGCCGGACCTGTGGGTCGGCGAACATCTGCTCGACGTCGTTGATGTGGCCGCACGGCACGCCGGCCTCGGTCAACAGCTCGATCCAGTGGTCGCTGGGATGCTTTTCGAGTTCTCGGTTGATCAACTCGCCCAAGGCGTCGCGATTGTCGGAGCGCTTCTCGGCGTTCTCGAAGCGCTCATCCTCGGCCCACCCGGTGGCGCCCAAGGCCTCGCAGAAGCGCCGCCAGATGCGCTCGCCGGCGACGGCCAGGTTGATGTGCCCGTCGGCGGTCCGAAAGACGCCGGTCGGGATCGAGGTCGGGTGGTTGTTGCCGGCCTGGCCCGGCACCTGGCCCTCCATCAGGTAGCGCGCCGCCTGGAAATCGAGCATGAAGGCCTGAGCCTGCAGCAAGGAGCTCTGCACCCACTGGCCCCGGCCCGAGCTCTGGCGCTCGTAGAGCGCGGTCAGGATGCCCAGGGCGCAGAACAGGCCGGCCGTCAGGTCGGCGATCGGGATGCCGACCCGCATCGGTCCACGCCCCGGCTCGCCGGTGATCGACATCAGGCCGCCCATGCCCTGGGCGATCTGGTCGAAGCCGGGCCGCCCGGCATAGGGGCCGTCCTGGCCGAAGCCGGAGATGCTGGCCAGGATGACGCGCGGATTGATCGCCTGCAGCGCCTCGTAGTCGATGCCGAGGCGGTCCTTGACGTCGGGCCGGAAGTTCTCGACCACGACATCGGCCTTCCCGACCAGCCTAAGCAGGGCGGCGAGACCGTCCGGGTCCTTCAGGTTCAAGGTGATCGAACGCTTGTTGCGCTGCAGGTTCTGGAAGTCGGCGGTCTTGCGGGGCGCGCCCAGCGCGCCGTCGGGCTCCAGCGCCTCCGGCGTTTCGACCTTGATGACGTCGGCCCCCCAGTCGGCCAGCTGGCGCACGCAGGTGGGGCCGGAGCGGACCCGGGTGAGGTCGAGGACGGTTACGTTCTTGAGGGCATCGGAAGCGGCGATGTGGGGCATGGCGGTCGGTTTCACTCTTCCTTTTTGGCACCCGCCATCATCTTCGGCGAGCTGGCGACGGCCGGCGGAAATCGGCCGATATGGTAATTGTGGCAGGTGGTGCAGGTATCGGCGGCGCCGGTCTCGGTGTGGCACTCGGCGCAGGTCTTGCGGGAAATGCCGGCGAAATCGCTTTCGAAGGTTTCGGGGTCGCGGTCCTTGTAGCCGTTCATCGGCTTGGCGCCGGCTTCGGCGATGTGGCACGACACGCAGCCTTCCTCGTCGAGCAGCGGGAAATGGGCGGTGTGCGAGAAGGCGGTGAAGCGCTGAGCGTCGAGCAGCGGCCGCTTGGCCGTCCAGTTGACGGCGATCTTCGGGGCGCCACGCTTGTCGGTGGCGTCGACCGAGTGGCACTTGACGCAACGGCCTGGCGCCTTGGGGTCGGCGAGAAGATCGAAGATGGCGACCGACGCCGCTTCGCCCGCAGTCGCGCCACTCGCCGTATGGGTCAACCAGGCCTCTATCATGCCGTCGCCGTGGCCGACCGGTCGATAGAGAACGGCGAATTCGTCCACGTACCAGCCGCCGGCTGCAGCCCAGTCTTCGCCACTGGCCAGTTCGACCGGCTCTTCCTCTTCCGCCTCCTGCGCCTCTTTCTTGTCGTCCTCGCCGGCCAGGTCGCCTTCGAGACTGCCGCCCTGGTCGGGCGACTCCTCCTTGTCGAGGGAGTCCTCCAGCGACTCGCTCTGGTCGAGAGATTCTTCCTTCTCAAGGGAGTCCTCCAGCGACTCGCTCTTGTCCAACAGCTCTTCCTTGTCCAGCGCGTCTTCCAGGGAATCGCTCTTGTCGAGCGTCTCGTCCTTGCCGAGGATATCGTCGCTGTCGGTCGCGGCCGGTCCGGCCGCCGTCTCGTAACCGGCGACGGCGGCGAGCTCGTCTGGGATCGGCACCGCCTCGCCGGCCCGGTGTTTGGGGATTTCCCGATAGAGGCGCGGGAACCAGGCGCGTTGCGCCTCCCGCACGACGGCGGCCGGCAGCAATCCGGCCAGCCCGGCCACCTCCGACATGCTCAAGTCACGTCCGGCGGCCTTTTCGAGGCGCGCCCCGAGGGCCGGCACGCCGTCGACGGCGAGGTCGTGAAGCAGTACCTTGACGCTCCAGGCGACGGTCTTGACGGCGGCGATCTGGTTGTCCTCGGCATCGGCCAGGTCGAGCAGGTCGAGGTCGGCCAGCAATTGGCGGGCCTCGCCGTATCCGGCATCGACCGACAGCAGGAAATCCATGAACGGGGTGATCTCGCCCTCGGCGTCCTCGGGCCAGCCGCCGATCGCCACTTCCATTTCGGCCAATGAGGCGACGTCGAGGCCGGGCACGTTCAGAACCTCGATGCCCTTGGCGGTGGCCCGGCCGTCGCCCTCGATCTGGCCGGCGTGACAGTCGGCACAGGTCGCCTCGAACCCTTTCACCACCATGGTCGAGCCGCGCACGTCGGGGGTGTGGCAGGCGAAGCAGCCGGACGGCGCCTTGTCCTTGAAGTCCTTCTCCTGGAAGTGGGTCTGGAAATGGCCAGCGTGATCGAAGGCGATGCGGGTACGGCGCTTGAAAGGATAGCGGGTGAAGCGCGGGTGGCCGTCGGAGAAGCTCGAGAACTGAGCGGCGTGGCATGTCGTGCAACGCTCGTCGGAAGTTTCGGTCAGGCCCGCCGTCTGGCCGCGGTGTTCGCGGTGACACGACATGCAGGCCAGGACCTCGCCGCTCTCCGAGCGGGTCGGCAGAACCGCTCCGGTAAACCTGACCGTCCACGGGACCGACCCGGTTGTCGGTTTCTCGGCCCGCGCCGTTATACCGGCCGTCACCGGCCGCGGCAGGCCGTGCGGATCGAGCGCGTTGTCGCCCATCGCATGGCAGGCGACGCAGAGTTCGCTGTCCTTGATTTCCGGAACGCCGGCGATCGCCGCGTGCGGCCAACCCAGGTGACCCAGCTCGAAGGACGAGTGACAGCCGCTGCACGACCCGACCCGGCTGTGCTGGAAGGTGAGGTCGCCGGGGTCGACGAATTGGGTGCGGTACGAACCGGTGAAAACAATCAGCAAGAATCCGACCGTCAGATAGGTCGCCCACCTCGAAACCAGACCGATTCGGGCCCGCCAACTCCGTATAGGATTGCACCGCGCGATCGGGCGGCAGCAGGTGCCGTCGGGCAAAGGCCCGTCTTCGCACGGTCCGCCGGCGTAGGCGGAGCGGGTGCAGGTCCAGCGGTCGCCGTCGCAGATCGGTTGGCATTCGAAGGTCGCCCGGCACCGGCCTTTGGCGTCGGGGCCGATCTGGCAGGGCTTGCCCTCGGCGGTGCGGCCACACTGCCATTCCTGATTGGGCCTCTGGTAGAGACTCTGGCGGAAATCGAACTGTTGGAGAATCCGAGCCATCACAGACCGCCGATGAACGCGTAGACCAGGATGAGGTGGATGATCGCCAGGATCAGCAGGCTGTAGGTCAGCGGCACATGCGCCAACAGCCAAGCCTTCAAAGCCAACTGCAAGGCGTAGTGAAAATCGAGGTCGTTCTTCTTTTCGACCAGTTCGCGCAGCTTGTCCGCGTACTCGCGTTCCTGGGCGTTGAGGTAGCGGTTAAGGGTTCTGAATTCGCGCCGAATGGTGGCCGACGGCCGGTCGGACGCGATCAGGTGCAGAAACAGGTTCCTCGGCTTGACGAACAGCGCATGCAGGCGGGTCAGGTAGAAATCCCGGATCGTCGTCGATTGGGTCTGGCTGGCCGATTCCCGGATGACGTCCTCGGCCGCGCCGCGCAACTCGGCGACGAAGATCGGTATGCGTTCCCAGATGACCTCTTCGCCGCGCCGCGCCAAACGCCTCGGCAGAACGCGCGCCAACCCGAGCCCGACGAGGCCGCTGCCGGCGACGATCAGGAACAGCGCACCCAAGACCAGTTCCAGGTAGCCGTTGGGAATCCGCCAATCGATATGATAGGCGAACAGCACGATGCTGAGTATCCCGGCATAGGCGTGGAACTGCATCCACACGGCGTTGGACAGCAACGGCACCGTCGAGATGTCCTTGCGGATACGAAACACGATCAGCGCCAGCACGATGAAAATGAGCGCCCAGCCCGACACCACGCTACTCTCGTAGAGTGCGATGTCGAGGCCCCGGTGCAGCGCGATCAAGATGCCGGCGACGACGATAGTGATGATCGAATTGCGCCAACGGCGTTGGGCGAAGGTCGTCATCGCTGCATCCACTCGGCCAGGTTCTCGATATTGGCCATGTCGGTGCGCCTCAGCGCGTCGTGCGGACAGGCCCTTTGGCAGGCCGGGCCACCCGGCTGGTCGATGCAGAGATCGCACTTGGTGGCTTTCAGGATCGGCGCGCCCGATACCTCGTCGCGAATGAATTCGCCCGACCGGTCGCGGATCTCGACCATCCGAATGTTGTCATAAGGGCAATTGCTGGCGCACGTCGTACAGCCGATGCAGGTGGCGTCGTTGATGACGACGTTGCCGGTTCGTAGATTGCGGTGGATCGAACCGGTCGGGCAGCCGATCATGCAGACCGGGTCGGCGCAATGCATGCACGCGTTGGCGACCAAGAAGTGGTCGGTCTTGCGGCCGTGGCGGATGAAGCGCGGATTGTTGTTGTGTCCCTTGGCGCAGGCCTCGACACAGGCATCGCAGCGCACGCACCTGTTGAGATCGATCAACATGGTCTGGGTGCCGTTGATGAAGCGGTTTTCGACCAGATTCTCGAGTACGCCGAGGTCGATGCCGGTGTCGTCCGGCGGCATTTTCGCTTTGCTCCGGCGCCGCTCGAAGGAATGCGGCCGGTCCTCGTGGCGGCGCTCGACCTGACCCGGCGCAAACTCGGGCGGAACGGTCGGCAACAACAACTCCTCGACAATCGTCGTCGGCACCCGAAGCACATCCGTATAACCGACCGCGCGCAAGGAATACTGGTAGCCGACGGGATCGGATTCGTTCTCGGGACGGGCGTTGTGGGCGATCTCCTCGAAACCGAAAACCGCCCCGGCGCCGATATAACGCACCGTCTTTTCGCCGTTGTTGATGCGGTGACTGATCCGGGCAAAGCCAGAGCGGATCATCAACAGCCCGTCCGGGTAATCGCCCTCGGAGACGATTTTCGGCTCTCTCGCCAGGCGTTCGCTGGAAGCCTCCTGGACCAGGCGGCTATAGGAGATGTGCCAGTCGAAATCGCCGTAGGTCTCGAACAGGGTCCGATCGGCGATGGTGCCGAGCGTCTCATCGTCGAGGTGCTTGAACTCCGGCGTCTGGCGCAAATGCGCCAGAAGGCTGTTCTCGCGATACAGTTTGTCGACGTGTTCGCGGAACTCGTCGACGCAACGGCGAATGTCGCGGATGCCTTGGCGGCGGATTTCCAGCAGTTCCGTTTCCTGGTCGGCGATGATCGAAGTCGTCCGCGCCGAGCGGGTCAACGCGGCGATCTCCCCGAACATCTGGCCCGGCCCGATGGCGACGGTCTTGTGATTTTCCAGAACCTTTTCCATGTACTGCAGGAACACCCGGTTCTCCTGGGTCTTCAACAACTGCGAATCGAGGCCGCCTTTCCCGCCGTAGCGGGACGGGTCACGGGCCTCGGGGAGCGGGTCGTTCGACCACAACTGGCGGAGCGCCGCGAAAACACCCTTGCGCCGGATCTCGGAGCGGCCGAGCAGGGTATGGGAGAGTCCCGGCGGCAGAACCACCCTGGCCTGCCCCGAGACGACCAGGAAGGCGGAGGTTCCGTAATCGCCCTCGCGGATGATGATCTCGCCCTTCTCGTAGACCACCAGTCGCATGTCGTTGCGGACGATTTCGCGAAGCGGCGCCGATGCCGGAAACTTGGATTCGTCCATGGAGCAAAACGGCTCCAACGACAGAATCCGCTCGACGTCGGCATCGCTGACGTCGGGGTCGAACGGGTTGTCCCAACGCTGCGGCCGCTGAATGACAACGGAGTCCGCCATCGCTCTCTCCCCGTACAGGTGCGTCCCGTGCCTGGTCTTAAGGTGCCGCCACCTTGCCCTTGTACTTGTCGGCGCCGGGAATCAGCGAGTCGATCGATCCGAAATCGCCGCCGTCGTAGCCGGCCGCGAACTTGCGGGCGGATTCCCCGACCTTGTCGGCTGCGGCATTGAGCTCGGCGGCGTTGTTGAGCTTCAGCTTGGCGGCCTTGGCGGCGGCGATCATCGCCGCCAGTTCGGGAGCCTTGACGCTTTCCGCCACCTTCTCGAGAGCGAGCCTCGCGTTCTTGGCGCGCTTCGCCATGGAGATCGCGTACTTGGCCTTCTCGGTGGCCTTGGCGACGCCGCGAAGGGCGTGCTCGAGATCGAGCGACTTGCCGACAATGTACATCATCCGCTTGCGGGCCGCCGACGCTTCGTCGTTGGGCTTCGAGTACCAGACGTTGTGACGGACCTCGCCCTGGCTCCAGGCGACCAGGTCGAAGGCGCTGCCGGCGGCGTGTCCGCCGACGTTGACCAATTTCTCGTTGGGCACGGTGTGGCAGCCGAAGCAGTTGTTAGCGACCTGATAGAGCCTCGACGGCCGGATCATGCCGGCCGCTTCCGATTTGGAGTAACGCTCCTTCTTATGCTCCGGCGTTTCGGTTTCCTTCTTGGCGCCCTTGCCGCCGTAATCGCTGTGCATCTTGATCCAATCGGCGCCGGCGCCGTGGCACGATTCGCAGGTGATACCGGCGATCGGCTTGACCTTGCCCTTGGCGACGCCGGAGGTGAAGTGGCACGACAGGCAATCGCTCTCGGCCTTGATCCGCCTCAACCCCATCGCCTTGGCGATCTTCTTCGCGTCCTTGCTGCGCGGCAGGTTCTTGAAGGTCGTCGAGTGCTTGCTCGCCTTCCAGGCGGTGACGGTCGACTTGTGGCATTCGCCGCAGGCGTCGGGCCCATTCACCTTCTGTGGGTCGAGTTTCAGTTCCTGGGCCGAAACCGTCGCCGGTGCGCCGAGCAGGAACACGCTCGTGGCGACGGCGGCGAATGCCAGAAGGCGGCCAGGCCGAAGGAAGGTCTTGGGAAATTTCATCTTATTCATGCTCCCTGTTGTCCGAGGCCCGGCAACTTCGTCCCCTCCGGGGACCGGGCGTCGTTGTCAAAATCCAATTCCAGCAGGCCCCTTGCGGAACCCCGGGTCCGGCCGGTCCCGAACGGCCGGCGCTTAAGCATCCAGCGTCAGGTCCTTCGTCGGAACCGAGATACAGGTCAAGCAGGTGCCGTCCTCGGCAGTGAATCCAGGCTGCACGACGCAATCGGTGGCGCCGTTCTTGATCGCGGTTACGCAGGTTCCGCAGTTCCCCGAGCGGCACGCAAAATCGATCGAAACGCCGTTCTCCTCGGCGAAATCGAGAAGCGACTCGGCCTTCGAATCCCATTTCAGCGTCTTGCCGGAGCGCTCGAAGGTGACGGCGATATCGGCCGCCGCCGGCGTCTCGTCGGCCGGTTTGGCCTTGGCCGCTTTCTTGACCGTGGCCTTGCCGAACGCCTCGAAGTTGACGCGGTCCTCGGGTACGCCCCAGTCGTAAAGGCCAGCGGTCACCGATTCCATCATCGGCGGTGGGCCACAGATATAGAAATCGTAATTGTTCGACGGCAGCTGTTCCTTGAACAGATCGATGCCGACGTAACCCTTGTGCTGGTAGTCGACTCCCTCCTGGTCGTCTTCGAGCGGGTCGCTGTAACAGATCTGGAGGTTGAGGTTCTCGTGTTCGCGCTTGAGCGCCTCCAGGTGCTCTTTCATGACGTGCTCGGCGCTGTTGCGTACGCCCAGGAAGAACCAGATTTCTCCCTTGTGCTGGTATTCGCAGAGCGTGTTGAGCATGCTCATGACCGGGGTGATGCCGATGCCGCCGCCGATCAGGACCGTCGGCAACTCGCGCTGTTTCAAATAGAAATGCCCGGAAGGCGCCTTGACGTCGAGGATATCGCCTTCGCCGAGAACTTCGTTGAAATAGGTCGACGACAGGCCTGGCCGGCCGTTCGGGTCGTCCCTCGGCGGCGGGATCTTCTTGATGGAAACCCGGTAGTAATCTGGGTGGTTGGGGCTGTCGGACAACGAATAACACCGGATCACCGGCTTTTGTTCACCCGGAATCTTCAGTTCGAAAGTCAGGTACTGTCCCGGCAGGAAAGGCGGCAACGGTTTGCCGTCGTGCGGCGTCAGATAGAACGAATGTACGCCCTCAACTTCGGAGACTTTTCGCATGATCTCGAACTTGCGGTATCCGTTCCAGGCGTGCTCGACCTTGTCCTTTTCGAAATTGTAGGCGGCGAGAGCGGTGTCGACGTTCAGGCGCAGGGCTTCCAAGGACAGGCGCTGCTGCTCGTTCTCGATCTCCCGACGCCTGAGCGAGGAAACCAGCATGACCAGAACCTGCAGCGTCACCGCCGCGACGATGAAGACGCCGGCGATCTGAACCGCCCCCTGGGCGATTTCGGCGTTCATGAAGGCGTTCCTTCCTCGGTTCCCGGAAGCGGAGTCGGCGCTGGTTGTTCGGGGGAAACGCCCAACATGTCAGGCGCTCCCTAATAGACGACCAGAATCTCGAACCGGGCGCCGGCGTTGTCGTCGCGGTTGTCCGTGTTGACCGCGTAGAATCCCTCCAACTGAAGTTGGACGTGCTGGCCGACGGCCTGCTGCAACTGGAACCCAACACCGTAGGAGTCGAACGAACTGCCGTCGTAGTCGTGCTTGGCGGCGATCTCGAGGATCAGGTTGCGCCGATGGTTGTCCCAGAACGCCTGATAGCCCGCCGCGAAGCCGAGGACGTCGTCGGTGAACGGATTGATCTCGGCGCCGTAGGTGCTGAGGTTCGGCGATGCGAACAGAATGCCGGTGTTGGCCAGCGGCCCGCCGATGATAGCCTCGCGTCCGGCCTGCGTGAAGTTGCCGAAGCTGATGAACGGGTTGAAGTAGACGAAGTCGTCGGAACCGTGAACCAACGATGAAAACTCGGCCGTCAGCAGGCTGCCGTCGCCGACGACGTTGCCGGCGATCTCGTCGTCCAGCGCGAACGAATTGTTGAGGCGGAACGCCGTGCTGATGCCGCCCCATGCCCGTATCCGCTGGATCGACGACAGGCCCAGGTAGAAGGCGTCACCGTTGCCGTCGTTGGCGTTGTCGTCGACGTAGATCATGTCGACGTTGATGGTGCTGACGTCGGCGTCGGCGAAGCCGAACAAGGCGAACATGTTGGCGTCGGAACTCCGCGAGCGGTCGTTGCGGTCGAGCCGGTCCCAGGCCCACATGCCGGAGATGCGCAGGTTCGAAGTACCCGGGAAGACGAGGTTGTTGCGGACAAAACCGACCGCATCGACGGTGTCGTTGATGATGATGCCTTCCTGGAAGGTGATCGGTTGGCGGCCGACCGTGAAGCCGTAGTCGATCGGCTTGAACCCGCCCGGATCGAGTTTCGGGAACAGGCTGCCGATATCGCCCTCGAAGAACAGCGTCTCGACGTCGAGGTTGAGCTCGTTCTTGAAGTCGTCGTCGGCGCCGCTGAAGGTATAGCGGGTAAAGCGGCCGGGTTGGTTGTTGTCGAACGGGCGCAGACCGAGCAGGATCTTTTCGGTGCCGGTCAGCTGTAGGTTGGCGTAGAGGTCCATGCGGTTGGAGATTTCGGTGTCGCGTTTGCGCCCGGCGGTCGCGTCGTCGAAGGACTGCAACGCCGTTCGGTTGACGAAATAGGACCACAGCCTCGGCTGCCAGACGGCGCCGATGATCGGAACCTCGAAACCTGAATCGAGTTTGCCCGTGTCGAGGAACGGATCGCCCAGTTCGAGCAACAGCCCGGGACGGAACGGAATCTCTCCGGTCGTCTTGAAGGGGATGTACTCTTCGCTAAGCGTATGGACCTCGACCCTGTCTCCGAGCGGCCAGAACGAGTCGTACCACGGCTTCTCGCCTTCGGCGGCGAGGGTCGGGCTCGACATCGTCAAGCCGACTACGGCCGCCAAGGCCACGGACGCGACGCGGTCGTTGAGACCACCGACAAATCGATGGAATGCGTTCATTCACAGACTCTCCCCGGGTTTGGAATAACGTGACGGTCGGGCTTGTTGGTTCGCCGTTTCCGTTTCTAGTTATGTCTTCCCGTTCTCTGGTGTTCCTCGTATTGTTGGCTTGGCCGGACGGGTGGTGCCCGCCCGGCCTTCGCCGTTATTGAATATCGAAATTAAGGTTACGCTCCCAAAGCACTTGGGCGCCGGCCACCAAGGCATCGCCGGCCTGTTTCGGCGTGATGCCGTAGTCGAAGCCGACGCTCTGCATGGCGATCAACAGGTTGACCGGGGCCGGCTGCGATATCAGCTTGATGTTGGCCTTGTACGGCCCCTTGCCGGTCATCTGATCGGCCTTGACTTCGTAGTCGCCCCAGCGCTCGCCCAACGGCTCGATGCCGCGCTTGTGGTTGCGTTCGGTCGGCGGCTCGCCGGTAAACACCAGCGACACCGGCGACGGCAGCACGCGCGGCAACGAGATGACCGGATAGGGGATCGGGATAACGTGCTCGATCTCGCCGCCGCGGCCGTTCTGGGTGACGAAGTAGGATTGCAGGCTGAACAGGTAGGGATCGAGGTCGATCTTGCCGGCGTGGACATAGGAAGAGTGGCCGTCGCGCAGATCGCCATTGGGGTCGCGGTCGCCGGAGCGGAACACCACCTTGCCGGTGGCGTCGGTGACGGTGACATCGAGCCAGACCAGGCGCTCGCCGGAGAAGCCGGTCGGCACGTTATGGCCGTCGGTGCCGTTCTTGACCTGGACCTTGAAGGCGATGCCACTGCTGTCGGCCTTTTCGGTGACGATGTCGCCCATGATATAGCCGTTCCTAAGAACCTCGAGGCGCTGTTCGGTCGCCCATTTCAGCCGTTCGAGCTGATAATCGATGATTTCGCGGGCGTCGTAGCGGTCGTCGATCGATTCCCAACGCTCGGGGAACTTGGTCTGCTCGGTGACCGTGTCCTCGAACTTGTCGGTGCCCCAGCCGGCGGCGACGTCGAACTGCAGCCATTCCTCCAGCGTCGCCATCTGCTGGGCTTCGGCGTTGTGCGGAAAGATGCCGGGCGGCAGGACGGAATAATCGGGGCCGGCGAAGAAGTGGTTGGTCACCTTGCGGTCCTTGGTCGGGACGCCGCCGACGACGGCGGCCGGACCGCGCTCGTAACCCGATTCGACGCCCTGAACCTTGCCCATGTGGCAGTCCTGGCAGGTAACGCCGCGGGCGGCTGCCGGCGAGGTGCGGTACTCGCTGAACGCCTCCTCCAGCCGGAAGCCGTTGAACAAAGTGACGTCGTGGCAGGTGCCGCAGAACATCGGGCTCGAGATGCTTTCGAACTGGTTGATCTTCTTGTGGACCTTGCGGCCCGGCTTCTCCGGGTCGGTGACGACGCGGTACTCGTGAGTGTTCTCCAGCACCCGGGCCATCTCCGCATTGCCGGTCGGTCCGAAGATCGGTTCCGTCAGGCCGCCCTCGACCAGGGCCAGCCGTCCGCTGGCCTTGTTGTAGTCCTTGCTGATGCGGTGGCAGACGACACAGGTGATGCCTTCGCGCGAGGTCGGATGGCGCTCAAGGTTGGACTTGAACGAATCCTCGCCCAGGTTGGCGCCGACTTGATTGTGGCAGCGCAGGCAGAAGTCGCCGTTCGAGCCGTTGGCCAACTCGTTGATCTTGTTGTTGAGCGACAAATAAACCGGCGACAACTGAGAATAGGCGTGTTGCGAGACCGACCATTCGCTGTACTGCTTCGGATGGCAGGTGCCGCAGGTGCCGGCCGACGGGAAACGGCTCTCGGCGAACAGCGCCTCGTGTTCCTTCTCGGCCGCCGATCCGACGTCTTCGTCTTTCTTCTCTTGCTTCGGCTGTTCGGTCTTGGCCGGCTCTTCTTCCTTGCTGTCGTCGAGAAGAAGGTCGTCGTCGCTCTTGGCCGGCGTCGTCGCCGCCATCTCGACCGCGGCGGTTGCGCCCGGCGATTGGTCGGCGGCGGCCGGGCGCATGGGCGCGGCGGCCAGGCAAACGAGGAAAATCGGCAGGATGTACGCTATTAAAGCGGAGCGCGAGCGAGCGCCGCGCCCTTCATCGGTCTGGAAAGTCACTTTCTCACCCCGGGTCTAGGTCTGTTTCGACAACTGCGTTCTATACTTCCCGCTTGCGGCCGGCCGGTTTCTCCACATCGACCGACTCATTTATTGTGCGGATTGTACTCAAAGGACGCCTAACGAAACAACCTTGAATACAGTATTGGTTAACGGGATCGGCCGCCGTTCGGTTAACCGGAAAGGCTGATACGTTCGCCGACGTTCCCCCATGTGGGCGCCGCCGAGAGCCGTCGCATTGAACTTTCATACCATTGGCCATATGGTTTCGTGGCCGAGTGGACGGCGCGGGAGGATGAAGCCATGAAATCAGCTTGTTTGGCGCGTCTGTTCGTCATCGTCGCCGTCGCTTTTCCGCTGCTGAGCGGATCGGCCGCGGCGGCGGTCGAGAAGACTTCGCCGGAGAAGGCGGCGGCCTTCGTCGACAGCCTGTCGGGCGAGGCGCTGGCTGTGTTGCGGGCCAGCGACGTCGATCTCGCCGAGCGCGAGGCCAAGGTGCGCGACATTCTCGCCAAGAGCTTCGATTTCAAGCTGATCGGCCGGTTCGTTCTCGGCAAGTCGTGGCGTTCGGCGACACCCGAGCAACGCGAAGAATACCAGGAACTGTTCGAGAGATTCGTGTTGTTGACCTATTCGCGGCGGCTCGGCGGTTATTCCGGCGAGACCTTCAAGGTCGTAAAAGCGGCGCCGATGGGTAAACAGGACGCCGTCGTGATCACCGAGATTTCCCGCCCCAGCGGCCCGCCGTTGAAGGCCGGGTGGCGGGTCCGTGGCAAGAACGGCAAACACCTGATCCTCGATGTCATCGTCGAAGGCGTCAGCATGATCACCACGCAGCGTTCGGAGTTCCAGGCGACGGTACGAGCCAAGGGCCTCGATGGATTGATCGAACTCCTGCGCATGCAGGTGACCAAGTTCTCGGCCCAGGCGTCTTAGGTCGATCGCGGGCGTCGGGCGGAACAGGATGGGGAGGCCGAAAGAAATGAGACATCGACATCGCGCGGCGCTTTTCAGCGCCGCCGCCTGGTTGTTGACGGCGCTACTCGCGGTCTCGTCGGCGCCGGCGGCATCAGCGGGCGAAGCCGAGTTCGAAGCCGGTTGGAAAGCCTACCAGAAAGGCGATTTCGGCGCCGCGCTCGGCCATTGGAAACCGCTTGCCGAGAGTGGCGACGCCCGCGCCCAGTTCAATCTGGGTGTCCTTTACGACGAAGGCCGCGGCGTCGAACGGGACTTCGACCGCGCCGTCGAATACCTGCGGATGGCGGCGGAC
>CAYFMP010000082.1:0-15363 GCA_964344215.1 uncultured Thalassospiraceae bacterium | reverse complement strand
CTCGGTGGTCGCCGTATCATTCAAAAACAAAAAGATCTTGTTGAAGTCCTTCTCGCTGGCCTGGGCGGCGTTGATCGGCACCTTGGCGACCAGCGCCTTGGCTTCGTCGACCAGCTTCTGGGCTTCGGCGTTGGATTTGCCGGCCAGTTTGGCTTCCGCCGCCTGGATCGCCTTGGTGGCGCCGCGCAGGTCGTCGAGCCGATAGGTGACCATCACGTCGAACAGCGAGTTGACCACGTTGTAGCGGCTTTTCGACAGCTGCAGGTCGAACTTCACCGCCGCGCCGATCGACTTGTCCTTGAACGGGTTGGGGAAGCCTTCGGGCGCCTTCGCATAGGTCGCCGGGTTGACCGGCAGGCGCCGGATTTTCGGATCGAGCAGCACCTCCTGACCGTCGGGCGACAGCAGAAACTCGATGAAGGCGGCGGCCGCCTTCGGGTGCGGCGCGTTGGTGACGATGGCGAAGTTGGCCGGCACCAGTGTGGTCACCGGTGGGTACAGGAAATCGACCGGGAAGCCGGACGCCTTCGACGCCAGGCCGAAGAAGTCGATGACGACGCCGAGACCGAACTGGCCGGAGTTGACGCCGTCGGGAACGCCGAAACTGCGCTCGGTGACGGTTTTGAAGTTGCCGGCGATTTCCTTCCACATGGTCCAGCCTTTCTCCCAGCCCTCGCCCTGCAGCAGGGTCTCGACGGTCAGGTGCGTGGTGCCGGAGCGCGATGGCGCGCTCATGCCGACATGGCCGTGATAGATCGGCTTGGCGAGATCGGCCCATTTGCCGGGCACCGGCAGTTTCTTGGCCTTGAGGTAGCGCGTGTTCCACATGATGCCGTAGCCGGATGCCGCGAACCCCTTGTAGTACCCTTCCGGGTCGTTGATCGGGAAGGCGCCGACCTTCTCCGGGATGCCGCGGACCTTGACCTCATACTTCTGCAACAGGCCGTCGCCCTTCAACACCTCGAAGGCATCGGGCGCCGAGGCCCAGAACATGTCGGAGGTGTTGTTGCCGGCCGTCTCCTGCAGGTACTTGATGCCGGCGGTGGTCTTCTTCTTCAGCATCTCGACGGTGACGCCCGGGTGCTTGGCCTCGAACGCCTTCTTGACGGTCACGGTCGTGTCCGGCGGATAGGAAGTTACGATGACGAGTTTGTCTTCCAGGGCCTGGGCCTGAAAGGGCGCGGCCAGCACGGCGGCGGCCAACGCCACGCCGATCGTGAATACGCGGCGGCTGATGATCTTCGACATTGAAATGTCCTCCCAAGAAATTGATGTCAAAAACTGTAACAGAACAGATCAAGATGTCACAAGAACGGTCGACCTGCCCTGATTCTGGTCAATTGCTCGGGTCTGTTCGCTCGTGGCCATGGCCGAAGTAACATTCCCGGCAATCGACCACGGCGAGCCGTTCGAACGGACCGCGCCCGAATGGAACGGCTCCCTGCGTTAGCGCTCGACTCAATCGACGGAATCTCGGATCAGTGGACAAGTGGAACAGTGAATGCCGCCGCCGTCAACGAAAAACGGCTCGGCCCCAAGCACCCCTACGTCGGCATCAACCTCAACAACCTGGCCCGCGTGCTTCGCGTACGCAACCGCTTCGACGAGGCGGAAGACGTCTTCGAACGCTCGATCGCCATCCTCGGCAAGGCCGGCCCGAAGCACGCCCGCGCCTTCAACGCCGCCCTCGTCGATTTCGCCTACCTCTACCAGTTCCAGAACCGCCTGACCGACGCCGAGCGCATCTACCGCGAAGCCCTGGTCATCGCCGAGCGGCGCGGAAAAGAGGACCCGACGCAACTGGCCAACAACCTCAACAACCTGGCCCAGGTTCTGCGCCGTCTCGACCGCTTCGACGAGACCGAAGCGCTCTACCGCCGCGCCGTCTCGCTCCTGGAAGGCAGGCTCGGCCCCGACCACCCCCGCCTCGTCGTCGCCCTCAACAACCTGGCCCGGCTGTACTGGTGGCAGAATCGGTTCGAGGACGCCGACGCCGTCTACGCCCGCGCCCTTGATATCGCCCGGCGCAAGATGCCGCCGGACAGCACGCGGCGGGCGGTCGTGCTCCACAACTACTCCGAGGTCTTCTCGGCCACCGAGCGTCACGCCGAGGCCGAAAGGATGGCGGTGCGGGCGCTGGCTATCCGCGAGGACAAACTGGGCCGGGTCGATTACCGGACCGGCCAGACCCTCAACCGCCTGGGCGAGATCTACCGGGACCAGGAGCGCTACGGCGAGGCCCGCGACATGTTCCGGCGGGGGCTCCGGGTGTGGGAGGAGGTGCTCGGCCCGGACCACTTCGAGGTCGCCCTTGTCCTGACCAACCTGGGTCGGGCTTCCGTCGTTCTCGGCGACCATGAAGAGGCGGCGCGCTATTACCGGCGGGCCGGCGACATCCGGCTCGCCAGCTTCGGCGCCGACCATCCGCTGCTGGCCGAGAGCCGCACCGCCCTGGCCAGGACGCTGACGGGGATCGGCCGCTACGGCGAGGCGATGGATCACATCCGCCAGGGCGTCGATACCGTCAGGGGCCAGGTCAACCGCTTGCTGACGAGACGCCAGTCCGGCGACGTCCGCTCCGGCGCCAGGCTGCGCGACGTCGCTACCACCTTCGTCGCCGTCGCCGACGCCATCGCCGGCGGCCGGCCCGACGGCGAATTGCTCGGCGAGACGTTCGAGACCGCGCAATTGGTCCACGCCACCAGCACCGCCACGGCGCTCGCCAACATGGCCGCCCGTTTCGGCAGCGGCGCCGACCGGCTGGCCGAACTGGTGCGGAGGCGGCAGGACAAACTCGGCGAACTGGGCCGCCTCGACCAGCACCTGCTCGAGGGATTGGCCCGGGAATCGGGCCGCCGCAACCCGCAGGCGGAAACCGATCTGCGGCGGCGCATGACCGCCCTCAGCGCCGAGTTGAAGGGGCTGGACGAGACGCTGACCGACGACTTCCCGGCCTACGCCGAGCTGTCGAGCCCGGCCCCGGTGTCGCTGGCCGACGTGCAGTCCCTGCTGGACGCCAAGGAGGCCTTGCTGGTCTATCTGGTCGCCGACAACGAAACCTATCTGTGGGTGGTGCGGCACGACCGGGCGGCTTTCCACCGGATCGTCATCTCGGCCGACGACCTCGAGGATGTAGTGGCGGAACTGCGCATCGGTCTCGACCCGTCCACCGTCGCCCGCCTGGAGGAGATGCCGGCGTTCGACGTCGGGCTCGCGCACCGGTTCTACAAGACGATCCTGGCGCCGGCCGAGCCGCTGCTTGAAGACGCCGAACACGTCATGCTCGTCAAGGACCGGGCGCTGTACGCCATGGCCTTCGGCACGTTGGTGCGCGAGCCGCCGACGCCGGGGCTGGTCGGCGTCGATCTGTACCGGAACACGTCGTGGCTGGCCTCGCGGTTCGCCACCACGGTGCTGCCGTCGGTGTCGTCGCTGAGGGCGCTCAGGCGGTTCGCCCGCGAGGCCGGTTCGGAACAACCCTTCATCGGCATCGGCGAGCCGAAACTGGAAGGCCCGGCCGGCCGGACCCGGCGGGTCAGCTTCGCTTCCATCTACCGCCGCAAGAAAGCGACCGTCGACCTGGCGGCCTTGCGCAATCTGCCGCCGTTGCCCGAGACGGCGGTCGAATTGCGCTCGATGGCCGACACCCTCGGCAGCCCGCTGGACTCGGTGATCCTGCGCGAGCAGGCGACGGAGACCAACGTCAAGAAGCTGAACCTGTCGGACGTCAGGATCGTCGCCTTCGCCACCCATGCGGCGATAGCCGGCGAGCTGTCCGGCGTCGCCGAACCGGCGCTGGTGTTGACGCCGCCCGAGCGGGCCAGCCCGCTCGACGACGGGCTGCTGACCTCGAGCGAAGTGGCGCAATTGAAGATGAACGCCGATTGGGTGGTGCTTTCGGCCTGCAACACGGCGGCCGGCGACGGCTCGCCGGACGCGGCCGGGCTGTCCGGCCTGGCCAAGTCGTTCTTCTATGCCGGCAGCCGGGCGCTGTTGGTGTCGCACTGGCCGGTGGTCTCGGACGCGGCCGCCAAGCTGACGTCGCGGGCCTTCTGGGAGCTTTCCCTCGATCCCACCCTCGGCCGCTCGGAGGCGGTGCGCCGCGCCGGACTGGCGGTGATGTCCGACGTCGACAATCCCAGGTACGCCCACCCGGTCTATTGGGCGCCGTTCTTCGTTGTCGGCGAGGGCGACATCGACCGCACCCAGGACTATGCGGTGAGGGAACCGGGCGAAAACTGAGAGGGGGGCGGCCGTTGCCGGAATTGCACAATGCGAGAAAAGAGGCCGGACAGCGACGCCTTTGCGCCAGAACGCCAGGTTTCAAGACCCGATGGACGTCCGCGGCGGCTCGCGCGTGGACATCAGAGCCGACGCCATGCTTAAGCGATCGCGGCTTGTCGTCGGCGCGCGTCTACCGCGGGGCGTAGGGCGTGTCGTAGCCGGCGAATTGCGGCAGACCGTCGGTGATCTCGTAGTAATCGCCCTTGTCGTCGACGAATATGTGACTCGCCATGTGGAGCCCGCTCGGTTGATCGACGCTCGCCGCGAGGATCGCTATTTCGTCGCTGGTCAACGACCTCCAGAACAGGTGGGACCCGCAGGTCGAGCAGAACCCGCGTTCGGCTTGGGGTGAGGCGCGGAACCAAGTCATGTTGTCGGCGCCTTCGATCTCGACGTCTCCCGCCTTCGCGTTGGCGGCCGCGTATCGATGCCCGGACTGCCTGCGGCATTGGGAGCAGTGACATTCGGTTATTTCCGAGCTGACGCGGCTCGCGCCGTAGCGCACCCTGCCGCAGTAACAGCCGCCGGTTATCCGTTTGATCTCGTCGCTCATGGTGTGCGTCCTTCAGTTGCCCTGTTCTATACAATTTTTCACGACCGCCGGGGTCCGGCGACCCGCCGGATGCACCCGGGACCGACGAAACAAGCGTATTCATCGATGCGGCGGAAATGACGGGATCGGGCGATCATGGCAAATCCTGCCAGCAGATGAAGACCGGATTGCGGATCATCTTGTAAACCTCGTTGTGGGACGATTCGCTCGGCTCGGCATGCTCCTTGATGAGGGCATAGGCGGCGTCGACCTGTGTCCGGTCTCTGAAAGACATGACCACGAAGTATTCGTGTCCGCGCTCGTCGTCCGTGTCCATCGGCGTGTCCGAACGGCGTCGACCGATGGGACCGCTGTCTTCAACCAGATCGATGCTCTTCATGTAGGCGACGAAGTCGGCATAGGCGCTTCGGAAGGTTTCGATATCCTCGCCAGGCTCGAGATCGAAGCACGATAGCATGTGGAACACGGGCTGCGTTACCTCGCCGATGAATTGCGCTCGAATCCTACCAACGTCCGCCGTTCGCCCGCATGGTCTCCTCGGGCAGAAGAATTTCGAAGTTCTCGCGAATCTTCTTGTCGGTCGCCGTATCGATGTGTTCGGGATAGTGGGTGGAGAGGATCTCCCGGGCCCGGGCGCGGGCCGCATCGACAACATCGGGACTGCCTTCTTCCTGCCAGACGCCCTGAGCCGTGCGGTCGGCGATGTGCGGATAGGTGAACCCGCTCTCCATGAGATCGAGGGTCTGGGCATGACCCAGGAAGTGACCCGGGCCGTGGACCACTTCCTCGATCACGTCGAACGACAGGGTCTCATCGGTGACTTCGATTCCGCGAAGCGCCCGGGAGATGTTTCCAACCATGTCGTTGTCGATAACCATCGCCTCGAACGAACAGCCCATCAGGCTCGCCATCATGCCGCAGGTTTCCGAAACGTCGGCCCCGGCGAGCGCCGCCATGGTGACGGTGACGCCTTTCTCGTATCCCATTTGCGCGTCCGGCCATTTCGCGTCCGACATGCCGGCCCCGACCGAGGACGGGATTTCATAGAAGTTGCCGATCTGCGCCGCCGCCGCCGCCAGTATGGCCTGCTCGCCGCCGCCGCCGGTGAACGAACCGGATCTCAGATCGGAAACGAAGGGCCAAGGCCCGAAAGAGACGGCGGTACCCGGGTTCACCAGTTGGATCAGCAACAACGCCGCCAGCGTCTCGGCCATCACTTGGACCAGGGTGCCGGCGAGGGCGGCCGGCGCCGTAGCGCCGGCTTGCGGCGCCACCACCGCCCAAACATGGGAGCCGAACTTCGAGGCCTCGACGCAAACGGCGCTGTTGTCGTCGCCGTAGGCCAGCGGCGAAACGACGGGGCATCCTCCAGCGGAAAAAAACGGGCGTTGACGCGCCTTGTCCTCGCCGCCGGCGATAATGTTCATCAAAGCCACCAAGCCGTCGAGGTGTTCGGCATCGTTGGGCGATAGCGAGATGTGCTTGGCCGTGCCTGCCGCGCTGGCATAAGCGATATTGATGTCGGCGGCATAGAGATCGGCGATCTCGGTGGCGACCACGACCCGTGAGAACGTGTGGATGTGTTCGAGGCGGTCGGTCAGGCGCGCAAAGTCATAAACGTCAAGCAGGGTCGACGGCCGGTAGCTTCTCGTCTCCGAATCGAGCGTCGATACGGAATCGCCGCCGGGGCCGAAACTTACAACGCCGGGGGCATACTCGTGATCGTGATTGGGATCAAGGCCGTGGGCGACGAACGTCTTCGGCGTCGCGGCGATCACGTCCTCGACGAGCGCGGGCGGAAAGCGGAGCCGGCCATGCTCGTCGATCCGGCAGCCCTTGGCCAAGGCTTTTTCTTGCAGGATCGGGAGGGGATTGGCCATGCCGACCTTATCGAGAATATCGAGAGCCGTGTGATGGATGCGCTCCACTTCGCGTTCGCTCAAAGGTTTGTAAAGGCCGCCAGTGAAGCTGGGGGGTGCCTCCGCGGTGTTGTCGGTTTTCCTCAAGGCGCGGCGGGCGCTACGGCCGCCGGCCCGATGCACCTGTCTTTCCAAGGTCATGTCGGTTCACCCAAGTTCGCGCCGGCCATCCGTGCCGGAGTCGACGGATCGGTACTTTGCCCTCCGCCACGTGGTTCCCGACACCCGGCCATATCCGAGTGTAAGCCGAGGCGGAGTGTCGGCAACAGTTTTCTATGCCGGATCATAGGGGTTCCAGGCGGCCGGCGCCGCGCCAAGAAAATCGATCAGTCGCGACCGGAAGGTCTCGGGCGCAAGCACGCTTTCGTTGGCTCCCGACATCGTCATCTTGGGCGTGATCGCGGACACCCCATCGAAAGCCCAGGCGGCGCTGCCGGGCTCCTCCGCCGACAGTTCCTCGGCAAAAGGCGTCAGATCGACCCGTGGCGCCGGCCGCGCGCTCATGTATTGGACCCAGCTTTCGTAGCGGTAGCGAAACGCGTAGCACCGCCCACGCACGCTAAGAATCCGATTTCGCCGGGTCGCATTGTGAACCGCCATCGGATGAGGAGAGGTCGGTCCGCTCCACGTTACGACGGCGAGATCGACTTCCGGTTTTTCTTCAATCCTTATTCGACCTTCACGAAGGGCTTTCTCGCTCTCGTCGAGCGCCCGGTCCTGTGCTTCCCAATGACGCTTGAACCGATCCGTGTGCGAAGCAATTTCGGAGAACCGCGGCAACATCTCCCGGTACAAGTCGGCGCATCGTTCGGCATAGGGTTTCTCGAAAATTCCGGGGTTGAGAGGCGTCACGTCCGGATCGACGAAGGCCGAGACCGTAAAAGCGATGCGGGCGGCCCGCCGGTCGCGGTAGGTGGCGAAGTCGCCGGCATGAGCGGCGTCGATAACCAGATCGCGCATCTCGATGGCGCCATCCGGGTCGATCAGGGTGAACACGCCGATCAGCCCGTCCTCGTCGAAATGGTTGTTGGAGACCGCTCTCGCGTCGGTATGGTAGGCCGGCCGATCGAGATAGTTGAAAACGATTTCCGCCGAACTGTCGGCCTTGAGCGACGACGGCGTGCCGCTGTTCGGCCAATGCGACAATGTGATCTCGGTGGCGGCATTGCCCATTCCGTCGACGACGATATTGGGCGTGATGCCGAGTTCCTCGTAGGCGATGAAATAACGGACGCCGGTCGGGGCCATGCAACGAATCCTTCCGTCCCGGAATTCTAGACGGAGACGTCAGGCGCTGGCAGGGTAAATTGGTTCCGAGCCGGGGTGTGGCATTCCGTGGTCTTTGCGGACGCGAAATCGTTCCCCCTATTTCGATGGTTGGCCCGGGGCGACCCGGCTCGCCACCGCTCGGAAACGCGCATGCCTAGACCTCCCTGGCGACCATCATGCCCTCGTAAACCGCCTCTTCCGCGGTGCGCGGACTTCGGCAATCGCCGGCGAGACGGATGGGGATGGCGCCGTCGCGCAGAGCATCCTCCAATGTCGTTACCGGTTGATGCCCCTGAGCGAGGACAAGGGTATCCATGCCGCCACATTCGATGGCGGTACCCGATGTCGAATGCATGAAGAAAGCCGTGTCGCCCTCGGCGCCGAAAAAGCGCGCATAGGGAATGACCTCGACACCGAGTTTGTGAAGCTCGCCGGCCCAGTGCCAGCGGAGATATTTCTGTAGATTCTGGCCCGCCGTCTCGCCGTCGACGCAGAGCCGCACGTGCGACCCTTCCCGCGCCAGCTTCTCCGCTACACCCAACCCGGTCCAATCGCAGCGCCAGTCGGCGACGACGACGGACGGACCAGGGTTTGCCTGGCCTGTCAGGACCTGCCAGACATCCACCGCATGGACATCGTCGCCGATCTCCAGGTCGGGCCAATAGGGGACCGCGCCCGTCGCGATGATGACGGCATCGGGCGTCTCCGCCTCGACAAAGGCGCGATCGACCGATGTGCCGAGTCTGACCTCGACGCCGGCAAGTTCCATCTCGCGGCGCAGATTATCGATAATGACGCCGAATTCGCTTCGTCCCGGCAGTGCCTGCGCCAGCAACACCTGGCCGCCCAACTGGCCGGATTGCTCGCAGAGCGTAACCCGATGACCACGCTCACCGGCGACGGCGGCCGCCTTCATCCCGGCCGGTCCGCCGCCAACGACGAGGACGCGTTTCGGTGTGTCCGTTTCTGGATGCGGGTAAAGCTCCCGTTCGCGCCCGGCGAGCGGATTCTGAATGCAGGAGATGCGCACGCCCATGTGGTAGTGCCCGATGCAGGCCTGGTTGCAGCCGATACATGCGCGGATATCGTCGACCCGTCCCGAGCGTGCCTTGTTGGGCATCTCGGGATCCGAAATCATCGCCCGCGTCATCCCGCACATGTCGGCCTGGCCTTTTTCGAGGATCTGTTCGGCCTGTTGCGGTTGATTGATGCGACCGGCGACGAAGATGGATTTCCTCGCTTCCGCCTTGATGGCGCCGGCTTGCGGCGCCGTGTAGGCATGGTCGATGGCCATCGGCGGCACCACATGGATCGAGCCCGCGAGCCCCATCATGGAGCCGACCGTGACGTTCAGATAATCGAGCTCGGGCTCCGCATTCAGGCGGCGGCAGATATCGAGCCATGCGGCCTCGTCCAACCCGTCCGGCTCCAGTTCGTCGGCGGAAATCCGCATGCCGATGACCTTGTCCGGACCGATGACTTCGCGAGTCGCCTCGAGCATCTCGGAGACGATGCGGAAACGATTGTCTTCGGTACCGCCGAACGCGTCGTCACGGAAATTGGTTTGCGGATTGAGGAACTGGGCGATGAGCATGCCGTGGCTGGCGGTCAGCTCGACGCCGTCGAGGCCGGCCTCGACCATGCGACCGGCGGCCTTGGCGAAGGCATCGATGATGAACCAGACGTAATCGGTCGTCATGCTGCGCGGCATGCAGTGAAATCGGTGATCCGGCACCATCGAGGGCGCGAAGGAGACCAACTGCATACCGTCGTAATCGTACGTGATGCGACCGCCATGATTGATCTGGCCGAAGACCTTGGCGCCGTGCTTGTGAACGGCATCGGCGACCATTCGGTAGCCGGGGATGCAGGCGTCGGTACTGCAATCGATATAGTAGGGAGATGACAACTCGTCCGAGTTCGGGCGTGAGGATTCCATGACGATCAGGCCGGCCCCGCCGCGCGCCCGGGCCTCATGGTAGGCGGCCATGTCCTCGGCCGGCGCACCGTTCTTGGCGAGAATGGTCTGGTGCGCCGTCGAGAATATCCGGTTACGGATTTCCAAACCGCGTATTTCATGCGGTGTGAAGAGATGCTTGAACATGATGACGAACTCCCGTTCACGGGGGGCAGTATGAGCTTGAGGGAACCCGGATTAAACAGGAACCGGTTTCATCCGTTTGGCGGCATGACAATCCCAAGGGAGCGTCCGAATTCCATTATTGTTTGCCGGGTTTCATATCCCCGAACAGATCGGCTTTCGGTGAGGCCCCACCGGATGAAGTGTCGGGTCGCCGTGGTGAAATCGTTTCGTGCATCGGTGAAGGAGACAACGGGGCTAATCCTCTTTCCGTTCCGGCCTCTTGGCCGCCAACAGGCACAGCCAATCGTGGGCGATGGTCGCCGCGGCGATGGCCGTTATCTCCGCATGGTCATAGGCAGGCGCCACCTCGACGACATCCATGCCGACCCAATCTATATCGCCGAGACCGTGCAGAATCGCCAGCGCCTGATGCGACGACAGCCCGCCCGCCACCGGCGTTCCCGTGCCCGGCGCGAAGGCCGGGTCGAGGCAGTCGATATCAAACGTCAGATAGGCCTTGTGAGGGCCGACGATCTCGGCGATCCGCTCGGCGCTGGCCGCCGTTCCGTTCTCGTGGATCCACGGCGCATCGAGGATATTGAATTTCATATCGTCGTCGTTCCAGGTTCTTATGCCGACCTGAACCGAACGTTCGGGATCGACTAGACCCTGATCGACGGCGCGCGTGAACATGGTGCCGTGGTTCATCGGTTCGCCATCGTCGGGCCAGGTGTCGGAATGGGCGTCGAAGTGAACCAGGCTCAACGGTCCGAATTTCTCCGCATAGGCGCGCAGCACCGGATAGGTAAGGAAGTGATCGCCCCCGAGACAAAGCGTCGCCGCCCCGGCGTCGAGAATGGTCTTGATGTGATTGGTGATCAGGTCGGGTATGTCGCCCGGAGTGCCATGATCGAAGTAACAGTCCCCGTAATCGATCACCGCCAAGCGATCAAAGGGATCGAAGCCGAAGGGGAATGCAGGCAAGTCCGCCAATTGAACCGAACCCGCTCGGACCGCCGCCGGGCCGAAACGGGCGCCCGGCCGGAAGGTCGTCGCCAGGTCGAGGGGAATACCCGTTACCGCGACGTCGACGCCGGTCAGGTCGCGGGTGTATTTGCGGCGCAGGAAGCTGAGTGCGCCCGCATAGGTCGCCTCGTGGTCGCGGCCAAGGAGTTGGTCGCGCGTGAACGCCTGATCGCCTGGTATCCGAGCCTTCTTCTCCGCCATCTCCATTCCCCCGATTGCTTTGCTGGTGGCGCCCCTGCGGGCCGGTGCCGGCGCCCAAGTATGGTCCCTATCGGGCCAATCGACCAAGAGAATCCTGCCGGCTTCCAATCGTGCCAAGGGGTTCGGTTCCCCGTTGCGGCTCCTAGGGCTCGAACCGAGCTCGGGGAAGTCTCGAAATTGACGGCGAACCGTCTACCGCGAGGGAATCAGCTGGCGCGGCAGCGATGGCGGTCCGGGTGTCAAGGCGAGTATTGCGGGTTTCCCCAGGTCAGACCGGCTTTCTGCGTGAACCACCACCGGCGCCAGGCGTGTTGGTCGTTGCCGAAATCCTGGCCCGTAACCCGCTTTAACGCCCACTCGGCGAACCAACGCACATCGAAATCATCATCGCCGATCGTGAAGATCAGGGCCGGGACGGCCCGTCGATCCCCGATCTTGCCCAACGCCCAAGCGGCGTGACGGCGCACCAGTTCGTCCGGGTCGCCGAGCGAACCGACGAGTGCTTCGCCCGCCACCGGATCGCCAAGTTCGCCCAGCCGCTCGGCGGCGACGCGTCTCATTTGGCCGCTGCCCTTGTCGAGCACGGCGAGAAACGGTGTTGCGCCGTAAACGGTTCCAATTATTTCCGTCAGTCGCGGCAGAAACGAACCGGGCCGTGCGATGAGATCGTAGAAAGGTGCGTTACGGGGGCTTTGATAACCAAGGTTGAGTTCCACGCAGCGGGGCGGGTAACGCCGCGCGTAGAACTGTCGGCCGTAGACCGCCGGTCCAGGCCCCTCAAACGTGATCTCACCGCGCAGGCTGGCCCCGGTGTATAGGTTCTCGCCGATCAGGCACCAGGGATGGGTGACGGCCCGGTCATAGTTCGTCTTTATCGCCTGACCTTCGGCCGTGATTGTCAACGTTGCGTCGAATTGCGCCGCTTTCGGTCCAACGGTGCGTACCCCGGCGGCGCGCAGTAACTTCGTCGCAAGCTTGCCAAGAGGTAGTTCGAATTTCTGAATCGGTACGGCCGGGTATTGGTTCGGCGGACGATAGATGAGGGTTTGTGCGACGATCAAGCGCACCGTCGACGCCGGGTGCAGATCCGTCAACGGCGCCTTGCCGGCCGCCGCCAAGGCTCCGGAACTCCCGCCCAATAGCATGATCACGATAACGGTGGGAACAGTTCTCATCGTCCACTCGCCGCGATCCGACGAATCAATTCAGTCGAACCTATCCAGACAAGCCGTGATCCCCCTATATTCTTGCATACCTGGCCCCGGCCGGGTAGCGGGAAAGCGTCGAGGATCATCATGCGCCCCGTCGCCCTGGCCGGGCTTGCCTCGTCGAAACTCGCCGCCCCTGCCGGTCTTCCGTCTAGCAAGGGAGTTGTGCAACCGGCGCGGTTTCAACACAATGAGAGGCCGCCAAAGCAACCTGCCGGGCCAGCTCGGAAGATCGTCAAGGAAAGCCACATCGATGATACCAAACCGTAAATTCGACACCGAAGAATTACAGGTCAAGGACCGCCGCTTCGTACATCCTTGGGAGGATTTCTCCAAGGCGGGGACCGAGAAACGGACCGTCGTCGCCGAATCGGAAGGCATCTACGTCTACGATTCGGACGGCAACAAGCTGATCGACGGCATTGCCGGCATGTGGTGCGTCAACACGGCGCACGGTGTTTCGGAGATCGTTCAGGCGATGGCCGATCAGGCCCAGCAGATGCCCTATTACACGCCGTGGGGTTCAACCAACCCGCCGGCCGCCGAATTGGCGGCCAAGCTGGCGGAGTTGGCGCCGGGCGATCTCAACAATGCGTTCTTCACCACCGGCGGATCGACGGCCGTCGATTCGGCGTTGCGCTTCGCCATGTTCTACAACAACTACCTGGGCCGGCCGGACAAGAAACAGATCATCTCCCGCGACGACGCCTATCACGGCAGCACGTATCTTTCGGCATCGTGTTCGGGCAAGGAGCGCGACAAGAACTATCAGGATTTCGCGACCAACCTCGTCCACCACCTGTCTTCGCCGAATACCTATCGCCGTCCCGACGGCATGAGCCTGGACGACTACCGCGACGTCGTGGTCAAGGAGTTGGAGGACAAGATTCTGGAGCTTGGGCCTGAGAATACGGCGGCCTTCATCGCCGAACCGATCCTGGCCTCCGGTGGCGTGATCAAGGCGCCGCCCGGTTACCACAAAGCCTGCCTCGAGGTCTGCCGCCGCCATGATGTACTCTACATCTCGGACGAGGTCGTCACCGGGTTCGGCCGACTGGGTCATTTCTTCGCGTCGGAGACGGTGTTCGACATCGTTCCCGACATCATCACCTGCGCCAAGGGATTGAGCTCGGGTTACATCCCCATCGGCGCGGTGATGATCTCCGATCGGGTGCTCGAACCGGTGAGCGGCGAAAAAGCCAAGGGAGCCGTGTTTTCCAACGGCTTTACCTATTCCGGCCATCCCGTCGCCTGCGCCGCGGCGCTCAAGAACATCGAGATCATGGAACGCCCGGGCTTCATGGAACACGCTCGCGAGATGGGGCCCTACTTCCAGGACAAGCTCGCCGAACTCAAGGACATCCCCATCGTCGGCGACGTTCGCGGCCTTGGTCTGATGGCCTGCGTCGAATGCGTCATCAGCCGGGAAAGCAAGGACGCGCTCGCGCTTGACTACGAGATAGGAAACCGCATCGACAAGCACTGCCAGGAACTGGGGCTGATCGTCAGGCCGATGATCAACATGTGCGTGATGTCGCCGCCGTTGACGATCACGCGCGAGCAGATTGACGAGATGGTGCGCATATTGCGACAGGGTATCGAGCGCGCCATGGAGGATGTACGTAAAGAGGGATTGTGGTCGGAGTAATATGGTGACCGCTGCTCGCGTGGGTATTCTTGATCGAGGATTCGAAACAATGGCTTCCGAGCAAACGCAAGATTACGACGACGCTCTGGTAACGCTTCTGGAACTCGTCTGGGGAAAGGGATACCTGTCGCCTGGCGGGCCGGACGAGATCCGGAAGATCGTCGATGGAACCGAACTGACCGGAAAGACGGTTCTCGATATCGGCTGCGGCACCGGTGGCATCGACCAGTTTCTGGCGACAACGTATGATCCCAAGAAAATCATCGGCATCGACGTCGAACCCGACCTCGTCGAGCGCGCCACGAAACGCACCCGGGAAACCGATCTCGGCGAGCGGCTCAAGTTCGAATGCGTTGAGCCCGGCCCGCTGCCTTTCGACGAGGCGTCTTTCGACGTGGTTTTCAGCAAGGACGCGATGATCCACATCGAAGACAAGGAACCTCTATTCGAAGAAATCTTCCGCGTCCTTCGCCCCGGCGGGGCGTTCGCGGCATGTGACTGGATGTCCAGCACCGAAGCGCCGTTCTCGGAAGAGATGGCTTATTACGTTGAAATCGAGGGTTTGGGTTTCGGCATGGCGTCGCCGGTCCGCTACCGGAACGCCATGGCGGCGGCCGGGTTTGCGGACATTGAGATGACGGACCGCAATGCCTGGTACAAACCCCTCGCCCGCCAGGAATACGAGGCGCTTTCCGGTTCGCTCAACGACCGCCTCGTCGAACTGGTCGGTCAGGAATTCGCCGATCATGAGGTCGAGGTCTGGCGCGCCCTCACCGTCGTTGTCGATAGCGGCGAACTGAGGCCATGCCATATGCGGGCGCGCAAGCCGATGTGACTTCCTTCGAACCCTTACAGCCTATTGCCGTTGGGCGGGCGTTTCGGATTGTTTCGACCGGTTATACAAATCCCGCAGCTTCTTTTCCGGTGATTGCTTGTCGCGGACGAGTCTTTGGTGGCGCAGCGTACAAGCATCGCACTCTTTCGCCGGTTCGACGGAAACCGTCCGCCCGCCATCCGGCGAGTAATAATTGTGGATGGCCACTCCGGCGCCGCTCAGCACGATCAGACCGATCAGCCATAAGACGTATCTCCGTGGCACTAGCGTTTCACCTCCTGAGTCCGCTGTTAAGAAGCCCATCTGATTCCTGATCGCGGCATCATCGCGGCCCATA
>CAYFMP010000081.1:0-15677 GCA_964344215.1 uncultured Thalassospiraceae bacterium | reverse complement strand
CATCGAGCTCCCCGCGGCGCTGTCGGCCATCGCGAGCGTCGAGCGGCGTGACCGCGCGCTCCACACCTACGGGCGCGCCTACCGCGACCTCGTCCGTGGCTTCCGGGGGGACTTCTCGCCGGCCCCGGACGCCGTCCTCCATCCCCGCGACGAGGGCGACGTGGTAGCGGCGCTCGCCTGGGCCGAGGACGCCGGCGTCGTGGTGATCCCCTTTGGCGGCGGGACCAGCGTCGTCGGCGGCGTGGAGCGCCCGGCCGGCGACCGCCAGCACCGGAACCATTTCGGGGTAGGCGAAGGCGTGGCCGATGCGGTTGATCGGCACCCCGAAGCGCGCCGACTCGCCGCTGATGCGGATATCGCAGGCGCACGCGATTTCAAGCCCGCCGCCGGTGCAGGCACCATGGATCATGGCCAGCGTCGGATGCCGGCACTCGACGATGGCGGCAAGCGCGCGTCCCACCACCTCGCCGTAAACGGCCGCCTGTTCGGCGTCGGCCCGAACGTCGGGGAATTCGGAGATGTCGGCGCCGGCCGCGAAGGCGGCCTCGCCGGCGCCGCGGACGACGACGCAGCGCAAATCGTCCTCGGTGTCGACCTCGGCGATGCGTTCGATCAACCTTTCCCAGGCGGCCAGCGTCAGCGCGTTGCGTTTATCCTCGTTGTTGAGGATCAGCCAGGCGATGGCGCCGTCGCGCTCGAGCAGGATGGGATCGGACACCGGCAGCTACTCCTCGGCGTTGAGCAGGCGGACCGGGGCGCCGTCGAGCCAGGCCACCACGTTCTCGAGCGCTTCTCCGTAGACGACCTCGTAGAGCTCGTGGATGACGTAGCCGGTGTGGCCGGTCAGCACGGCGTTGTCGAGGCCGCGCAAGGGGTGGTCGGCGGGCAGCGGCTCGGTGTCGTAGACGTCGATGCCGGCGCCGGCGATGCGGTTGTCGCGGAGCGCCTCGATCAGCGCCGCCTCGTCGACGATGGGGCCGCGCGAGGTGTTGATCAGATAGGCGGTCTCCTTCATCAGGCCGAGCTCGCGCTTCCCCACCATGCCGCGGGTGCGCGCGCTCAGGAGCTGGTGGACAGTCAGGAAATCGGACCGCTCGAACAGCTCGTCGCGGCCGACCAGTTGGGCGCCGTGTTCGGCGCAGCGCTCCGCCGTCAGGTTTTCGCTCCAGGCGATCACCTGCATCCCGAAGGCGAGGCCGGCCCGGGCCGACTGGCTGCCCAGCTTGCCCAGGCCCAGAATGCCCAGCGTCTTGCCGTTGAGGCCGACGCCGGCGGCGGCCTGCCAGCCGCCCGTCTTCATGGTCCGGTCCTCGGCCGCGATGTTCTTGGCCAGCCCCAGGATCAGCGCCCAGGCGTGCTCGAAGGCCGGATAGCCGAGCATGCGGGTGCCGCAGACGTCGATGCCGCAGGCCCGGGCCGCCGCCATGTCGAAGGCGAGGTTGCGCATGCCGGTGGTAACGAGAAGTCCGAGGTTGCCGAGGCGCTCGATCAGCGAGGCCGGGAACGGCGTCCGCTCGCGCATGGCGACGATAACCTCGTAGGGCTGCAGGGCGTCGGCGATAACGTCTTCGTCCCATCCCAGGTGCTCGGAGAAGACGGTGATGTCGGCATCCGGGATCTTCTCCCAGTCGGCCGATACCAGGGCCTGGTCCTGATAGTCGTCGAGGATGGCGATTTTGGTCATGACGCCTTACTCTAGCCGTAAAGGGATCAATCGTAGGGGCTTGGTATACCACCAACGCACCGGCAAACGGAGGACAAATCCATGACTTGGCTGGAGGCAGACGGCCGCAACCCGGAACCGCCCGGCGAGCGCCTCGGGGTGTTGCTCGAGCGCGCCGAAATCCTCGGCGTTCCCGGCGCCCACAACGCGCTGGCCGGGCTGATCGCCAAGCGCACCGGCTTCGAGGCGCTCTACATGTCGGGCGGCGGCCTGACCGCCAGCTTGGGCCTGCCCGATCTCGGCGTCATGACCATCGACGACCTTGCCTACGCCGTGCGCAACCTCTTCCGCGCCACCGACCTGCCGATCGTCGTCGACGCCGACACCGGCTACGGCGAGGCCCTCAACGTCATGCGCACGGTCCGCGAGCTGGAGGCGGCCGGCGCCGCCGCCATGCAGATCGAGGACCAGCGACTGCCCAAGAAGTGCGGCCACCTCAACGACAAGCAACTGGCGACGGCCGAGGAGATGGCGCTGAAGGTGGCCGCCGCCGCCCGCGCCCGCAGCCACCTTAAGATCATTGCCCGTACCGACGCGGCGGCTTCGGAAGGCATTGAAGGGGCGATCGAGCGCGCCAATCTCTATATCGAGGCCGGCGCCGACATCGTCTTTCCCGACGGCCTGGCGGCGGAAGACCAGTTCCGCGCCTTCGCCGACGGCGTCATTGCTCCGGCCATGGCCAACATGACCGAGTTCGGCCGCACCCCGCACTTCACGGCCGACCAGTTCCAGGAGATGGGCTACGCCATCGTCATCTGGCCGGTCTCGCAGTTGCGCGTCGCGGCGCATGCCATGGAGAGCCTGTACGCCCACATCATGGCCGAGGGCGGCACCGAGGGCATCGAGGACCGGATGATGACGCGGGCCGAGACGTATGACCTCATTGGCTATTACGACTACGAGGCGCTCGATTCGGGGATCGTGGCGACGGCGCTGCCCAAGACCGGCGAATAGCAGGCCGCCGAGACCGCCGGCCGGCCGGCCGCCTTCGGCCTCCGCCTTGCGCCGAAAAGCGGTTTCGGGCGACAATCGGTGAAATTCGGAGAAACCGACGCCAACCGGTCAAAAGCAACGACAACCATAGGAGATTCCTGATGGCCGTCCGCCTGCTTTTCCTGATTGCCGCCGTCGTGCTGGCGCTTCCCGCCGGAACCGCGCTGGCCGCCCCGCAGATCCTCGCCGCCCTGCCGTCCGCCACCGGGCTTGAACTGAAATGCGAGAACGGCTACTGCCGGACCAGCCTCACCACCTATTGCTTGCAGCGCCGGCGCCCGGCGCCGACCTACGGCGCCGTCTACCTGCCGGCAACGCCGAAGGCGTTCACCTTGGCTATCGAGGCGGCCGACGGCAGCGAGAAGACGTTCGCGGCCGGCGACCACCTGCATTTCATCGAATCGCGCGGCTTCATGGCGGTGTCGGCGCAGATCAGGGAAGCCGACCTGACCGCGCTCGGCGCCGAACTCGGTCACGCCAGCGGCACCGCGCCTAGGGCGGTGATCCGCATCGCCGACAATGCGTCGTTGATCCCGATGCCGGTCGAGGGCGACCCCAACCCGCTGACCGAGAAGGAGATCGCCTATGCCACCGGATCGCTGCGCGAACAGAGTGCGAGCATCGTCGACGACGACCCGAAAGCGGCCGCCGCTCAAGTCTTGGCCCGCTTAGCCGGCAAGCTGCCGAACGACGGCGTCGCCGCGCCGGCTCTGCTCGAAAAAATGTGGCAGCAGGCCATCGGCGACGAGCTGCCGGACGCCTCGCCGCTGCGCACCGGCATTCCGATCGCCCGCCAGGCCTTCGAGGACTGCCTCGGCGGGTCGTTCGCCTATCGCATCTCGGGTATGCGCCGCTGCGTCGATTACCGCCACGACGACCTCATTCGAGGCCTCAATGTCGATTACTGGGATTCGAATGTCGGCAGCTGATCCGAGCGAACCCGGGCGCGGGCGGCGGCGCCGATGAGCGCGATCGAGCCGCCCAACGACACTGTCGTCGTCGAGGTTCGGGACGCCGTCGCCCGGATCACCCTGAACCGGCCCGAGTCGTTGAATGCCATCAACGCCGACCTGGTTCAGGCCTTGATCCCGGTGACGGCGGCGATCCGCGAGGATACGTCGATCCGCGCCGTCGTCGTGCGCGGCGCCGGCGATCATTTCATGGCCGGCGGCGACATCAAGCACTTCAAGGAGAAGCTCGATTCGGAGCCGGACAAGACCGCCGTCCGCCACCATTTCGAGGGACTGCTGCACGACGTTCACGAGATCATCGTCAACCTTCGCGCCATGCCGCAGCCCGTCGTCGCCTCGGTGCACGGCGCCGTCGCCGGCGCCGGCGTCAGTCTGATGCTGGCCTGCGACTTAGGTCTGGCGGCCGACGACGCCTTCTTCACGCTGGCCTATTGCAACCTCGGCGTCAGCCCCGACGGCGGCTCGACCTATGCGCTGCCGCGTGTGGCCGGCCTCAAGCGGGCCTTCGAGATCGCATTGCTGGGTGATCGCTTCGACGCCGCCACGGCCGAGAAATGGGGGTTGGTCAACCGGGTGGTGGCGGCGTCCGAACTGGCGGCCGAGACCGAAGCGCTGGCCCAAAGGCTGGCGGTCGGGCCGAGCCGGGCGCATGCCCATGCCAAGGCGCTGCTCAACGCCTCGCTCAACAGCGGCCTCAAGGACCAGCTCGACGCCGAGGTCGTGGCCTTCACCGACTGCGCCACCAGCGCCGACTTCGCCGAGGGCGTCGACGCCTTCATCGAGAAGCGCAAACCCGAGTTCAAGGGCGAGTGAGAGGGCGCTTCCAAGAGCGCCTACACCCCTTCCATCACCCGCGCCATGCGGGCCCGCATCGGAGCGTCGGGCAGCCGGCCCCGGAGCGCGCCCATGTTCTCTTGCATGTGATCGACGCGCGAGGTGGCCGGGATGGCGCAGGTGACGGCCGGGTGGGAGACGATGAACTTGAGGAAGAACTGCGCCCAGTTGGCGCAATCGAACTCGGCCGCGAAGGACGGCAGCGGTCGGCCCGCGACCCGCTCGAACAGGCCGCCGCGCCGGAACGGCCGGTTGACGATGACGCCCAAGCCGCGCTCGGCGGCCAGCGGCAGCAGCCGCCGTTCGGCCTCGCGGTCGACGACGTTGTAGGTGAACTGCGCGAAATCTATGGGTTGCCCGGCCATCACCCGCTCGAGCTCCCGGTGGCGGCGGCCGTGCGAGGTGGTGACGCCGATATAGCGGAGCCGCCCTTGCGATTTCCGTTCGAGCAGGGTTTCCAGGTGCTTCTCCCAGCTGAGCAGGTTGTGGATCTGCATCAGGTCGAAACGCGTCTCGCCCCACAGCGCTTCCGAGTTCCGCATCTGCCGGACCCCGTGCCATTGCAAGGGCGTCCACACCTTGGTCGCCGAAAAGAGGGCGTCGGGATGGCCGAGGCGCCCGAGGCAGTGGCCGATGACCTCTTCGGACGAGCCGTACATGGGCGACGAATCGATGACGGCGCCGCCCATCCCGAAGAAGGTGCCGAGCACTCGGACGCGAACGTCGCGGGCCGCTTGGTCGTCGCCGACGTTGAAGGTGATCCACGAGCCCATGCCGATCGCCGGCAGCCGCTCGGCCGTCCCAGGGATCGGCCGGCTCAGCACGGAGGACGACGTGGCGGCGGAAGCGGCGGACGAAGTGGCCAGAGCGCCTACGCCGGCCAACGGCAGCGCCGCCCCGGCGGCGGCGAACCCGCCCAGAAAGGCGCGGCGGTTCATTTGGCGTCGAAGGTCGGTCATCGGCTTCGCGCGGTCGAATTCATCGGGGCCAGTCGCGGACGGTCCGGTCCGGTCCCGGTGGTGATTCTAGCACGGATGGGGGGTAACGGCTGGTTCAAATATGAAGCGAACTGAGTCTCATCGACAACCAAATGCTGCGTCTTGTCGAAGCGATCATTACGGTTTTCTACAATATGTTGGCTATTGATAAATTAATTGACATTGAATATTATGATGTCAATTAATTTGTCATGGAGATATTTCATGAAGCCCACGGTCATTGCGATAAAACCTCGATCCGAATGGCGGGAGGAGGACAAGGAAAGCGTGTCTATATCGAGGGCTTGGATCTTCACTTGAAGGTATCAGAGGCTCAAGAGCTTTTCTCGGTGAAGGGTGCATTACCAAAGTACGGATGTCGCGACACAGAAATCTGTCCAAATGGTATCCGCGATATGTTGGAAAAGCCGGGTGCTTGCTTCGCCGTGCAGCGCATCAAGCAGGTCAGAACGATTTCCGACATCCCCGTATCGATCCGGCCTAGGGAGTTCGTGACACGTGAAGTGATCCCCCTAACAAACAGTTCGTTTCGGGGCTGCTCGCGCTCCCTTGTCGGACCAAAAACTTCTCAACAAACTCGAAAGAAATCGCGTTCGTTTGGATCGCTTGAGACCTGTTTTCAGTTCGCTCGCCGAGCGTTGTAGCAACTTGGATTTTGCGGAGGCTCCGCCAGTTCGAGTGGTAACTCCGAGATAGGGAATCAAGAACATGTCAAATGTCGTCACCATGAAATTAGACACGATCATCGATGGTGGTATTCGCGGGACGGATGTTGCTCAGATGCTCAATACGCGCCCCGAAACTGTCTCTCGCTGGAGACAGGGGCGCAATGAACCGACCGGCGAAAGGCTGCTGCGGCTACTGGAACTTGAGTATATCGTGCAGCGATTGTTAGAGCTCTACTCGCCGAAGAGCGCAAGAATCTGGTTGATTAGTCGACATAAAGCGCTGGACGGAAATATACCTGCCGATCTAATTGCCGAAGGAAAGATCGAAGATGTCCTTTACGCTCTCGATCAGTTGGCGGATGTGGCATACGACTAAACTGAATGCACATTCCGTACGAAATCGTCGATCAGCTTGAGGAATACGGGACAAATTCCCGGGAAAGCACGGCTTGGCGATTCGTATTCGGTGACCGAGACCCTCTCAAACCCAGTTTGCGCGGAGGACGGTGGGGTACACGAGAGGGATTTGCTGTTCTTTACACGAGCCTCTCTAAGGAAACGGCGCTGTCCGAAGGAGAGCACCTAGTTGGACAATACTCGATCCCACCCGAAGTATCCTGGAATATCTATAACTTCGAGGTGGCGCTGCAAGACGTCGTCGACCTGACCCGTCGATCTCGACTGGAGGAGTTGGGTGTTGATCTATCAAAATACGCTGGTGAATGGGGAAACTGCCCTTTTATTGGAGCTGCGGCAAATTTCCTTGGACACGAAGCTTTGATCGCACCAAGCGCGCGGGCAACAGGCGACAATCTCATCATTTTCTCCGACAACTTGAAAGACGACTCGAAGATCGAGGTCTTAACCCACCAGGTTCTCCGTAAAGACCAGCGAGGAGCGTCCTAGGTTCGCGTCATGGTGGTTACCTAGGTCCTAGGCTGGCCGTCGCCTTCACCGCTTACAGCCGCCTACGCCACCTGCCTGTCTTGGCGCCGCCCCTGCCGCCAAGAATTTCCCCTTGACAAACCCATTGAAATATGCTTAAGTTCCTTTTTTATATTTGTAATAAGTTTTTTTGATCATATAGCGTGTTTATACCCGCTCTTATATGAACAAAAAATGATAACACATGTTAAGCCGCAAGCGCCGGCACGAGCCGTCCCGACGGCGTTTTTATAAATAATATCAACAGTTTACAGGGAGTCAGCCGACATGGGCGAGAAACCTCTCGAAGGCAAGGCCGCCATCGTCACCGGCTCGGCCAGGAACATCGGCCGCGCCACCGCGCTGAGGCTGGCTGCGTCGGGCGCCGCCGTGCTCGTCAACGCCGTCGCCGACGAGGAAGCGGCGCAAGCGGTGGCGGCCGAGATCGAGGCGGCCGGCGGCCGCGCCGCCGTGCACATGGCCGACGTCGCCGACCGGGCGGCGGTCGAGGCGATGGCGGCGGCTTGCGCGGATGCCTTCGGCGGCATCGACATCCTCGTCCTCAACGCCTCGCAGCGCGGCCAGGTCCCGTTCCTCGAAATGACCCACGAGGAATTCCGGCGCGTCGTCGACATCTCGCTGGACGGCGCCTTCTTCGCCGCCCAGGCCTGCCTGCCGCACATGATCGAGGCCGGCGGCGGCCGCATCGTCGCCATCGGCGGCATTTCGTGGCACATCGGCACGCCGAACCGGGTCCACAACCTGGTCGCCAAGTCGGGGCTGACCGGATTTGCGCGCGGGCTGGCGGTCGAGATGGCCGAGCACGGCGTCACCGTCAACTCGGTCTCGCCTGGCTTCATCGACACCGTCAGGCCGGGCTCGGCCGGCGTCCGGCCGCCCTTGAAGATCGAGCCGCCGGTCAACCGCTTCGGGGACGTAGAAGAGATCGCCTCGATGGTGCACTACCTGTGCCTGCCGGAGGCCGCCTACATCACCGGCCAGACCCTGCACGTCAACGGCGGCGTTTTTCTCGGCGGCGGTTGAGGCGCGATGGATGCCGAGAACGAGGCTTAATCGGAGGGCCGGCGGCGCTACGGTTCCGGGCCGGCGCTGGCGAGTTCTCCCGCGGCTACTCCCATGGCGGCCCGGCCCAGGTCGTCTCCTCGTCCAACGGGTAGACCGGCCGCGGCAGGCCGGTGAAATCGAAGTTGGCGAGCACCGGCGAGGTCAGCCCCGGCGCGTCGACCTCGATGACCTGGTCGGGCGCGAAGAACTCGTCGAAGCCGGCTCGGAAGTGGCCGCGCGACTTGACGAAGACCGAGCGGGCGGCGGCGATGTCGAGGCCGAACATCTCGAAGAAGGTGGGCTCGGCGCACTGCTTGCGCTTGGTGGCGACGACCGCATGGACGCCGCCGTCGCCAAGCTCGAGAAGGGCCGACGGGCCGATGGTGATGGCGCGGTCCTTCCAGATGCCGCGCCGGCCGACGCAGGCGCCGTCGGACAGCTTGACGACGCGGGCCTCCGCCTCGAAGCGCTTCGAGAACTCGGTCGCGGTCTCGGAGTTGAAGACGGCGCCGATCGTCGCCCCCTCGCCGGCCGCGTGGGCGGCGGCGGCCAGGGCCGGGTCGACGAAGTTGCCGAACAGGGCGCCGTCGACGCCGGCCTCGAGCACGGCCTCGAGGATCCAGGTGGTGTTGCCGCGCCCGCCGCCGCCCGGGTTGTCGGCCGAATCGGCGAAGATCAGGGCCGGGCGGGTGGCATCGCGGCCGGTCTCCAGGGCCAGCGCGACGGCGTCGTCGATCGACGTCATCCGTTTGCGGAAGCGGTCGCGCTCGCTCCAGCCCAAGCGCGCCACCTCGGCGGCGAGGGCGCGGGCGGCGCTCAAGTCGCCACGGGCGGTGACGATGACCGAGATGCCGTTGTAGGGCGTGTCGCCGTAGACGAAGCCGGCCACCGCCGAGACGTTGGCGATGACGTCGGTCTTGGCCTGCTGGCCGAAGTCGATCATGTCGGCGTACGCCCCCTCGGCGGTCAAGAGCGTCGTCGTCGGCGCGCAGATCGGCAGCCGGATGAAGGCTGTCTCGGGCCGCATGCCGGCCAGCATCTCGACCATCAACCCGGCCGCTTCCTCGGCCCTGGCTTCCTGGTCGACGTGCGGGTTGGTTCTGTACGAGACCAGGACGTCGGCCAGCTCGACCATCGCTTCCGAGATGTTGGCGTGCAGATCGAGAGTGGCGATCAGCGGCACGTCGGGGCCGACGACGCGGCGGACCATGGCGAAAAGCTCGCCCTCCGGGTCGGCGCTCCCGGTCGACACCATGGCGCCGTGAGCGCTGAAGTAGACGCCGCCCAGCGGCATCGCCTCGGCCAGGCGCTTTTCCATTTCGGCCATGGACGCCGTGAAGAAGTCGTGGTCGACCGGACCGCCGGGCTCGGCCGCGGTGACGACGATCGGCGCCGCCTCCCAGGCGACGGGCGATTCGTCCATGGCGGCGATGAAGGCGGGGATCTCGGCCGGCCCGCTCGGGTTGGGAAGGGCTGCGTCGTCGGTGATCTCGCGGCCGCTCATGTAACAAAGCGAGCGAAACGAGGTTTCGCCGGAGACCGGCGCGAACGAGTTGCTCTCCAGGTGCATGCCCAGAAGAGCGATGCGGACGGGTGCGGCCATTTAGCGCGAGCGCAGCTTCGGATCGAGCGTGTCGCGGACCCCGTCGCCGAACAGGTTGAACCCGAACACGGCGAGGCTGATGGCGACGCCCGGCCAGATCGCCACCCACGGCGCGCTTTCGGCGAACTCCTCGGCTCCGCCTTGCAGCATCAGGCCCCAGGCCGGGGTCGGTTCCTGGACGCCGAGGCCGAGGTAGCTCAAGGAGGCCTCCAAGAGGATGGCCTGGCCGAGGAACGAGGTCAGCATGATCAGATAGGGCGCCATGACGTTCGGCACCATGTGGCGCATGATGATGCGGGCGTGCCCGAAGCCCAAGGCCCGGGCGGCGTCGACGTAGGGGATCTCGCGGATAGCCAGCGCGTTGGAGCGAACGACGCGGGCGCATTGCGGGATGAACGGGATGGTGATGGCGATGATCACGTTCTGGGTGCCGGGGCCGAGGGTGGCGACGACGGCCAAGGCCAGGATGATCAGCGGGAAAGCCATGATCACGTCGACGATACGCTGGACGACGAGATCGAAGGTGCCGCCGAAATAAGCACTGGCGACGCCAAGGATCAGCCCCGCCGTCGAGCCTATGAAGGCGGCCGTGAAGCCGACGAACAAAGCGGTCCGGGCGCCGTAGATGATACGGGTCAGAACGTCGCGCCCGAACTGGTCGGTGCCCAGGAAGAACTGCTCGTCGGGGGCCACCAGCATGAACTCGAGCGCGTTGGCTTCCGGATCATAGAAGGTGATGAAGTCGGCGAAGACGGCCATGAAGATCATGGCGACGACGATGGCGCCGCCGCCTGTCGCCAACGGCTGTTTGCGCGCCACTTCGGAGAACACCTGCGGCCACGGCTTCTTGGAAGTGAGTTCCTCGAATTCGGCTTCGACTTCGATTTCGCTGACGGTGGTCATGTCATGCGGTTCCTAGCTGTAGCGGATTCTGGGGTCGAGCCACGCATAGAGGATATCGACCAGGAAATTGGTGATGACGAAGATCAGCACGACCAGCATGACCAGTTGCTGGGTCAGATTGAAGTCCTGGCTGCCGACCGATTCGACGAACAGCTTGCCGAGGCCATTCAAGTTGAAGACCTGCTCGGTGACGACCAGCCCGCCGATCAGGAAGGCGAACTCGATGGCGATGATGGTGACCACCGGCAGCAGCGCGTTTTTCAGCGCGTGGCGATTGATGATGACCTTCTCGATCAGGCCCTTGGCCCGGGCCGTGCGCACGTAATCCTCGCGCAAGACCTCGAGGAGCGCCGAGCGGGTCATGCGGGTGGCGACCGCCGAATAACGGTAGCCGGTGGCGACGGCCGGCCAGATCAACTGCGAGAGGTTGCGGGCCGGATCCTCCCAGATCGGCACGTAGTCGATCGGCGGCATCCACGGCGTGCCCATGAACTTCTGCGTGAATATGAGCAGGCCGAGGATGATCAGGATGCCGAGCCAGAACGACGGCATGGCGATGCCGGCGATGGAGAAGGCGCGCACCACGTAATCGACCCAGGTGTCCTGCTTGACGGCCGATATGACGCCGAACGGTATGGCGATGAGAATGGCGACGGCGGTCGCCATGATCGCCACTTGCAGGGACAATTCGAAGCGAAGCGCGATCTCCTCGGTGACCGGCGATCCGGTCCACATGGAGTTGCCGAGATCGAGGGTGGCGTAACCCCAGACGAAATCGAAGAACTGAACGATGAGGGGCTTATCGAGTCCCAGATCCTTCTGGCACAGGGCGATTTCGGCCGGATCGGCGTAAAGGCCGGTACCGGCCAGGCGAACCTCGCAAACATCGCCCGGAATCATCCGCAAAAGGAAGAAAACGAAGATCGCCGCCCCCAACAGGGTCGGGATCATCATCAAAAGGCGCTTGACTATGTATTTATACATTTGGGTTCCGGGGTCGATGTCGCCGGGTCGGACGGAGCCGCCCGCCGCCAAGGTCGGCGACGGGCGGGCATCCTATCCGAGCGATACGCTCCTACTTGTCGAGCCAGACTTGATCCAACGACTGGTTCAGGTAGTGGCTGGGCGCGATGCTCCATCCCTTCACGTAGGAACGGTGCGGGTTGATCTTGTACCACCACAGCGTAACGCCGAGGTGGGCCTGATCGGAAAGCGACCGGGTTTCGTATTGGCGGATCAGACGGCGTTGTTCGCTCTCGTCTCCCGACTTCAGGATCTTGTCGTAGGTCCCTTCCAGCTCCGCGTCCTCGTACTGGCCGTAGTTGTTGCCGGCCGAGCCGAGGAACTTGGTGATGTCGGCGATCGGGTTGATGACCGACTGGCAGTTGAAGTCGATCGACACGTCGAAGTCCTTCTTCTTGCGCAGCGTCGCATAGAACTGCGGCGAAGGCTGGACTCTTTGCTTGGTGGTAACGCCGATCTTCTTCCACTGGTCGATCAGCCAGGTGCCGACCACCTTGTAGGGCTGGTCGACGCCGCGATTGGAGAAGTCCACCGTCAGGCCGGAGACGCCGGCGTCGGCCAGAAGCTTCTTGGCTTCGGCCTGGCTGGCGGCCATGTCGGTGCTATAGCCTTTGAGCTTCATCAGCTCGTCCTTGGTGGCGGCCAACGGGTGGTTCGGGAAGACGACGCCGCCCACCGTCTTGACGATGGCGATGCGGCTCAGGTACTTCGATCCGCCCCAACGGTCGACACCGAGGGTCAGAGCCTGACGGACCCGCGGGTCGTCATAGGGCTTGCGCTTCTGGTTCGGCGTATAGAGCAGCACGCAATTCCAGTCGCTTTCCTGGACCTTGATCTTGTCGCCCAGGGCCTTGACCAGATCGTCGCGGTGCTTCGGCGGGAAACCGCGGAACTCGATGGCCGCGCGGTCGCCGCGAATGGATTGCACGCGAACCGCCAGCTTCGGCGCCGAGATCGCCTTGTAGCCGTCGAGATAGGGTTTTCCGGCGTGGTGGTAGCCGTCGTACTTGACCGCCTCGACGAAGGCGCCCTTCTGTTCCTGGACGAACTTGAAGGCGCCGGTGCCGTTGATGTTCTTGGCATGCCAAGCCATCCCGTGGGTGTCCAGGTCCTTCTTCGAGTAGACGAAGTTGAACGGGGTCGCCAGCGCCGGAATGAAGCTGCCGGTCGGGAATTTCAACTTGAAGACGACCGTGTTGGCGTCCGGAGCGGTCACCGATTCGACGGCCTTGAAGAACGCCTTGCGCGCGCTCGGAACACCCTCCGGCGGGAAGATGATCTTATCGTAGGTGGCCTTGATGTCGGCCGACGTCAGCGGCGTTCCGTCATGGAACTTGACGCCGGAACGAATCTTGAAGGTGTATTTGGTGCCACCTTCGGTCGGTTTCGGCACGCTGCCCTCGCACAAGTCGCAGACGAAGTCCGTCGGCGAGGACGGGTTTTCCGGGTTGACCCGAATGAGCAGGCTGTAGAACGGCCGGATCGGATGGATCATACCGAAGGTCGTTTCCTTGTGACCGTCGTAAGAGGGAATCTTCGATCCGACCACGAAGTTGAGGATCCCCCCCTTCTTTGGCGTGTCGGCCTCGGCGGTCCCGCCGGCCAACGCGAGGCCGGCGCCGACGAGGGCCGATACGGCCAGTTTTGAGTAGACGTTTTTCATTTTCGTCTCCTTCCCAGTGATTTAGGAACCTCCCAGCTCCCGTGTCATGCGCCGCCCCGATTCGGGCGATCACACCTCCGTGCAGGCCACCCAGTGGCCCGGCTTGATTTCCCGAAACTCGGGAACACCTGTCTTACACCCGTCAACCGCCAGCGGACAGCGCGGATGGAACACGCATCCGCTCGGCGGATTAATGGGGCTCGGAATTTCGCCTTTGATGATCTTGTGCTCGCGCCCGTGCTCCAGTTCCGGGTCCGGAATGGGCACTGCCTCCAATAGGGCCTGTGTATAAGGATGCATGGGGCTGTCGAACAGCTCGTCGCAATCGGCCAGTTCGACCATATGGCCCAGGTACATGACCGCGACCCGGTGACAGATATGGCGAACCACGCTCAGGTCGTGGGAAATGAACAGGTAGGTCAGACCGAACTGTTCGCGCAGGTCTTCCAGGAGATTTATGACTTGAGCCTGAATCGACACGTCGAGCGCAGACACGGCCTCATCGCAGATGATGAACTCCGGGTCCATGGCGAGAGCCCGGGCGATGCCGACCCGTTGACGCTGGCCGCCGCTCATTTCGTGGGGATAACGGTCGGCAAAAGCCGGGTTGAGGCCGCAAACGGATAACAGTTCGCGGACCCGTTGGTCCCGTTTGCCTTCGTCCGTAATGATGCCGTGCACCTTCATCGGCTCGCCGATGATGTTGCCGATCTTCATGCGCGGATTCAGGGAACTGTAAGGATCCTGGAAAATGATCTGGATCTTCTGGCGGGCGTCGACCAATTCCTTCTGACTGAGCTGAGTCAGATCGTTGCCGCCGAACAAGATCTGCCCGCCGGTCGGATCTTCGAGGCGGATAATGCAGCGCCCGGTGGTCGTCTTGCCGCACCCCGATTCGCCGACCAGTCCCAGCGTCTCGCCGCGGCGGATGAAGAAGTCGACGCCGTCGACCGCCTTCACCTCGGCAACGACGCGCGAGATGATCGCGCCTTCGGTGACGGGGAAGTACATCTTGAGGCCCTTGACGTCGATCAGCACCTCTTCGGAGTGCGATCCCCGAAAGGCCGAATCGTCCCTGACCTGCGGCTCGGCACCGGCGCTCATCTAAGCCACCTTGTCCGTGTCCACGAGCTTGCCCTTTTCGAAACAGGCGGCGAAGTGTCCGGGCCCGACCTGTTCGAGGGGTGGGAAACCCTTGGCGCAGACGTCGGTCGCAAACCGACAACGCGGCCGGAATGCGCAGGCGCCGTCGAGCTTCGTCAAATCCGGCGGTTGGCCTTCGACCGGATCGAGCTTGGCCTGCCGGGCCTGGTCCATGCGCGGCACCGATTTGAGGAGCGCCAGCGTATAGGGGTGCATCGGGTTGTGGTAGATATCGATGGCGCTGCCGGATTCGATGATCTTACCGGCGTACATGACGTTGACCCGATCGGCGTAGCGCGCGACCACCCCCAGGTTATGGGTAATGACGATGAGCGCCACCCCCAACCGCCGGGTCAGGTCCTTCATCAGTTCCAGGATCTGGGCCTGGATGGTGACGTCCAAGGCCGTCGTCGGCTCGTCGGCGATGATCAGCTTCGGCTCGCAGCTCAGGGCCATGGCGATCATCACCCGCTGACGCATACCACCGCTCAGATGGTGCGGGTATTGCTCGAGGCGGCGCTCCGGCTCGGAAATACCGACCATCCCCAGCAACTCCACGGCCCGTGCCATGGCCTTCTCCTCGGAGATATCCAAGTGTGTGGTCATGGTTTCGGTCAGCTGCAGGCCGATGCTCAGAACCGGGTTCAGTGAAGTCATCGGTTCCTGGAAGATCATCGAGATGTCCTTGCCGCGGATGTCACGGATCTCTTCGTCGCTGAGCGCCAGCAGATCCTTGCCGTCGAACTTGATGTTCCCGTCGACGATCTTGCCGGGCGGCCACGGAATAAGCCGCAGAATGGAAAGTGCCGTTACCGATTTGCCGCAACCGGATTCACCGACGACGGCAACCGTTTCGCCTTCATCGACGGTATAGGACACACCATCGACGGCCTGGACCGTACCGGCGGACGTAAAGAATTGGGTCTTGAGATTCTCGATCTCGAGAAGCGTCGCCACTGATATCCCCCCTGAACGGGAACTGCTTTTTGTTATCGAGACGGTAGAGTTCCGTCTGGTTGTTGTCAATTGGCAAGCAGTGCTCCGAAAAGCAACCCTTGGCCACCAATAGCCAACTGGTATACCACATGCCTAAGCAGGGTTGAAAGGACTCATACCAGCCGACATTAACACTGACCTGTGTGGGCCCATTTTCGCATTCCGATGGA
>CAYFMP010000080.1:15061-15678 GCA_964344215.1 uncultured Thalassospiraceae bacterium | reverse complement strand
GCTCCATGCCCAAGATCACCAAACGCCTCGTCGAGGCGGCCGAGGTCCGGGACAAGGATTACATTATATTTGACAGCGAGATCCCTGGCTTCGGCACCCGCATCCTGCCGAGCGGCAAGCGCTCCTACCTGGTCCAGTACCGGGTCGGCCGGAAGTTCCGGCGCATGAGCCTCGGCCTGCATGGCATCCTCACCACCGAGAAGGCCCGAGGGGAAGCGATCAAGGTTCTCGGCCGCGTCAAGGACGGCGAGGACCCGGCCGGCGCCCGCGAGAAGGCCCGCACCGAACTGACCGTCGACGATCTGGGGCGCCGCGTCATCGACGAACACGCGGCCCATCACTGCAAACCGCGCACGGTCGACGGCTATCGCTACTACCTAAAGGCCTACATCCGCGACCGGATCGGTCACCTACGAGTAAGCGAGATCGCGAGGTCCGACATCGCCAAGCTTCACCACGACCTTCGCTTCGCGCCCATCCAGGCCAACCGATGCCTCCAGTTCTTGTCGAAGGCCTTCAACCTTGCCGAGATCTGGGGGTTGCGGCCGGACGGCACCAATCCCTGCCGGCACGTCAAGAAGTACCCGGAGAAGAAACGGGAGCGCTACCTCTCGAAG
>CAYFMP010000080.1:14711-15035 GCA_964344215.1 uncultured Thalassospiraceae bacterium | reverse complement strand
CGGCTCGGCGAAACCCTGCGACAGTGCGAGCAGGAAGGCATCGAGAGCCAGTCGGCCATCAACGCCCTGCGACTGCTGATCTTCACTGGCTGCCGGCTCTCCGAGATCATGACCCTCAAGTGGGATCACGTGGATTTCGAGGGGATGGCGCTTCACCTTCCCGATTCCAAGACAGGCGCCAAGGCCGTCCACATCGGCGCCCCGGCGATCGAGGTCCTTTCCAAGATCAAACGGCTGGACAAGAACCCCTGGGTCATCACCGGTAAGAACCGCGGAGCGCATCTAACCGACCTGCAGCCGCCCTGGCGACGTATCCGCAAGCGC
>CAYFMP010000080.1:4857-14701 GCA_964344215.1 uncultured Thalassospiraceae bacterium | reverse complement strand
CCGAATCCACGATCTGCGCCATACCTTCGCCTCCACGGCGGTTGCCGCCGGCCAGGGACTGCCGATGATCGGCAAGCTGCTCGGTCACACGCAAGTGCAGACGACGGCACGTTACGCCCACCTCGCGGCCGATCCGGTCAAAGCCGCCGCCGACACGGTGTCATCCGATATCGCGGCAGCATTGGCTGCTACCGCTTGATTAGCTGACAACCATCCATGAAGAGTGATAGATTGGCTTCAACCTGAGTTGAAGCCAATCCCAGCGAACAGCGCCCACATGAACGTTCTTTTGTCATTTGTCGGATTTCACGACCCGTATTCACGGGGCCTGGTTGGCGAGCAGGATCAACCCGGTCCGATCCTGTCACTTTTGGAGGCACGGAAATTTGACAAGGCCGTCTTGTTCGCCACGCCAAACACGGCCGAGCTTACCGATGAAACGTCAGCTGCGATAGAGGCTCGGCACTCAGACATTGAAGTGATGGCACTGAATGTGCCGTTGAGTGATCCCACCGATTACAAGGATATCCTCGACGGGCTGCGAGCCCATTTACGCACTGTTCAAGAGGCGTGTCCTGGGGGGCGTTTCTTCGTCGGCGTCAACTCCGGCACGCCTCAAATGCACGCCTCTTGGCTCCTGTTGGTTGCTAGCGGGGAGATCCCGGCTCACCTCCTAAGCATTAGACCCCCGCGATTTGTCAAAAAAGGTCTTTCTCTCGTCACGGAGGTCGACCTGACTTCCCCAGCATTTCCGACCGTTCGCCATGGTCCGACGACGCGGGACGCAGAGCGCGAAACAGGGATTGATCTCGCTACAGCCATAGAAGAAATCGGCCTCGTTGCTGACCACCCATCCATGAGAACACCGCTGGATACTGCAGGGGCGCTTGCTGGATCGAATGTTCCCATTCTAATCCTCGGAGAAACAGGCACTGGAAAAGAGCTTTTTGCTCGGCTGGTTCATCTTTTGAGCGGCCGCGCCCGTGATCGTTTTGTCGCCGTCAACTGCGCAGCAATTCCAGAGCCCCTCGTTGAGAGCACTCTGTTCGGACATAAAAAGGGGGCGTTTACGGGCGCCACGTCCGATCAGATTGGCAAATTCGACCTCGCGGATGGCGGCACTCTGTTCCTTGACGAACTCGGAGATCTCCCATTGCCGGCTCAGGCAAAACTGCTCCGTGTCCTGCAGGACGGAATTGTCGAACCACTTGGAGCCAAGAGAGGACGCAAAGTAGACGTTCGTGTTGTAGCCGCAACCAACCGCGATGTGCGGCGCGCGATCAAAAAAGGGCAGTTTCGCGAAGACCTATATTACCGACTTGAAGTGGGCCGACTGGACCTTCCTCCTCTCCGGGAACGCCGCAGTGACATTCCAAAGATCACCCTTCACGTCCTCGATCACGTCAACCGGACGCTGCGACACCCAAAACGACTTTCCATCGATGCGTTGGCCCGACTACAGAATCACACCTGGCCTGGCAATGTTCGAGATCTCCAAAATGTCATCGAACGATCGGCTCGTCTCGCCCGCTCCGAAGTGCTAGACGCCGAGGACCTCCTCATCACCGAGCCCATCACCAAGACCGATGCGCTGGAGGCCCTTCCCGACCCTCATGAAGGGTTTTCAATCGAGGCCTTTCTCAGCGGGGCACGAAAGCAGCTGATGCTACGCGCGCTCGAGATTGCCGACGGAAACCAAAGCGAAGCAGCGAGACTCCTGGGCATCTCTCCTCAGGCCGTCCATAAGTTTCTTCGATCGAAGGTCGAACGCATCAACCAAAGTTGAAATTATTTAAACCGGGGTTTAAGCTCCTTAGCGAGGGCAATTTGAAAGGGAAATCATAAGTCATTGATAAGGCGTAAAATATTAGGGGCATCGAAGTTGGCACGCTGGTTGCTCTTAGAAGGGCAGAAGAATGCAACAGCTTTCTGCAAACAAGGAGTAACCCGATGTCGGAATTTACCGTTGTGAAGGTGGTCGATGGAGATACGTTCGACGTGAGTCCTAACTGGGAGTGGAGCGGCGAGACCGGCTCGCGAGTGCGTCCCACGGGCTTTGACGCCGCGGAGATCGGATCAAGAGGCGGTCAGTCCGCCAAGGAGAAATTGGTCCGCCTGGTATTGAACAAGCGGGTAGACCTGCGGAAAGCCTACCGCGTGGATCGTGGACGGCTGGTTTGCGACGTCTTCTTCCAAGGACGAGGCCTGGCATCCTACCTCGAGTGAGGGGATACCCGGCAGGTATTGAAACAGAGGTGAGCGGTTGACGACCAAGACCAAAGAAACTGATGCACGTATTCTCATTGACGATCAGCTTCGGCAGGCGGGATGGGAACCGGCCGACAAGACGCAGGTGCTGACAGAACAGTCCGTGCCTGATGTTGGTCGCGCGGACTACGTGCTGCTGGACCAGAATGGCAGACCGCTTGCCGTCGTTGAAGCCAAGCGATCGGCGATCCAACCATATGTGGCTAAGCAGCAGGCCTTGCCCTATGCCAAACAGTTGAACGCGCCGTTCATATTCTTGACCAACGGCGAGCTCATCTATTTCTGGGACTACACCAACGACGATGCCAGGATCGTCAACGCGTTCTACTCGCGGCGGGATCTCGAGCGCGTCGTCCATATGCGTGGCGAGCGCCAGCCCCTCGCGACGATCCCGATCCCCGACTACTACCTGCGGCAGGGCGAGCAACGGAAACTTCGCCCCTACCAACAGGAAACTATGAAAGCCCTCGACCATACGGTCGAGCTCGGAAAACGCCGCTTCCTCATCGAATTACCGACCGGCACGGGAAAGACTGATCTGATCTGCCTTCAGCTAAAGCGTCTCATTCAGGCGGGACGGGCCGAGCGGATTTTGTTCCTCGTCGACAGAGAACAACTCGCGAAGCAAGCCCTAGAGGCAATCCAGGATATTTTGGACCAGCACGGAAGCTACTGGCTGCGGCCCGGGATGGTTCGACAAGAAAAGCAGATTACTGTCTGTTTGCTACAGACCATGGTCGGCCACTATCCGGAATTTTCGAGCGGCTATTTCGACGTCGTTGTGGCCGACGAATGCCATCGATCCATCTACGGCGCTTGGCAGACCGCGCTGACCCACTTTGACGCACTTCACATCGGCCTGACGGCGACACCATCCGCCTACATCGAGCGCAACACGTTCGAGTTCTATCAATGTAATGATGGAACACCCGATTTCGCTTATCCGATCGCTCAGGCATTCGACGAGGGCTCTCATTCCTTATCGCTTCGCCACCGGTATCACCGAAGTCATCGCCGAGGGTGCGGACCAGAATGAGGAGCATTACGACCCGGTCGAGTTCGAGCGCAAATGGACTAACGAGAAGACCAACCGCCTCATGATGGCGGAGTTCGACCGGCTCGCCTGGGAGACTTACGAGGATATGGCCCCGAACCAGAAAATCGGTCCGGGCAAGGCGATTGTTTTCGCTATTACAAAACATCACGCAGCACGGTTGGCGCAGCACCTTAATGAACTGCACCCAGAGCAGAAGGGACGCTACGCCGAGGTGATTACCAGCGATGTGGCGAATGCCGACGAACTTATCCGCAAGTTCAAGCAGGAGGATTATCCACAGGTCGCGGTGAGTGTCGGCATGTTGGACACGGGATTCGACTGCCGAGAAGTGCTGCATCTCGTGATGTGCCGGCGCGTCCGAAGCCCGATCCTTTATCAACAGATGCGCGGCCGGGGTACTCGAACCGCTCCGCATATCGAGAAAAAGCGTTTCGTGATCTACGACTTTTTCCGGAACCATCAGTATTTCAACGACAGTGATACCGACATTTTTACCGGCCACGGCGGCGGCCACGCACCCGCCGCGGCGCCCACCGCGCCCCGGCCACCGGGTGATCTCATCGAGCTCGGCCTAGAGGACGAATGGCTGGAGGCCGTGACCTATGTCGAAGTCGGCCCTGAAGGCGAACGCGTCGACAAGCGGGAATATGTCACCCAGTGGGAACAGGTCGTTAAGGACCAGGCCGACGCAGATCCATTGATTCGCAAGGTGCGTGACGGTGAACCGCTTACGGAGGAAGAAGAGGCTGAACTCGCCCGCCGACTGAATGAACCGGAACTCTACTTCAACGAGGACAATCTTCGTCGCGCCTATCGAGATCCCGGCGGCACTCTGGTGGACTTCATCCGCGCCGCATTGGGCATGCTGCAGATCAAGAGCCGCGATGAAAGGCTCGACGAAAATTTCCGGGCATGGCTGGTATCCAAGTCCTTAACGCCCGAGCAGGCGCAGTACCTGTCGCTCTTGAAAAACCGGGGCATCGCCAAAGGCCGGATCGAAATTGAGGATCTCTTCGCGCCGCCGCTCTCGATTCTCAATGCCGGCGGCCTGGGGGTCGAGCTGTTCGGAGAGCAAGGCCTGAAAGACATGGTTGCCGATCTGAACAGGTCGGTCTTCCAGGAAAAGAGTGCATGAGGACAGCCAAATGAATCAGGACCTTCGCCGCAAGCTCAACCGCATTACCGACACCCTATGGGCCGGTGGCGTCACCAATCCGGTCACCTACATCGAACAAATCTCCTACCTGATCTACCTGAAGCTGCTTGACGAAGAGGAGTCGAACCGCGAACAGCTCGCCCGCCTCAAGGGCGGGAACGGCAATGGGGTTTCTCTGTTTCCTCAGCAAGCCGCGCGCTTCCGTTGGCAAAAGTGGCGATTCAAGAGTGGCCCCGAGCTTCGCGACTTCTTGCGCGACGACGTTTTTCCGTACATGGCTTCGCTGGTGAAGGAGGAGCCGCAGGTCGCCGAGTATTTCCGGGACGCGATTCTCGAAATCCTCGATCCGAATGTGCTCAAGCAGGTGGTCGATGAAATCGATTCGATCGAATTCCGAAGGCTCGGGCCGGACGTCAAGGGCGACATCTTCGAATATCTCCTCACACACCTGGGCCAATCGGCTCTTAACGGTCAATTCCGAACGCCCAAGCAAATCCGCGCCTTCATGGTCGCGATGACCGACCCTGATCTCGGCGACACAATTTACGATCCAGCCTGTGGTACAGGCGGCTTTCTCATCGACTGCGTCGACCACATGCTGGCCAAATACAGCGAAGAGCCGCATGAGGCGCCGATCTATGGCGAGGAATGGCTCGATCGGCTTGGTTTCGCATCTGTCGAGGAGGCCAAGAACAAGATTCCCAAATTGCAGACTTACCGGAAGGGCGCCGGCGAGAAGATTCCTGACTGGGAGCTGTTGGAGCGCTCCATTTACGGTATCGACGTATCGCGGCAGATGATGCGGATCTCCATGATGAACTTGGTTCTCCATGGTATCCGCAAGGCGAGCCTGAAACGGGGGAACGCGCTTTCGGAACTCGGTGGCCTCACCGAAGAAGATCTGAGAAGGCGCTACAAAGTCATCCTCTCGAATCCGCCTTTCGCTGGCGTACTCCCCAAAGAGTCCATCCGCTCGGACCTTCCAACTCATTCCAAGAAAAGCGAGCTCCTGTTCCTCGGTGTCATGATGAAGGCGTTGGCGCCGGGCGGGCGCTGTGCGGTCGTGGTCCCGGAAGGTCTTCTCTTTGGCTCAACGAAGGCGCATGCGGACCTCCGCAAGACAATCATCGAGACCTTTGATCTCCTGGCCGTGGTCTCTCTGCCAGCCGGGGTGTTCAAACCCTATGCCGGCGTGAAGACAGCCGTGCTCGTGTTCCGACGTCCTCCCGAGGGCTCGAAGCCCACGGTCAAGAAGGTGTGGTTCTACGAGATCACCAACGACGGCTACGATCCGGACAAGGTGGTTGGCGGCGGGCGCGCGGAAACGCCCGAAAAAAACGAGATCCCGGACCTTCTTGCCCAATGGGGCAAGTACCGGCAGTCCGGGTTCAAGAAGCCCCCCGGCCCCGAGGCGAGCGTACTGCTCGAGCCAGGCAGCGAGATCCCGAAATGCTGGTGGGCCGACATGAAGGTACTCAGCGCAAACGGTTACAACCTTGCTGCCGGCCGCTACAAACCGCATGTCGCCGAACCGGCGCCCGAAGAAGACCCGGCAGACCTAATTCGCGAGGTGCTTGTTCTTGAGGGCGAGATCACCAAGGGACTCAAAACCCTTCTGGCCGAAGTGGAGGGCAAGTGATGACCGAGCAATCCGTTTTCAAGATCGAATCGAACGACCTGGCGATCGCCCAGATTTTCAAGGATTTTTACGCCGTCCCCGACTTCCAGCGCGAATACGTCTGGGAGCGCGAGCACGTCGAGAAACTCCTCGAGGACGTGCTCGATGAATTCTATGACGAAGATGCTCGGCTCATTGAAGGCCCCGAGTACTTCCTTGGCAGCATTGTCTCCTGCCGTGACCATGAAGGGATCTTCCAGCTCATCGACGGTCAACAGCGGATGACGACTATCTACCTTGTTCTGTGTGCGGCGCGCGACGCGTTGAGAGATGCCGACGACAAGCCGACGCGCGTCCTCGAGGCACAAATTTCCGACGCATACTCCGATCCAAGAACAGGGGAAGACGTGGAGCGACATCGGTTGACTCTTCAGTACGAGGACAGCGATGGCATTTTGGAAAAGCTCGTAAAGGCTGACCAGCCAGTCTCTGACCTTCCTGAAACCACCGAGTCCGTGAGGAAAATACTTGCCGCCTATCGGACCATTCGGGAGTTCTTCTCGGTCAATCTGAGGGACGAACCAGCCGAGATTAAGAAGTTCCTGGTCGCCTTCACCGGGCGCATCAAGCTGATCCGCATCCTCACGCCGACGATCACCAACGCCCTGAAAGTGTTCGAGACCATCAACGATCGTGGCGTGGGCTTGAACGCCATGGATCTGCTAAAGAACCTCCTCTTCATGAAGACGTCCAGCGAGGATTATCCGAAGCTCAAGGATCGCTGGAAAACCCTGATCGACGTTCTCGATGACTGTGGCGAGAAGCCATTGCGGTTTCTCCGTTACTACATCATGTCGCATTACGAGATCGACTATCACCGCAGCATTCGGGAAGACGAGATCTATGACTGGTTCGTCCGGAATACCGAGGTCTGTGGCATAGACCGCGATCCACTTGGTTTCGCTGAAGGGCTAACCGAGTGCGCGCGGGCCCACGCCAATTTTCTATCTTCCAAGGATCGCGAGGGCGACGAAAACCGGTATCTTCGGAACCTCGCCCTGCTCGGCGGCGCGCTTCGCCAGCAGCACATCCTCCTCCTTGCGGGTCGCCATCTCGCACCCGATCTCTTCGACCATCTGTGTCGCGCGATCGAGAACCTTTTCTTCTGTTACATCATTACGCGCGAGCCAACCAAAACCTTCGAGCGAAATTTCGCCAGATGGTCCGGGGAGTTGCGCAATTGCGAGGACGCAGTTGCTCTTGATGCCTTCCTGAGTAAGTACTTCGTCGCGGATCTGCGGGGGCGCACCGAACGGTTCGACTTCGCCTTCCGGGAACTCACACAATGGAACATCCAGCAGTACCGCATGCGGTACATTCTGGCGAAGCTCACCCAGTACATCGAGGAACAAGCATGGGGCAGCCCCACCTACGCCCAGTTGGATCGCTACACGGACAAATCGGTCCACGTCGAGCACATACTGCCCCAGACACCGACCGAGGAGGTCCGGGAGGCATTCGATAAGCAGGTTGAATATGATGACTACCTCAGCCGACTCGGCAACCTTACGCTGCTGGAGAAGACCATCAACAGCTCGGTCTCCAACGGCGGCTATACCGACAAGGTTCCGGGGTATAGGCAGTCCTCATTCCTGCTTACCAAGTCACTAGCCGAAAAGCCGCACGTCGGAGTTGACACTCAGCTGAACCGGGCGGTGGCCGATCTGATCCAGTTCGAGTGCTGGAACTCACAGACGATCGAACAGCGACAGGAAATGTTGACCGCGCTGGCGCGAAAGGTATGGGACATGCCGTCGGGCACGAAGGAGGCAGCCGGATGATTTGGCCCTCAGTGCCCCTTGAGAAGGTCGCGCGTGTTTCCGGTGGAAGCACGCCCAAGCGGAACAACGATGCCTATTGGAATGGCAAAGTCCCCTGGGTGACCCCATCGGACCTACCAGCGCCGGGAGCATCGATCGTCGATGTTGAGGATACCAGGGACCACATCACACAGGAGGGGCTCAATTCCTGTTCCGCCCCGCTCTTGCCGCCCGATACAGTGCTCTTCTCCTCTCGCGCAACCATTGGAAAAATCGGTATTGCCAAGGTTCCTTTAGCTACCAACCAGGGCTTTGCGAATTTCACGCCCAACCCTGGTGTTGAGCCAAAGTATCTTGCATATGCGCTTCGGTATTTTACGCCACAGATTACCGGTCTGGCCGGTTCGACTACCTTCAAAGAGGTGAGCCGGGGCGCGATCCGCAAGTTCCAGATTCCCCTCCCGCCCCCTTCCGAGCAGCAACGGATCGTCGAGATTCTCGACCAGGCCGACGCACTACAGCGCAAACGTGCCGAGGCAGACGAGAAGACTCAACGCATCCTCCCGGCGCTGTTCATGAGAATGTTCGGAGACCCAGCGACCAATCCTTTCGGATGGGTAGCCGGAACTCTCGATGATGTCATTTCCGAAACACAGTATGGAATTTCGATGAAGGCGGATGCTGATGAGAGTGGCACCCCGATCCTGCGCATGAACAATATTGATATCCGCGGACAGCTCGCTCTTTCAAATCTGAAGTATGTCGAACTTGATCAAAAGGCGCGTCGAAAATACATGCTGGAGCCGGGCGACATTCTATTCAACAGAACCAACAGCAAAGAGCTCGTTGGGAAAACTGGCCTGTGGCGAGGACAGATGGAGGCTGTTCCTGCCTCTTACTTGATCCGCGTTCGTGTTGATCGTGGGCAGGTATTGCCTGAATTCGTGTGGGCGTACATGAACACCCGGTTCATGAAACAGATGTTATTCGACAAAGCTCGTCGAGCGATCGGGATGGCAAACATCAATGCCAAGGAGCTTCGGTCCTTCCCGGCAATCATTCCAGAACTGCAACTGCAGCAGTCATTTGCTGACCAGATCAGCAGCATCGACAAACATGTTAAGGCAGTAGCCGGTGCTCGAGATGCTCAAGATAGGGTACTCCATGTTTTGATACATCGCGCCTTCTCTGGCGAACTCACTGCCCGATGGCGTGACGCCCATGCCGACGCACTGTCGCAAGAGGCTGAGGAGCAAGCGGCCGCGTTAGCCACGGCATGCGCTGGAACCTCGACCGTTCCCCGCCGCGGCAGGCCCCGGAAGGCGGCGTCATGTTGACAGCACTCCGCCTCGGAAACTTCAAAGCGTTTGGGCCGACCCAACGGGTGCCTTTGAAGCCCCTCACTTTGGTCTTCGGTCCCAACAGCGCCGGCAAATCGAGTCTCATCCACAGTCTGGCCCTCGCCCACGAGGCGCGACGCAGCGGAAATCTCGACGCGTTCCGGACCGACGTCGGTGGCACCTCAGTCGATCTGGGCGGGTTTCGGCAGTACGTGTTTCGCCGTGACCCTTCTCACCGTGTGGAGTGGGCGGCGGAAATCGATGTCGCCAAACTCTCTGGGCGGCTTTCCGAAATACTGGCGCCCATTCGCACCGCAGCCGTGTCGGTCAATTTTGGGTTGCCGGTCGATGATCAAGGTTATGCGCCAAGCGACGCATTGACAGAACTGGTGAGTTACAAGGTCGAAGGGGACGGGTCAGATTTGCTGCGCATGAGCAGGCGCCCAGGCGGCAACCTCCGGCTTGATCGTCTGGCGAGTGACCACCCGGTATTTCGCCAAGTCCTTAAAGCGATCGTCGAGACGGGCACCACCACTTCCGAGCTAAGGAGCGAAGACCAAGAAGTCCTTGACGAGGCAATCGCCG
>CAYFMP010000080.1:0-4811 GCA_964344215.1 uncultured Thalassospiraceae bacterium | reverse complement strand
TGGGGCCGCCGAGGCCATGCTCTTCCCCGTCGGTCGCGGCAGCCGATCGCAGGACCTGGCCGGCGCCGTACGTTTCTACCTGCCGCGCATTCTGAATGAGCTGATCAGTGGTCTGGATCATGCGGTCGGTGAACAGATAGAGCGTCTTCAGTACCTGGGGCCGCTTCGCTCGTACCCGCCCCGCCATCTTGCGTTTTCCGAGCACGACGACGCGAACTGGCGCGCCGGGGGCGGCTATGCGTGGGACGTGCTCCGGCGGGACTGGACGGTCAGGGAGCAAGTCAACAAGTGGCTTGGCGCCGATTGGCTCAAAACCAACTACCAGCTTGTGCTGCGGGAACTTGTGGCGATCGATCAACTTGACAAACCGCTTTCAACTGCCTTCGAGACCTTTGAAGGAGATGACCAGGTCCTCGACATGGAGGTCGACTACGATGACACGAGCGGGCAGCCCTCTGGTCAGTACCCGGTCATAAAAGACACCGACGAGGCGATATCTCGCATCCGAACATCTATCGAAATGTCCGACATCGACAAGTTGCCGGAGTTAATCCTTGTCGATCAAAGCACGGAAACTGTGGTTAGCCACCGGGACGTCGGCATCGGCATCTCGCAGGTTTTGCCGGTCCTTGTTTCTTGCTACGGCCTTCGCGACCAGATCGTCGCGATCGAGCAGCCCGAGATCCATTTGCATCCGGCGCTGCAGGCCGAGCTAGGGGATGTCTTTATTCAGTCGGCGCTCGGAGACAATAACAATGCCTTCGTTCTGGAGACACATTCCGAACATTTGATCCTCAGGATCATGCGCCGAATTCGCGACACCGCCGATGGCAGACTTCCGACAGAAATACCCGCTGTCAATCCTGAAGACGTGTCAGTGCTCTTCGTCGAGCCGACAAGGGCAGGCGCAATCGTCCGAACCCTCGAACTCGACACCGACGGCGAGTTTACCGATTCCTGGCCAGGCGGTTTCTTTGAAGAGGGTTTCAGAGAACGATTCACTTGAAGGTATTGGATTTGTTTTACGAGTACGCGATCACGCCAGAAGTTTTTGACCCAGCCTTCCTATTAGGAAATGGGGCGAACCCTGTCGTGATCACTCAGCTTCTCCGTGGAATTTGCGAAAATGGAATGATTTCTGACCTGCACAAGAGCGGATGGAGCAGAGACATTGCACAACGCATCGGTGATGTGCCCTCACAGAAAACCAAGACTGACCTCATGACGTTGTTGTCGGTTCTTAAGGACCGAAATCGGTTAGTACGGCACCCGAAAGCACCGGGCGATCCGAACGACGACCTTGAATGGCTGACACTGGCTCGACAAGCCCATGATCGAGCGCCACTTGACGCAATCATGATCACCTCCGCACTCCTCGAAAGCAGCGGCATGAACGACGAATTGTTGGTGGAGGTAGGCGGAGCTTTGGGCTCGCCCGCTTGGCTTGCTCGAAGGAGATCAGAGACAATCAAACAACGGGAAGAGGATTATCGAAGCCTGCTTCCGAAAATCCTACGCCACGCAAAACGGCTTTACCTCATCGATCCCTTTTTCAGGCCCGATCGGCGCCAATGGACCGACACGATTATGATTTGCGCGTCATTGATGGGGCAACGTGGCGGGGAACCGCTTCAGGGCATTATCGAGATACACACTGGCGACCCTTCAAACCGGTGTTCGCCTCAAGACGAAGCGGCGGCATGGGAACGTTGGAAGAGGGCCGAGTTCGTTACAAATTTCCGCCACACGTTGTCAGTCGGGATGTGGAAGAAGTTCGATGACGGTGAACGCGTGCATGACCGCTTCCTGATAACGGATCAGGTGGGGTTCTCGATTGCTGGTGGATTGGATTGCCTAAGGCCACCGTTTGGCACTCCGTCCGATACGATCTGGACTTTGATGGATGAAGAGGACCGACAACTTTGGCTAAGCAAGTTTAGGGCGGGCACGAGCCCTTACGAGAAAATTGAACCGTAGCAGCGGTGGTTGAAACGGCCGGGAGCAATATCCCGGATAAATGAATGACTCTCGAGCTAACGATCCTTTTTTTAGTGATTGCCTCCTGCGCAGGCGCCGCGATCGCTTATGTGGCCTTCGCCGCTCCGGCGCGAACAAGGGCGTCCAATGCCGAAAGTCAGAATGCCGAGCTCGAAGAGGAAGCGAGCAAGGAGCGAGCCGCGCGTGAGGCGCTGGCGGTTGAAAAGGCCGCCGTTGCTGCCTCAGCTGATCGTGTGCCTCAACTTGAGCAAACAATCGCTGAACTGCGGGACCGGCTTGAAGCGGCCAATACGCAGGTCGCTGAGACCCAGGCCAATTTGGAGACTGAGCGGAAGAGTCACGCCGCGCGCGTCGAGGAACTGGAAAAGATGGGGGCCGAAATCGAGCGGAAGTTCGCGGTGCTCGCATCGGAAGCTCTCGGAAAAAACAGCGAGAGTTTCTTGAAGCTCATGAGCGAACGTTTCGACAAGCACAAGGTGACTGCGGAAAAGGATCTGGAGGAACGGCAGAAGGCCATCGAAACGCTCGTCAAGCCGATTAACGAAAGCTTGGCCAAGTTCGAGCACAAGGTGGGTGAAATCGAGAAGGCACGTGAGGGCGCCTACCATGCCATCACCCAGCAGGTGAAGAGCTTGGCCGAAGGCCAAACGGGCCTGCGGTCGGAAACTAACCGTTTGGTGCAGGCGCTGAGACGACCGAAAACGCGTGGCCGGTGGGGGGAATACCAGTTACGGAACGTGCTGGAGATGGCGGGAATGACCGAGCACGTCGATTTCGTCGAGGAACAAACTTTACAGGGCGATGGCGGTCGTCTGCGGCCCGACGTGATCGTCCGCCTTCCCGGTGGTAAATCGGTCGTCGTGGACGCGAAGACGCCTCTCGAAGCCTACCTAACCGCCATCGAGGCAGGTGATGAAGACACACGCGAGCGGCACATGGCGGATCACGCGCGTCAGGTTCGCGATCACGTTCGCACTCTCGGATCACGAGATTACTGGAAAGCCTTGCCCGTCACGCCCGACTTTGTCGTGATGTTCGTCCCAGGCGAAGCCTTCTTCGCCGCAGCCATCGAAAGCGATCCGAATCTCTTTGAGCAGGCGGTGCGTCAGCGGGTGTTGATCAGCACGCCGACGACCTTCATAGCCTTGGTGAAGGCGATTGCCTATGGCTGGCAACAGGAAAAGCTGGCTGAAAATGCACAGGCCGTGGCGAGTCACGCCCGCGACCTGTTCGAGCGGATCAAGGTTTTCGGGGGACATATGGGTGACCTCGGGCGTTCCCTTCGGCAGACGGTAGACCGATACAACAAGGGGGTTGGCTCCCTCGAAGGCCGGGTGTTACCTGCAGCTCGGAAGTTCGAGAGTTTGGGCGTTGCGCCCGCCGGAACCTCCATTCCCGAGATGGAGCCGATCGAGCTTGAGGCTCGTGAATTGCAGTCCGCCGAGTTGATTTCTCCTCCCGATAAGAAAGACCCGGATGACTGACGAAATCGTTCTAATCGTGGTGGATAATTTACTCTATCAACACCCTCTTAGCCCTCGACATACAGGATTGCCTCGGCCTCGCGTCGCCGCATGAGGCCTTTGAGCTTTCGCCCCCCGGCCCATACCCACCGGCGAAACTCCGCTGGCACCCGTGCGTGCTCCTCTCGGTTGACCTTTCGCCTGAGCGTCGAGCGCTGAAGCGCGCCAGCGCCCAGATTGAAGGTGAACGACGTGAGCGCGTCGAACTGGCCGTCGGCCAGCGGCACGTGGATCAGCCTTAGAACGGCGCGCTCCGCGACCCCGACATCAAGGCGAAGCAGTTCCTCACCAATATCTTCATCGATACCGTGCTCGAACTCCTTCCGCTCGTGATCCTGCACGACGTGGCCATAACCGATTGTCGGCCAGCCGGCAGGACAGATGTAAATCGTCGGACTGAACCCCTCAAAGCGTTTGATAAGGTCGAGCCCTTCCGCCGATGTGTTTCTCATTTCAGCCTTACAGGAGATAATTATGGAAGATTTGATTGCCGACCTACGCCAATTGGCTGAACAAAAGGCAGAGATCGTTCATCAAGAAGCCGAACTGTGGTCGCTTGTCGCGGCAGCGTTTGCGAATTTCTCGGAGCAGCAAGCCCGCCTCGCAACGCATCGGGCGCACGCGGGCCCGCACGAAATCGACGATGTGCAGGCGATATACTTGTCAACGAAGCAGGCGGCCGAATATCTGGGTGTAAAACCCTCAACCTTGAACGGATGGCGTTTCTCGGGCGGTGGGCCGGTCTACGTCAAAATGGGCCGCTCTGTCCGATACAAGCGGGATGAACTCGACGACTTCGCCGCCAAGAACACCTACCCCCATACCTCCGCCTATGGGATCGATCGGTAGTCAGGACCTTTCGCGCAACTTGCTGAGGGCCCGCTGGCCGAACCAGAAACTCATCACGGCGGCAAACAGCGCCTGGGTTTCCGGGTCCCAGATGCGCGGCAATGCCTCGGCGAGCAGAAGCCCCTCGACGGCGATCAGCACATAGAGCGCCGATCCTTTTACGCTCGCAAACAGGGCGAAGAAGGCATAGGTGATGACCGGCCGCACCGAGGCCCTGAGCGCATCAACCCAGGCGACGCCGACCGGCTTGTCATGCCGGTAGAGGGCTTTACTCTCGGCGATGTCGGCCTGCACCTCGATCTCCTCCAGTCGCTGCTGGTGGCCAAGCTTCATCTGCTCCATCTGGCGGTCGAGAATGGCAAGCTCGTGCTTGCGGTCCTGCCAGTCGCGGAATAGGCCGAGCAAATCCGGAAACGCACTGGTGACGAAGCCGAGCAGGCT
>CAYFMP010000079.1:0-16250 GCA_964344215.1 uncultured Thalassospiraceae bacterium | reverse complement strand
TCGCATCCCCTCCTGGCCGGCAGGCCGCAAAACCGATCTCAGCCGCTTCCATATCAACGTGACCCGCTCTAGCGGCGATCGGAACGAGAACGCCAAGCCGATACGAAGAACACGCACATGGAAACGTTCTCTCATTGCGGCCACTCTCACATGGGCCGGTTCTATGCGCCTCACCGGGCTCATGGTTCTCTCCGGGCTCGGCGCCGCTTGACGGACCGCCCCACGATGGCATCGGCGACCTGATGTCTCCGAAGGTCCGCTGCGAAGTCCGTGCCCGATCGAGCCTGGCCCCGACGTTCGGCGCCAGATCGTCCCGCCTCCGTCCCGGTCGGACAACGCTCCGTTCTGGTGGAACGGGATCGGGTGACCCCATTCTGTCATGCCGGCATCATCGACAGCGCCAATGGAGCTGAGCGCCATGATCGGCCCGACGCCGGCAACGGTCATCAGCCGCTGTGCCAAGCTGCCGTCGCCGGCAATGGCCAGGAGTCCGTCTTCGATGGCGGCGGCCTCGGCGCAGACCACGGCACGAACCGCGATCGGGGGACGCAGCGACCGTCTCAACGATGGGGTCGCCCGATGCGGCGGCCCGAAATTGGTCGCGGAAACTGGCCCGGTCGCGACGCCGCGAGACGGGCCCGAGCCGGATTCCATAGGTCTCGAGCACACCCCGCGCCGGGATGCGGGACGCTTTGATTCCGTTTCCGTTCCACCATTTCCTTCAACGACTTGGCCGGGCCGGGTCCTTTTTCGTTGCCGGCTGTTTCGGGGCCTGAGGCAAGAAAACACCTCCCACTTGACCCGCATCATGGGAAGAGGGCCGCCCTATCCGCGATCATTAAGGGTACGAATTCGAGAGGTGAGCGGCGACGGCGTCGCGGCCGCCTCGGCCACATGATCGAAGCAAAGGATCGAGACCATGACGGTCAACCCCAGCAACTGCGATTTGCCCGAGCCGGAGGACTGAGCCGTGCGCGTGGTCGTCGCCTTGGGAGGCAATGCGCTGTTGCGCCGCGGCCAGCCGATGACGGCCGACAACCAGAGCCGCAACATCGAGGCCGCCGCCCGCGTGTTGGCGCCGATCGCCTACGAGCACGACCTCATCGTCACCCACGGCAGCGGTCCCCAGATCGGCCTGCTGGCCCTGCAGAGCGCCGCTTATAAACCGGTCGACGCCTATCCACTGGATATCCTCGATGCCGAGGTCGAGGGCATGATCGGCTACCTGATCGAGCAGAAGTTGGGCAATCTGCTGCCGGACGGCGTCCGCTGCGCGACCCTGCTGACGCAGATCGAGGTCGACCCGACCGACCCGGCCTTCAAACGACCCAGCAAACCGATCGGACCGCTCTATGAAGAGGATGAGGCCCGGCAACTGGCCAGCGAGCGGGGTTGGCAGATCGGCCGCGACGGCGATCATTTCCGGCGCGTCGTCGCTTCGCCCAAACCGCTGCGGATTCTCGAACTCGACACCATCGAGCTTCTGGTTCGGGCCGGTGTCGTGGTGATCTGCGCCGGCGGCGGCGGCATTCCGGTGGTCAGACGCAAAGACGGCGGCTATGTCGGCATCGAGGCCGTGATCGACAAGGATTGGGCGACCGCGCTGCTGGCCCAGGATCTAAGAGCCGATGCCTTCGTCATGCTGACCGACGTCGAAGCCGTGTGGAAGGATTGGAAGACGCCCGCCGCCCGCGGCATCCGCCGCATCTCGCCGGCCGCCATCGGCGCCCTCGACTTCGAGTCCGGGTCGATGGCGCCGAAGGTGGCGGCGGCCCGCGCATTCATCGAAGCCGGCGGCGGCCTGGCCGGGATCGGCCGCATGGAGGATGTCGCCGCCATTCTGACCGGCGAGGCCGGCACGGTGATTGCGGCCGACGCGCTCGATACCGAGTGGTGGGATTGAACGGCCGCTATTCGGCGGAAATAAGAGCTTTTTCCCGCAGGAACGCCTCGACCAGGGATCCAAGCCCCGGTTCACCGGTCTCGGCGAACTCGTAATGCACCCGGTGGACCGGTTTGTCGATGTCGATCAGCGCGCCTAAGTCGCAGGGCGTGGCGGCGACCACCAGGTCTGCATCGACCGCGTCGATCGTCCGCTTCGTCCACGCCGAGTTCGGCGCCGACAATCCCGACCGGCCCCTGATCATGTACGACGCCGCCCACGTGCTCGGGCTTTTGGGCCCGCATTTCCAGGACCCGCTGAAGGAGGGCGCCGACATCGTCACCGGATCCACCCACAAGACCTTTTTCGGCCCGCAGCGCGGCGTCGTCCTCAGCAACATCGAGCCCGATTCCGCCTTCGGTCCGCTGTGGCGCCAGATCGAGAAGCGCACCTTCCCCGGCCACGTCAGCAACCACCACCTGGGCACCATGCTCGGTCTGCTCGGCGCCACCTACGAGATGATCCGCTTTCGCGACGACTATCCCAAGCAGGTCGTCCTCAACGCCAAGGCGTTCGCCCGGGCGCTCGACCGGCAGGGACTGACCGTCGAGGGCGATCCGGCGCGCCGGTTCACCGAGACCCATCAGGTGCTGCTGCGGGCGGGGCCGGCCGCAGGCGGGGCGGTCGCCGAGCTGTTGGAGGCCAACAACGTCATCACCAATCCGCAGGCGCTGCCCGGCGATGCGGGCTTCGCCGCCGCCAGCGGCATCCGCATGGGCACCCAGGAAATGACCCGCTACGGGCTCAAGGAGGCGGATTTCGAGGAACTGGCCGGATTGATGGCGGGAATGATCGGCGGCCGCGGCGATGAGCCGGCGGATGCCTGGCGCGACCGAGTAACGACGTTTCGCCGCCGCTTCACCGACATGCAGTATTGCTTCTGAACCCGGCCATGCTCAGGCCTCCGGCTTCAGCAACCTGCCGATCAGTTTGTCCAGTTCCAGGGCAAGGAATCCCGGCAACAGACAAGGCAGAATGACCCACCACCATTCGGCCGGAAAGGCTGTCGTCCGGAACACCACCGAGACGGAGGGAATGAAGGTCGGCAACAGGCGGGTCAGGAGGCTGATCAGGATGCCGAACAGCAGCCAGCCGTTGGTGAAGGGGCTGAAGGTGAAGGCCGACTGGTGGACCGAGCGGGCGCTGAGGACGAAGCCGAAGTGAACCAGGAGGACGGCCCAAAAGGCGGCTGTCTGGGCCTGGGTCAAGAGCACCGGGTCGACCAGCTCGCCGTCGACGATCGCCGCCGCTCCGAAGTGGTGGTAGACGAGGAACGTCGGCACCGATATGGCAAGCCCGATCAGCACCACGCGGCGCAGGAACAGGAGATCGGCTATTTTGGCCGTCGGGTCGCGCGGCGGCGTCGCGAGGATGTTGCGCTGCTTGGGCTCCATCATCAGCGGCATCGTCAGAAACACCGAATCGAGCAGGTTGATCCACAGGATCTGCACCGGCTCCAGCGGCAGGCGGATGGCGAACAGCGGAATGAACGGCGCCAGCAGGACTGCGCCGAGGACCAGCAGCGCCTGGCCGCCGTTGGTCGGCAGCGTATACAGGATGGCCTTTTCCAGGTTGTTCCAGGCGTGCCGTCCTTCCTCGACGGCGCCGACGATGGAGGCGAAATTGTCGTCCGTCAGCACCATGCCGGACGCTTCCTTGCTGACCTCGGTGCCGGTGATACCCATGGCGACGCCGATGTCCGCCATCTTCAGGGCCGGCGCGTCGTTGACGCCGTCGCCGGTCATCGCCACGATGTGGCCCCTTTCCTGGAGTTGCCGAGCGATCCTCAGCTTGTGTTCGGGCGCCGCCCGGGCGAACACGGAAACGTGCCTGACCGCGCCCAACAGATCCTCGTCGCTCATCACGCTCAGGTCCTCGCCGGACAGCACCCGCTCGCCGGCGCTGTCGATGATCCCCAACTGCCTGGAGATGGCCTTGGCGGTCAGCACGTGGTCGCCGGTGATCATCACGGTCCTGATGCCGGCGCCCTTGCAGTTGCCGATCGCCTCGATTGCTTCCTCGCGCGGCGGATCGATCATGCCCTGCAAGCCGAGGAAGGTGAACCCCTTCAGGTCGTCCCGATCCAGCGACGTCTGCTCGGTCGGAACCGTCTTCATGGCCATGCCGAGAACGCGCAGCGCCCGATGGGCCATGTCGCCGGTCTTCTCCAGGATGGCATCGGGGTCGAGATGCTCGGGACCGCCGCCGCCGAGTTGGTCGCCACAGAAAGTCAACACCCGCTCGGGCGAACCCTTCAGGTAGATCAAGTTGCGGTCGGCGGCGCGGTGCATCGTCACCATGAACATCTGCTCCGAATCGAACGGAATCTCGTCGAGCCGTTCGAGTTTCGTCCTGCCCAGGATCTTGGTGGCGGAGACGGCGAGCGCGCCTTCGGTGGGATCGCCGATGACCATGAAACGCCCGTCCTTCTCGACGATAGAGGCGTTGTTGCAGAGGGACCCGGCCATCAGAGTCTCGCGAAGGGCGTCGTCGATGGCGGTCGCCGGAATCTCCTCGCCGTCACCGGTCAAGTCGCCGCTCGGCTCGTAACCGACACCGCTCAGTTCGTAATCCCGGCTGGCGGCGTAAAGCCGGGTCACGGTCATCTCGTTCTTGGTCAGGGTGCCGGTCTTGTCGGAACAGATGACGGTCGTGCAGCCCAGCGTCTCGGCCGCCGGCAGCTTACGGATCAAGGCGTTTTTGCCGGCCATGGTGGTGGCGGCCAGCGCCAGGATGGCGGTGATGATCATCGGCAGCATCTCCGGGATGGCGGCGACGATTAGCGATACCGAGGCCAGGAAATTGTAGATCCCCGGGTAGCCGAGCAGGGAGCCGAGGATGAAATTGACGAGCCCGACGCCGAGGATGGCGGTGATCAGGACCTTGGTGAAATCGGCGATCTTCCGCTGCAAGGGCGTCTCGTGGGCGTGGGTGTGTCGGACCAGGCGGGCGATCTTTCCGAACTCGGTTCGCTCGCCGGTCTCGACGACCATGCCGCGTGCCTGCCCTCGGGTCAGGAAGGTGCCGTTGAAGGCGATGCACGACTGGTCTCCCGGCGACAGGTTGGGCTTGTCCAGAGGCTCGATATGCTTTTCCACCGGTATCGATTCGCCGGTCAGCGCCGACTCGTCGGCGGCCGCTTCCTGAACCTGGAAGATCCTGAGGTCGGCCGGCACACGATCGCCGCCGTTGAGCAACACGACGTCGCCGGGCACCAGGTCGACCGTACGGACGATGCTCCGGATGCCGTCCCTGAGTACCGTGCATTCCGGCACGATCATGTTCTTCAAGGCCAGCAGGGCGCTTTCGGCCTTGCCCTCCTGGAAAAAGCTGAGCAGGACGTTGAGCAGGACGACGCCGAGAATGACCAGGGTGTCGGCCAGCATGTCGGCACCCATCGAACTCAGGACGCCGGTCGTCGCCGCCGCCGCCAACAGGATGTAGATCAGCAGGTTGTGGAACTGCCTAAGGAAGCGCTTGAACAGGCTGACCCTGGTGATCTTGAAGGCGTTGGGGCCGTAGGTTTCGAGCCGCTCCAGCGCCGCTTCCGACGACAGGCCTTCCCTGCCGGCGCCGAGGCTCTCGAACGTGCGCTCGACGGAAAGCTGGTACCACTCGTTTTTCACTGGTTCCATCGGCTTCGCCTTTCGGGGGGTTGAGCGCCGCGACGCGTCGCGGATCGTCCGCGCCGCCGGCCGGCCCTTCGCTTTCCCGCGAGTGACTATGATGCGGGCCGGACCGCGCAGCAACGGCGCCGGTCCGCCCTACCGGCAAATCTAGCCCCGGCGACCGGCACCGGCCTTGACCTGGGTCAACGCAAAGGGGGGTGTCGCCGAGGACCGAAGCGCGGCGGGTTTCGTGGTCGCGGCCCGAGACGCCGTTTCGCCCAATGTTGTAATCGGCGCCGGGATGGCGCATCTTTTTGGGCAATCTTCAGCAGACCCTCGACAGGAGAATATCGATGACAATCAGCGTCGGCGACAACATCCCGAGCGTCGACCTCGGCATCATGACGGCCGACGGCCCCAGCGTCGTTTCCAGCGACGAGATTTTCAAAGGCAGGAAGGTGGCGCTTTTCGGCCTGCCCGGCGCCTTCACCAAGACCTGCTCGGCGCAGCACCTGCCGGGCTTCGTCGACAACGCCGAGGCGCTGAAGGCGAAAGGCGTCGATACGATCGTCTGCCTGTCGGTCAACGACCCCTGGGTCATGCACGCCTGGGGCGAGAGCCAGAACGTCGCCGGCAAGGTCGAGATGATCGGCGACGGCGCCTTGAACTTCACCCGCGCCGCCGGCCTCGAAGTCGACCTCAGCGCCAAGTGCTATGGCCCGCGCTGCAAGCGGTTCTCGATGATCGTCGACGACGGTGTCGTCAAGACCCTGCACTTCGAGGACGGCGGATTTGGCGAGACCAGCGCCGAGCGGTTGTTGGAGGACTTGTGAGGCGCCTTCCGGGCCGGGAAACGCAAAGGGAGGAACCGATGACCGCCAACACATCCATTCGGTTGAGCGAGCGCGACAACGTCGCCGTCGTATTGGCCGACGTCGCCAAGGGAGACATCGTCGAGCCGCTTTCCATCACCGCCCGCGAGCCGATCCCGCGCGGTCACAAGCTGGCGCTCGAACCGATCGGCGAGGGCGACGAAGTCCTGAAGTACGGCCAGGTCATCGGTTTCGCCTCCGCCCACATCGCTCCAGGCCAGCATGTCCATGTCCACAACGTCTCGATGGGCGATTTCGAGCGCGACTACGCCTTCGGCGAGGCGGCGAGCGGGACCGACATGGTGGCGGCAGCCGAGCGCGCCGCTTTCCGGGGCTACCGCCGCGACGACGGCCACGTCGGCACCCGCAACTACATGGGCATCGTCACCTCGGTCAACTGCTCGGCGACGGTGGCCAGGCACATCGCCCGCGAGGTCGAGAAGCGCGGCATCCTCGACGACTACCCCAACGTCGACGGCATCGTCCCGATCATCCATGGCGCCGGCTGCTGCACGGCGACCGACGACGAGGGCTTCCGCATGTTGCAGCGGACCATATGGGGCCACGCACGGCACGCCAATTTCGCCTCCGTGCTGATGCTCGGTTTGGGGTGCGAGGCCAACCAGATCCCGCTGATGCTCGACGTCCTGGGCAGGCCCTCCGAGCAGGTCTTTCACTACACCACCATCCAACAGGAAGGCGGCACCCGGAAAACGGTCGAGGAAGCTCTCGCCTGGTTCGAGAGCGTCCTGCCCGCCGCCAACGACGTCGCCCGCCAGACGGCGCCGGCGTCCGAACTGACGGTGGCGCTGCAATGCGGCGGTTCGGACGGTTATTCCGGCATCACCGCCAACCCGGCGCTGGGGCTGGCCGTCGACACCCTGGTCCGCCACGGCGGCTCCGGCATACTCGCCGAGACGCCCGAGATCTACGGCGCCGAGCATCTGTTGACCCGCCGCGCCCGGTCGCGCGAGGTCGGCGACAAGCTGATCGAGCGCATCCGCTGGTGGGAGGAGTACGCGGCCAAGAACGGCGGCGACATGAACAACAACCCGACGCCGGGCAACAAGGCCGGCGGGCTGACGACGATCCTCGAGAAATCCTTGGGCGCCGTCGCCAAGGGCGGCTCGACCGACCTGGTCGGCGTCTACAGGTACGCCGAGCCGATCACCACCAGGGGCTTCGCCTTCATGGACAGTCCCGGCTACGACCCGTGCTCGATCACCGGCGAGGTCGCCTCGGGATGCAATCTGGTGTGCTTCACGACGGGACGCGGTTCGGTCTACGGCAACAAGCCGGTGCCGTCGCTGAAACTCGCCACCAACACGCCGATGTACGAACACATGGCCGACGACATGGACATCAACTGCGGCACCATCGCCGACGGCACCGAGACCTTGGAAGAGGTCGGCGAGCGCATCTTCCAAAGGATGCTGGCGGTGGCGTCGGGCGACAAGACCAAGTCCGAGGAACTCGACTTCGGCGACGCCGAGTTCGTGCCGTGGCAGGTCGGCGCCCAGATGTAGCTGTGGCGGCGGCCGGAGCCTGAGTGATAGAATAGCGGTTCATCCGATGCGACAAGGAGATGGGCGATGACCATCACCGATACCCGCTTCGGCGCCATCACCATCGACGGCGAGACCTACGATCACGACGTCGTCGTCCGACTGTCCGGTGAAGTCGTCAAGCGCCGGAAAAAGCTGTCGAAGAAAATCCACGGCACATCGCACACGATCTCGGAGAACGAGGTCCGCTTCGTCTATGAGGACGGCTGCACGCGCCTTGTCGTCGGCACCGGGCAGCACGGCATGGCCGGTCTTTCGGCCGACGCCGCGGCCTACCTCGAGGCCCGTGGCTGCGCGGTCGACGCGCGGCCGACGCCGCAGGCGATCGACGCCTTCAACGCCGCCGAACCCGGCACCGTCGGGCTGTTCCACGTGACCTGCTGAGCGAAGCGGGGCTTCGAAGCCGGCAGGGCTTGATCTCCATCAACGCTGTTTCCGGTCGCGGAATCTAGACTTTACCGTTGGCCTTTGGTGCGAAGGGCAGGTCTTGCCATGTCCAAGAAGCGGGCCGCTGCCACTCTGAGGAAGATATCCGGAATTCCACCGGCCGTCGGCCAAGCCAAGGCGGACAGGAGGACGAGTCCGGCTCAGCCCCGGATATGGGGGCTGGAGCAGCTCGATCGGATATTGCATGCGGCGCAGGCGCGCGCCACCTGCGGCGTATCGCCGGCCGCCGTCATGAACGCCCATCTCGATTGGCTGGTTCATCTGGCCAACTCCCCGACCAAATTGACCGGCCTGACCCTGAAAGCGGCCGACGACTGGCTGCGGCTGGCGGCCTACTCGGGACAGTCGCTGCTCAACGCCGAAGTGCCGCCGGCCGCGCTGCTCGACCGCCGCGATCCCCGTTTCCGGGCCGAGGAGTGGAACGCCTGGCCGTTCAACATCCTCGCCCAGTCCTTCCTGCTGACGCAGAGTTGGTGGCGGGAAGCGACCAGGGACGTGCGCGGCGTCAGCGCCCAGCACAACCGCGAGGTCCAGTTCATGGTGCGCCAGGTCCTCGATTTCCTGGCGCCGGCCAATTTTCCCTGGACCAATCCCGAGGTCATCCAGCGGACATCGGAAGAGGGCGGCATGAACCTGGTGCGCGGCGCCCGCAACCTGAGCGGCGATATCCAACGCAAATGGCTGGGCGAGAAGCCGAAGGCGCTCGAGGACTATGTCGTCGGCCGCGACCTCGCCGTCACACCGGGCAAGGTCGTCTACCGCAATCGGTTGATCGAGCTCATTCAATATACGCCGAGCACCAAGAAGGTGTGGCGCGAGCCGGTGTTGATCGTGCCGGCCTGGATCATGAAGTACTACATCCTCGACCTGTCGCCGCACAATTCGCTGGTCCGGTATCTGGTGGCGCGCGGACACACGGTGTTCATGATCTCGTGGAAGAACCCGACCGCCGAGGACCGCGACACCGGCATGGACGATTACCGCCGTCTCGGGGTAATGGCCGCCCTCGACACCATCGGCAAGGTGCAGCCGGGCAGCCGCATCCATGCCTGCGGATACTGTCTCGGCGGCACCCTGCTCGCCATCGCCGCCGCCGCCATGGCGCGCGACGGTGATCGCAGGTTGGCGACGCTCACCCTTCTCGCCGCGCAGACCGATTTCTCCGAGGCCGGCGAGTTGATGCTGTTCATCGACGAGAGCGAGCTCATTTATCTCGAGGACATGATGTGGGCGCAGGGGCATCTCGACACCAAGGCGATGTCCGGCGCTTTCCAGTTCCTCCGCGCCTCCGACCTGATCTGGTCGCGCATGGTCCGCGAGTACCTCTTGGGCGAGGAGGGCGCCGTCATCGACCTCATGGCCTGGAACGCCGATCAGACGCGGCTTCCCTACAAGATGCACTCCGAGTACCTGCGCCAACTGTTCCTCGAGAATCAATTGGCCACCGGCAAATACCAGGTTGCCGGCCGCTCCGTGTCCCTCACCGACATCGAGGCCGAGATTTTCGCGGTCGGCACCATCCGCGATCATATCGCGCCCTGGGAGTCGGTCTTCAAGATCAAGATCCTGAGCGACACCGACGTCACTTTCGTGCTCGCCGCCGGCGGCCACAACGCCGGCATCGTCTCCGAACCCGGCCACGCGGGCCGCAGCTACCAGATGATGACGCTGAAGGAGCAGGCCACCTTCAAGGACCCGGAGACGTGGCGCAAGCAAGCGCCGATGCGTTCCGGTTCGTGGTGGCCGGCCTGGTCGAGATGGCTGTCGCGGCGTTCGACGGCCAAGGTCAAGCCGCCCGGGATGGGACCGCCGAGGCGCGGCCGCAAGGCGCTGGCCGAGGCGCCGGGCAGCTACGTCATGGAGGCGTGATGCGGCGGGAGGGCCGGCTGAGCCGTGTCAACACGGGACCCGGCGCGAAGGAGAAAAAAATAATGTTTGAACATTCGAAGTGGTCGGCAGCCACCGGAATGAATGATTTTTTCTCCGCCTCGTTGAAATTCCAGCAGATGGCCTTTCAGGCCTGGACCGCGACAACCTCGCTGATGATACAAGCGCAGATGCGTCTCTTGGAGCAGCAGTTCGCGCTGCTCGATCACATGCATGCCCACCGTCGCTCGGACGATCCGGCCACCGCCGCCGTCAACCCGAAGATCCGCAAACGCAAAGGCCGCAAGCCGGCCTCGCCGTGCTGTGGCCCGGACCTGCTCGACCATTACGGCAAACGCGCCCATGACGTCGACGTCGAACATATCTGAGCGATCGGGCTGAGGCGCCGAGGAAGCCGGGCCGTCGTTTATCCGGCGCCAACGAAGGCGACGACGTCGTCGTCGCCGACCCGGCCCGAGGGCAGCCGCCTCGACAACGAGCCCCCAAACGCTACAATCGGGGCGGGAAGGGTTGGATCGTCTTGAGGAGAGCGCCGCCATGCCGGCATTGGCCGCCCGTTTCATCAGCCGCTTGACCACCAACACCCTGGCCCTGGTCCTGGCCGGCGGCCGCGGCGAGCGCTTGGGCGTCCTGACCGACTGGCGGACCAAGCCGGCGGTGCCGTTCGGCGGCAAGTTCCGGATCGTCGACTTCACCCTGTCCAATTGCCTGCATTCCGGCATCCGCAAGGTCTGCGTGTTGACCCAGTACAAGTCGCATTCGCTGATCCAGCACGTCATGCGCGGCTGGACCTACCTCAACACCGAGCGCGGCGATTTCATCGACCTCATCCCGGCCCAGCAGTGGACCGGCGACGAGACTTGGTTCCTGGGCACGGCCGACGCCGTCTACCAGTCGCTCGACATCATCGAGGGGTACGGCGCCGAACACGTCCTGATCCTGGCCGGCGACCACGTCTACAACATGGACTACGGCGAGATGCTGGCCGAGCACGTCAATTCGGGCGCCGATTTCACGGTCTCCTGCCTGTCGGTACCGGTCGCCGACGCCGCCGGTCAGTTCGGCGTCGTGGAGGTCGACCAGTCGGGGCGTATTGTCGGTTTCGAGGAGAAGCCCCCGATTCCGAAGCCGATCCCCGACGATGCGGAGCGGGCGATGGCCAGCATGGGAATCTACATCGTGTCGTCGGCCTACCTCAGCCGCCGCCTGCGCGAGGACGCCGCCAACAAGGATTCGAGCCACGACTTCGGCCGCGACATCATCCCCAAGGCGCTGGCCGACGGTGACCGCCTGCAGGCCCACCAGTTCGTCAACCCGCACGCCGGCCGCCCGCCCTACTGGCGCGACGTCGGCACCATCGACGCCTACTATCAGGCCAACCTCGAGCTGATCGCACCGGAACCGCCGATGGACCTGTACGATCCGTCGTGGTCGACGCTAACCTATCAGCCGCAACTGCCGCCGGCCCACTTCATCGACGGCGGCGATCACCACGGAGTCGAGGACTCGATGGTCAGCGGCGGCTGCGTCGTCACCGAATCGTGGCTGCGCAATTCGATCCTGTTCTCCAACGTCAAGGTCCATTCGGGCTGCCAGCTCGACGGCGTCCTGGCGCTTCCCGGTTGCGAGATCGGCGCCGGCGTCCGGCTCAGGAACACGATCCTCGACAACCAGTGCCAGATCCCCGACGGCACCGTCATCGGCGAGGACCCGGCTCTCGACAAGCAGCGCTATTTCGTCACCGAGGGCGGCGTCGTCGTCGTCAACCGCCGCCTGTTGGGGCAGGGCGAGCGCTACATCCCGGGCGTCATCCCGCAGAACCCCTGTTGGCCGGAAACGATCGACACGTGACTTCCTCTCAATCGTGGAAGAAGGGCGTGTGTACGGCGGCCAGCGCCCGCTCGACGTAGAAGTAGTCGATCTCGCCGCGATCGAGCATGGCCTTCTCGTCGTCGCTGGAGAACACCAGTTCGCCCAACAGTTCGAGACCGCCGACCAGGCCGTAGGAGTCGTTCCAGCGCCGCTTTTGGCGGTCTCGCGGCACGAAGTAGAGCGAGACGTGGTCGTCCGTGCCCCGGCCGGCGGCGATGAAGTTCGACGACAGGTGGTCGAGTCGCCCGTGGTTGCGTTCGGCCCAGTGCCTGACCCAATAGGTCGCGTTGGCCACCACCTGGCCGACGTTGCCCTGCCACAGTGCCACCCGAACCGGGTAGCCGGCGGCGATTTCCGGGCCGCCTTCCTCGACGGGCGGATTGAAGGCGCGCCGCTCGAGCGGAAACACAGGGTCCGTCGCGGGCCGGCGGAAGAACTGGAAATGCAGGTGGCTCGGGATCGAGGCGCCGGCGTCGACGCCGTTGTAGAAACCGACATGGTCGGGCAGATGCTGCGCCGTCTCGCACAGATCGCCGAGCAGCCTGGCGAGCGTCACCGGCTCGTGGCCGTGGCCGTCGATGTCCCATTCCTGGGAGATATGGTCCTGTTCGGCGATCACCACGTGATTGGGCAGCAGCGGGAACGGGTTCATCCAGGCATGGTAGATGTCGCCGGTCATGGTGATCTGGAAGCCGACCTGGGCGTGCTGCTGCTGCCAACGGATGTTCTCCCGGCACAGGAAACAGCCGCCGTTGACGCTCTCGGTCTTGGCCGGTGGCGTGCGCACGCCGGAGCCGTCGAACCTGAGCGCGCGCTTCGGGTTGTGCTGTACGCGGAATGTCAGCGTCGGATCGCCCGGGTGCCGGAACACATGACGTTCGACGTCCGCCAGGTCGTCCTTGACGAAGCCGCTCTGGCGCTGATGAGCCTCGAGTTCGGCCAGCGCCGCGCGCAGTCCGCCGCCGCCCGCCTTGGTCTGGCGCAGTCGTTCATTCAATTCCGACCAGGCGCGATCGTACTCCATGCGTCCTTCCGTCTTGCCCCGGGGAATTCCTTTGATGGGCCGCACCCCGGCATTCCCGGCGCGGCCGATATTTCCTCTTTAATCAAAATCAACTACAGGTCAATTGAATAATGATAACCATCGCTCGGTTTTGATATGGTTAACGGCACCGGGACATCGGCCAGGAACGGGACATCGAGCCATGCGTGGCGACACCATCATCGTAGAAGCGCACCATCGTCGGGCGGCGGCGGAGATCGTCTCGGCCTTGCTGCCCAAGATCGACGATGCGGGCGGCAGATATAGCATTTCGGTGGCCGGAGAATCGGGCAGCGGCAAGTCGGAAACGGCGACGGCCATCGCCGAGGCGCTGGACGCGGAGGGCATCGCCAGCGTCATCCTGCAGCAGGACGACTACTTCGTCTATCCGCCCAGATCCAACGACCGGGCGCGGCGCAAGGACATCACCTGGGTCGGCCCGCAGGAGGTCCGGCTCGATCTCCTGGACGCCCATCTCCAGGCTTTTCACGACGACGCCGACAGCATCGAAAAGCCGCTCGTCGATTACGACACCGACAGCGTCGGCGACGAGCGGATGGCCTTCGCCGGCGCCCGCGTCGCCATCGCCGAGGGCACCTACACGTCGCTCTTGGACAACGTCGACACCCGCGTCTTCATCGCTCGCGATTACGAAGAGACCCGGGCGCATCGCGAAAAGCGCAAGCGCGACGCGGCCGAGCTCGATCCCTTCATCGACGACGTGCTGAAGATCGAGCACGACATCATCTCGTCGCACCGGGATCGCGCCGACATCGTCATCAACGCCGACTATTCGACAACCGCCGTTTCCTGAACCGGCGATCGGCACTCCCATGCACATTGCATTCCTCAACCCGCAAGGGAACTTCGACCCGACCGATTCGCATCTCGCCGAACACCCCGATTTCGGCGGTCAGTTGGTCTATGTCAAGGAGGTCGCGCAAGCGATGGCCGACCTCGGCCACCGGGTCGACATCGTCACGCGGCGCATCGAGGATCCGGCCTGGTCGGAGTTCGCCGCCGACGAAGACACCTACCCCGGCTACGAGAACCGGCTGCGGATCCTCCGCTTTCCCTGCGGCGGCGGGGAGTTCCTCGACAAGGAGCGGCTGTGGCCGCACATGGCGGAGTTCGTCGACAACCTGCTGGCGTTCTACGGCGCAGCCCCGCCCGATTTCGCCACCACCCATTACGCCGACGGCGGCTATTGCGGCGTCCTGGCCCGCCATCTGGGCGGCCTCGGCTTCACCTTCACCGGCCACTCGCTGGGCGCCCAGAAGATGGACAAGCTCGGCACCACGCCCGACAACTGGGCCGACATGGAAGCCCGTTACCGGTTTTCGCGGCGCATCGAGGCGGAACGCCTGAGCATGGCCGGCGCGGCGCGCATCGTCGTTTCGACCGGCCAAGAGCAGCGCGAGCAGTACGCCCATCCGCTGTATGCGGGCGCCGTCGATACCGGTGACGAGCAGCGCTTCGCCGTCGTTCCGCCCGGCGTCAACGGCCGCGTCTTCACGACCGAGCCGGGCGACGCCGACGCCGCCGTGTCGACCGCCCTCGACGCCCAGTTCGGCGACGACGGCGGACCGGCGACCATCGTCTCCAGCCGTTTGGACGAGAAGAAGAACGTCATCGGCGTCGTCCGCGCCTATGCCGAGTGCGCGCCGCTCAGGGACCGCGCCGCCCTGGTGCTTTGCATCCGCGGCATCGACGACCCGGACCGCGATCTCGGCCGTCTCGGTGCCGCCGAGCAGGTGGTGCTTCGCGAAATCCTGGCCGTCATCGATTCGGCCGGCCTGCGCGGGAGCGTCCACTTCCTCAACATCCTCTCGCAGGCCGAACTGGCCGCCACCTACCGCTACTTCGCCGGTCGCGGCTCGGTGTTCGCGCTGACCTCGTTCTACGAGCCGTTCGGGCTCGCCCCGATCGAGGCGGCGGCGGCCGGCCTGGCGCCGGTTGCGACGAAACACGGCGGACCGATGGAGATCTTCGCCGACGGGTCCGGCGTCCTGGTCGACCCGTTCTCGCCCGACGACATCGCCCGCGGTTTGCTGGACGCTCTCGACCGGCACGGCGAGCTGTCGGCGCGGGCCATCCGGCGGGTCGAGACGACCTACACTTGGCAACGGACGGCGCAAGCGTACCTGGCGGTGATTGCCGAGACCATGCGAGGCGCTGCGCCGGCCGCCGTCAGGCCGCCGGCCTCGCTCGACGCCGGACGGCGCATCGAGGCTTACTTGCGGGAGCGCGGCGGCCGCTGACGGTTATCCGGCGGCGGGCCGCTGACCTTTGTTTTCCGTCATCCCCCGAACAGCGTGTCGAGGATGAAGAAGGCGGCCAGCAGACTGGCCGTGAGGAGGCCGAGGAAGACGATGCTGCGGTCCTCGAAGCGTTTGCCGCGGATGTGCTCGAGGCGGTCGAGCGCCTTGTCGCAGACGAAGTACAGGACCAGGCCGACCGCCAACATGACCAGATAGTCCAAGGCGCATCCTCCGTAGCCAGGCCGGCCCCGAACCCCGGACCGAGCGGGCGCCCGCCTTCAGACGACCGGCGAGCCGTAGCCCCAACTATAGGGAACCGGGCCGGACAGCGCGATAACGTCGCCCTCGCCCATCTGGAACTCGGTGCGAACCCCGCCCTCCAGGTTGGGGGTGACGTCGCGGCCGTTGCACAGCACCAGGTAGACGTCGTCCTTTTCGATGCCGAAACGCTCGAGAACGTCGCCGACGTTGCTGCCGGCCGGCAAGTCGAGCCGACACCGTTCCTCGCCGCCAGGATGATACTTGGCGAGGCTGTTGAAAAATCGCACCTCGATTTGAACGACGACGTCGGCGGAATTGTGTCCGATCAGACTGCGGTCCACGGTCGATCCTCCCGGCCAATGGTACTACCGACCCGAACCTAACGCGCCGCCCGTGTCTTGGATTTGACAAAAGTCAACCGGGGAATCGGCGCGCCCAAGAGCGGTTCACGTTGATATGGAATCGCTGAGACGCGCTCTCCGGTCTCCTGGCA
>CAYFMP010000078.1:0-16519 GCA_964344215.1 uncultured Thalassospiraceae bacterium | reverse complement strand
TCGGAATGCGAAAATGGGCCCACACAGGTCAGTGTTAATGTCGGCTGGTATTAATCCCCTTCAAGGACGGCATTGGCGATCTCGCTGAGTGCATTGAAACCGTTATTCCGCAATTGAGCGAAGAAGTAGGGATTGTCCTGATCGATGACGGAAGCTCAACCGACGCCGCCGCGGAACCTGTGTTGCGGCCCTATCTCGAAGACGAGCGCGTCCATATGTTGCGCCATGACGTCAACCTGGGGCCCGCCCAGGCCAGGAATACGGGCCTAGCGTGGTGCCGGAACACCGGCGCCGGGATCGTTATTCTGTTGGATAGTGATTGCCTGGCGAAGCCGGGTTTCGTCGATACGCATTTGCAACTGCACGAGGACCATCCCGACAAATTTTGCATCGGCGGCGCCATCGAGGGAAAAGGCGTTGGCGTGTGGGCGTGGCTCGATGCGTTGATGTCGTGGTTTTCCTCGGTTCCGGGAACACCGGCCCGCGTCGTCAACGAGCCCTATCACCTGCCGACCACCAACTTGAGTTTTCGGCTCAGGGACCTGCCCGAAGGCGACGCCTTCGAACCGCGGCTCAAGACCGGCGAGGACGTCCTGTTCATCAAGAATCTGCGAGCCCGGGGAATAACCGTCTTTTTCTCGCCTCGGCCGGAGGTCATTCACCGCGACCGGATTAGCCCGGCCGGTTTCTTCAGGCACCAGCACCGATGGGGGCTGCACACTTATGTTCTGCGGTTTGGCGTGGAAAATCTGGCGGCATGGCGGCGCGGGTTGTTCGTCCTGACGTTTATCCCGGGGCTGCCCGTCTACGTTGCCCTGGCCACATGGTTGAACATCGTACCGTGGATGCAGCGCTCCCGGTACTACCTTTTGTGCGCACCTTTGCTTGTTGCGCTCTATGCCATCAAAGGTATTGGTGTTCTGAGCGGCGCCATCAACCCGGAAAAGGCGCTTTATCCCGACAGGTCCCCGGAATGATAAAAATCTTGGCGGCCGGCGAATGCAGAAAATAGCCCGCTCCGCCGTGGAGACCGTCTGGGCCGCCGGGGCGGAGCTCGGCGAGGGACCGGTCTGGGACGAAGAAACCGAAACCCTTCTTTGGGTGGACATTCAGGGGCGCCGCTTGCATGCCCACAACCCGGCGGACAACGAAAACAGGTCCGTCGAGCTGGCCACGGAAGTCGGCGCGGTCGCGCTCAGACAATCGGGCGGGCTGGTGGCGGCGACACGACAGGGGTTCGCGCTGCTGGACCGTCAAACCGGAGCCATCGACGTGCTCTCGGACCCGGAGGCCAACCTGCCGGACAATCGCTTCAACGACGGCAAATGCGACCCCGCCGGGCGATTCATCGCGGGCTCCATGCACGACCCGGAGACCTCGGCCACCGGTTCCGTTTACAGCCTTGAGGGCGACGGAAAGGTGCGCCGCCTTTACGGCGGCTACGTGGTGTGCAATGGGCCGGCGTTCAGTTCCGATGGCCTGACGATGTATTTCTGCGACAGCGCCAACCGGACCCTTCTGGCCTTCGACTACGACCCGGAAACCGGCGAAGCGGGAAACAGCCGGCCGTTCGCCGAATTTTCCTCCGAACAGGGCTATCCGGATGGCATCACCGTCGATTCGGATGGTTGCGTGTGGTGCGCCCATTGGGGCGGCTGGCGGGTGACGCGGTTCCGGCCTGACGGAGCCGAGGATACGGAAATCGACATGCCGGTCCCGCAACCGACCAGTTGCGCTTTCGGCGGTCCTGATCTCAACAAGCTATACGTGACCTCGGCACGAACCGGACTTGGCGATAAAGAGTTGCATGCAGCACCGCTTTCGGGTGCGCTTTTTTGCGTTTCCATCGAAACCCGGGGGCTGCCCGCGGCGCGCTTTAACGGGTAAAGTCGAACGGTGAACGAACGGACGACGAATAATGCCGAATGAAATAGGCCTGATCGGTCTGGGGCGCATGGGGCGCAATCTCGCCGCCAACATGGCGGAACACGATATTGCGGTTCGCGGTTGGGACCCATCGACGGGGGCTCTTGCTCAGGCGTGTGCCGCCAATCCGAATCTTTTGTCATGTGACACCGTCGCCGAACTGGTCCGGGCTCTGACACCGCCACGCTGCGTGATGCTGATGGTCCCCGACGGCTATGCGGTCGATCAGTGCCTGACCGAACTCTCCGGCGATCTCGACAAGGGCGACGTCGTCATCGATGCCGGAAATTCGCACTATCGCGACATGGAGCGCCGTCAGGAGGATCTTTTGGGCCAAGGCGTCGATTTGCTGGGGCTCGGCGTTTCCGGGGGGCCGGCCGGCGCCCTGCATGGGCCGGCTCTGATGGCGGGCGGCTCAGCGGCAGCCTGGCAACGGGCCAGACCGGTCTTGGAGTCCATCGCCGCGCAGATCGACGGCGACCTCTGCGCCGCATACCTGGGCGAGGGCGGTGCGGGCCATTTCGTAAAAATGGTCCACAACGGCATCGAGTACGCGATCCTGCAAATCCTGGCGGACGTGTTCGACCTACTGTCCCGGGGGTGCGACCTACCGGCCGGGGAGATCGCCGAAATCTTCACCGGCCTCAATTCGGGTCCGTCGGCGGGTTTCCTCATCGAGGCGTCGGAACATATCGTCGCGGCCCGCGATGAAACCGGAGAAGGCTTTCTGATCGATGCCGTCGACGACCGGGCCGCTCAGAACAAAACCGGGCGTTGGGCGGTCGAGGTCGCGATGGAATTCGGCGTTGCCGTGCCGAGTATTGCGGCGGCGGTCCAGTTTCGTGCCTTGTCGGCAGATGAACCGCGGCGAGAAGCGCAGGACGGCGGGGCGAGCAGACCGATGCGGTCATCGCTTGCTTCAGACACGGTCATTTCCTTTATCGGCCCCGGTGTCGGCTGCGCCATGGCCAGCGCGTTCGCCCAGGGTTTCGCGCTGATCGACGCGGCGGAAGAGCGTTTCGGCGAACCGCTCGATCGGCGGCGTATTGCCTCGATATGGCGCTCGGGGTGCATCCTCAGGGGCGAAATGGTCAACCGGATCGCCGAAAGCCTGGCCACCGAGCCGCAATGTCCGGGCCTGTTGGGGGCCAACGGGGTTCGGCCGTTGGTTGCCGAAGGCATCGAACCGCTGCGCGAATTGGCCGTAGCCGCGGTATCCATTGGGTTGCCGGCGCCCGGCCTGTCGACGGCCGCCGGCTATGTCAATGCGATTGGCAGGTCGCCACTATCAACACGGTTCATCCAGTTGCACCGTGACTATTTCGGCGGCCACGGATTTCGCCGCACCGGAAAAGATGGGCTGGTTCACGGCCCGTGGCACGAGGACGACAATTCGTGAAACCGCCCAACCGCGTGGTCATCATGGGTGTGACCGGTTCGGGTAAAACCACCGTCGGCCGCCTGTTGGCTGAGGAATTCGATGGATCATTCGTCGACGGCGACGACCTGCATCCGCAAGGCAACATAGATAAGATGAGCCGGGGGAGCGCCCTTACCGACGCCGACCGCAGGCCCTGGCTGGACGAGATCGCCAAGGTGATCCGTGACCACAAGGAAGTTACGCCCCTGGTGGTCGCCTGCTCGGCCCTGAAAAAGAACTACCGCCGGCGGCTTGGTGACGGTTTTCACCTGATCTATCTGAAGGGAACGCCGGCCCTGATCGCCGGGCGTTTGGCAGACAGGCGCGATCACTTCATGCCGGGCTCGCTGCTTGAAAGCCAATTTCAGGTGCTGGAGGAACCCGAGGACGCAATCGTTATGGATTTGGATCACACGCCCCGGGAAATTGTCGAAAAAATTATTGTTGAATTGTCCTAGCGGCCTGTTTTTCCCAGCCGCAAGCCGCCCGCGATTAGTCGACTTTTTGCGAGATCAAGCCCGGCAGACTCTTCGGATTGAGAAGAATGCTATCAAGCATCGCGCAATTGTGGGTGCAGTGGCATTTTCCGTCTTTGATATCCTGCACCTGTTGCCGGAACGCCGAGCCGGCGGTTATTTCCCGCCATGACTGGTTTTGAACGTTGCCGACGGAGTCGAGCATTTCGCACGACGAAACGTCGCCGTTTCCCATCATCACCATGTGAGCCTGCCCGGCCAGGCAGGGAACGACCTGACGTCGCTTGTCGATGGTTTGCAGCGACACGTTCCACAGCATTTTGTGATAATTGCGCAGAATGTGGGCCGACATGGCGGATTGGCCGTAGTCATAGGTTTCGAGAATGGAAAATATTTCCGGTCCGAGGGCTCTTAGTTCGTCCAAGGCCGGCAGCTTGGTATCGGGGTCTATGGGATCGCCGCGCAAAAGGATAATGGAATGGAAATCCGGCTCGCGGCGGCGGACTTCGCGCATCAATTCGATCAACTCGTCTTTGTTGTCGTTGGTTATGACGGTGTTGATTTTAACGGGATACCCGCCGAGCCCGCGCAGGCGTTCGAAGGTGTTCCACACCTGGCACCAATTTCCTTCGGCGCTGCGGGTTTTTTCGTGAGTTTCTTTTAGGCCGTCCAAGCTGAGCGATATCGAGATTTCAGCATCCGTCAGCCGCCGCATGCGTTTTAACTGATCGATCATCATATCGGGCAGCGAACCGTTCGACGGAATTTGCACGACGTTGGTCCTAAAAGCGGCGACGATTTCGGCCAGGTCCTTGCGCAGGAAAGGCTCGCCGCCGGCGATGTCCAGCCAGAACAGCCTGCCGACTTCGTGCCCGACTTTTTCAAACTGTGCCAGTTTTAAGTCGCGCTTCGGCGAGAAATCGATGAAGCAGTGCTGGCATCGAAAATTGCAATGGTTGGTAACGTGAACGATCAGGTGGCGAAGGTTCCGTTTGACCAGGTACTCGGCGAAGCTAAGCCCGAATTTCAGCATTTCACTCATGGGCGACCATTATCGGTTTGCGAGGGTTGTTCATTGTTTTCCAATGGGACGCGACTGCTTGTACATATGTAAAATTCACCGAAACCCCTAGCTGTTTTTTTCCGGCGGCGTGCGGTGGCGGCGTTCTGCCGAAGGCTCGCGGCCCTTTGCCGGGCCGAGGGAGCCGGTCGTCCTCATCGAGCCTAGGGTTGTTCGAATTCAAGTTGGTACAAAGTGGCTTCGCCGGGCCACGACGATTGCAGCGGCCAATGGGCCACTTCGACCAGCTTCGCCGAACCCGGGATGGCAAATCCTTCAGGGCCCAGAACGACCCCGGCGCCGTGGGCGGCGGTTTGGCGATCGACCAGATCGAAGCGATGATCGACAAGCAGATAAACCGACGCCCCTGCCGCAATCGACAGGCGGCGGCGCTCGATGTGGTCCCTGAGCAAGCCGCTTCGATGGCGCAGCATCAGCGCACCGAGCGCCGGCGGCACGAAAACCTGCGTCGCCGGGTCCTTGAGGTTGCGAAACAGGAATTGAAGTCCGTACCCCCAAGTCATTAAAACTGCATCGGGTGGAAGAGTCCGCTCTATCTCGGCAACCATCGGACGGAGTTCGCCTTGTCCGGTAAAATAAAACGCCCAAGCCCTGGGCAGGAAGTCCGCCAGCTTTTCCTTAGAGACCAGGCCCGGAATCTGCGATGCAAGATGGACAGCAAGCAGCACGGCCGCGAGAACGGTGGTTCCGGCCATTGTTAGGTAGTCCCGGTTCAATTCGGCCGCGGCTCGGCGCAGCTCGACTCCGACGGTGACCAGAAGATAGGCGCCGCCGAGAACGAAAAACGGCAAGACATAGAGGTAGGTGCGCAACGACGTCGCCGCGAACAGCGGGATAAGACACCAGGCCGCAAAATGGCTGATGACCACACTGAGCGGAAGGAACACCTTGTCCCGCCAGGCCATCAGGCCAAGTCCCCACAGGCCGGCGATCAGGCCCGGCACGGAATATAGTTCGCCCGCCATTTGGAACCACTCGGCGCCGAGCTTGCCGAGGGGAGCGATCATCGCTCCGATGCCACCGGACAGGATCTGTCCCACAATGGCCGTCGCCGAAAAGCTGTCTTTCGCGAATTCGGGCTTCGATGCCTCGACAAACATCAACGGCGCCAGGGGCACGACCAGGGCCGCGACGATCAGGATGTAGACGCCCAGGCAAACCAGCTTCCTTCGCAGGCCTGCGCCTGAAAACAACAGGATTGAGAGAGCCGTGGCCGGCGGCAGCAAAAACAAGTTGGTTTTGTAGGCGTACAGGGCCAACCCCTGAAACAGCATCAAGCCGCCTACCGAACGCCAGTTGATTGGGCCGGGCCGTTCGGCGGCCCACCCGTTGAGGATCCGGGTCGAACCGGCGACGGCGGCAATAAGAAAAAGAACGCCGAAATTGTGCAGCCCCAATCCGGAAAACGCATGCAGATAGAGTGCGCCCGCCCCAAGCACCAGCGCCGCCAGCCCGGTGATCGTATCCTCGCCGGATTTGTCCGCGCCGTCGCCCGGACGCCCGTACCACAAGGGAAACGCACCAAGGACAAGGACAAGCGCCGCACTGGCCAGCACGCTCGTGGCCACGTGAACGGAAAATGCTCCACCGAAGATTTCCGCCGCGACGTATAGGATCAAGATGCTGAGGATCTTAAAGAGATCGGTCGTCGCATTGTACAAAGGGCGCAGCAGCTGGGTGAGAAACCCGGTTTCGTCGCGCGCCAACGCATCGAACAGGGCCTCCCCCTCGGCAACACGGGGAACGATATGATCGGCAGCTTCGAGCCCCTGTACCCACCATGCGAAGAAGGCCTGGTCGCCACGGGGCTCCAAATCACCAAACACCAGCACGCGCCACATGAAGATCAACGCCGCGAAAACTATGATTCCGGTCAGAAAGGTCCGTTTGCCGACGGCCGGGAAATTGCGGTCCATGTTGTAGAAAAGTCCAAGGAAGCCACGCAAACCGATCGTCCCGTCCGAGATTAAAGTCGAGACTGGCTGAGTTTACCTTTGCGAATACGAGAACGCCAGAGATTGCCCGTATCGGCAATTGGTATCGCCCAGACCGCCGAACTCGGGTACCTTTGGATCGATTTAAACATCTTGGCGTCAAAATGGCGTCAATCCATGCGGCTTTCTAAACCACCGACCGACTACTGAATTTCTGAAGTCAGCACGGTGCGAGCTTAAAAAAACCCGGCATCGCCTTTCAAGAGTGCGCGTGGATGTTGCGTCCGGGGGGGCGCCTGATTCTTGTCGAGCCGTGGGCAGGCCCGCTGGGATGGATGTTTTACCGGTTCATACACCATGAGGGTTGTGCACGAATGGCCGATCCTTGGAACGACGCTTTTCCCGGAGATAAGAGTCCAATGGATGGAAACGCGGCCATTCCCATTACAGTTTTGCGTAAACGCCTATCGGAACCACCGCGGTGGGCGCCTGACCTTTCGGTAAGCTTAATCGTTCCATTCGGCCGCCTGTCAAATCTACTGACTGGAGGGTTTCAAAAGTTCGGGGTGCCGGTACCGCTGGTTCGGGCCTTGTATCGTATCGAGAATACACTGCCCACATCGATCATGTCCGTTCTTGCTCTGCGCGGCCTGTTCGTCCTCGACAAGAGATCCCCATAGGGCAGCCTAAGACCCTTTGATATTTTGCGTAACGGTGTGATAAGTCTTTGACTCTTAGGGAATTCCTGGCGAATAACCGTGACCAAACTGATCATCCAAATCCCCTGCTACAACGAGGAAGCGACGCTCGGCGTCACACTTGGCGAGCTGCCGCGCCGGGTTCCGGGGTTCGACGCAGTCGAGTGGCTGGTCGTCGACGATGGCAGTACCGATAAGACGATCGAGGTCGCCCGCGAACACGGTGTCGACCATATCGTCGAGTTTCCGCGCAACCGGGGCCTGGCGGCGGCCTTCATGGCCGGGCTGCACGCCAGTTTGCGCGTCGGCGCCGACGTCATCGTCAACACCGACGCCGACAATCAATACAAGGCCGGCGATATCGTCAAGCTGGTCGAGCCGGTGCTGTCCGGCGAGGCCGACATGGTGATCGGCGCCCGCCCCATAGGCGAGATCGCCCACTTCTCGGCCATCAAGAAGGCGCTGCAGCGGATCGGCAGCTGGGCGGTGCGGGCGACCAGCGGCACCGACGTCGCCGACGCCCCGAGCGGCTTTCGCGCCATCGGCCGGGAAGCGGCGCTCAGGCTCAACGTCTTCAACGACTACACCTATACGCTGGAAACGATCATCCAGGCCGGCCAGAAGGGAATGTCGGTCAAATCGGTGCCGATCGGCGTCAACGCCGACCTCAGGCCGTCCAAGCTGGTGCGCGGGATCTGGTCGTATGTCTCGCAATCGCTCTTGATCATCCTGCGCATCTTCCTGGTCTACCGGCCGCTCCGGTTCTTCCTTATCCTCGGCTCCATCCCGTTCGCGCTGGGCTTCCTGCTCGGCGTCCGCTGGCTGATCCTGTTCGCCTACTTCCCTGAACCCGGCCGCACCCACGTGCCCAGCCTGATCCTCGCCGCCATCCTGCTGCTCGGCGGTTTTCAGTTGTGGATCTTCGGCTTCCTGGCCGATCTCGTGGCGGTCAACCGGATGCTGCTCGAGGATCTGCAATACCGGGCCCGCGCCAACGACATGGGCGGCGGCGTGAGCCGTCCGCAATAGCGCGCCTCCGAACATGAGCACCGATCGCCGCCATCTGTTCGCCCGCGAAGCTTTGGCGCAGATTCCGAAGATTCTCACGCTTCAGGACCGCAACCGCCACAGTCCGACCTACGGCTGTTTCGATCGCAATTACTGGCACTACCGGATCATCGATTTTCCGAGCGGCATGGCCCAGGAATTCGTCTTGCCGCTAGCCCTTGCCTACGCAATCCCGGCACCCGACAACCCGTACTTCGAGGCCGGCGAAATCAAAACCTGGGCCCAGGCCGGCATCCGGTTCGCCGCCGCCAGCGCTCATGCCGACGGATCGTGTGACGACTATTTCCCGTTCGAGAAGGCCGCCGGCGCCGCCGCGTTCTCGCTGCTTGCCTGCCTGGACGCCTATCGCCTGCTCGAATTCGACGATGAGGCCGTGCTCGATTTCTTCCGGCGCCGCTCGGACTGGCTGGCCGACCACCGGGAAAGCGGACGGCTTGCCAACCATCAGGCCCTGATCGCGCTCTGCCTGGAGCTGGCCGGCCAAGTCATCCGGACGGACCGCTGGCGCGATCCGGCGGCGCGGAGACTGCGGCAGGTCTTGTCGTGGCAGACAGACGAAGGCTGGTTCTGGGAGTACGAGGGGTGCGATCCGGGATACCTGACCCTGACCATCTCGGTGCTCGCCCGCCTGCACGAACTGCACCAATCGGACGATCTCAGAGCGGCTCTTGAGCGAGCGGTTCGGTTCGCCGCCCATTTTGTTCACCCGGACGGCTCCTTCGGCGGCGAGTACGGCAGCCGCAACACGTACAACTTCTTTCCACACGGCTTCGAGTTGGCAGGCCGCTGGATACCGGAAGCGCTGGCCGTCAACGACGCCTACCTGTCAGGCCTCGAGGCCGGGCTCGGCCCGTGCTTCGCCGACGACCACATCGTTGGCCATCATTGCTGGAACATGCTGCTGGCGTGGCGCGACTTCCAGGCCGAGCGGCCGGCCCGCGCCGACTCCGCCGATGGCCGCAGGTGGTTCCCCGGCGCCGGCCTTCTGGTCGAGCGCCGCGGCGCGCTGGCCTTGTTCGCCGCCCTCAACAAGGGCGGCGTGTTCAAGCTTTTCGACGGCGACAAGCTGATCTCCTCCGATACGCAGTTCAGCCTGCGCACCGGGGGGCGACGCCGGCGCAACGCGGTCGGTCACCTGATCGACGACTATACCGTCGACATTGGCGATCACGAGATAACGGTGGCCGGCGATCTGGGGTGGGCGAAACAGGCTCGGATGACTCCGCTCAAGCTGATCGTCCTGCGGCTGCTTATGTTGACCCTCGGCCGCTTCTTTCCCGACCTCGTTCGCAGGCTGTTGCAAAAGATGCTGATTGTCGGCAAGACGCCGGCACCCTATCGGTTCGAGCGACGGTTTTCGTGGCGCGACGGCCGACTCGCCGTCGATGACACGCTGACGGCGGCATCGTGGAGCGGCGTCGAGTCGGTCGCCCTCGGCGTCGATCAGACATCGATCTATGTGGTCATGAGCCGCACATATCAGGCGGGTCAGCTTCTCGGCTGGCTCGACTTGAGCGACCGCTTGCCAAGCCTGAGACGGGGAGATAGCTTGACGTCGTCCCGGGAGTATAATTCGGGCTCGCGCTGAAAATCCGAATCGTTGTTGTTTTTAATTGTTGTAAATTGGGGTTGCGGTAGTCATATCTAGACGGGATTCCTCTTTGATATGAAGAACTTGGCGAAATGCGCGTAGCCCTGATCAACCCTTCGTTCAATCGTTATGGCGGCCTTTCCGGGCACGGCGGGGCGATGGCCCCGATCAGCCTATGTTACCTGGCCGGGTACGGTCGCCAGCAGCATCCGGATGTCGAGTTCGAGATCATCGATTCGGAGGTCCACAACCATTCCCACGAGGAGACCTGCGACGAGGTCGCTGGCTTCGATCCGCAGCTGATCGGCATCACCGCCAACACCTGCGCCTTCGATTCGGTCGTCAAGCTGACCGGCCGCCTCAAGGAGCGGTTCCCGAAGGCGCGTGTCATCATCGGCGGCTCGCACCCGTCCGCCCTGCCGGAGCAGTCGGTCGAGGAGAGCTGCGCCGATTTCGTCAGCATCGGCGAGAGCGAGCTGCAGTTCGCCCAACTGATCGGCCAGATCAACGACGGCGACGAGGACTGGAGTCAGCTGAAGGGCATCGTCTATCGCGACCGCGACGGCCAGATCCGTACCACCATGCCGCAGGTCCTGATCGACGACCTGGACACCGTGCCGATGCCGGCCCGCGACCTGATCGACAACAACCTCTACTATCCGGCGCCGACAAAACGGGTGCGCGGCGGCCCGCACACGCTGCTGGTGGCCAGCCGCGGCTGTCCATACAACTGCGGTTTCTGCAGCGCCCAGACGGTATGGACCCGCAAGATCAGGGGCCGCTCGCCGGCCAACATCGTCGCCGAGGTCGAGCACTGCATCGGCACCTACGGCATCCACTCCTACAACTTCACCGACGAGCTGTTTACGGTGAAGAAGAAGCGGGTGCTGGAGATATGCAACGCCTTCATCGAGAAAAAGCTTGATATGAATTGGGTGTGCTCGGCGCGCGCCCATCACATCGATATGGAAACCTTGGAAGCCATGCGCGAAGCCGGGTGCCGCGAGATCAGCTTCGGCATCGAGGCCGGCAACGAGGACATCCTCAAGAACATCGACAAGGTCCTCGACCTCAAGGAGGCCGAACGGGTCGTCAACCTGACCAAGAAGGCCGGCATCAAGACCCACGCCAGTTTCATGTTCGGGTATTTGGGCGAGACCGAGGAGACCATGAAACAGACCATCTCGTTCGCCAAGAAGCTCAATACCCAAATCGCCGCCTTCTTCGTCGCCAGCCCGCTGCCGGGCACGCCGTTCTACCGCGAAGCCCTGGCCAACGGATACATCCGCGACGGCGTCACCTGGATCAACTACTCGCCATTGTCGAACCAGGAAGGCGTCATCAGCTACCCCAACTTGAGCGCAGAGACCATCCGCAAATGGCACCGCAAGGCGATCCGGAGCTACTATCTGCGGCCCGCCTACATCCTGCAGCGTTTGTATTCCCTGCGCCACTGGTACGAGATCGAGAACCTGTGGGCGGGTCTTAGGCTGTTTCTCAACATCAAGAGCTAAGCGTAAAATTCGTTCCCGGTTTGCCGGCCCGGCCAATCTCTGTTAAGGGGGCCGTGCAAACGACCTCGCCCTGCTTGTGATCCAGGCATATTGATGAAGCAGCCTTTATCGTTCTTTTCTTCCAAGACATTTATCTCCATCGGCGTCAGCGGGCTCGTCCTGGCGGCGATCTATTGGCGGATCGACGTCGCCGCAATGTTGCAAGTTCTTGTCGGGATCGATTTGCCGATTTTTGTTGGCGCTATCGCCTTTTTTGTCCCGACCACGCTTATCGCCGCTTGGCGGCTTCAGGTCCTGATTCCCGATGACGCCAAACAAAGCCTTGGTGAGTGCACAAAACTTATCCTCGCCGCCTCGACCCTCAATATGGTCTTGCCCTCGAAAATGGGTGATATCGCGAAAGCCGCGTTCCTGCATAAGCACGGCAAGGCCCTTGCGTCAGTTTCTATTTCCGTTGTTGTTTTTGAAAAGGGGGTCGATTTGCTGGCGCTGTTAGTATGGTGCGCCATCGGCTTGTTGATTTACCCGCACGAAGGCCCATGGCTTGCGTTGGCCGCAGCAACGGTTATCTTCGGTTTGGCGTTTGGTCTGTTGGCCGTTTCCTCGGATAAGTTTGCGGATTTATGGTTCGACTTGGCTGTCAAGGTCTTACCGTCTGTCTTGCAAAAAAAACTGGGCCACCTGAGGACTTCGTGGCACGAAGTCAGGCGGTTTGTGTGGCAAAGCCGGGAACGGGCGGCAGGGATCGTCGTTGTCTCGCTTAGCATGTGGCTGCTGAACCTTATCCAGATATGGCTGCTCATTCTCGCACTTGGCGCCCCGGTGCGATTCATCGACAATCTGGCGCTGACGCCATTGGCCATTCTGGCCGGGCTCGTGCCCTTGACCTTCGCCGGCGTGGGAACTCGGGACGCTGCATTGATCGTGCTCTATCAACCGTTCATGGCACCATCCATGGCAGCAGCTCTGGGAATACTGTGCACGTTGCGTTATATGCTGCCAGCGGTCGTCGGATTGCCGTTCTTATCGCGCTATCTCGAAACCATGCAGTCTGAAAATACCGAGCGACGGGTTACTCAAAGTAGATAAACCCAAAATCGCCGTCGTAGCCCGCAAGCTCGAAGAACCATTTCCATTCGTCTGGCGTATAAAAGGTTTCGCAGGTGAGTTGCCAATAGAGGAGATTGACTTTCTCGGGCTCGTTACGGTAGCTCTCGACCCCTATGTAGCGTTTGTCCTTGCCGACCCTTTGGACTTCCTTCACCGCCGCCATCAGATCGTAGTTTTTTAGGTTGTGAAAAGTGTTCAGCGAATAGACGAAATCAAAGTGGCCGTCCGGCCACGGCAATTCAACGGCCGAACCAACCCTCAAAAAGGACTTCACTTCTTCTTTCGCGTGCTCGATGCCGTAGGCGGAAACATCGATACCGGCGACTTCGATGCCCGGTATGGCCTGGGTGAATTCATAAAGCAAGAATGCCTTGCCGCAGCCGACATCCAGAATTCGATCCCCCGCCTTAAGGCCGTAATGCAGCGCCATTTCGTCTGCGACCGGCAGCCAACGACCATCGTAACTATAGCCGCCAAAGCCGTACTGGCGCTCGCCATCCCAATAGTCGTATCCCCACTCTTTTGCCTTTTCGGCGCATTCTGCCTTATCGTGTTCGACGACACGCTGCACATAGTCGCGCTTGGTGCTTGTGTGAATGGATGTCAGGAAATTGACCTCAGCCATGGTCGGTCTCACTCCTAAACAAAACAGGCGTGTTCGGGATCAGTTTCCAGGATATCCAGAATCGCCAGGTTTTTAGAGTGAGCGATGCAGTGGTGTCCACAGGACTTGGAGGGATCGAGCGCGTAGAGGGCCTCGAGGTTTTCATCAGAAAACCAGAAATCCTTGAACGAGCGATTCTTGATCGACCCGAGCAGCCCTTCCTTCGTAAACGCCTTGTCCTGGCAGGTATAGACTCCGCAGTCAGCACCAATCACGGTCAAGAATTGCAGGAAGGGGCAAATGGTGTAGCTCTTTTCAAACCTCTCTTCGAGTTCATGATAGTGATCGACAATACTGAAACCGGCGTCATTCAATGTTCTGGAGCGCTCGATCTCGGCACCCACCGTTTCTATGATCTCCCGATGGTAGTCGTTGTTCTCGCCACCACTATTCGAAATCACGGCGCCCGAGAACTTGACGTGGTCAACGCCGGCATCCTTGAACTGGGTGCACGCCTCGTAGAGGTGTTCGTAGTTGTCTTTTGAAACGATAAAACTGATTCCCAGCGTGCACTTGGCGCCCGTGTCAACAAATTTTCGGATATTTTCCAACAGCTGAGTAAACGCGCCCTCTTTGATCCCGCGTGAGGCGGCGTAGCTGACGTCGTCCCAACCGTCGACGGAAACGCGAACCCAGGTAGCGTGTTCAGCGAACGCCTCGGCTATGCGGCCCTTCAGGTTTGAGCCATTTGTCAAAGAGGCGACCTTGACACCGCCCCGGGCCAGTTTCTCGACGACCTCGGGCAGCGGCTTGTAGAGCATGGGCTCGCCACCGCCGGAAAAGGTTACGGCCTCGACCCCCATATCGATCACATCATCAACGATCTCGAACATTTTTTCAGTCGGCAATACGTCCTTGAGATCGATGTCCTTGCCGAGCTGCAAGTTGGAAACCCGATAGGCGCAATACCAGCAATCGTGATTGCAGTGGTTGAATGGCTTGATGCGCACATGAACGGGCGCCACGACCCGCCTCTCTTTGAGAGCGTCGATTTGGCCTGTGTAGCCGAGAAATTTTAGGTTACTGTAGACGTTATTCATGAAAATACAGATGGGTGCTCGCAGATTGCCTTCCAGTGATTTCGGCGATTTCTCGGATGATAATTGTCCAAGTCAACGCCTGCGGTCTGAAGCAAAATGAAACCTAGGCCAGATGGATGGAGGCGGCAAGATCACCAAATGAATATGAAAGGTTCATGGGGCTCCACTCGGCTGGATTCACACGACTTGTCACTAAGTCAACGCCAATTGTATCCGACTTAGTCTGCGGCATTTTTCAGCGAACCGGCTTGAGGTTCCTGCTCTGTTCGCTCGAAGAGCCATACAAAACCACCAATTAGCCCAATAGACATTGCGCAAAGACCGGCCAGAATTGAAACCGCAATTGCTGCTTCAGCCGATACGCCGAATAGCCCAAACCCGACAACGACACTACCTTCGCGCACGCCCCAACCAGCTATTGAAATCGGCAGCGCGGTCATCAGGATGATACTCGGCATGACCAAAAAGATTTCCCATGCGTCAACCGACAAACCCGCGCCTTTGGCGATCACATAAAAAGAGAAAATTGTTAATGCGTGCACAAATACCGCAGAAATCATGATAACCGGGCTCCGTAAAATCGTCCGCGCATTAATTGCAAGGACGGCCAGGGCATCGACTATTTTTCGATCCCGCCATCGGGCCACTACCTTGTCGAGTTGTAGCAATAGAGCGGTCCCCAGCACAGCGCTGGCAATTAACCCAAGCAGAACGGTCGTAAGTGACTCGTCGGCTATATTATTTGTCAGCCCAAATAAACTAAGACCCATCAACAACACGACGGCGACAAGAGCGCTTAGGCGATCCAGTATCACACCCCGTGTAACCGTTCCGAGAGAGAAGTTGCATCGTGTCAATAGCCATATGCGAACGAAATCGCCGCCGACCGAGGACGGCAGGGCCAAATTGAACCAGAAACTGGTCATCAGATAGCGCCAAAAGGAGACCAAGAACGGGAGTTCGACTGCCCCGCCAACCACGCTTCGTGCAACGCATCGCCAACGCCAAGCCATTATGAAGCTCTGAGCGAACAAGACTGCCGTTGCCGCGGCAAAGGCGATCCAGCCGCTAAATTTAAGATGCTCCCATACGATGCCGAAATCGACTTTCCACCCGAGAAAACCAAGGATCGCCATCGAGATGAAGAACTTCAGGAACAGAGCACTCCGTGGACCCGCTAGCCTTGAAAGCGTAAGGTTTTTCAATATCTGGATCTCATTTACGGTTCAGGTCAACGTCTGGCGATGGCGTCATCTTGCGCCTATGGATAAAGCCGGAGATATAGGTCATCTTAGACGCATTTTCGACTGTGGTTGAAGTAGCATGACTTTATTGATTGGCTTGGATTTCGACAACACCCTTGCGGATTATAACGATGTCTTTGTCGCGACCGCAATTGAGTGGGAATTGCTGCCGCCGACGTTCAAGGGAAACAAGCTTTCCGTTTGCGATACCCTACGGGCGACCCCCGATGGGGAAAAGGTCTGGCAGAAACTGCAGGGATACATATACGGCTCCGGCATCGGCGGCGCGCGCCTTTACGCCGGGGTCGATGCGTTTTTCCGGGAAATCCTGGAGATCGGCGCCCGGGTCACCATCGTCAGCCATAAAACCGAGTTCGGCCACGCGGATCCCGATCGTATCAATCTTCGTGATGCAGCCCTTGAATGGATGGGGGTAAAGGGGTTTTTCAATGATGACGGCTTTGCCTTAAGCCGCACGGATGTCCACTTCGCGGCCAACCGGGACGAAAAAATCGCCTGCATTGCGGCGTTGCAGCCAAACGTGTTTGTCGACGACCTGGCCGAGGTCCTCACGCATCCCAATTTTCCACCAGAAACTCAGCGCATCCTTTTCGGATCGAGCGCAAAAGAACCTTCGATGCTAGCTTGTTCGGATTGGGGGGAAGTGACTTCGGCGATACTGAACCTCGCCGCGAGGTCACCCTAGCCTGGATATTTCATGAAAGCCCGCGGTTTGACGGGATTTCGTTTATG
>CAYFMP010000077.1:10851-17561 GCA_964344215.1 uncultured Thalassospiraceae bacterium | reverse complement strand
GTGATCGCCTCCAATGCCCGCGAATCGACCTCGATTCTCGACCAACCGGCGCCCGCCGTTCAGCAACCGGCGGAGCCGGCCGAACCGAGCGCGCCGGTCGCCCAGTAGCGGGAATGGCGCAAATCCGCCACTCGAACCGGGTCGGCAAAGAGGTGGTGGAAACGCCGCCTCTTTTCTTTTTGAGGTTCGGTCAATTGTTGTATGGTGTCCGCCCATGACGCGGTTCATCTTTATCACCGGCGGCGTGGTTTCTCGGAGCCCTTCTCCAGGCGCGCGGCTTCAAAGTCCGGCTGCGCAAGCTCGACCCCTACATCAACGTCGATCCGGGCACCATGAGCCCCTATCAGCACGGCGAGGTCTACGTCACCGACGACGGCGCCGAGACCGACCTCGACCTCGGCCACTACGAACGCTTCACCGGCGTCGCCTCGCGCCAGAGCGACAACGTGACGACGGGTCGCATCTATTCCGACGTCATCGCCAAGGAGCGGCGCGGCGATTACCTGGGCGCCACCATCCAGGTCATTCCGCACGTCACCGACGCCATCAAGGATTTCGTCGTCAGCGACTTGGGCGACGAGGATTTCGTGCTGTGCGAGATCGGCGGCACGGTCGGCGACATCGAGGGCCTGCCGTTCCTCGAAGCGATCCGCCAGTTGCGCAACGAGCTGGGCCGCGACCGTACCATGTACCTGCACCTGACCCTGGTCCCCTACATCCCGAGCGCCGGCGAGTTGAAGACCAAACCGACCCAACACTCGGTCAAGGAGCTCCTGAACGTCGGCATCCAGCCCGATGTCCTGTTGTGCCGGGCCGACCGCGAAATCCCCGAGGGCGAGCGCCGCAAGATCGCGCTCTTTTGCAACGTCGGCGAGGACGCGGTGATCCCGGCCCTGGACGCCGAAACCATCTACGGGGTGCCGGAGAGCTACCACAGCGAAGGCCTCGACGATCAGGTGTGCCGGCACTTCGGGCTCGATGCCCCGGCCCCCGACCTGGAGCGCTGGGCCGACATCCAGAACCGGGTGCTACGCCCCGAGGGCGAGGTCACCATCGCCGTCGTCGGCAAGTACACCGGTCTCATGGACGCCTACAAGTCGTTGGCCGAGGCGCTCGATCACGGCGGCATCGCCAACAACGTCAAGGTCAACATGAACTGGCTGGAATCGGAGGTCTTCGAACAGGACGACGCGCTCGGGCACCTGGAAGGCGTACACGGAATCCTGGTGCCGGGCGGCTTCGGCGAACGCGGCTCGGAAGGCAAAATCTCGTCCGCCCGGTTCGCCCGCGAGCGCAGCGTTCCCTATTTCGGCATCTGTTTCGGCATGCAGATGGCGGTCATCGAGGCGGCCCGCAACCTGGCCGGCATAGAGGCCGCCGGCTCGACAGAGTTCGGCTCCTGCGACGAACCCGTGGTCGGGCTGATGACGGAATGGATGAAGGGCAACGAGCTCGAGAAACGGGCGGCCGACGGCGACATGGGCGGCACCATGCGCTTGGGCGCCTACGATTGCACGCTGGCCGACAAGAGCAAGGTCCGCGAGATTTACGGCAAACCGGCCATCGAGGAGCGCCACCGCCATCGCTACGAGGTCAATACGCACTATCGCGAGGTCCTGGAAAAGGCCGGCTTGAAGTTCTCCGGCATGTCGCCGGACGGCCTTTTGCCGGAGATCGTCGAGCTGCCCGATCACCCGTGGTTCGTCGGCGTCCAGTTCCACCCGGAGCTGAAGTCGAAGCCGTTCGATCCGCACCCGCTGTTCACCTCGTTCATCGAGGCCGCCGTCGAACAGTCGAGATTGGTGTAGGATAGGGCGATGAGCCAACCCCGCCACATTTCCATCGGCGACCTTAGCGTCGGCAACGACCTGCCGCTGGCCCTGATCGCCGGTCCGTGCGTGCTGGAAAGCCGCCAGCACGCGCTCGACATGTCGGGCGCGCTGAAGGAGACGACGGCGGACCTCGGGATCGGGCTGATCTACAAGACCTCGTTCGACAAGGCCAACCGGACCAGCGCCTCGAGCCCGCGCGGCCCCGGGCTCGACGAAGCGCTTTCGGTGTTTGCCGAAGTCCGCGCGACGATCGGCGTGCCGGTGCTGACCGACGTCCACGAGGCGTCGCAATGCGCGGCCGCCGCCGAGGCCGTCGACGTCCTGCAGATCCCCGCCTTCCTGTGCCGCCAAACCGACTTGTTGGTGGCGGCCGGCGAGACCGGGCTTCCGGTGAACGTAAAAAAAGGCCAGTTCCTGGCGCCCTGGGACATGGAAAACGTCGTCGACAAGATCGCGTCGACCGGCAATGCCGACGTCATGCTGTGCGAACGCGGCGCCTCGTTCGGTTACAACGCCCTGGTCTCCGACATGCGTTCGTTGCCCATTCTGGCCGCAACCGGCTGTCCGGTCGTCTTCGACGCCACCCATTCGGTGCAGCAACCGGGCGGGAAGGGGACGAGGTCGGGCGGCCAACGCGAGTTCGCGCCGGTGCTGGCCCGGGCCGCCGTCGCCGTCGGCGTGGCGGCGGTCTTCATGGAGACCCACCAGGATCCGGACAACGCGCCCTCCGACGGGCCGAATATGATCGATATCAAAGAGTTGCCTGGAATTATTGAGACACTACTTCAATTGGACCGGGTGGCCAAGGCGCGCCCGGCGAACCTCTGAGAAAAATCGCGATTCAGGTGGTTTTTCACCCCGCCCCTAGGTCTTGAGCCGGTAACCGGTTTTGAAAATCCACCAGGTGGCCGCCGCGCACAGCGCCAGGAACAGACAGATCATGCCGAGGCTGATGGCGACGGGGATGTCGGCGATTTCATAGAAGCTCCAGCGAAAGCCGCTGATCAGGTAGAGCACCGGGTTGAACAGCGTCACCTTCTGCCAGAACGGCGGCAACATATCGATCGAGTAGAAGCTGCCGCCGAGGAAGGCGAGCGGCGTGACGACCAGCAGCGGGATCAATTGCAGCTTCTCGAAGTCGTCGGCCCAGATGCCGATGATGAAGCCGAACAGGCTGAAGGTGATTGCGGTCAGAACCAGGAAGGCCAGCATCCAGAACGGATGGGCGATCTCGACCGGCACGAACAACCTCGACGTCGCCAGGATGATGAGGCCGAGGATCACCGACTTGGTGGCCGCCGCGCCGGCGTAACCGACGACGATTTCCAGGCTCGAAACGGGGGCCGACAGGATTTCGTAGATGGTGCCGGTGAACTTCGGAAAGAAGATGCCGAACGAGGCGTTCGACAGGCTCTGCATCAACAGCGTCAGCATGATCAGGCCGGGCACGATGAAGGCGCCGTAGGAAACGCCGCCGATCTCGGTGATGCGCGATCCGATGGCGGCGCCGAAAACGACGAAGTAAAGGGAGGTCGAAATCACCGGCGAGACAATGCTCTGCAACAGCGTGCGGCCGGTGCGCGCCATCTCGAACTTGTAGATCGCCAACGCGCCCCGCGGATTCATGGCTCGCCCCGCACCAGATCGACGAAGATCTCTTCCAGCGAGCTCTGCGTCGTCACCATGTCCTTGAAGCGGACGCCGGCGCCGCCGAGATCCGCCATTAATGCCGTGATTCCCTTGTGCTCTGCGTGGATGTCGTAGGTATAGACGAGCTGCCGGCCCTCGTCGGCGAGCTCCAGGTTATAGCTGGCGAGTGCGTCGGGAATGGCGGCGAGTTCCGTGTGCAATTCAAGGACGAGCTGTTTCCTGCCGAGTTTGCGCATCAGTTCGACCTTGTCGTCGACGACGATGATCTCGCCCTTGTTGATGACGGCGACGCGATCGGCGATCTCCTCGGCTTCCTCGATATAGTGGGTGGTCAGGATGATGGTGACGCCGGTATCGCGAAGCTGGCGCACCAGTTCCCACATCTCCTTCCTGAGTTCGACGTCGACGCCGGCGGTGGGTTCGTCCAGGAACAGGATGCGCGGCTCGTGCGACAACGCCTTGGCGATCAACAGGCGTCGCTTCATACCGCCCGAAAGGGTCATGATCTTGGCGTCGCGTTTGTCCCACAACGACAGCGATTTGAGGACGCGCTCGATGTGCGCTGTATCGGGCTTCCTGCCGAACAGCCCTCGACTGAATTGGACGTTGTTGAACACCGTCTCGAAGGCATCGGTGGTCAGTTCCTGCGGCACCAGGCCGATCAGGGCGCGGGTCTTCTTGTAGTCGGTGATGATGTCGTGGCCGGCCACCGTGACCGAGCCACCGCTCGGATTGACGATGCCGCAGACGATGCTGATCAGGGTCGTCTTGCCGGCGCCGTTGGGGCCGAGCAGGGCGAGGATCTCGCCGTCGCGGATCTCGAGATCGACATCGCGAAGCGCGACGAACCCCGACTCGTAGGTCTTCGACAGACCGGAAACTTCGATCAAACCGGACATCACGCGGTCTTACGGCATCGCTCTCCGGTGACGCAATCAAAATGTCGCCGCCGCGGGAGCGCCGCCGCCGGCCCATCGGGACGGCAACGCAGCTTAGACTTGCCGGTTGCCGAAGCAGCCGCTAAGAGGTTGCGCAGCGAATGCAATCGCCAGCCCGAGGAGGCGACCATGACCGCCATCATCGACATCTTCGCCCGCGAAATCCTCGACAGCCGCGGCAATCCGACCGTCGAGGTGGACGTAACGCTGGAGACCGGCGCGCAAGGCCGCGCCGCCGTGCCGTCGGGGGCCTCGACCGGGGCGCACGAGGCGGTCGAGCTGCGCGACGGCGACAAGGCGCGTTACGGCGGCCGTGGTGTCCTCAAGGCCATCGAAGCGGTCAACGGCGAGATTTTCGACGCGCTGTCCGGGTTCGAGGCCGAGGAGCAGTTGCACATCGACCGCACCATGATCGATCTCGACGGCACGCCGAACAAGGCGCGCCTCGGCGCCAACGCCATATTGGGGGTGAGCCTGGCGGTCGCCAAAGCCGCCGCGGTCGAGGCCGAATTGCCGCTCTACAAGGCCATGGGCGGCGCCTACGCCCACACCCTGCCGGTGCCGATGATGAACATCGTCAATGGCGGGGCGCATGCCGACAACCCGATCGACATCCAGGAGTTCATGATCATGCCGGTCGGCGCCGAAAGCTGCGCCGACGCCGTCCGCATGGGCGCGGAAGTCTTCCACGGCCTGCGCCGTGGGCTGGCCGAAGCCGGCCACAACACCAACGTCGGCGACGAGGGCGGCTTCGCGCCGGCCCTCGGCAGTGCCACCGAGGCCCTCGACTTCGTCGTCAAGGCGATCGAGCATGCCGGCTACAAGCCTGGCGAGGATATGGTTCTCGCCCTCGATGCGGCATCGAGCGAATTCTACAAGGACGGAACCTACGAGTTGGCCGGCGAGGGCAAGAGCCTCGACGCCGAAGCCATGGTCGAATACTACGAGGACCTGGTTTCCAAGTATCCCATCGTCTCCATCGAGGACGGCCTGGCCGAGGACGACTGGGACGGCTGGAAGGCGCTGACCGAGGCGCTGGGGGACAAGGTCCAGTTGGTCGGCGACGACCTCTTCGTCACCAACCCGGCCCGCCTCACGGACGGCATCGAGCAAGGCGTCGCCAACTCGATCCTGGTCAAGGTCAACCAGATCGGCACGCTCACCGAAACCCTGGAGACGGTCGAGACGGCGCACCGCGCCGCCTACACGACGGTGATCTCGCACCGTTCCGGCGAGACCGAGGATTCGACCATCGCCGACATCGCGGTCGCCACCAACTCAGGCCAGATCAAGACCGGCTCGCTGTCGCGCTCCGACCGCACCGCCAAGTACAACCAGTTGATCCGCATCGAGCAGGACCTCGGCCCGGCCGCCGCCTACGCCGGCCGGAACGTGCTGCGCTAGACGTCGTTTCGCGCCGACTCAACCCAACGTCGAGTCCTGCCTGGGTCGAATTGACAAGTGTCGATCGTCACCATACACTCGATAAGTGATCAAATCGTTTCGCCACCGCGGGCTGAAAGCGCTTTACGAGGGTCGCAGAGCGCCAAAGGTGGCTCCGGAACACCGCGCCAAACTGGAGCGCATCCTGACCGTTTTGGATCGGAGCGCGGGACCGGAGGGAATGGACCTGCCGGGCTTCGGGTTGCATCCGCTGAAGGGCCGCCTGAAAGGCTCTTTCGCGGTGACCGTTTCCGGCAACTGGCGGGTGACGTTCGGCTTCGAGAACGGCGACGCCGTCGATGTCGATTACGTGGACTATCATTAGGAGACGCCGCAATGACCATGAAGAACCCCGTGCATCCCGGCCGGATCGTGCGTGAGGACTGCCTGAAACCCTTGGGCCTTTCGGTCACGGCGGGAGCGAAGGTTCTGGGTGTGGGACGCCAGACGCTGTCCAACCTGGTCAACGAAAAGGCGTCCGTATCCATCGAAATGGCCTACCGGTTGTCGAAGGCGTTCGGCTCGACGCCGGAAACCTGGATCGGCATGCAGATGGCCCACGACCTCTCCCGGTCGCGGGGCCTGGAACGCAAGATCAAGGTGAAGCGAGTGAGGGCGGCCTGAAGTTTCTCCGGCCGCAACCCGGCCGTCGAGCGAACCTCGGGCCCCGCCGCCACCTACGCCGGAAAGAGCGTGCTGCGGTAGGCGCCTGACTGCCGTCTCCCCATCAGGGGACGAATATCTCGTTGGCCGACGACGCCGAGCCGCCCGGCGTCGGGCCGCCGGAAATGACGTGGATGCGCCCGCCGACGGCGGCGCCGCCGTGGCCGTGGCGGGCCGTCGGCAT
>CAYFMP010000077.1:0-10841 GCA_964344215.1 uncultured Thalassospiraceae bacterium | reverse complement strand
GCCTGTCAGGAAATCCGCAACTGGACGGCCATGCTGAACGGCTATTTCGACTTCGAGTACATCACCGATACCAAATCCGGCAGCTACGGCCACTTCCGCCAGCATCACCTGTCCCTGTTCGTCACCAAGAACTGGGCCAACTGGCGGGTCTACTCCGAGGTGGAGTTCGAGGACGGCGGCGCCGCCGTGGCCGTGGCGGGCCGTCGGCATCGCCGCGTGGGTGGTCCAACCGCCGGTCTTCGGATCGTAGGCCTCGACCTCGTCGAAGGTGCCCGAGGTCGATTCGCCGCCGAACACGAAGATCCGTCCCGCCAGGGCGACCGCCGCGATGCCGCTGCGTGGCGTCGGCAACGGCGCCAAATCCCGCCAGCGGTCGGTCGCCGTGTCGTAAACCTCGTTGGCGGCGAGATTGCGCGCGTAGCTGCCGTCGATACGGCCGCCCACCACGTAGAGCCGGCCACCGCTTTGCGCCGCCGCCAGGTGGTCGCGCGGAGTGGGAAGGGGGGCGCGGGCCGACCACTGGTCGGACGCGGGATCGTACACCTCATGCGCCGGCGTATTTCGCCGGCCGCCCACGGTGCCGCCGACCGCGTGAATCTTGCCGTCGATGACGGCCGCGGCCAGGGCGCCGCGCGCCGTCGGCAGAGGAGCAAGCGCCCGCCAGCGCGAGGTGGCCGGATCGTATTCGTAGAGCGTATCGACCGGCCTCCAGCCGTCGCTGTAACCGCCGATCACATAGAGCTTGCCGCCGAGCCCGACGGCGGCGGCGTGATGCAACGGCCGAGGCGCTTGGGCGCCGCGGCTCCAGGCGTCCCGCGCCGGGTCGTAGATTTCGACGCCGCGCTGGTCCCCGAAACCGCCGATCGCAAAGATGCGGCCGCCGACCTCGGCGACGGCCACCTCGGAACGCTCCGACAGCATCGGCGCGCCCGCCGTCCACGTGCCCATGTCCCGGGCGGTAACGGCGGCGGGACCGGACAGCGCCGCGCCGACGCAGAGAAGGATGAAAGAAGGTAGATACTTCGTCATGTCGTCCTCCCGTAACCCTCGCCGGCGCCTCATCGGATCGCCGGTCGAATTTCTTCGTTCGATTCTTCACATTTGCTGGTTCTGCCGCCGTTTCAACCGCGAACCGATCCTCCGGCGGATGGACGGAACCGGCGATTTCGCAGTCCAAATTCTTGAGTACGGCGATACGGATATCCTTGAAACCGGCGGTTCGCAAGCCGGCGGTTCGCTCCAAAGTCCGGGAAATACCACCCAACCTCTTGACTCCATGAGCCGATTTCCAGCCGCTAACGCCTTGTTAACGATTGGCGTCTAAACAGGACGATGGGTTTGGGACTGTGGACACGACAACGACAACAACAACAATAAGGCTCTGCGGTCCGTCATGGGGTTATTCAAGGAAATCCGCGCCAGGGCACGGTACGTGATCTGGCCTGTCTTAGGCGTCTGCGCGGTCGGATACTTCGGATATCACGTCATTCACGGGGAGCGGGGCCTGCTGGCTTGGTGGAAACTCGGCCAGCGGGTGCGAGCGGCGAAGCAGACGGCGGCCGAGACCAGGGCCCGGCGCGAACACCTCGAGCACAGGGTTCGCCTGCTTTATCCGGGAAGCCTCGACCGCGACATGCTCGATGAGCGGGCGCGTGTGATGCTGAATTACGGCGATGAAGAAGACATCGTCATCCTTGAGAACGAAAGGAACTAGATCATGGGCAGTGTAGCAGAAACCTTGGAACCGCCGTTCTACGCGGCCATCCTCAACGACAACCAACCGGGCCTGGAAGACTCCTTGCACATGGCGCCGACCGACGAGATGGTGTCGCTGGCGCCGGCCCAGCCCGGCTTCTTAGGCCTCGAGACGACCCGCGACCCGGACGGGCGCTGGGTCGCCATCTCGTACTGGCGCGACTTGGATGCCATCGAAGGCTGGCGCGCCAAAGGCGGTGACGAGATTGCCAAGCGCTTCGACGGCATCGGCTTCAAGGACGCCTGCGGGCTTCGGGTTTCACTGGTCGAGGAGAGGCTTTCCGACGCTGCCGAAGAACTTCGCGCCGAACAGCCGGCGATACCGAACTCCAGCCTATGGAGCCTGGGCGCCGTTCTTCTCACGGCCTTTCCGGCCATAGCGGGATTGTTGGGCCATGAGCAGATTGGTTGAAACCAGAAGGCCGCCGTTCTACGCCACCGTCTACGCGACGCCGACGCCCGAAATGGACGCCGGGCTCTACGGCGAGGCGCTGGCTACTGTCGTCTCCGTCGCCATCCTGCAGAACGGCTTTATCGGCTTCGAGGACGAACGGGATGCCGACGGCTGCCCTGTCAAGGTCGCCTATTGGGAAACCTACGGTGCCATGACCGCGTGGCTCGACAAGGCTCGCGAGCTGGTGCCGCACAAGATTGGCCTGGACGCCTGCCTCGGCCCGTGCGGCTGCCTGTGGCCGTGGCTCGACGAACAGCCGGCGGTGATCAGGAACGCCCATCAGAAAGTTGCCTGAACGGACGGCAGCAGGACCGAATCGTTCTCGTTAACCGGTATTCCGTTAAGCGTTCTTGCGAAATGCCGGTTTGGCGGCGCCGTTCCTTGTAATGGATTCGCCGCTGCATTACTTTGATCCCCGTGTTCGTCACCGCGCCGGTTGGGACGGCCCGGCGCCCCACAGAGAGACGGACCGGGAGGATCGATGGCCAAGCCCGCGAAATCGCCTGCCAAGAAAGCCGCCAAGAAGGCTCCCGGCAGGGCCCCGAAAACGACATCGAAGAAAAGACCGGCGGCCGCTAAATCGGCCGCCGTCGGCGCCGACGAACTACTCGACTACTACCGCCAGATGCTGCTCATCCGCCGCTTCGAGGAGAAGGCCGGGCAGCTCTACGGCATGGGCCTGATCGGCGGCTTCTGTCACCTCTACATCGGCCAGGAAGCGGTCGTCGTCGGTATGCAGGCAGCGGCCGGCGCAGGCGACAGCGTCATTACCTCGTACCGAGACCACGGCCACATGCTGGCCTGCGGCATGGACCCGAAGGGCGTCATGGCCGAACTGACCGGGCGGCGCGGCGGCTACTCGAAGGGCAAGGGCGGCTCCATGCACATGTTCAGCCGCGAAAAGAATTTCTACGGCGGCCATGGCATCGTCGGCGCCCAGATTCCGTTGGGTACCGGCCTTGCCTTCGCCCATCGCTACCGTGGCGACGGCGGCGTCGCCCATGCCTATTGCGGCGACGGCGCCATCAACCAGGGCCAGATCTACGAGGCCTTCAACATGGCGTCCTTGTGGAAGCTGCCGGTGATCTACGTCATTGAGAACAACCGCTACGGCATGGGAACCGCCGTCGAACGCGCCTCGGCCACCACCGAGCTGTACCAGCGCGGCGATTCCTTCGGCATTCCGGGTGCGCAGGTCGACGGTATGGACGTGCTCGAGGTCAAGGCGGCAGCCGAGAATGCGGCGGCTTGGTGCCGCGCCGACAAGGGGCCGTTCATTCTCGAGATGAAAACTTACCGCTACCGCGGCCACTCGATGTCCGATCCGGCCAAGTATCGCGACAAGGAAGAGGTCTCGAAAATCCGCCGCGAGAGCGACCCCATCGACAACCTCCGGGACAGGATCGTCAAGACCAAGGCCGCCGACGAAGCGCAATTGAAGGAGCTCGACAAGGACGTCAAATCCGTCGTCACGGCAGCCGCCGAGTTCGCCCAGCAGAGCGAAGAGCCGGACGCCGCCGAGCTCTATACCGACGTCCTGGTGGAGGCCTGAGCGGATGGCCGTTCAAGTCCTGATGCCGGCGCTGTCGCCGACCATGACCGAGGGCAAGCTCACCAAGTGGCTGAAGACCGAAGGCGACGCCATCCAGAGCGGCGATGCGTTGGCCGAGATCGAGACCGACAAGGCAACCATGGAGGTCGAAGCCACCGACGAAGGCGTTTTGGCCAGGATCCTGGTCGCCGAGGGCACCGACGGGGTCGCCGTCAACACGCCGATTGCGGTCGTCCTCGAGGACGGCGAAGACATCTCCGCAGCCGACGCCGTCGCCGCTGCTCCGCCGCCGCCGCCCACCTCTGCCGAGACCCTCGAACCGGCGCCGCAACCACCCCTGGATATTCCGGCCCCGGCGGCGCCGGCCGCCGCGGTTCCGACCGAGACCGAGTATGCGGGCGCCACCGTCAGCTTAACGGTCCGCGAGGCACTGCGCGATGCCATGGCCGAGGAGATGCGGGCCGACGAGTCGGTGTTCCTAATGGGCGAGGAGGTGGCGCAGTATCAGGGCGCCTACAAGGTCAGCCAGGGACTGTTGGACGAGTTCGGCGATAAGCGCGTCATCGATACCCCGATCACCGAACACGGTTTCGCCGGCCTCGGCGTCGGCGCCGCCTTCGGCGGCCTCAAGCCGATCGTCGAGTTCATGACCTTCAACTTCGCCATGCAGGCGATCGACCACATCATCAACTCGGCGGCCAAGACGCTCTACATGTCGGGCGGCCAGATGGGGGCGCCGATCGTGTTTCGCGGCCCCAACGGCGCCGCCGCCCGGGTCGGCGCCCAGCATTCGCAATGTTACGCCTCGTGGTACGCTCACATCCCCGGCCTCAAGGTGGTGGCGCCGTGGTCCGGGGCCGACGCCAAGGGACTGCTGAAGGCCGCCGTCCGCGATCCCAACCCGGTCATCTGCCTGGAAAACGAAATCCTCTACGGTCAGAGCTTCGACGTTCCCGACGACGCCGATTTCACGGTGCCGATCGGCCGCGCCAAGATCGAACGACCGGGATCGGACGTCACCATCACGGCGTTCTCGCTGATGGTCGGCGCCGCCCTCGAGGCTACCCTTCAATTGGCGGCGGAAGGTATCGACGCCGAGGTCATCAACCTGCGCACGCTCAGGCCGCTCGATACGGCGACTATCGTCGAGTCGGTCGAAAAGACCAACCGCCTGGTCAACGTCGAGGAAGGCTGGGGCACCTGCGGCATCGGCGCCGAACTCGCCGCCCGGATCATGGAACAGGCCTTCGACTACCTCGATGCGCCGGTCGCCCGGGTCGCCGGAGCCGACGTGCCGATGCCATACGCCGCCAACCTCGAGACCCTGGCGCTGCCACAGGCCAAGGACATCTACGCGGCGGCCAAGGCCGTTTGTTACCGCTAGGGCGCAGAGGGGTTTAGAAGCACGTTATGCCCATCCAAGTCCTGATGCCGGCCCTGTCGCCGACCATGACCGAGGGCAAGCTTGCCAAATGGGCGAAGAGCGAGGGCGACACCGTCACCAGCGGCGACGTCCTGGCCGAGATCGAGACCGACAAGGCGACCATGGAGGTGGAAGCCGTCGACGAAGGGGTTCTGGGGCGGATTCTGGTCGCCGAAGGCACCGACGGCGTCGCCGTCAACCAGCCGATCGCCTTGCTGTTGGAGGACGGCGAGGACGCCTCCGCCCTCGATACCGTCGACATCGCCGCCCCGCAACCATCCGCTACACCAGCCCCGACCCCGGAAGCCGCCCCGCAACCGTCCGCCGAACCTCAACCTCCGGCGGCTCCCGCGCCTCCTCCCGCTGCTGCGCCGGCTCCGGCCCCAGCTTCGCCGCCGCCGGCAGCCCCGCCCAAAGGCGATCGCGTCTTCGCCAGTCCGCTGGCCCGCCGTCTCGCCGAGCAGGGCGGCCTCGAGCTGGCGGCGATCACCGGTTCCGGACCGCGCGGGCGCATCGTCAAGGCCGACGTCGAATCGGCGCTGGCCGGTGGCGCTCCCCGCCCGGCCGCCGCCCAGCCCACCGCGCCGCCGCCCGTCTCCGGCGACCTGCCGGGTTTGCCGCCCTACGTGGAACTGCCCAACTCGACCATGCGCAAGGTGGTGGCCCAGCGCCTAACCGAGTCCAAGCAGCATGTGCCGCATTTCTACCTGAGCGTCGACTGCGAACTGGATAAGCTGCTGGCGATGCGGGCCGAACTGAACGCGCGCTCGCCCGAGGGCGAGGGGGCATACAGGTTCTCGGTCAACGACTTCATCATCAGGGCGGCGGCGCTGGCCCTGATGCGGGTGCCGGCCGCCAACGCCATGTGGACGGACGACGCCATCCTGCGCTTCGAACGAGCCGACGTCTCGGTCGCCGTCGCCGTCGCCGGCGGCTTGATCACGCCGGTCGTCCGCGGCGCCAACGCCAAGGGGTTGATCGAAATTTCGACCGAGATGAAGGAACTGGCCGGGCGCGCCCGCGAAGGCAAGCTACAACCCGAGGAGTACCAGGGCGGCACCTTCACGGTCTCCAACCTCGGCATGTACGGGATCAGGGACTTCGCCGCCATCATCAACCCGCCGCAAGGCTGCATCCTGGCCGTCGGCGCCGGCGAGCAACGCCCGGTCGTCCGTGACGGGGCGCTGGCGGCGGCGACGGTGATGACGTGTACGCTGTCGGTCGATCACCGGGTCGTCGACGGCGCCGTCGGGGCCGAGTTCCTGGCCGCCTTCAAGCCGTTGATCGAAGACCCGCTGACCATGCTGTTGTAGCCCGGAGGGGTGTGCTTTGGAAAAGGTCAATCTCGATGAGAAATTCGCCGCCTTCGACGATCATTGGAGCCCGAAGGTAATCGGCGCTGTCGACGATTACGAGGTGCGGCTGGCCAAGCTGAAGGGCGAGTTCGTGTGGCACAAGCACGACGACGAGGACGAGATGTTCCTGGTCGTCAAGGGATCGCTCGACATCGCCTTTCGCGACCGCACCGTCAATCTCAAGGAAGGCGAGATGCTGGTCGTCCCGAAGGGCGTCGAACACAAGCCGTCGGCCGAGGACGAATGCCGGGTGCTGCTCCTCGAGAAGAGTTCCGTCGTCAACACCGGCGACGCCGGCGGCGAACAGACGGTCGCCGAGATGGAGAGGTTGTAGGCGATGGCCGAGACCAGCTTCGACGTCATCATCATCGGCGGCGGGCCGGGCGGCTACGTGACCGCCATCCGCGCTGCGCAGTTGGGTCTCAAGACCTGCGTCGTCGAGAAGCAGCATCTGGGCGGCATCTGCCTCAACTGGGGCTGCATTCCGACCAAGGCGCTGCTGCGCTCGGCCGAAATCTTCCACTACATGAACCACGCCGAGGACTACGGGCTTTCGGCCAAGGGCATCGGTTTCGACGCCGCCAAGATCGTCGCCCGCTCGCGCGCCGTGTCGAAGCAGTTGAACAACGGCGTCGCGCATCTGTTGAAGAAAAACAAGGTGACGGTGGTCGACGGCGAGGCCAAACTGAACGGCCCCGGCCGCGTGGATGTATCGAAGGACGGCAAGGCCCTGCCCAGCCTCACGGGCAAGCACGTCATCGTCGCCACCGGAGCGCGGCCGCGCACTCTGCCGGGGCTGGAACCGGACGGCAAGCAGGTGTGGACGTATTTCGAGGCAATGGTGCCGAAGTCGATCCCGAAATCGTTGCTGGTTATCGGCTCGGGCGCCATCGGCATCGAGTTCGCCAGCTTCTACAACGCCATGGGCGCGGATGTCACCGTGGTCGAGGTGTTGCCGCAGATCCTTCCCGTCGAGGACGCCGAGATCGCCGACATCGCCCGCAAGCAGTTCGAGAAGCAGGGCATGACGATCATCAGCGGGGCGAAGGTGACGGGACTGAAGAAATCGGCCAGGAGCGTCGCCTGCACGGTCGAGGACGCCGACGGCAAGACCCACGACATCAAGGTCGAGAAGGTCATCTCGGCGGTCGGCGTCGTCGGCAACATCGAGGACGTCGGCCTTGAGACGACCGAGGTCAAGACCGATCGCGGCAGCATCGTCACCGACGAATATTCACGCACCGCCGAGCCCGGCGTCTACGCTATAGGCGATGTCGCCGGGCCGCCGATGCTGGCCCATAAGGCGGAGCACGAGGGCGTCGTCTGCATCGAGAAGATAGTCGGCCTCGAAGGCGTCCACCCCCTCGACAAGAGCCGCATCCCGGGCTGCACCTATTGCCATCCGCAGATCGCCAGCGTCGGCCTCACCGAAGCGGCGGCAAAGGAGGCAGGCCATCAAATTTACGTCGGCCGCTTCCCGTTCCTGGCCAACGGCAAGGCGATCGCCTTGGGCGAGCCGGACGGCCTCGTCAAGACCATCTTCGATCAAAAAACCGGGCAATTGCTGGGTGCTCACATGGTCGGCGCCGAGGTCACCGAACTGATCCAGGGGTTCGTTGTCGCCATCGGCCTGGAAACGACCGAGGCCGAACTGATGCACGCGGTCTTCCCGCACCCCACATTATCGGAGATGATGCACGAATCGGTGCTGGCCGCCTACGGCCGGGCCATACACTTCTGACGATTTATCCCTTTTGATGCTTTACGTTGGATTCCCTATAAATTTCTCGTAAAAGCATAATATGAATGCACACCTTGCAATCAGCGAGATCATCCGCAACTACGCGATCGTAGCGGGTGGCTTTCTTGGTATAGCCATCGCTCTGTGGCGCGGGATTTCTCTGTCGAGACAGGCGACTGCTGCACAGTCGCAAGCAAAATTGGCGGATCGAAGTTACGCCACGGAGTTGTTCAGAAAGGCTGTTGAGCTTCTTGGCGACGGAAAGTTGGAGGTGAGGTTAGGTGCAATATATACTTTACGTCAGTTGGAAGCGGATTACCCCGAGTTTTCGAAGCCGATTTTAATGGTGATGGCGGCTTTCGTAAGAGATCAGACAGAAGATGAACCGGCGGCATCCCAGGAAGACGATGTCCAAGAAGCATTGAACGCTCTTGGCAAGCGCCTACAACAATAAGGTTCTCACCAATGGAAAATACGGCAACGAATTTACAAACACCATTCATCACTCCAGGAGGTGAAGTGTTCGAACTCGACCTCCACGGAGCCCAAATTCCATCTGCGCGTTTTCCTAACTCATATTTGGTCAATGCCGATTTTCGGCAAGCCAACTTATCAAATTCTGATTTTTCCAATGCACTGTTGACCAATGCCAACTTTGCAGGTGCCGATCTTCAAGGAGCCAATTTCTCTGGAGCCGATCTTACTAATGCTTGTTTGAACGGCACCAATCTTGATCTAGCTGTGTTTTCCGGCGCTAAGTTGGTGGATACCGATTTTTCATCTACGAAAATGCGTGGCACTGATTTAAGAGGCGCAGATTTGAGCCGGTCGCAGGGACTACACGGTTACAATCTTTTAGAGGTTAAATCCGATGATAAGACTCTTGTGTCGGAGGAAGTCTTAAAGGAAGCGCAAGATTACGCCGAGAGAAGAAACAAAGCGTACGAGGAAGCCGGAGGCTTGGCCGATAGCGGTAATTCATCTGGTCAATTTGACCATGACGAAGGTCAATAACATATCGATTCTTTTCGCCGCTGTAAGACCGAACAGATTCACCGGGTTCACCCTCCGATGATCAACATCGAGAACCTGCGCAAACACCGCCATCCGGAAAAGGCCAACAACCCGGAGAACCCGGTGCTGCGCAAGCCCGACTGGATTCGCGTCAAGGCGCCGACGTCGAAGGCCTACGCCGAGACCCGCAAGCTGATGCGCGACAAGGGGCTTCACACGGTGTGCGAGGAAGCGGCCTGTCCCAATATCGGCGAGTGCTGGTCGGCCCGCCACGCCACGGTGATGATCCTCGGCGACATCTGCACCCGGGCTTGCGCCTTTTGCAACGTCGCCACCGGCAAGCCCGGTCCCGTCAACCCGATGGAGCCCGACAACCTCGCCCAATCGGTGGCCGAGATGGGCATGCGCCACATCGTCGTCACCTCGGTCGACCGCGACGATCTCGACGACGGCGGGGCCAAGCAGTTCGCCCGCTGCATCGAGCGCGTCCGCGACGCCGCGCCCGGCACCACGATCGAGGTGCTGACGCCGGATTTCCGCGGCAAGCCCGGCGCCCTGGAAACGGTCGTCGAGGCCGGCCCCGACGTCTTCAACCACAACCTGGAAACGGTGCCGCGCTTGTATCCGTCGATCCGTCCCGGCGCGCGCTATTTTCATTCGCTGCAGATCCTTCACGACGCCAAGCGGATCGATCCTTCGCTGTTCACCAAATCGGGGATCATGGTGGGCTTGGGCGAGGAGCGCGACGAGGTGTTGCAGGTGATGGACGACCTGCGCTCGGCCGACGTCGATTTCCTGACCATCGGCCAATATCTGGCGCCGACCACCCGCCACGCACCGGTCGATCGCTTCGTGACCCCGGACGAGTTCGAAGACTACAAGACCATCGGGCTCTCCAAGGGGTTCCTGCTGGTCGCCTCGACACCGCTGACCCGTTCTTCCTATCACGCCGACAAGGACTTCGACGCCCTCGGCGAGGCCCGGCGGGCCAAGTTCGGTCGCGCCTGACGGATGCCGACCCACGCCGAGAAGCGCATCCTGCCCTATTCGCCGGAACAGATGTTCGATCTGGTCATCGGCGTCGAGAAATACCCGGAGTTCCTGCCGTGGTGCGTCGCCGCGCGGCTCAGGGAGCGTCACGACGATACGCTGGACGCCGACATGGTGATCGGCTTCAAGGTGTTCCGCGAGAAGTTCACGACGCACGTCACCTGGGATCGGCCGACACGGATCGACGTCGCCTACGCCGAGGGACCGTTCAAGTACCTGAACAATCACTGGCTGTTCGAACCGCATGGGGAAGGGGGGTGCGAGATCGATTTCTTCGTCGATTTCGAGTTCCACTCGCGGATCATGCAGAAAGCCATCGGCGCCGTCTTCAACGAGGCGGTCAAGCTCATGATCGCCGCCTTCGAGGCCCGCGCCCGGACGCTGTACGGATAGAGCGTTCGGCTCCAACCAGATGCCGGCGCACGCCGCCGAATGCGAACTTGTTATACCAGGCGACATTGATGGTGACTCGAAACGGGATTCCCATATTTTGTATT
>CAYFMP010000076.1:0-18426 GCA_964344215.1 uncultured Thalassospiraceae bacterium | reverse complement strand
AACTCGACCCCGTATCGTCGGCCCGGAGAGCGACCAACCGCAATCACGCTATGTGCCAACAGCAGGACCGCGTCGATCCGCTTGTCGCCTCTCTCCACCCGTTTTACGGTGCCGGCTTCGAGGGCCAGGCCCGAGGCCAGCCGTCGCACCGTCATGCCGGTTTCCCGGCGGCGTTCGGCGACGCGGGCGCCGAGATGCCTGTTCAGGGCTTGGTTGGTGGACTTGATGGCCGGCATGGGGCGGACTTCCCGAGAGGACGGACTCGACGCCCTCTTCCAATGGTTGCGATATTGCGCTATCACAATCTCCGGTTTAGCACAGAGATCCGCCACAGCCAAGCGTGCTTGACTTGGGTTGCCCCGATCCATAGAGTGCCGGCCGATTCATAGGGATCGTCGTTCGCCCCCGCGCGCTTGAGCGCACCGCCAGTCCGCGAGTTTCGCGCACTGGCGCGTTTCCCGTTGCGGAGGCCGGCGGCTTGGAGTTTAGAGACGAAGATGTTCGACAGTCTGACCGACCGTTTAAGCGGCATTTTCGAGGGCCTGACTAGGAAAGGGGCGCTGAAGGAAGCCGACGTCGAGGAGGCGCTGCGCGAGATCCGCGTGGCGCTGCTGGAGGCCGACGTTGCGCTTGAGGTGGTCAAGGATTTCGTCGCCGCCGTCAAGGAACACGCAGTCGGCGAGTCGGTGCTGCGCAGCGTCACGCCGGGGCAGATGGTGGTCAAAGTGGTCCACGACCAACTCGTCGAGACGCTGGGCTCGCAGGACTCCGGCGTCAACCTAGCGGGTGCGCCGCCGGTCGCCATCCTGATGGTCGGCCTGCAAGGTTCGGGCAAGACGACGACCAGCGCCAAGCTCGGCCTGCGCCTGACCAACCGCGACAACAAAAAGGTGCTGATGGCGTCCCTCGACGTCTACCGCCCGGCCGCCCAGCAGCAACTGGCGCTGTTGGGCGAGCAGACCGGCGTTGCCACCCTGGCCGCGGTCCTCGGCGAACAGCCCGTCGCTATCGCCAAGCGGGCCATGGAGACCGGCCGGCTGGAGGGTTACGACGCGGTCATCCTCGATACCGCCGGGCGGCTCTACATCGACGATGAGTTGATGGCCGAGGTCGCCCAGGTCCGCGACGTCGCGGCGCCGACCGAGACGCTGCTGGTGGCCGACGCCATGACCGGCCAGGACGCCGTCAACATCGCCCGCGAGTTCAACGACAAGGTCGGTGTCACCGGCATCGTGCTGACCCGGGTCGACGGCGACGCCCGCGGCGGCGCCGCCCTGTCGATGCGCGCCGTCACCGGCTGCCCGATCAAGCTGATGGGTACCGGCGAGAAAACCGATGCCTTGGAGGCCTTCAACGCCGAGCGCGTGGCCGGCTCCATTCTCGGCATGGGCGATGTCGTCGGATTGGTCGAGAAGGCGGCCGGAGTGGTCGAGCAGGAGGACGCCGAGCGTCTCGCCAAAAAGATGTTGAAAGGCACGTTCACGCTCGAGGATATGGCCGAACAACTGGCCCAGATCCGCAAGATGGGCGACGTCGGCGGCCTGTTGGGCATGCTGCCCGGCGCCGCCAAGGTCAAACAGCAGATCGCGGATGCCAACATCGACGACAAGACCATCGCCAGGCAGGAAGCGATTATCCGTTCGATGACGGCGAAGGAACGCAAGAATCCCAAGGTTCTGAACGGATCCAGGCGGCGGCGCATCGCCGCCGGGTCGGGCACCACCGTGCAGGACGTCAACCGCGTGCTCAAGCAGTTCAAGCAGATGAGCGCTATGATGAAGAAGGCGGGGAAGATGGGCAAACGGGGCCTGATGGGCGGCATGCCGCCGGGCATGATGCCGCCGATGCCGCCGGGCCTGCGCTGAGCGCCCGGTCCCGCCGAACCGAGTTGAACGATTGAATCTGAAGATTTGACGATTTTGAAGACCTGAAAGGACGAAACAGCGACATGTCACTGAAAATCCGGCTATCCCGGGGCGGTGCCAAGAAACGCCCCTACTACCGCATCGTCGTCGCCGACTCCCGCAGTCCGCGCGACGGCCGCTTCATCGAAAGGGTCGGCACCTACAACCCGATGGTCGCCAAGGACCATCCGGAGCGCCTGACCATGAAGGAGGAGCGCATCAAGTACTGGCTCGGCGTCGGTGCCCGACCGACCGACCGGGTCGCCCGTTTCCTGGGCGACGTCGGCTTCATGGAGAAGCCCGCCGTGCCGGAGCAGACCAAGCAGCACCTGCCGCGCGCCAAAACCGTCGAGCGCATGAAGGAAGCCGAGGAGAAGGCGGCCGCTGCCAAGGCCGAGGCCGAAGCGCCGGCCGAGGAGGCTGCCGCTGACGAGGCACCGGCCGAGGAAGCGCCGGTTGAGGAAGCCGCCGCCGAGGAGACGCCGGCCGAGGAGGCTACGGCCGAGGAGACGCCGGCCGAGGAAGCACCGGCCGAGGAGGCTGCCGCTGACGAGGCATCGGCCGAGGAAGCGCCGGTTGACGAAGCCGCCGCCGAGGAGGCCCCGGCCGAGGTCGACGCCAAGAAGGAGGAAGGCTAGACAGGCATGGCCGCCGAGAGCGACATCGACGTCGAAGGTTCGGGCCGCGTCTGCGTCGGCGCGGTCTCCGGCGCCCGTGGTCTGAAGGGCGAGGTTCGCGTCAAGAGCTTCACCGCCGAGCCGACCGACATTGCCGCCTATGGACCGTTGCTGGACGACAGCGGCGAACGCTCGTTCACGCTCCGCGTCGTCGGCCAGGCCAAGGGCCAGGTGATCGCCCGCATCGACGGCATCGGCGATCGGACCCAGGCGGAAGGCCTCAAGGGCGTCAAGCTATACGTCGCCAAGGACGCCCTGCCGACGCCGGCCGACGACGAGTTCTATCACGCCGACCTCCAGGGCTTGCGGGCGGAACTGACGGACGGTGCGGAACTGGGCACGGTCAAGGCGGTCCACGATTTCGGCGCCGGTCCCATTCTCGAGATCGAGGGCAGCGAACACAAAGGCCTGATGGTGCCGTTCTCCAGGGCCGCGGTGCCGGTGGTCGACCTTGAAGGCGGCCGGGTGGTGATCGACCCGCCGCCGGGGCTGTTGGAGCCGCCCGAGGAAGAAGCGAAAGCGAGTTGAAGGTGACGAGATCGAAACCCAATTGGAAGGCGATGGTCCTGACCCTGTTCCCGGAGATGTTTCCGGGGCCGCTCGGGCTGAGCCTGGCCGGCCAGGGCTTGGACGACGGCGCTTGGGCGCTGGAAACGGTGGACATTCGGGATTTCGCACGCGATAAACACCGCACCGTGGACGACGCCCCGTTCGGCGGCGGCCCCGGAATGGTCATGCGGCCCGACGTCACCGACGCGGCCTTGGCGGCGGCGATTGAACGTGGCCCGGGGCTGCCGGTGATCTACATGACGCCGCGCGGCGTTCCGTTGACCCAGGCGCGGGCCCGGGCGTTGGCCGAGGGGCCGGGCGTAGTGGTCCTGTGCGGCCGGTTCGAAGGGCTCGATCAGCGTGTCGTCGAGGCCCGTAGTGTCGAGGAGATCAGTCTCGGCGATTTCGTGCTGTCCGGCGGCGAGCCGGCGGCTATCGCCCTGATCGACGCTTGCGTCAGGTTGCTGCCCGGCATCGTCGGCAGCTCGGACAGCCTGGCCGACGAAAGTTTCGAGAGGGGATTGCTGGAATATCCCCAATACACGCGGCCCCAGGAATGGCGGGGCCGCACGGTGCCGGAAGTCTTGACTTCCGGCCACCACGAGAACATCAAGGCCTGGCGATTGGCCCAGGCGGAAGCGATTACCAAGGCGCGACGGCCCGACCTGTGGAACCGATACGCGGCGAAGACGAAGGAACTGGAACTATGAACGTCATCAACGAACTGGAACAAGAGCAGATCGAAAAGCTGGTCGCCGAACGTCCGGTGCCGACTTTCGCGCCCGGCGACACGGTCCGGGTCAACGTGAAGGTGGTCGAAGGCACCCGCGAGCGCATTCAGGCGTTCGAGGGGGTCTGCATCGCACGCAAGAACAGCGGTCTCAATTCGGCCTTCACGGTCCGCAAGCTGAGCTACGGCGAGGGCGTCGAGCGGGTGTTCCCGCTGTATTCGCCGACCATCGCCGGCATCGAGGTGATCCGCCGCGGCGACGTCCGCCGCGCCAAGCTCTATTACCTGCGCGGCCGTACCGGCAAGCGCGCCCGCATCGCCGAGAAGACCGACGGCTATTCGGCCAAGTTGACGGCCGAGGAGAAGCGCGCAGCCATCGAGGCCAAGGAGGCGGCGTCGGCCGCCGCCATGGCGCCGGAGGAGCTGGCAGAGATCGTCGAGGCGCCGGAGGAGGAGGCCGTCGAGAGTGAGGCCGTGGAGGCCGCAACCGAGACGCAAGCACCGGAGGCCGAGGCTGTCGAGACGGCCGCCGCCCAGCCGAAGAAGAAGGCGAAGAAGGACGAGGCCGAACAAGCCCCAAGCGCCGCCGCCGGCGAAGAAGAATAACCGGCGCCGAAGGACCGACACGACATGGCGACACCGAAGACGCTGTTCGACAAGATCTGGCAGTCCCACCTGGTCAACGTTCAGGACGACGGCACCTGCCTGATCTACATCGACCGCCATCTGGTCCACGAAGTGACCAGCCCGCAGGCCTTTGAAGGCCTGCGCAACGCCGGCCGCCGGGTTAGGCGCCCGGAGGCGACGCTGGCGGTGGCCGACCATAACGTCTCGACCACCGACCGCTCCGGTGAGATCGAGAACGAGGACAGCCGCATCCAGGTCGAGGCGCTGAGCGCCAACTGCGCCGAATACGGCATCGAGCTGTTCGACATGCACGACGTCCGCCAGGGCATCGTCCATATCATCGGACCGGAGCAGGGCTTCACCCTGCCCGGCGCCACCATCGTCTGCGGCGACTCGCACACCGCCACGCACGGTGCCTTCGGAGCGCTGGCCTTCGGTATCGGCACCTCGGAGGTCGAGCACGTGCTGGCCACGCAGACGCTGCTGCAGACGCCTTTGAAGAACATGCGGATCACGGTCGAAGGCGAGCTCGCCGCCGGCGTTACGGCCAAGGACCTGATCCTCGCCATCATCGGCCAGATCGGCACCGCCGGCGGCACCGGCCACGTCATCGAGTACGCCGGCCAGGCGGTCCGCGAGCTTTCCATGGAAGCACGCATGACGGTCTGCAACATGACCATCGAGGGCGGCGCCCGGGCCGGATTGATCGCGCCCGACGAGACCACCTTCGAGTATCTGAAGGGTCGCCCGAAAACGCCGAAGGGGGCGGCCTGGGAGGCAGCCGTCAGTTACTGGAAAACCCTGCCCAGCGACGACGGCGCCACTTACGATTCCGAAGTCACCGTCCAGGCCGCCGACATCGCGCCGCAGGTGACCTGGGGAACCAGCCCTGAGGACGTATTGCCGATCACCGGCACCGTGCCGTCGCCCGACGACTTCGACGACGAAGGCAAGCGGAACCAGGTCAGGATGTCGCTCGACTACATGGGGCTCGAACCCGGTACCCGGTTGAACGAGATTCCCATCGACTGGGTATTCGTCGGCGCCTGCACCAACGGCCGGCTCGAGGATATCCGCGCCGCCGCCGAAGTGGCGCGCGGCAAGAAGGTCGCCGACGGCGTCACCGCGCTGATCGTGCCTGGCTCTGGCCTGATCAAGGAGCAGGCCGAGGAAGAAGGTCTGGATGCGGTCTTCAAGGAAGCCGGCTTCGAGTGGCGCGAGCCAGGGTGCTCCATGTGCTTGGCCATGAACGCCGACAAGGTGCCGCCGGGCAAGCGCTCGGCCTCGACATCGAACCGCAACTTCAAGGGCCGCCAGGGCCCGGGAGCGCGCACGCATCTGGTCAGCCCGGCCATGGCCGCCGCCGCCGCCGTCACCGGTAGGCTGACCGACGTCAGGGAGCTATAGACCTACTAGAGTGAGGGATGCCCGCCATGGAGAGATTCACCACGCTAACCGGCGTCGCCGTGCCGATGGACATGATCAACGTCGACACCGACATGATCATCCCGAAGCAGTTCCTAACGACCATCAAGCGCTCCGGCCTCGGTAAGAGCCTGTTTTTCGAGATGCGCTTCGACGCCGACGGCAATGAGAACCTGGAATTCGTGCTCAACAAGCCGCAATACCGAAACGCCCAGATCATCGTCGCCGGTGACAATTTCGGCTGCGGGTCGTCGCGCGAGCACGCGCCGTGGGCGCTGCTCGATTTCGGCATCCGCTGCGTCATCTCGACCAGCTTCGCCGACATCTTCTATAACAACTGCTTCAAGAACGGTATCCTGCCGATCAAGGTCTCGAAGGAAGACTTGGACAAGCTGATGGACGACGCCGAGCGCGGCGCCAATTCCACCCTGACGGTGGACCTGGAAAACCAAGCCATCCAAGGCCCCGACGGCGGCACCGTCAGCTTCGAGATCGACGAGTTCAAGAAGAAGTGTCTGCTCGAAGGCCTCGACGACGTCGGCCTGACCATGCAGAACGAGGACAAGATCGAGAGCTTCGAGGAAAGCCAGCAGGCCGGCCAGCCGTGGCTGTACGCCGCCGCCGGCGCCTGAGCGAGACCGGCGCCGGCCCCCAAGACGTCCGGCTCAATGGGGATCCTCGAGCCCGATGTAGACGATCGGCGGCGTGTGCTTCTTGAACAACGTCCGGGCATCCTTGCCCAGTTTCCGAAACACCTGCGGGGTCATCGCAAAGCCGTTCGACGGCAACACCGCCGCCGTATTGACCGTCTTGCCGTAGACGTCGAAACGCTCGTTTCCGGGCGCCCCGACCAGGCCGCAGGCGACCGGCCCCGTGTGCAGTTTGACGACGGCTTTGCTTTCGATCCCGAGTTCCCGAAGCCACGCGTCGCCTTCCTCCTTGAGACGTAGGAAGGCAAGGACGCCGCGCTCCGTATCTTCGGCCGGGAACGCGCCGAGACCGGCGTCACCAATGGCCTTCACCAATAGGCCACCGCTTTCCCCCAGAATGGACCCGGTCAGCCGGAAGTACCCGGCCATGACTTCCAGTATTCGCAGTTCGTCCATCTGACGAGCAAGGCGCATGTAGCCCGTCAGGTCGTAGAATCCGACCAGCAGTTCACGTTTTTCAGGCGTCGAGATTCGGTGCCATTCAGGCATGACAGGTTCCTTTCGCGTTCTGTCGCGTTTACGGCCGACCCATGCATTCGGCGGAAAAGGAAATCGATCGCCGGCCCGTCGTATCCGGCAGTTGAAACAATTCTATGACCGGTGCATATGCTGTCAACATAGTTTGACGCCACTGCTCGGGCGCATTAAACAAACCCGGTCGATATACCGATCATCCCCCAGCGAGGAACACCGCATGTCCGCCAACAAGAAACTGCTGATGCTGCCCGGCGACGGGATCGGCCCGGAAGTGATGGACGAGGTGCGCCGCGTCATCGACTGGATGGACGGCCGCCGCCACGTCTCCTTCGATGTCGACGAAGACCTGATCGGCGGCGCCGCCTATGATGCTCACGGCACCTCGCTGACCGACGAAACGCTCGGCAAGGCGATGTCGGTGGATGCGATCCTGCTCGGCGCCGCCGGCGGCCCGAAATGGGACGACGTCGAGCGCCAGCACCGCCCCGAAGCCGGGCTCTTGCGGTTACGCAAGGAGATGGACCTGTTCGCCAACCTGCGCCCGGCCACCGTGATGCCGGCGCTGGCCGAAGCCTCCTCGTTGAAGACGGAACTGGTCTCCGGGCTCGACATGATGATCGTCCGCGAGCTGACCAGCGGCGTCTACTTCGGCGAGCCGCGCGGCATCGACGAGGCGGCCGACGGCTCGCGCCGGGCGGTCGACACCCAGCGCTACACGGAAGCCGAGATCGAGCGGGTGTGCCGGGCCGCCTTCGAGCTGGCCGGCAAGCGCTCCAAGAAACTGCATTCGGTGCACAAGGCCAACGTCATGGAGACCGGCGTCCTTTGGCGCGACGTCTCGACCGAGGTCGCCGCCGATTATCCGGATATCGAATGCCTTCAGATGTACGCCGACAACTGCGCCATGCAACTGGTCCGCGACCCCAAGCAGTTCGACGTCATCGTCACCGACAATCTGTTCGGCGACGTGCTGTCGGATTGCGCCGCCATGCTGACCGGGTCGCTGGGCATGCTGCCGTCGGCCAGCCTCGGCGGCGCCGACGAATCGGGCCGCAGGAAGGCGCTCTACGAACCGGTCCACGGCTCGGCCCCCGACATCGCCGGTGAAGGCAAGGCCAACCCGCTGGCCATGCTGCTGAGCTACGCCATGATGCTGCGCTACAGCTTCGACATGGGCGAAGACGCCGACATGGTCGAGCGGGCCGTCGCCAATGTACTCGATCGCGGCTTGCGCACCGGCGACATCATGCAGGACGGCATGACCCAGGTCTCGACGGAAGCCATGGGCGAGGCGGTGACCCAAGAGTTGGACAAGCTGGCGGCTTGAGACCGCCCAAGCCCGCTTTCCCTTGCAATCGCGCCACCTGGGCGCTATGTAACCCCGGCCTGAAGGAAACGGGATTCTGAACATGCTTTTCGAAACGACGAAAAAGCCGACGGAGAAGACCACCACTGGCGCGTAGCCGGGGCCGTTCCTTCATGCACGAACACAAGGCCCGCGGCAGCGTCCGTCGGGCCTTTCGGTTTTTTTTAAGGTTATCGACGGAGTCGGCAGCGGTCCGGACAGAGAAAACGGAGAACGAGATCATGGGTTACAAAGTCGCCGTCGTCGGTGCCACCGGAAACGTCGGCCGTGAAGTGCTCGCCATCATGGACGAGCGTCAGTTCCCGGCCGACCAAGTGGTGGCGCTGGCCTCCTCGCGCTCGGTCGGGCGCGAAGTTTCGTTCGGCGAGGACAAGGTCCTCAAGGTCGAAAACCTGGACGGGTACGATTTCACCGGCACCGACATCGTGTTGAGCTCGCCGGGCGCCAAGGTGTCGGCCAAGTATTCGCCGATCGCCGCCGAAGCCGGCGCCGTCGTCGTCGACAACACGTCGCAGTTCCGCATGGACCCCGACGTGCCGCTGATCGTGCCCGAGGTCAACCCGGACGCCATCGCCGGCTACAAGAAGCGCAACATCATCGCCAACCCCAACTGCTCGACCATCCAGATGGTGACGGCGCTGAAGCCCCTGCACGACCTGGGGTGCATCCAGCGTATCGTCGTCGCCACCTACCAGTCGGTGTCGGGCGCCGGCAAGTCGGCCATGGACGAACTCTTCAACCAAACCCGCGGCATCTATGTCAACGAGCCGGTCAGCCAGAACCAGGAAGAGTTCACCAAGCAGATCGCTTTCAACCTCATCCCGCACATCGATATCTTCATGGACGACGGCTCGACCAAGGAAGAGTGGAAGATGGCGGCCGAGACCAACAAGATACTCGACCCCGACATCCGGGTGACGGCGACTTGCGTGCGCGCGCCGGTGTTCATCGGCCACTCCGAAGCCGTCAACATCGAGTTCGAGAAGCCGGTTTCCGAGAAGGAAGCGCGCATTGCGCTGGAAGCGGCGCCCGGCGTCGTCGTCGTCGATCACCGGGTCGACGAGGGTTACGTGACGCCGGCCGAGTGCGCCGGCGAGGACGCCGTCTACGTCAGCCGCGTCCGTCGCGACCCGACCGTCGAGAACGGCCTCAACCTGTGGTGCGTTTCGGACAACCTGCGCAAGGGGGCGGCGCTTAACACGGTTCAGATCGCCGAGGAACTGATCCGCTCGTACATGCAGAAAGCGGCCTAAAACGGCCGCCTACGTCCTTCGGGGGCGTTCCCGTTAGGGGTCGTGACCGGCGTTACTCGTTGGCCGCCTTCTGCGGTTTGGCGGTGCACGGGTTCAGGAAGGTATTGACGTCGTCCTGCGACATCTCGGCCTGGGTGGCCGCTTGCGCCTGGGCGGCCGCTTCGCCGCCGTCTACCTGACCGCGGCGGTCGTGGGCGACGTGCTTGTCGCGGCGCCTTCGGTCGGGGCCGAAGTACTCGCCGGCCTGGACGAAGCGGCGCGGGTGTTCGATGACAGCGTTCAAGCGGCTGAACAGCGATTTCGCCGAAACCGGCTTCATGACGAATTCGTTGATGCCCGAATCTCGGGCGGCGACGATGCGGGCGCGTTCCGAATAGGCCGAGACCATGATGATGGGCAGGAACGGGTCGGGGCTGGCCGGGTCGCGGCGCACCCGCCTGACCAGTTCGAGGCCGTTGCAGGGCTCCATCTCCCAATCGACGATCAGCAGGTCGGGCGGATTGGATTGCAGCTTGTCCCACGCCTCCTCGCCGTCGGAGGCATCGTAGATTTTCTTGCAGCCGAGCACGCCGAGCATGTGGCGCATCAGTTGGCGGACGAAATCCTGGTCGTCGACGACCATGACCCGCACGTCTCTCAGGTATCTATCCCACATGGCGGGGCCTTGCCTTCCCCTGTTGTTCCCGTCCTCAAGAGCAGGCTTGATACGCGTGTTTACGTTGCGTTCGCGCATGTCAGGTTCCGTTCAGCAATGTTAACCCGACCCTGGCGGCGGTTCAACCTATACGGGCCGGTACCGTAAATTTTATTATCAGAGCTCTTCGGCCGGCCACAGCGGGCCCGGATCGACCAGCAGCTCCTGGCCGGCGACCAGCGGCAGTTCGCGGGCCTCGCCGGCCGCCTCGATCAGACCGTAGACCGACGACACCGCCCGCCCGAGGGCCGGGCCGGGATCGGCTCCGCGCAGGCTGTGGCCGAGCCACAGGGCGGCCAGCAGGTCGCCCGACCCTTTCGCCGAGGTCGACAGCGACGGTGTCGACACCCGCCACGCGCCCGACCCGGTGACGGCCAGGTTGTGGATAAGATCGGCCGGCGTATCGGCCAGCCGAAGCGAGGTGGCGATGACGATGGCCGGCCCTTGCGCGCGGATCGCTCCGGCCGCCGCCAGCGCCCGTTCGGTGGTGGCGGTTTCGAGACCGCTCAGGGTCTGTAGTTCGAAGGCGTTGGGGAATACGACGTCGGCCGCGGGAAACGCCTCGTCGCGAAAGAACGCGACAAGCCCGTCGTCCACATAAAGCCCCTCTTCCGCATCGCCGAGGACCGGATCGCAGCCGTAGACGGCGTCGGGGCGGGCCTGCTTGACGTGTCCGACCGCATCGAGAACCCGCCGGCCGTTTTCGACCGAACCCAGGTAGCCGCTCAACACCGCCTCGCAGACGCGGCCGCGATCGAGCGCTCGGACGCCTTCCAAAAGATCGCCGACCTCGTCGGCAGCCGCCGCCCGTCCGCGATACGCCCCATACCCCGGATGATTGCTGAAACGCGCCGTATGAACGGGCCAGACGTCGACGCCTAAACGCCGCAACGCAAACGCGGCTGCCGAGTTGCCGACGTGGCCGACGGCGACGTGAGATTGGATGGAAAGAACTGCCATAACCCGACCTTGCCACAAGCGGACCAGCGATTATAGTTTGCCGAATTGGAAACGACTGCCAATTGCATAGGAGAGACTCCATGCCCCGGTCCTCTCGCCCCCGCCGTTCGGTGCTCTACATGCCGGGCTCCAACGCCCGCGCGCTTGAGAAAGGCCGCAATCTGGCCGCCGACTGCCTGATCCTCGACATGGAGGACGCCGTCGCCGCCGACCAGAAGGAAACCGCCAAACAGCAGATCGCCGCCGCCGTCGAACTAGGCGGTTACGGCCACCGGGAAATCGTCGTCCGCACCAACGGTTTCGACACGCCGTGGGGCGAGGACGATCTCAGGGCCGTGGCCGGCATGGCCAACGCGGACGCCGTCCTGTTGCCGAAGGTGGAGAGCGCCGCCATGGTCCGGCAGGCCGAGACCATCCTCAACGACGGCGGCAACCGGGGCATCGATATCTGGTGCATGATGGAAACGCCGCTCGGCATGCTGCACGCCGAGGAGGTCGCCTTCGCCAGCGCCCGCGTCACCTGTCTGGTGATGGGGACGTCGGATTTGGCCAAGGACCTGCACGCCGCCCATACCCGCGAGAGGATACCGTTCATGACGTCGCTGGAGCTCTGCATTCTGGCCGCCCGCGCCGCCCAGATCGCCATCCTCGACGGCGTCCATCTCGACCTCAACGACGACGAGGGGTTCCGGGAGGCCTGCGTGCAGGGCCGTCAGCTCGGCATGGACGGCAAGACGCTGATCCACCCCAAGACCATCGAGGTCGCCAACGAAGTGTTTGCGCCATCCGAAGAAGAGCTCGAATGGTCGCGAAAAATCATCGAGGCTCACGCCCAGGCCGGGAAGGAAGGCAAGGGTGTGGTCCTGGTCGACGGCCGGCTGGTCGAGAACCTGCATGTGGAAGGCGCCAAGCGCCTGGTCGCATTGGCGGATGCCATCAGAGCCACGGACCAGGCGGCGGAGTGACCGGATCCAAATGACCATACGGGCAAGTGCCGGCAACTTCTTCGAGGACTTCCGGCTCGGTCAGGAAATCGTCCACGCCACGCCGCGCACGATCACCGAAGGCGACGTTTCCCTGTATACGGCGCTTTACGGGACGCGCTTCGCCGTCAACTCGGCCGACACCTTTGCCATGGACATCGGCTTCGAGGCGGCGCCGATCGACGACCTGCTGACCTTCCACATCGTATTCGGCAAATCGGTCCCCGACGTTTCGTTGAATGCCGTCGCCAACCTCGGTTACGCCGAGGGCCGGTTCGGCGAGCCGGTGTTCGCCGGCGACACGCTTTCCGCCCGCTCCGAGGTGGTCGGCCTCAAGGAGAACTCGAACGGCAAGACCGGCGTCGTCTACGTCCGCACGACCGGGACCAATCAGACCGGCGCAACTGTGCTCGACTATGTTCGCTGGGTGATGGTCCGCAAGCGCGACGCCGGCAGCCCGGCGCCGCCGCCGCACGAACCGGATCTGGCCGAGGCGCTCGGCGCCGGCGACCTGGCCGTACCGGCCAGGCTCGACCTTTCCGGGTACGATCCGGCGCAGGCCGGCAGCCGGTCGCTGTGGGACGATTACCAGCCCGGCCAACGCATCGACCACGTCGACGGCGTTACCATCGAGGACGCCGAACACATGATGGCGGCGCGGCTTTTCCAGAATACGGCGCGGGTGCACTTCAACCAGCACGCCGAGAAGGACGGACGTTTCGGGCGGCGCATCGTCTACGGCGGCCATATCATCAGCATGGCGCGGGCGCTCTCGTTCAATGGCCTCGCCAACGCGTTCCGTATTGTTGCCATCAACGGCGGCCGTCACGTGGCGCCGTGCTTCGGCGGCGACACCGTGTATGCCTGGAGCGAGGTTCTGGAGAAAACCGAACTGTCGGGCGGCGACGGAATCGGCGCGCTCAGGCTGCGTACGGTGGCGGTCAAGGACCGCGCGTGTGACGATTTTCCGGATCGCGATGCCGACGGCGCCTACGACGCTTCGGTCGTACTCGACTTCGACTACACGGTGTTGATGCCGCGCCGCGCCTGACACCTTGCTGTCCGGCCGTTCAAAGGGTCGGATGGACCGGCGTAAATGTCGGTCGCAGCAGATAGCGGCCGATGACCTCGCCGTAACCCTTCAAGACGTAGCCGCCGTTCAGTCGCCCGAGTTCCTCGCGGTGGTCCCGGTAGTAGCCGGGGATCTCGTACCATGGCATCGACGGCTGCAGGTGGTGAACGATATGCAGGTTGTTGTTGAGGAAAAGCAGGCTCCAGAACGGGCCGGACTCGACGCTGGCCACCCGCTGTTCGGGGGTATCGCCGGCCCGGTGCTCGTAAAACGACCGCACCATGGTCAAGGCCAGTCCGGGGTGAGCGAACAACAACAGGTATTGCCACCACGGCAGGCCGGCGACGCCGGAGACGAAGCCGAACAGGACCGCCAATCCGCAGGCGTGGGCGAGCCAGGCTGCGGCGTTTTCCCGATCGCCGCCCAACAGGCGGCGGCCTTCACCCGAATACAACTGCCAGACGGCCAGCGGCGGCCCCAATACCATGCGGCCGACGAAGGTCTGATTGGCGATCATCAGGCTTTTGACGAGCGGGTTCAGGCGCCGCCAGTCGGCCTGGCTGAAATAGAACGATTCCGGGTCGCGGGCCGGATCGGTCAGGTTGACGTCGTTGTGGTGGGTGGTATGGAAACGGAAATAGACGAAGTACGGGTACCAAACGCCCAGCGGCGGCAACACGACGGCCAGGCGCAGCCACCGCGGGACGCTCTTCAGATTGTGAACGCTCTCGTGGACCAGGGAGTTGTGCCAGGCGGCGATAAGTCCGCCGGCGCCCCATAGAACGAACCATGGGATATCGGCGTGGTACCAGACGAGGCCGAACCAGCCCGCGAAGATGGCCAACGCCACCAACCAGGTCGGTCCCTCGTACCGCCAGAAGACGCCTTTTGTCTTCGACATCGCTTGATCCCCGACTTCGCCCCGGCCATGTCCCCCGGCCGCCGTCCAGATCGATACTATGATACCTCAATTATCAACTCCAGGTGCGTCCGGCAAGGGTGGTATCGACGACAACAGGGAAGTGCCGAGGCATCGCGCCAGTATAGATTCGACCGCCGCCAAGGATAGATTCGGATGAATCCCGGGCGACGGGCATCCTATCCATTATCTAGACGAGAAACCGATAGAACTCACAAAATATTGTTGTCAGGGATTCCGGCCTTTGCTAATAAAAGAGGTGTCAGGATCGCAGGTCCTGGGAAACCCGCGTAATGCGCCGCCGAGACAGCACTCCTGACACCTCTTGGAGCCGGCCAGGCTCCGTGCACGTGAAAGCGGCTTCTCGCTTCACCCCTCCTCCGTGGACGTACCCTGGGCAGAGACCATCCGCCGGAGAGATGGGTGTGGGCCGTTTCCAGGAAGTTCGGTTGCCATCCCCCCCTTTCCGCCGCCCGTCGCAGCAAAAAACCTGTTTCACGAACGAACCTTCGGGCGTTCACCGGGCGATGGCGGAAACCATCGTCCGGCTAGACCCAGCGGGGCAGAAGCCCCTGGGCCGCCGCGGCGTCCTGGAACCAAGTCGCCGCATCGTCCCATTTGCGTCGTACCCCGACCGGCCAAAACCGGTCTGAAAGTCCGCCGCTTCACGGAGCCGGTCCGTCCCCACCAGGGAGATCGACCGATCCGCGAAAGGTCCGCCTCGCTGTGAACGAGGCTTTTGCCGGCTCCCGGACGATCGCCGAAGCGGGAAACCCGCTCGCCGCCCGCCCGATCGCCTTCCCTCGGTTCGACCAGCGCTTGCGCACCGGCTTCCCCTCAGGGCGGCCCGCCGGTCCGAACAATCGCTTAACCCGAAGGCGCCACCATTGGCCGTGCCGATGAACCGCTTCGACGCTCTCGCGTGCAGGGTTGATGATGAAAACATCGTTTGGTGATTTCAATGTGGAACATGGGCGAAATGCCATTTATCTGTGCATAACTGGCCGCTGTTTTCACATTCCGCCAACAGCTTATCCACAACTCGGCACACACCGAATTCGAAGATTGTTCGAATCCAATACGTTATCCCGCGTCTCAAGCGGCGCTGCCGTTGACTTCAATTGGCCGTCCGTTTACCAATTGAATCGAGCGTTCCCGAAGCCTGTCCAGAGGTGTCAGCCCCATGCCTAAAGGAAAACGGCCTCTCTCGCCACACCTCCAGGTCTACCGGCCGCAGATCACCTCGATCCTGTCGATTACGCATCGTCTGACCGGCGTTGCCCTGGCCGGCGGCGCCCTGCTCCTGGCGCAGTGGGTACTAGCCGCCAGCTACGGCGAAGAGGCGTTCGCCTTGGCGCAGTCGTTGTTGGGCTCGTGGTTCGGGCAACTGATCCTGCTCGGGTTGACCTTCGCGCTCTTTTATCACTTGGCCAACGGCCTCCGGCACCTGGCCTGGGACGCCGGCTGGGGATACGAGATGGACAAGCTCACGACCAGCGGCTGGACGGTGGTGGCGTTCTCGGTCGCCATGACCGGCCTCACCTTCATCGGGGCCTACGCGGCGGCGGGGGTCTTCTGATGGAACTGCGCTCCCCCCTGGGCCGCGCCCGCGGCCTCGGTTCGACCAACGACGCGGCCGGCCACTGGTGGGCCGAGCGCCTCGGGGCGCTGGCCTTGGTGCCGTTGTCGCTGTGGTTCGTCTATTCGGCGATTGGACTGGTCGGCGCCGATCTCGCTCAGTTCAAGGAATGGGTCGGAGCGCACTCGAATCCGGTGCTGCTGATCCTGTTGATCGTCGTCATGTTCCACCACGGCAGCATGGGTCTGCAGGTCATTCTCGAGGACTACGTGCACAACGAGACGGCCAAGGTCACCGCCATCATCGTCACCAAGTTCACCGCCGTGCTGTTCGGTGCGGCGTCTTCCTTCGCGGTCCTCAAGCTGGCGTTCGGAGGCTGAGCCCGGATGCCGAAGGCGTACGACATCACCGATCACAAATACGAGGTCATCGTCATCGGCGCCGGCGGTGCCGGCCTGCGGGCGACGCTGGGCATGGCGACGGCCGGCTTGAAGACGGCCTGCATCACCAAGGTCTTCCCGACCCGCAGCCACACCGTCGCCGCCCAAGGCGGAATCAGCGCCGCGCTGGGCAACATGGCCGAGGACGACTGGCGCTGGCATATGTACGACACCGTCAAGGGCGCCGACTGGCTCGGCGATCAGGACGCCATCGAATACATGTGTCGCGAGGCAGTGCCGGCGATCTACGAACTCGAGCACTACGGGGTGCCGTTCTCGCGCACCGACGACGGCAAGATCTACCAGCGCCCGTTCGGCGGCCACATGCGCAACTTCGGCGAGGCCCCGGTGCAGCGCGCCTGCGCCGCAGCCGACCGCACCGGCCACGCCATCCTGCACACGCTCTATCAGCAGAGCCTGCGCCACAACGCCGAGTTCTTCGTCGAGTACTTTGCCATCGACCTGATCATGAACGCCGACGGCGATTGCCAGGGCGTCGTCGCCTGGAACCTCGACGACGGCACCATTCACCGCTTCCAGGCCCACCTCGTGGTATTCGCCACCGGCGGTTACGGACGGGCTTATTTCTCGTGCACCTCGGCCCACACCTGTACCGGCGACGGCAACGGCATGGTCGCCCGTGTCGGCCTTCCTTTGCAGGATCACGAGTTCGTCCAGTTCCACCCGACCGGCATCTACGGGTCGGGGTGCCTGATCACCGAAGGGGCGCGCGGCGAGGGCGGCTATCTGACCAATTCGAGCGGCGAGCGTTTCATGGAACGTTACGCGCCGACCGCCAAGGACCTGGCCAGCCGCGACGTCGTCAGCCGCGCCATGACGGTGGAGATCCGCGAGGGCCGCGGCATCGGCGACGACGGCAACCATATCCACCTGCACCTGGAGCACCTCGGCGCCGACATCCTGCATGCCCGGCTGCCCGGCATCACCGAATCGGCCAAGATCTTCGCCGGCGTCGATGCCACCCGCGAACCGATTCCGGTGCTGCCGACCGTGCATTACAACATGGGCGGCATTCCGACCAACTACCATGGCGAGGTCCTGCGCCCGACCGACGACGACCCGGACGCCATCGCGCCCGGGCTGATGGCGATCGGCGAATGCGCCTGCGCTTCGGTGCACGGCGCCAACCGGCTCGGCACCAACTCGCTTCTCGACCTCGTGGTATTCGGCCGCGCCGCCGCCCTGAAGGCGGCCGAACTGGTCAAGCCGGGCGATCAGTTGCCGCCGATGGCGGCCGATTCGGCGGAGTTCGCGCTGTCGCGGCTGGACCGGGCGCGCCATGCGGCGGGCGCTACGTCGACCGCCGAAATCCGTCTCGAGATGCAGCGCTGCATGCAGGACGACGCCGCCGTGTTCCGGACCTCGGACGTCCTTAAAGGCGGTGTCGAGCGCCTCGACGGGATCGCCCGCCGCCTTCCCGACCTCCGGGTCGGCGACCGCTCGATGATCTGGAACTCCGACCTGGTCGAGGCCCTGGAGCTGGACAACCTGATGGCATGCGCGAAAGCCACCCTGTACTCGGCCGAGGCCCGGACCGAGAGTCGCGGCGCCCACGCCCACGAGGACTATCCCGAGCGCGACGACGACGTCTGGATGAAGCATACGCTGGCCTGGATCGACGACAAGGGGGGCGTGAAGCTGGGCTATAGGCCGGTCCACGACTATACCCTGACCGACGAGGTCGATTACATCGAGCCCAAGGCGCGGGTCTATTAGAGGAACCGAAGAGCAGGCAGATGGTCGAATTCAATCTCCCCGCCAATTCCAAGGTCCGCCCCGGCAAGACCTTCGCCGCCGAGGCTGGCGCCACCCGGGTCAGGAACTTCAAGGTCTACCGCTACGACCCGGATTCCGGCGACAACCCCAGGCTCGATATCTTCGAGGTCGATCTCGACAAGTGCGGACCGATGGTTTTGGACGCGCTGATCAAGATCAAGAACGAGATGGACTCGACGCTCACATTCCGGCGCTCGTGCCGCGAGGGCGTCTGCGGGTCGTGCGCCTTCAACATCGACGGCGCCAACACCCTGGCCTGCACCA
>CAYFMP010000075.1:7683-18588 GCA_964344215.1 uncultured Thalassospiraceae bacterium | reverse complement strand
CATCGGAATGCGAAAATGGGCCCACACAGGTCAGTGTTAATGTCGGCTGGTATTACCCCCGAAAGTGGGCGTCATCCGTCGATGGGTCTGAGGTCCGGCTGTGAGCCGGAGCGGGCCTTAGTCGGATTTCAGATTCTATTCAGGATTCGCCGTTGGGCAGCGTCACCGTCACGGTGGTTCCCTTGCCGACGGCGCTCTCGATGTCCAGTTTGCCATCATGGAGGTCGGTCAGGGACTTGGTGATCGCCAGGCCCAAACCCCAGCCCTTCTCGGCCAGATAGGGATCGGATCGGCCCTGGTAAAGGGATCCGTCAGTTTCGGCAGTCTCTCGGCCGGTATGCCCTTGCCCGTATCGGAGACCATGAATGTCGTGTTCCGTTTCGACGCCTTCACCGATACCGTGATCTTGCCGCCTTCGGGCGTGAACTTGACGGCATTGGAAAGCAGGTTGAGAAGGATTTGCTTTGCCGCCCGCCTGTCGGCGTAAAGGGGCAGGAGGTCTTCGGGAACCTCGGTAACCAGCTCGATGCCTTTGGAACGCGCCTTGTCTTGGACGATCTTCTCGCACTCGGCGACAATTTCCTCGGTGGACAACGCCACCTTGACCAGGGATTGCTTGCCGGCTTCGATGGTCGAGAGATCGAGGATGTCGTTGACCAGCGACAACAGGTGCTCCCCACTCAACTGGATGTCCTCGGCGTATTCCCGGTATTTGTCTTCGATCGGCCCGAAGTACTGTTGGCTGAGGATGTCGGCGAAACCGAGAATGGCGTTCAGCGGCGTCCGCAACTCATGGCTCATGGCGGCCAGAAATTCGGACTTGGCGTAACTTGCCCTCTCCGCCTCTTTTTTTGCGTCGAGCAGGTCTTTCTCGGCTTCTTTCCTTTTGGTTATGTCCTGCAACAAGACGGTGTTTATCATTTCCCCATTGATTTCAAGTTTGGATACGGATGCCGAGGCCGGAAACTCCGTGCCGTCCTTTCTGAGACCCACAATATCCTGGCGTTGGTCCATGAGGCGGTAGGTGTCCTCGGAACGGTCGAACTCCGCTACGTGTTTGCGATGCGCGTCCCGGAAGCGTTCCGGCATCAATATATCCAAAGGTCGCCCAATGACGTCATCCGCGTCATAGCCGAAGATGCGCTCGGCGCTTTGGTTGAAAAGACGGATGTTCATCTTGGCACCGATGGCGATCACGGCCTCCGGCTCGATATCGAGGATTCCGGCCAATCGAGCCTCGGAGGCCTTGAGGGAATCTTCAGCCCACTTGCGCTCGGTGACGTCGTGGAGGGTACCAAACATGCGTATCGGGTTTGCGTCTTCATCGAACGTGACTTCGCCCTCCGAGAGAACGGTGCGCACTTCGCCGTTGGGCCGGACGATGCGGTATTCCATCTCGAAAGGCTCGTTCTCTTCGAGTGAGCGTCGGATGGCTTCCTTCAAGGGCTCCACGTCATCGGGATGAACCAGGGACAGCATCGTCTCGTAGTCCATTTCGGCGTCATCGGGATTGAGGTCGAAGATGCGGCGGAGCTCGTCCGACCACTGGCATTTTCCCGTTACGATATCGCGCTCCCAGCTCCCGACATGGGCGATCCGCTGAGCTTCATTGAGCCGCGCCTCATTCGTCCTCGCCAATTCCTCGGCCCGCTTGCGCTCGGTGATCTCTTGTTCCAGACGGCGGGATCGACCGAACAGCGTGAGGAGATAAGCCGCGAGCGCCACGGCAAGCAGGGTGGGCAGCAACGCGGCGCTCCACGTCACCCATGAAACGCCGACGCCGAAATCCGGCCGCACGGGCTTGGCGAGGAGCGTCCAAGTCCGATCCCCAAAGGAGAAGGAACTGGTCAAGTGCGGCCCGGTTTCCGCTTCCGCCCTTGTCGAAACCGGCTCTATTTTTTTGGCCCGTGCTCGGGAACTGTGGAAATAAAGAAGCTGCCGCCCCCGGGCGGCATTGTCATCGTACAAATAAACGTCGATGCCGGCGGCACTGTGAAGACTTCGCCTCATTTCGAAAGCGCGTTCCACCATCTCCTCGATGTTGAACACGCCAACAGCGAAGCCGCGCAGATGTTGGCGTCGCTGCGAAACGGTCTCTTTCGGTTGGCCGACGCGGTAGATCGGTGCAAACATCACGACACCGGCCCCGCCTTGGATCAACTCGATCCTCTCGCTGACGGCATGATCGCCTGTATCCCGCGCATTTTCCAGGGCGGTCCGACGGGCCGGATTCGATCCAAGATCGAACCCGAGGGCCCTCTCATTGCCTTGGTACGGTTCGACGAAATAAACGGGAAAGTATTCGCCTCGCGGCCCGGCGCGGATGACCTCTCCATCACCCGAAAGCTCGGTGAATTGGAAGCCCTGAAAGCCGTCTTCCCGTCCTGCCGCTTCGTACGCCGGCCGTTCGGAAGCGGCGACCCTCGGGATCCATTCCAACGCTTGAACGGCTGGCGCCTGATACAGCACCGAGTCCAGAAAAATTTTAAACTCCCCGCGGTCCACATGCTGCGAGGCATCGAAAAGGCCAACGACGGAATGGATAACTTCATGTTGCGTGGTGATGAGATGCCCAACCGACCTCAGTCGGTCCGTCGCTCTTTCCTCGAACGTACGCCTGGCTTCCGCAAAGTCGGCTGCCTTGATGAATTTGTAGGATTCATAGGAAATGAATACGCCGGCGGCGAGAATCAGTCCGACCAGCCAATAACGGCGACCCGTGGAAACGGATCGTTTCATTTCCCCAGACACTCTGCTCAAGATGCCTTCACCTTTCCTCTTTTTTGAAATAGTGGTGTTTCGGCCAGCGTCCTGTGAGGTCAATTATCGATGATGAAATTCTACCTGGATTTATATATCCGCAGCGTTTCGAAACATATCATAATTTATCGATATCGAATATTCGATGACGGGTAGAAGCGGACATGGCGGCAATGCGCGCAAAGCCCGCTCTCGGGATAGCAGCGGACCTCTCCGAGAGCGGCCGCCCCGCGAGCCGAGTCCCTCACCCCGGGTGGGTTGCCGAAATCACCCACGACGACGAGTCCATGACGACGCCGTCGGCTTCTGTTTTCCGGGCCTTGCCGGCTTTGGCCCGCGACCGGCCCGTCGTCGGAAAAAAGGATACCTTCTCACGCTGCGGCGGGCTTGACCTCGCGTTCGATGGCCCGGCCGTGTTCGATCTCTGCCGTCCTGAGATCGTAACGCTGTTGCAGGTTCAGCCAGAATTCGGGCGTGGTCCCGAAAAAACGGGCGAACCTGAGCGCGGTATCGGCCGTCACCGAGCGCTGTCCCTTGAGAATGGCGGTGACGCGGTTGGCCGGCACCTTGAGCTGGCGGGCGAAGGCGCGGGCGCTTAAATTCCGCTCGGTCATTTCGTCGGCCAGGATTTCGCCGGGATGGACGGGACGCATCCGGTTTCTCATCGCTCGAACCTCCTTACTCAATGATAATCGGCAATTTCGACATCGAAAGGGCCGTTGTCGCCCAACCTGAAGCATACCCGCCATTGTCTGTTGATACGGATGCTGTATTGGCCCTTGCGGTTGCCGCTCAAGGCCTCGAGCCGATTGCTCGGCAACGCCGCCAAATCCTCCAGGCGCTCGGCGCTGTCGAGAACGGTGAGGCGTTTTTCGGCCTGGTCCCGGAACGGCCGATGCTTCTTCGACGGGCGTCCGGAGAACAAGGCGCGGGTATCCTTGTCCTTGAAACCCTGAATCATCGGTCAGTATAGGGGGGTGTTACGCGTTACATCAAGAGTAACGATTATTAACCCGGGTTGGTTGCCGAAATCACCCACGACGACGAGTCCATGACGATGCCGTCGGCTTCCGTTTTCTGGACCTCGATGGCCTCGGCCAGCGCCGCCTCGATGTCGGCGCGCCTGGCTTCGGCCTCGTCGCCGGCCTCGCGGAAAACCTCGCCGGCCGGGCCCAGCGCCAGCTGGAAATCGATGGCGTCCTCGACGGTGCGGCCGATCAGCACCGGCGCGTCGACCCGCTGGAACTCGATTTCTTCGTAGCCGGCCGACTTCATCATGCCCGTCACCATCTCCCGGTTGGCCATGGAGAACGGGCCGGGGCCGCAGGTCCGCGCGTCGTCGCCGGGCGGCGGCAGGAACCGCAGCACGATGTCCTTGGCCATGCTGAGCCACGGATTGTCTTCCGGCGCCCGCCACACGATATGGGTGACGACGCCGCCCGGCTTCAGGGCCGTGCGCATGTTCCTGAGCGCCGCCACCGGGTTCGAGAAGAACATGGTGCCGAAGCGCGAGAACACGAAATCGTATTCCGGCTCGAACTTCATGAAGAGCGCGTCGCCGTTGGCGAACGAGACGTTGTCGAGGCCTTGTTCGGCCGCTTCCCTGATGCCGTACGCCATGAAGGCGTCGCAACAATCGACGCCGAGCACGCTCCCTTCCGGGCCGACGCGGCGGGCCAATTGGATGGCGGTATCGCCGAAGCCGCAGCCGATGTCGAGCACGTTGTCGCCTTCCTCGACCTTGAGACTGGGGAAAATGGCGGCGCTGTGATGGGTCAAGCCGTCGACCAGGACATGCTTGAACTCGATGAACTTCGGAACCAGAATCTCGTTCCAGAAATCGACGAATTCCGTATCGACGTAGGCCTCAGAGGACGTATCTTCGGACATCGGTCCGCTCCTCCCTTGCCAATCGACTGCCAAAACCGAGCCCGCATCCTACCCGGCTTCGGCCCGCCGCACCAAGCCTATCGTTGATCGGGGTTCGCCGGGCGTGACGCGATCCCGTCAAAGGTGCTAAGACGCCGGGGAATCCTACGGCTCACGCACGACCGGGAGAGGCGGAGTGGACGCGCGCCGCAAGAAACTGCTGTTCCAGAGCCGCCACTGCGGCATGAAGGAGAACGACATCCTGCTCGGCCGCTTCGCCGAGGCCCGCATCGCCGAGTTGAGCGAAGCGCAGCTCGACCGTTTCGAAGCGTTGCTCGCCGAAAGCGACAACGACCTCTACGACTGGATAACCGGCCGCGCGCCGGTGCCGGACCGCGTCGATCACGACGTCATGGCGGCGCTGATTTCCTTCGCCCATGAGCCCTAGAGCCGCAAAAACGCCGTTCGTCGCGCCCGCGTTGGCGGCGCATTCATTCGACGCCGCCGCCGGCCGCACCGCCACCACGACCATCGGGGGCGCCCCGGCCGGCTTCGACGCCCTGGTGCTGGCGGCGGTCTGCGGCGGGATGCGCGACGTGCTCTACGTCGCCCGCGACGATGCCTCGATGGCCCGCATGGCCGATGCGCTCGCCTTCTTCGCTCCCGACTTGGACCGCCTGGAATTCCCGGCCTGGGACTGCCTGCCGTACGACCGCGCTTCGCCGCAGAGCGACATCGCCGGCCGCCGCATCGACACCCTCATTCGCTTGGCAACGGATGGGCCCGAGGAACGGGCAGGGGGCCGCCCGGCCGACGACGCGGGGGGACGTATCGTGCTGAGCACGGTGTCGGCGCTCCTACAAAGGGTGCCGTCGCGCGCCTCGTTCGCGGCGGCGACGTTCGATCTCGAAACCGGCCGCTCGGTCGACCCGGCGGCCCTGACCGAATTCCTCGACCGCCACGGCTACGGCGCCGCCCAGACCGTCATGGAACCCGGCGAATACGCGGTGCGTGGCGGCATCGTCGATATCTTCCCGACCGGCGCCGAGGCGCCGCTCAGGCTCGATTTCTTCGGCGACGAGTTGGAAACGGTGCGTGCCTTCGACCCGGCCAGCCAGCGCACGCTCGGCGAGGCCGGGATCGATCGGGTGGTTCTGAAGCCGGTCAGCGAGGTGCCCTTGGACGAGGCCGCGGTGTCGCGTTTCCGCTCCCGCTACCGGGTGCTGTTCGGGACGTCCGGCGACGACGACCCGCTCTACGGGGCGGTCAGCGCCGGCCGCCGCCACGTCGGCATGGAGCACTGGTTGCCGCTGTTCCACCAACGTCTGGAGACGCTGCTCGACTACCTGCCCGACGCCGTCATCGTGCTCGCCCACCAGGCCGAGGAGGCGCGCGACGCCCGCTTCGAGCTGATCGCCGAATACTACGCGGCCAGATTGGAATTCTCGAAGCCGGAGCGGACCGCCGCCGACACCGTCTACCATCCGATCCGCCCCGAAACCCTCTATCTCGACGTCGCCGAGTGGGACGAACGGCTGGCCGGCCGGGCGCTCGGGCAACTCTCGCCGTTCACCCCGCCAGACGGAACCGCCGGCGCCATCGACGCCGGCGGCCGGCCGGGGCGCGATTTCTCCGACATCCGGGTACGCCCCGACGAAAACGTCTTCGATGCGCTGCGCGACCACGTCGCCGAGCAGCAGCGCTCCGGCCGGCGGGTCGTTGTCGCCGCCTTCACCGAAGGATCGCGCCAGCGCTTGAAGGGCGTTCTCGACGAGCACGAGGTCGGCGACGTCAGGCCGGTCGAAGACTGGCGGGAAGCGGCAGCGCTGCCGGAGAGCGCGATCGCCCTGGTCGTCGCCGCCATGGAAACCGGCTTCGCCGCCGACGGCCTGGCGCTGGTTACGGAACAGGACATCCTCGGCGATCGCCTCAACCGCCCCGCCAAGCGGCGCATCCGGGCCGAGAACTTCATCGCCGAGGCGTCGTCGCTCGGCGAGGGCGACCTCATCGTCCACGTCGACCACGGCATCGGCCAGTTCGACGGACTGCACACCATCGAGGTCGGCGATGCGCCGCACGACTGCTTGCGCCTGATCTACGCCGGTGGCGACAAACTGTTCCTGCCGGTCGAAAACATCGAGATGGTGTCGCGCTACGGCTCGGAGACGGCCGGCGCCCAGCTCGACCGCTTGGGCGGCGCCGCCTGGCAGGCGCGCCGGGCGCGCTTGAAGGACCGCATCCGCGAGATGGCCGACGAGCTGATCCGGGTGGCGGCGGCGCGGGCGCTGAGGCCTGCCTCCAGGGTCACCGTCAACGAAGGACTGTTCAACGAGTTCTGCGCCGGTTTCCCGTTCGTCGAGACCGACGACCAGGCCCGCGCCATCGCCGACACCATGGCCGACCTGACCGAGGGCCGGCCGACCGACCGCCTGATCTGCGGCGACGTCGGCTTCGGCAAGACCGAGGTCGCCCTGCGCGCCGCCTTCGCCACCGCGCTCGAAGGCAAGCAGGTCGCCGTCGTCGTGCCGACGACGCTGCTCAGCCGCCAGCACCACACCGTCTTCGCCGAGCGCTTCGCCGGCTTTCCGGTGCGTATCGAGCAGTTGTCGCGGCTGGTCGGCGCCAAGCGGGCCAAGGAAGCCAAGCGCGGCATGGCCGACGGCACCGTCGACATCGTCATCGGCACCCATGCGCTGCTCGCCAAGGACGTGCGGTTTCGCGACCTCGGCCTTTTGGTCGTCGACGAGGAGCAGCACTTCGGCGTCGCCCACAAGGAGAATCTGAAAAAACTGAAAGCGGACGTCCACGTGCTGACGCTGAGCGCGACGCCGATCCCGCGCACCCTGCAATTGGCGCTGACGGGCCTGCGCGAGATGAGCCTGATCGCGACACCGCCGGTCGACCGCCTGGCCGTGCGCACTTACGTGCTGCCTTACGACCCGGTCGTCGTCCGCGAGGCCATCCTGCGCGAACAGTACAGGGGCGGGCAGACCTTCTACGTGTGCCCGCGCATCGCCGACCTCGCACGCGTCGAGGGGCAGCTCAGGGATTTGGTGCCAGAAGCCAAGATCGCCGTCGCCCACGGCCGCTTGGCGGTCAGGGAACTGGAGGACACGGTCTCCAGGTTCTACGACGGCGCCTTCGACGTCCTGGTCTCCACCAACATTATCGAATCGGGACTCGACCTGCCGTCGGTCAACACCATCGTCATTCACCGCGCCGACATGTTCGGCCTCGCCCAACTCTACCAGTTGCGCGGCCGGGTCGGGCGCTCGAAGACCCGGGCCTACGCCTACCTGACGCTGCCGCCCAGGCAGAAACTGTCGGCGGCAGCAGAAAAGCGTTTAGAAGTGATGCACTCGTTGGATACGCTGGGAGCCGGCTTTTCGCTGGCCAGCCACGACCTCGACATCCGCGGCGCCGGCAACCTGCTCGGCGAGGAGCAATCGGGGCATATCCGCGAGGTCGGCATCGAGCTTTACCAGCAGATGCTGGAAGAAGCGGTGGCCGAGGCGCGTGGCCTCGAGAGCGGCGACGGCGGCGAGCCCGACTGGAGCCCGCAGATCTCGATCGGCATGCCGGTGCTGATCCCGGAGGCCTACGTTTCAGACCTGACCGTCCGCATGGGACTGTATCGCCGCATCGCCTGGCTCAACGACCCGGACGAGATCGACGCCTTCGCCGCCGAACTGATCGACCGCTTCGGAGCGCTGCCGGAAGAGGCCGACAACCTGTTGAAGACGGTGGGGTTGAAGAACCTGTGCAGGCAAGCCGGCGTCGCCAAGGTCGAGGCCGGGCCCAACGGCGCCGTCGTCTCGTTCCACAACGACGACTTCGCCAACCCGGCCGGCCTCGTCGCCTTTCTCAACCAGCAGCAGGGCACCTCCAAGCTGCGTCCCGACCACAAGCTGGTCTACCGGCGCAGTTGGGACGATGCGGATGGGCGCTTCGAAGGCGTCCGCACCCTGGTCAAGAAGCTGGCCGAGATCGCCGCCGCGCCTTAGACCGGCCGGACCGGGAAGGGGGCCTGAAATCCGCCGCTCAGGCGGCGTCGGCTGCCGACGCCGCGTCCAGCATACAGGCCAACACCTGCGGTTCCTGGGCGCCGGAAATCACGAACTGCTTATTGAAGACGAACGACGGCACGCCGTTGACGCCGAGTTGGTGGGCGCGGTTGTTCTCCTGGTGGATCAGCTTGACGTCCTTGCTGCTCTCCAGGTAGGCGCGAAGTTCATCGCGGTCGAGCCCCAGGTCCTCGCCGACTTCGAGCAGGACGTCGAGCTTGCCGATGTCGCGGCCATTGACGAAGAACTCGACGAACAACCGCTCGACCGTCCGATCGGCGTCGCCGTGGCGTTCCGCGAAGCGGATCATGCGGTGCGAATCGACCGAATTGGGGGTGCGGTCGATGCGATCGAAGGCGAAGTTGATCTCGACCGATTGGCCGACCTCGCCGATGGCACCGTAGATACGCCGGACCCGGGCCTCGCTGCCGAACTTGCGGGTCAGGTAGACGTTGCGGTCGATGCCCTCGGCCGGCATTTCGCGGTTCAACAGGAAGGGCCGCCAGTTGGCTTCGACCTTGAGGCCGGGCCTCAAGCTCAGCGCCTGCTCGAAACGGCGCTTGCCGATGTAGCACCACGGGCAAACCGTATCGATGATAATGTCGATTTCCATTCGAGCCCGGCCCTCCACTCAGGCCGAGAACAGGCCGCGACGGCGTTTCTCGACGTATTGCTGGTGATAATCCTCGGCCATGTAGAAGGCCTTGGCGGGTTTGATCTCGGTGACGATTTCACGCTGCGTCCGCTGTTGTTCGGCCGCTTTGGAGGCGCGGGCGGCGGCTTCCTGCTCGGGCGAGCGGAAGAAGAGGGCGGAGCGGTACTGGGTGCCGATGTCGGGCCCCTGGCGGTTCATCGTGGTCGGGTCGTGACATCCCCAGAACACCTTGAGCAGCTGTTCGTAGGAAACCCGCGACGGGTCGAACCTCACTTCGACCACTTCGGCGTGCCCGGTCCGGCCGGTGCAGACGTTGTGGTAGGTCGGGTTCTTCAGCGTGCCGCCGCTGTAGCCGACGGCCGTCTCGACGACCCCGTCGACGCCCCGGAACGTCTCCTCGACGCCCCAAAAGCAACCGGCTCCGAACAGTGCCTTTTCCATATCTCGGCTCGCTTTCAATCCGCCGCAATTTCGACCGCCCGCCCGCCCAGACAACCGAACGAAGGCGAACGGGCATTCAGGATAACGCGAAATCCGGCAGAACGCACTTAAACCCATGCCGATTTATTCACCCCCGCGATACAAGTTGAATGGGATTTTCGATCCGCAGTAGAATTCCACCGCTCCGGGGGAAGATTCCAGAAGATCAATCAGCTACATGAACCAATCTTTCGAATTCTACATCTCCCATGATGTGGAAAATCATGTCGGTCCGGACTCCGGGCTCTACCCAATTCTCGAGCACTGGCGTTCGATGGGCGAAGGCGGCGGCCAGCCGCCGGCCGGCGATATCGAACTGTCCGCTCTCGACGCGGTCGTCGGCAACGTCATGTGGCTTGAGGTCATCGACGGGGGGCTGGATTTCCGCTACCGCCACTACGGGTCGGCCATCGCCGAGGTATTCGGCCGCGACATGACCGGCAGCCTGCTTTCCAGCCTCGAAGCCATACCGGTCATGCACTTCATGAAAGTGTACCGCGACGTGGTTGAGACCGGACGCCCCTGTTACACGCTGCACCGGGTGCAAACGACGTTGACCAGCGGCGCTACCGACGTCTGTTGGGAGCGCTTGATCCTGCCGCTGTTCGGCGACGGCGGCGAAGTTGCGCAGATCCTGGCCGGCAACTTCCGGCAGGATTGGAACCATCGGGCAAACCTCTACGGAACCGACGACTCCGACGCCGGCTGAACGGACCGCAAGACCGGCCGCTTTCCGCTCACCCGATCTGGCGGCCCAGCCGCACCGCCGATTCACCCTTGCGCAGGCGCCTCGACGGCATGACCAGGACGCAGTCGTCGTAAGGGGTGCGGATCTCCTCGTCGCCGTCCCAGCCGATCACGGTACCGGCCTCGGCGATCACCTCGAGCCCAATGTAGTCGTCGGCGAAACGGAATTCGTCGGTCTTGATGGTGACGGGTTCCGACACCTCGATCATCTTCTGCGGTTCCAGCGGTTCGGGCGACAGGTGGTCGACCGCGAACCCGGGGTCGATGACGTGGTAGTGACGGAGAAACCGCAACGTCACGTCCTTGGCGACGTCGGCGCTGCTTTTCTCC
>CAYFMP010000075.1:0-7673 GCA_964344215.1 uncultured Thalassospiraceae bacterium | reverse complement strand
TCTTGGGGCTCTCGGGGTCGCCGAACCCGGCGTAATCGCGCATGCGTTTGCCGGCGGCGTGTCCCTCGTCACTGACCACGTGCACCGGCGCGCCGATGTCGCGGGCCAATTGGCGGCCTTTTTCCAGCGGACCGCAGATCATGATCGGCGGGGTGCGATGTTGCATGGAGTGGATATCGAGCAGGTAGTCGGCGGCGTCGACGGCCGGTCGAAACTGGCGGGCGCGACGCAGCTCGGCGGTGTCGCGCTCGCCGTCGAGCACGTCGGCCGTCCACAGGCGGTTGAAATCCTCGTCCACGTATCGCGATGCACCCGGGTCGGCGGGGTTGAAGCGATTGTAGGCCTCGTGGTTGGCGAAGCTCAGCGTCAGTTTGCCGCGCATCGGCCGGACCTCGTTGCGGAACAGGAAATCCAAGGTGATGGCGCCGCACAGCTCGTTGCCGTGGACGACGGCGTTGACCATCACGTGCGGGCCGGGCTCGCCGCTGTCGAAGGTGGTAACGTAATCGATGCCCGTATTGCCGTTCTTGTAGGGGCCGATATCGACCGCTTCCAGTTCGACCGGGTAGGGGGTGTCGTTCATTCGCTCCGTTCCGCTCTGTCGGGTGCTCCAATCTTCGTCATAGCAGATCGGCAGCGGCCGCTAAACCCGCTTCAACGAGACGGGGCTTGTCGGAGAAATGCTTTTGTCCCAAGATACTTGGGTCGACCCGCGACGCATAACGCGGGCGCCGGAATTACCCGAAGTATCCAGGGAGGAACCAACTTATGAATATCCTGAAACCCATTGCCGTTGCCGGTATCGCAGCGGCGCTGTTGATGTCGGCGCCGGCGTCGGTAACGGCCAAGGAGTTGAGGGTAGGCCTCAAGGCCGAGCCCTCGTCCATCGACCCGCACTATCATAATCTGACGCCGAACAACGCGCTGGCCCGCGAGGTGTTCGATCGGTTGATAATGCCGGACCACAAGCAGAACCTGAAGCCCGGCCTGGCCACCTCGTGGAAGGCGATCGACGACCTGACCTGGGAGTTCAAGCTGCGCAAGGGGGTCAAGTTCCACGACGGCTCGGCGTTCACGGCCGACGACGTGGTCTTCACCTTCAGCCGCGCCCCGAACGTCCCCAACAGCCCGTCCAGCTTCGGCACCTACCTGAAAGGCAAGACGATCACCAAGATCGACAGCCACACCGTGCACATCAAAACGGCCAAGCCCTATCCGTTGATGCCGAACGACATGTCGACCTTCTCCATCATCTCCAAGAAGCACGGCGAGGGCGCCACCACCGAGGATTACAACAGCGGCAAGGCGGCGATCGGCACCGGCGTCTTCAAGTTCGTCGAATGGGTGCCGGGCGACCGTCTGGTTTACTCGCGCAACGACGACTACTGGGGAGAAAAGCCCGAGTGGACGAAGATCATCATCAAACCGATCAAGGCGGCTCCGTCGCGGGTCGCCGCGCTGCTGGCCGGCGACGTCGATTTCATCGACAACGTTCCGACCGTCGATATCGCGCGCCTCAAGAAGGAGCCGAAGCTCAACGTCATGGAGAGCATCTCCAACCGGGTGATCTATCTGCACATCGACCACAAGCGCAAGAACTCGCCGTTCGTCAAGGCCAAGGGCGGCGGTGCCATCGCCAGCCCGCTGCAGGACCAGCGCGTCCGCAAGGCGATTTCGCTGGCCATCAACCGCGACGCCATCGTCGAGCGCGTCATGGAAGGGATCGCCATCAAGGCCGGGCAGCTTCTGCCGAAGGGGTTCTTCGGGGTCAGCCCCAACCTGAAACCGTTGGAGTACGATCCCGCCGGCGCCAAGGCCCTGTTGAAAGCGGCCGGCGTCGGGGACGGTTTCGAGTTGACCATCCACGGGCCCAACGACCGCTACATCAACGACGCCAAGATCGCCGAAGCCGTCGCCCAGATGTTGACCCGGATCGGCATCAAGACGGCGGTCGAGACCATGCCGAAGGCGGTCTACTTCAAGCGCGCCTCCCGGGGCGGGCCCGACAAGACGCCGGAATTCAGCTTTATCCTGGTCGGCTGGGGCGCCGGCACCGGCGAGGCCTCGTCCCCGCTGAAATCGTTGCTGCACACCTATGACAAGTCGCGCGGCTTCGGCGCCTCGAACCGTGGGCGCTACTCCAACGCCGAAGTCGATAAGCTGGTCGAGGAAGCGTTATCGACGGTCGACGACGGGGCACGTCAGGACCTCCTGGCCAAGGCCACCGAGATCGCCATCAGCGATGTCGGGATCATTCCGTTGCACTACCAGGTCAGCACCTGGGCCGGACGCAAGGGAATCAACTTCAAGGCCCGCACCGACGAATCGACGGTCGTCTCGGGAGTTTATTCCGAGTAGCCCACTAAGCCCGGCGGGCGGCCGCTTTCATGCGGCCCGCCGGGCCTTCCTCTTCGAAGAGATTGGCGGGGTCCTAGTTCGTGTCGGTTTTTGTCATCCGCCGCCTGTTGCAGAGCATCGTCGTGGTGCTGGTGATGTCGTTCATCGTTTTCGTCGGCGTCAATATCGCCGGCGATCCGGTCGACATGCTGATCAATCCGGAAGCCGATCAGGCCGAAATCGAGCGGTTGATCCGCGACCTCGGCCTCGATAGGCCGATCCACGAGCAATACGGGTTCTTCGTGATGAACGCCCTGAAGGGCGATCTCGGCAAGTCGTTCATTTTCGGCGAACCGGCCTTGAAACTCATTGTCCAGCGCATCCCGGCCACCTTCGAGTTGGCCCTGGCGGCGCTGTTCCTGGCCATCGTTCTCGGCATACCGCTGGGCGTCTATGCGGGATTGCGGCCTTTTTCCAAGGTCAGCAAGACGATCATGGCCGGTTCCATCCTCGGCTTCAGCCTGCCGACCTTCTGGGTCGGCCTGATGATGATCATGGTGTTCGCGGTGATGATGGGATGGCTGCCGTCGACGGGGCGGGGGGAGACGGTCGCCTTTCTCGGCCTGCAGGTCAGTTTCCTGACCTGGGACGGCCTCCAGCATCTGTTGATGCCGGCCCTCAACCTGGCGCTGTTCAAGATCTCCCTGGTCATCCGTCTGTCGCGGGCCGGAACCCGCGAGGTGGTGCACCAGGACTACATCAAGTTCGCACGCGCCAAGGGATTGAGCGCGCCGCGCGTGGTTCTCGTCCATGTCCTGAAGAACATCCTGATTCCGGTGGTCACGGTGATCGGACTCGAATTCGGCAACCTGATCGCCTTTTCCGTCGTGACCGAAACCGTCTTCGCGTGGCCCGGCATGGGCAAGCTGTTGATCGATTCGGTGCAGAATTTGGATCGCCCCGTCGTCGTCGCCTATCTAATGATCACGGTGTTGTTGTTCGTCCTCATCAATCTGGTGGTCGATATTCTCTATTCGATCCTCGACCCCCGGGTCCGCATCCAGGACGTCAAGGGATGAACCCCGGTGTCGATGAAGCGGTCCTCGACGGAGGCGCCGCCGCGGCCAAGGTGGAAACGCCGTTTCGGCGATTCCTGTCGGATTTCTTCGAAAGCCGGGTGGCCACCACCGCCCTTGTCGTGCTCGCCGGTATCATCTTCATCGGTCTGTTCGCGCCGTGGATATCTCCGACCGATCCTTACGACCTGGCCACCGTCGACGTCATGGACAGCCGCTTGCCGCCGGCATCGGAGAGTTTCACCGGCGTCACCTTCTGGCTCGGCACCGACGGCGCCGGCCGCGACCTGTTGAGCGCCATCTTCTACGGTCTCAGGACGTCCTTGAGCGTCGGCGTCATGAGCGGCCTGATCGCCATGGTCATCGGCTGCTGTTTCGGGCTGATCGCCGCCTATTTCGGCGGCCGCGTCGATACCCTGATCATGCGCATCGTCGATATCCAGCTGAGTTTCCCGGCCATCCTGGTGGCACTGATCCTGCTCGCCATCCTCGGCAAGGGGGTCGACAAGATCATCATCGCCCTGGTCGTCGTGCAATGGGCCTACTATGCGCGCACCGTACGCGCCTCGGCCCTGGTCGAGCGCCGCAAGGAATACGTCGAGGCGGCCACCTGCCTGGCGCTGTCGCATCGGCGCATCCTGTTCGGCCACCTGCTGCCCAACTGCCTGCCGCCGCTGATCGTCGTCGTCACCGTGCAGACGGCGCACGCCATCTCGCTGGAGGCGACCTTGAGCTTCCTCGGCGTCGGCCTGCCGATCACCGAGCCGTCGCTGGGCCTGCTGATCGCCAACGGGTTCGAGTACATGCTGAGCCTGAAATACTGGATCAGCTTCTTTCCCGGCGTCGCGCTATTGATCACCATCGTCAGCATCAACCTGGTCGGCGACCAGTTGCGCGATGTCCTCAACCCGCGGCTCCAGAAATAGGGGCGTTCCCGGTGTCCGAACCCCACACTCTCGAAGTCCGCGATCTGGCTACCCACTTCTTCACCAAGGAAGGCGTCGCCAGGGCGGTCGACGGCGTCTCCTTCACGGTCGACAAGGGCGAGGTCATGGGCCTGGTCGGCGAGTCCGGGTCCGGCAAGACGGTCACCGGGTTCTCGATCATCGGGCTGGTCGATCCGCCCGGCCGGATCGTCGAAGGGGAGGTGCTTTTCCAGGGCGAGAACCTGGTGGCGGCCGGCGAGGAGCGCATGCGGGCGCTGCGCGGCAACCGCATGGCGATGATCTTCCAGGATCCGATGATGACCCTCAACCCGGTGCTCAGGATCGACACCCAGATGATCGAAACCATCCTGGCCCACGACAAGGTCGACCGCGAGACCGCCCGCCAGCGCGCCCGCGACGCCTTGGGGCAGGTCGGCATCCCGTCGCCGGACGAACGCCTTGCCGCCTATCCGCACCAGTTCTCCGGCGGCATGCGCCAGCGCGTCGCCATCGCCATCGCGCTGATCAACAAGCCGGACCTGATCGTCGCCGACGAGCCGACCACGGCCTTGGACGTCACCATCCAGGGCCAGATTCTCCACGAGGCGCAGAAACTGTGCCGGGAAACCGGCACGGCGCTGATCTGGATCACCCACGATCTCGCCGTCGTCGCCGGCCTGGCCGACAAGATCTGCGTCATGTACGCCGGGCGCATCGTCGAGCAAGGCACGCTGGATGCGGTCCTCGACCATCCGGTCCACCCCTATACGGTGGGGCTCCTGGGCTCGGTTCCCGGCCACAACACCCGCGGCCACCGGCTCTATCAGATACCCGGCATGACGCCGTCGCTGTTGGGGCTGCCGGGGGGGTGCGCCTTCAAGGAACGCTGCCCCAGGGCCGCCGGCGAATGCGACAGCGTGCCCGGCATCACCACCCCGGTTCCCGATCGCCAGGTGCGGTGCTTCCATCCGCACCGGGAGGCCGCCGAATGAGCGCCATGCTGGAAACCCGCAACGTTTCCAAGAACTTCGTCAAGCACCTCGATCTGGCGGCGCGAATCGCCCAGAAGCTCGGCTCCAACGTCCGCGAGGAGGTGGTGCGTGCCGTCGACGACGTCAACATCGAGATCGAAAGCGGCGAAGTGGTCGGACTGGTCGGCGAGTCGGGGTGCGGCAAATCGACCCTGGGGCGCATGGTGGCCGGCATCCTGGAGCCGACCGAGGGGCAGATCGTCTTCAAGGGAGCCCCCGTTTCGGCCATGGACAAGGCCGAGGGCAAGGCGACGGCGTTGGCTGTGCAGATGATCTTTCAGGACCCGTTCGCGTCGCTCAACCCGCGCATGCGGGTCGAGGACATCCTCGGCGAAGCGCCGCTGTTCCACCGAATGATCGGGCGCTCGGAGATCCGCGATTACGTGGAAAGCCTGATGGGCAAGGTCGGTCTCGACCCGATCTACCGGCGGCGCTACCCGCACCAGTTCTCGGGCGGCCAGCGTCAGCGCATCGGCATCGCCCGGGCGCTCGCCGTGAAACCGGAGTTCCTGGTCTGCGACGAGGCGATCGCCGCCTTGGACGTGTCGATCCAGGCCCAGGTCATCAATCTGTTCATGGACCTGCGCGAGGAGCTCGACCTGACGTATCTCTTCATCAGCCACGATCTCAGCGTCGTCGAGCACATATCGGACCGCGTCGTCATCATGTACTTGGGAAGGGTGGTGGAGACGGCGCCGACCGAGGAGCTGTTCGAGGCGCCCAACCACCCGTATACGCAGGCCCTGCTGAACGAGGTGCCGAGGCTCGATTCGCGCGGCCTCGATTACCAGCCGGTGTCGGGCGAGATCCCGTCGCCGTTGGACCCGCCGAGCGGTTGTTATTTTCACCCCCGATGTCCGCACGCCGGCGTGCGCTGCAAGGCCGAACAACCCGCCTTGCGGGAGATCGCGCCGCAACGGCTGTCGGCCTGCCACCTGAACGAAGGCTCATGAGCGCGGCGGCGTTTCCCGATCCCGCCGTCGCCGGCGGTCGGCCCGGGGAAGGGGGCTGAAGATGTCGATCACCCGCATCGAGGCCAGCGGCGACGCCTATGCTGTGGGCCGCGCCGTCGGCGAAGCGACAAGCGCGGCGATCCGGCTGACCGCCGCCGCCGACGAGGAGTTCACGGCGCTCGAGCGCCGTTGGCGCGGCTCGGCGTATGTGGCTCAGTTGCTCGACGCGGCGCGGGCGGCGTTTCCCCGGTATGTCCGTGAGTTGGAGGGCATGGCCGAGGGCGCGGAAACCGAGTTCGAGCGCCTGTTCGTGTGGAACTGCCGCGGCGACCTCGGGTTGCCCGACGCCGCCGCCGATAAGGAGGCGGCGGCCGCCGCCGACGGCTGCACGACGGTGCTGCTGCCAGCCGGCGAGGACGGCGGGGCGGCGGTCATCGGCCACAACGAGGACGGCGCGCCGGCCTTTCACGGCCACTGTTTCTGGGTATCGGCCCGCTCGGAAGACGGCGAGGATTTCGAGAGCTTCCTCTATCCCGGCATGCTGGCCGGCCACAGTTTCGGCGTGAATTCGGCAGGTTTGGTCCAGACCATCAACAACCTCCGTGTCGGCGATCTGAAACCCGGCGTGCCGCGTCATTTCATCGCCCGCGCCGTGCTCGATTGCGCCACGCTCGGCGAGGCCACGGCGGTGCTGCAACGCTCGGATCGGGCCAGCGGCTTTCATCACAATCTGGGCCGGGCCGGCGAGCCCGGGCTGCTGTCGGTCGAGGCGCCGGCCGGCGGATGCCATGTGCGCGCCGTCGAAGCGCCGCGCGCCCATGCCAACCACTTGATCGAGGCGCCGTTCGCCGACCTGCCGCAGGTCGTCACCGAGTCCTCGAAAGCGCGCCAGGACAAGGCCGACAAGCTGCTGGCCGAAGGCGCGTGCGACGGTGGCGATCCCACGCCCGTGCTGTTCGACCGCACCGACGCCGGCAGCGGCCGCTCGATCCACCGCCGCGACGACGGCGGCGACGACTACGGCACGACCCTGGCCACCGGCGTCTTTCGGATCCGAGCGGACGGCGTCGATTGGACGGTGCACGACGGCCCGGACGCGATGGACCTGATTAGCGGGCGGGTCGGCGGCGCCGATTGAGGACGGAGCGGTTCAGAATGCCGAGGATATCGCTGGCACGTTCGCCGGCGAACGATTGATCCCGGAGCTTCAAAGCGACGATGACGAAATGAAACCGAAAGTCACTTCGGCATTGACGGCGTGCGTCGTCTTGGCGCTGCCGTGTAGTCCCTGTCCCATAGAGCGGTTCACGTTGATATGGAATCGCCGAGACGCGCTCTCCGGTCTCCTGG
>CAYFMP010000074.1:623-19203 GCA_964344215.1 uncultured Thalassospiraceae bacterium | reverse complement strand
GGCGTTGCTTGCGATGGTTGCGTTGACGGCGGAGTCGGCACGGCGGATGACGGCGTTGCCTGTGGCGGCTGCGGTGGTTGCGGCTGAAGTATCGCCGCCGGGGTTGCCGCAGGCGTCGGCGCGGCGGGACGTGGAGGCGTTGCCTGCGGCGGTTGCGGCGGTTGCGCCTGGGGCTTCGGGACCGGGGGAGACGGAGCGTGGGGCGGGCGGGGTTGTTGTTGAGGGGGCGCCGCCGTCGGGTCGGTTCTCGGCTGCTGTCCGAACAGCCGTGGCAGGATTTCCTTCGACGGTCCGGCCAAAGCGATCTTGCCTTTGTCGAGAGCGATCAGGTCGTCGCAAGCAGCCAACAGGATTGGACTGTGGGTGACCATGATGACGGTCCGCTCCTTGCCGATGTCGACCAGGGTCTGACGCAATTCCTGCTCGGCTTGCCTATCGAGGCTGCTCGACGGCTCGTCGAGCAGGACCACCGGCGGATCGCCGAGCAACGCTCGGGCGATGGCGATGCGCTGACGCTGGCCGCCCGACAGCCGCGATCCGGCCTCGCCGATCTCGGTCGCGTAACCGTCCGGCAGATCGATGATGAAATGGTGGACGCCGGCCGCCGTCGCCGCCTTGACGATTTCGGTATCGGGGGCGTCGGGGTGGCGGTGGACGATATTGTCGCGCACGGTGCCGGCGAACAACACGCAGTCCTGCGGCACGTAGCCCAGCCATTTCGCCAACTCGGTGCGGCTGAACTGGGCGATATCGGCGCCGTCGAGCAGGACGCGGCCGCTGCTCGGCGTATACAGCCCCTGAATGATCTTCAGCAGGGTCGTCTTGCCCGATCCGTTGCGCCCGACCAGGGCGTGGACGCCCCGCGCGTGGATGGTGGCGACGACGCCGTCGACCACCGGCGCCATCTCCTCGCCATAGGCGAACGACACGTTCTCTATGGTGATCTCGCCGTTGGGGCGGTCGAGCTTGACCTCGCTTTCCTCGCGCTCGCTTTCCATCTCGAAAACGGCGCCCAGGCGATCGACCGCCTGCTTGAAGCTGTTGTACGACCGCCACTGGCCGACCAACTGGTTCAACGGGCCGATCAGCCGTCCGCTCAGCATGTTGGTGGCGATCAGGGCGCCCATCGTCAGGTATCCCTCGATGATGGCGATGGCGCCGACACTGGTCATCATGATCGTCGTCAGCATGGTCAGACTGGCGCCGAAGGTCGAATAGAAGTCCGATTTGGAGCCGCGACGAATCGAATTCTCGATGTTTTCGGCGTGGCGTTCCTCCCACATCGGCCGCATGGCGCCGTCGAGCGCCAACGCCTTAACCGTGGTCCGGCCATGGATGATCTCGGCGATCAGGCCGTCGCGTGTCTGGGTGCTCTGGCGCTCCTCCTGGTTGGCCTCGGACATGGCGCCGGCCGAGCGCCAAGCGACGAACATGAAGGCTGGAAGGATGATCAGAAGCACCCAGGCAATGGGCAGGGCGATGATCAGGATCAGGGTCAGGAACAGGAACACGAACGGCAGGTCGCAGACCAGCAGCGCCGAGGCGCCGGACAAGGTGTTGCGGACGATATCGACGTCGCGGAACAACGATTGCCAATAGGCGGCGGGGCGCGCTTCGAGGACCGACATCGGCAGCACCATGAGTTTGTCGAACAGCTTGCGGCCGACGAACACGTCGATCCTCAGTGCCACCGTTTGCATGATCCGCGAGCGCGCCCGTCTCAGCACGTAGTCGAAGACCAAGATCAGGATCATGCCGACGATGAATCCGAATAGCGTGCTGACGCCGCCCTGGCCGATGACCCGGTCGTAGACCTGCAGCGTGAACACCGGCACGGCGAGGGCGATGATGTTGACGAACGCCGACATCGCCAATACTTCGCGGAAGATCGGCTTCAAGGGCTTGAGGAACGGTTTGAGCCAGGCGCGTGTCGAAGGCATACTCATGGGTACGGAAAATATACGTCGCTCATCGTTTGCGCGCCAGTCCATGATGCGCCGCGCCGGTTCGCCAACGAACCCGGCGGTTTCGTATTAAAGCTTTGTATAGGCTCGGCTTTCGACAAGTGAAATCGCCTGCTCGGCCCAATTACGGCTTGACCGGATGACGCCAAGGCGGTGTACAATTTCCCGAAATCCAGAGGATGTCCGGGGGCAACCCAGGTGAGGACCACGAAAAACCGACCGGATTCGCGAGACCGGGAAACGACCGTGTCATGAGGTTCCTGCGCGCCGCCTTCAGCATCGAGCGCATGATCGGCGTCGCCCTGCTGGCCGGCTTCGTTGCGTTGCGCGTCATCGACCCGTATCCGGTCGAATACGTCCGCTTGAAGACGTTCGACTGGTACCAGCAGCTCAAGCCCCGCGACATTCCGCCGCCGCAAGGCAAGCCTGTCACCATCATCGACCTCGACGAGGACAGCCTGGCCGAGATCGGCCAGTGGCCGTGGCCGCGCACGACGGTCGCCAAGTTGGTCGCCAACCTGATGCAGATGGGCGCCGGGCTGGTCGCCTTCGACATGGTGTTCGCCGAACCGGACAGGATGAATCCGAACCGCATCCCCGATACCGTGGTCGGTCTGGATAAAGCAACCGCCGCCAAGCTACGCGCGCTTCCCAGCAACGACGAGGTCCTGGCCGGTGTCGTCAAGAAAAGCCGCGTCGTTCTCGGGCAGGCCGGGTATTGGGAGGAATTGGAGGTCGATAAAGGGCCGCCGGTCAAGAAATCGGTGGCCTTGCTCAAACAGGGCAAGAACGTGCGTCCGGAACTGTTCCTGCCGCACTTTCCGACCCTGGTCCGCAACGTCTCCGTCTTCGAGAAGGAAGCGACCGGCCACGGCATTTTCTCGCTGGTGCCGGAGACCGACAACATCGTGCGCCGGGTGCCGACCATCTTCATGCATGACGGCAAGGAGTATCCATCGCTGTCGATCGAGATGCTCAGGGTCGCCTTCCAGCGCCGCTCGGTTCTGTTGAAGGCCAATCAGGCCGGCGTCACCTATCTCGGCATCCACAAGGGGCTGGTCATTCCGACCGACAGCCGCGGCCGCGCCTGGCCTTATTACTCGAAGAGCGACAAGTCGAAGTACGTGTCGGCCCGCGAGGTCTTGAACGGCACCGCCGATCCGAAACTGATCAAGGGCAAATTGACCATCGTCGGCACCTCGGCCGTCGGTCTGCTCGATATCCGGGCGATCCCGACCGAGCCGGTCATTCCGGGGGTCGAGGTTCACGTGCAGATGATCGAATCGGCGCTCCACAAGAAATGGCTGGCCCGGCCCAACTACTTCACCGGCGCCGAGCTGGGGCTCCTGGTGCTGGGCGGACTGGCGATGATCGTGCTGGTGCCGTGGATCGGCGCCAAGTGGACGATGTTGCTGTTCTTCACCGTCGCCGGCGGCGCCGGCGGCACGTCGTGGTATTTGTTCACCGAACAACGGCTGTTGTTCGACGCGGCGTATGCCATCGGCTCGATCATACTTCTTTATATGACTCTGACCTACACCGGCTACGCCAAGGAGGAGGCCGAACGCCGCCAGACCCGCGACGCCTTCTCCAAGTACCTGTCGCCGGACATGGTCAACCGCGTCGCCGAGAACCCCGGCGAACTGAAACTCGGCGGCGAACAGCGCGACATGACTCTGTTGTTCTGCGACGTGCGCGGCTTCACCACCATCTCCGAGCAGTTCGACGCTGTCGGCCTGACCAGCCTCATCAACAAGCTGCTGACGCCTCTGACCAACGTCATCCTCAACCACCTCGGCACCGTCGACAAATACATGGGCGACTGCATCATGGCGTTCTGGAACGCGCCGTTGGACGATCCGGACCACGCCCGCAACGCCTGCCTGTCGGCGATGTTGATGCTGGAGGAGATGGGGCCGTTGAACGACCGCCTCGAGGCCGAGGCCATCGAGGAGGGGCGCAAGCACATCCCCCTCAAGGTCGGCTTCGGCGTCAACACCGGCGAGGCGGTGGTCGGCAACATGGGATCGGACCAGCGCTTCGACTATTCGGTGCTCGGCGACACCGTCAACCTGGCCTCGCGCCTGGAGGGCCAGAGCAAGGGCTACGGCGTCAACATCGTCATCGGCGAGACCACCCACGAGCTGGTGCCGGAACTGGCCACCCTCGAACTCGACCTCATCCAGGTCAAGGGCAAGACGGAGGCCGTCCGTATCTTCTGCCTGCTCGGCACCGAGGAGTTGGCCCAGGACGATAACTTCCGGACCCTGGCCAAGTTCCATCAGCAGATGTTGGATGCCTACCGCGCCCAGGATTGGAACAAGGCCGTCAAGCGCCTCAAGGAGTGCCGCATCCTCTGCGAGCCCTATGGGCTGGACGGGCTCTACGACCTCTACGAGACGCGCATCATCGAGTACCAGGCCGAGAGTCCCGGCGCCGATTGGGACGGCGTCTACGTGGCGACCACCAAGTAACCGCATTCGCGCTGCCGCCCGCGCCTGGGTCGAAAGTGCTCCAGAGACGGAACCGATTTCAACCGGCCGCGGCCGCCACCGGCACCCTTGACCCAGATCATGGTTGGCTATTGTGCAGCGCAGTATGTTCTGCGGGTTTATTTTCAATAATCTCCTGAGTAGAGGAGGCTGCTGTGAGTGCCAAACTCCCCGGAATGGCGGTCAAGCGCAGGGAATTCCTCAAGAAATCAGCAAGTGCCGTCGCCGCCGGAGCTGGAGCCGCCGCGTTTCCCGGCGTCTCGCGCGCCGCCAAGATCGCGCGCAAGCCCCATTACGGCATGCTGATAGACCTGCGTCGTTGTATTGGCTGCCATGCGTGTACGGTATCGTGCAAGGCCGAGTTCGAGGTTCCCCTGGGCGTCAATCGGTCGTGGGTGGAATACGTCGAAAAAGGCGACTACCCCAACGTCTCTCGGAACTTCCTGCCGAGGCTATGCAATCACTGCTCCAAACCGCAATGCGTCGACGTTTGCCCGACCGGGGCAACCTGGAAACGCGAAGAGGACGGCATCGTCGTCGTCGACTCCGATATCTGCATCGGTTGCAAGTATTGCCTGCAGGCCTGCCCGTACGAAGCCCGTTTCATCAACGAGACGACCGGTTCGGCCGACAAATGCGATTTCTGCCTGCACCGCGTCTCCAAAGGACTGGTTCCGTCCTGCGTCAACGCCTGCATCGGCGAGGCCCGCGTGTTCGGTTATATGAACGACCCGGACAGCAAAATCTCCAGGATGCTGGCGACCAATCCGGTCACCGTGTTGCGCAGGGAGATGGGAACCGAACCCAACGTGTATTACATCGCCGCGGATCACAGCGATCCGCACGACGCCCGCTATGCCGACCAATACGTCCGCGTCGACACCCACCGGCGTCAGGCGGAAAGGAGGTAACGATGGGTATGGAATTGAATTGGGGTCTTCCGGTCATCGGATACCTCTTCCTTGCCGGTGTTGGTGCCGGCGCGATGACCGTCAGCGCCTCGATCTACCTTCGTGGCGGTGACGAACTCCGCGGCATGCATGTGGACGCGGCCCGATTCGGAGCCTTCATGGCACCGTTGCCGGTGATAATCGGAACCTTCATGCTGATCTTCGAGTTGGGTTCCTTCGAGGCCGGCCACTGGTTCAAGTGGATCAATCTCTACAAGGTCATCAACCTGTCGCCGATGTCGATCGGCACTTGGCTGCTGACGGCGTTCATCGGCTTCAGCATCGTTTACGCCTACACCTTCGTAAAGAACGCGCCGGGGCTCCCGGACGAGCAGCGGTACCGGTGGCGGCGGCTCCTGTGCTGGATCGCGGTGCCGCTTGGAATAGCGACCGCCGTCTACACCGGCGTGTTGTTGGGCGCCATGCCGGCGCGGCCGTTCTGGAACACGCCGATCCTGGCTTTCCTGTTCCTGATCTCGTCGCTGTCGACGGGGATCGCCGTCATTCTGTTGGCGCGCGCCATTACTGGGCACACCCACGCCGCCGATCCCAGAGTGCGGCAACGCCGAACCTATACCGGGTACCTGCTGACGGCGTCGGACGTCATGCTGATCGGCTTCGAACTGATGGTGGTCTTCCTGTTCGTCATGTACGCCCATCTCACCGTCGGCGGCGTCAAGGACGCCGTTGCGGTGGTTCTTGTGGGCGGTAGCCTGGCCACCCAATTCTGGTTCTGGTTCGTCATCATCGGCCTGGTCATCCCGGCTCTGGTCGAACTCTATTACGTCATCCCGAAGTTGCTCTACCAGAAGGACTTCAAGGCGCCGCGGTCGGTCGAGATCGCCATGCCCGCCTTGATTCTGATCGGCGGTTTCATGCTCCGTTACGTGGTCGTGGTCGCCGGACAGATCACCGGTCCGGTTGGAATGTGAGGAGGGTGTCATGGTAAGTCGTCGTCATTTCCTCAAACTTGGCGCCGTTGCGGCGGGAGCGTCCGCGGCCGGTCTCGGCGCCGGCGCTCTAACGTCGGCCAAGGACCTGCCGGACAGGGGCGGCAAGGATTACAACCCGATGACCGGCAAGCAACGCGAGGCCATTCCCAGCGCCTGCTGGCAATGTGTCAGCCGTTGTCCGGTAATGGGTTACGTCGAGGACGGGCGTTTGGCCAAGATCGAAGGCCATCCGCTGTCCAACCGCACCGACGGCAAGGTCTGCGCCAAGGCGCAAGCCGGCGTCAACCAGGTCTACGATCCGGACCGTATCCTCTATCCGATGCGGCGTGTCGGCAAACGCGGCGAAGGCAAGTGGAAAAGAATTTCGTGGGACGAGGCCTTGGACGAGGTCGGCGGACGCCTGAAGAAGCTTCGCGACGAAGGCCATCCCGAGAAATTCATGTTCCACTACGGCCGCATGAAGGCGAGTTCGTCTAAGCTCATCAAAAGCGTCTTCCTCGCCAATTACGGTACCGGCACGATCGGCAACCACACTTCCATCTGCGAAGGCGCCAAGTGGACCGGCCAGGAGCTGACCTGGGGCAAGCACTACGACAACTGGGACTTCGACAACACCCGCTACATCCTCAACTTCGGCTCCAACTGCCTGGAGGCCCATACCAACCACACCTCCGAGGCACAGCGGCTGATCAAGGCGCTGGCCGACAAACGGGTCAAGATGGTGACCTTCGACGTGCGGCTGTCGAACACGGCGGCCAAATCGAACGAGTGGGTTCCCGTCAAGCCCGGCACCGATACGGCGGTCGTCCTCGCCATGTGCAACGTCATTATGGAAGAGGGTCTCTATCGCGGCGCCGGCGAGGCCTTCCTCGAGTACTGCAAGGTGACGCCGGATATGAACGCCACCACCGAAGAGAAGGTGGCGGCGCTGAAGGCGCATCTGGCCGGGTACACGCCGGAAATGGCCGAGAAGGTCAGCGGCGTGCCGGCCGACAAGATCAGAACGATCGCCCGCGAGTTCGCCACCACCAAACCGGCCTGCCTGGTCAGCTACCGCGGCATGGTCGCCCACTATTGGGGCTCGGAAGGCGAGCGGGCATGTCAGACGCTGGCGGCCATCACCGGCAACATCGACAACCCCGGCGGCCGTTGCCTGGCGGTCGGCGCCAAGTGGAAGTACCCGAAGGGACCGAAGAAAAAGCCGAAGTCGAAAAAGCTCAAAGTCGCCGACGGCTTGAAGGGTCAGGCGGCGTTGCCGACCCACCACGTCAACCATCAGATCCTCAACGTCATCAAGGACGGCAGCCAAGGCCGGCCCGACGTCTACATGTGGTACTGCTACACGCCGGTCTATTCGAACGGCGATTGCAAGTCCAACGAGGACATCCTGAAGGACGAGACGCTGATCCCGTTCTCGGTCTGCGTCAATCCGTTCTACGACGAATCGGCGGCGCTGGCCGACATCATCCTGCCCGACGCCACCTATCTGGAACGTTGGGACTGGGAGGACATGGTGTCGCCGAGTCAGGTTCCCGAGTACTACCTGCGTCAGCCTCTGGTCAAACCGCTGGGCGAGGTCCGGAACTTCGCCGACGTCGCCTGCGAGTTGGCCGAACGGATGGGCTTCCCACTCGGCTTCGGCTCGATGGAGGAATTCGTCGAGAAGTCCTGCGAGATGACCAAGGCCGTCAAGAAGGCCGGCGGCCTCGAGTACATGAAGGAGCACGGCGTCCTCTACGACCCCAACGCCAAGCCCCGCTACTACTCGTACAAGAAGACGGTCAAGCCGGCCGATCTGGAGAAGGAAGGCGTCATCCTCGACGAGGCCACCGGCGTCTACTGGAACTGGAAGAAGGCCAAGCTGAAGAGCGAGGAGGAGGCCCGCGCCAAGGGCTACGCCCACACCAAGAAGTCGTACAAGGCCTACGTCGGCCAGAAGATCGGCGATCGCGTGGTCAAGGGCTTCAAGCCGGACAAGGTCAACAAGTCGGGTTATTTCGAGATATATTCCAGCATCATGGAAGAGAAGGGATTGCCGGCCCTGCCGAGCTTCGAGGAAATCCCCGAGCACAAGGCGATGCAACCCGACGAGATGATCCTGACCACCTTCAAGGTCAACGTCCAGACCCACTCGCGCACCCAGAACTGCAAGTGGCTGACCGAGATCTATCACGACAACCCGGCCTGGATTAACCCGGCCACCGCCAAGCTTCGCGGCATCGACGAGGGCGACGCCATCCGCGTCACTTCGGCGATCGGCTCCGTCGAGACGACGGCCCGGGTGACGCCGGCCATCGCGCCGGGCGTGATCGGCATCTCGTTCCACTGCGGGCACTGGCAGTACGGCCGCTTCGCTTCCGGCAAGATGGCGCCGATGGCGACTTCCGACCACGAGCTCGATCACTGGTGGAAGTCGCACGGCACGCATCCCAACTGGATCATCCCCAACGACCCCGATCAGATCAGCGGTCAGCAACGCTGGATGGACACGGTCGTCAAGGTGACCCGGTCGGCGGCGGCCTGAACGCATGAACGATAAGGTCGCAACCGGCGACAGAGACATTGCGGCCGGGAACGCCACTGAGAGGAGCAATCTCTATGGCTTCCTGGCCGCCGTCTTTCGGACCGAACCGACGACCGAGTTGCTGGCGCGCATCGGCGATCCGGCTTTCCTCGAGCCGCTCATGGAGGCCGGCGTCGACCTCGGCGTCGACTTCAGCGGCGACTTCGGCGACGGCCTGATCGAGACGCTGGCCGTCGAATACGCGCGGCTGTTCATCGGCCCCGGCGATCACGTGGCGCCGTTCGCCGCCGTCCACCTGGGCGGCGACGGGGCGATGTTGTGGAGCCGCGACACGGCCCGGGTGAAAGCGTTCATCGAGAGGGCCGGGTTCGCCTATAGGCCCGACTACCACGACCTGCCGGACCACATCAGCGCCGAGATGGAGTTCATGCACTTGGTGGCGGCGGCCGAGGCCGAAGCCCTGGTCAACGGGGACGCGGCGGAGGCCGAGCGGCTGCGCGGCTTGCAGCGCGACTTCGTCGGCGATCACCTGGCCGAATGGGTGCCGAAGTTCTGCCGGCGCATCGAAGACCGCGCCGAGCTGCCGTTCTATCGCGGACTGGCGGCGCTGACCCGCGACTTCATCCAGTCCGAGAAAGAGGCGTTGGGGTAGGGGTGAGGGGCTAGCTTAACCCTGCTTCGACGTCATCGCCCACACCCCGTCCCATTCGCCCTCCGGCGGTTCCTGCTTGAGGTGCTCGCAGCGCCCGATGTAGGTCTCGGCCAGCTTGTCGTTGGGGTCGGCCTTTAGTTTAGGTTGATCGGGAGATTTCCACCGCCATGTTGCGGCGTGTGTGGAGAATTCGGACGATCTGCACGAACTCACCGCGAATACGATAGAAAATGTGATGGCGGGTCCTGTGGGTGACGCTTTTGAGCCCCGGTTGCATGTGATCGCGGTTGAGACCGCGCTCGGGTCTCTCTCCGAGGCCCCGAATCGTCGCGTCCAGTTCGGCCATATAGGTTTCCATCTGACCGGCGCCCCAGCGCTCAAGAGTGTAGGCTGCGATTTCAGCGAGGTCCGATTCCGCCTTCGGCGAAAGTTCGATCGAGTAGGAAGTGGGGGCCATTCAGCCCGCGGTTTGCGCCTTGGCGGCCTCGACGATGGCCGTCATGTCGTAGGGGCGGGTATCGCCGCGCTCGAGTTGCTCCCAACCCACTTCGATCTCGGCGGTCAGCCAGTCCTCATACAGGTGCCCCAGTTCATCGCGTTGGACGAGGAGCCTGAGGGCTTCGCGGATGACTTCGCTGGCGTTGTTGTAGAGACCGCCTGCCACCTTTTCCTTAACGAGTTGTTCGAGTTCCGGCGTGAGGGAGATGTTCATGGGGGCGTCAATAATTCCGTTACCGATATCAGATAATAACAAACATTGTTATTTTTTCAACATTGATGATTTTGTCGTGTTCGTTCACTATTTGTATTGACAAGAGAGAAATAATTAGCTATATATACCTTCTTTGTGCTCTTTGACATTGCGAATAAGGGCCTTGGGTAGGCGACCGCCACCGTTCGTTCGGGCGGCGGATGGGCCGGTCCGGGGCCGGCGGCGGGCGGTGTTCCGGCCTTCCATGCGTTACCGGGATGGGGCCGCCGTTTTGGAGATCAACCGTTCGGGGCCTTGCCGGTCCGAGAAGCGGGCGGCGGAGCGCGCCCGATCGTTCGACAGCAGTGGCGGCAGTCGCCGAGGAGAACGGACGGAGGCCGGTTGTCCTTGGCATTTATCGGCATTCATCGTCATTTATCGGCATTTTCGGACGGCACCGACCCCCGGAAAGAGGGAACAGGACAAAACCGGACATTCTCGAGGCCGATGGGAGGGTGTTCGGATGTTAAACAATGCTAAGGTTTCGAACCGGACGGCGGGTAGGGTGGAAGGAAGAAAGCGCCCCTATTTAGACGTCATCACCCACACCCCGTCCCAATCGCCCTCGGGCGGCTCCTGCTTCAGGTGCCGGCAGCGCTCGATGTAGGTTTGGGCCAGCTTGTCGTTCTCGTTCGCCTTGATGGCTTCCTCGAAGCGGCCGATGCCCTTGTCCCATTCGCCGGCCCGGTATTCTTTCACCCCTTCGTTGAAGTAGTTCACGTTGTCCATCAGGTTGGGGTAGGTGTCGTCGTTGTGGTAGTCGAGCACCTCGTAGACGCCGACCGGCTCGGTCTTGCCCTTGACCACGACCAGGTCGACGTCGCGCATCCGGTACGTGCCCTTGAGCTTGGCCCGCGTGAACTCCGAGATCAGGATGCGGGCCGAGTACTGCTTGCAGGCCGATTCCAGGCGGGCGGCGAGGTTGACGCCGTCGCCGATCATCGTGAAGTCCATGCGCTTCGGCGAGCCGATGTTGCCCGACACGATCATGCCGGTATTCAAGCCGACGCCGTGGTCGATGGCCATCTCGCCCCGCGCCTCGCGCACCTTGTTCCACTCCCAGAGGTCGCTGATCATGGCGATGGCGGCGCGCACGGCGCGGTCCTCGTCGTCGTCGTGGGCGACCGGGATGCCGAAGGCGGCCATGATGGCGTCGCCGATGAACTTATCCAGCATGCCGCCCTCGCCGGTGATGATGTCGACCATGATGGTGAAATATTCGTTAAGCATGGCGACCGTGCCCTGGGCGCCCAGGGACTCGGTGATGGTGGTGAAGCTGCGGACGTCGGAGAACAGCACGGTGGCCTCGGTGCTCTTGCCGCCCAGGAAATCGTCGCCTTCGCCGCCGGCCATCAGCTGGTCGGCGAGGCCGGGGTCCATGTAGCGCGACATCGTCGACTTCATGCGCTTTTCCGAGCTGATGTCCTCGATCATCACCATCGAGCCGAGCTTGTCGCCGTCCGGGTTGACCAGCGGCAGCACGTTGACGTTGACCGACAGCTTCTCGTCTGCGAACTCCATCTCGGCGTCCATCACCTCGTCGGGCTCCGACGATTCCTCGACCTTCCTGACCTTGTCCATGACCCAGGCGTTGGCCTCGGTGAAGAACGCTTCCGCCTGCCGGCCGACGATGTCGTCGAGACCTAAGCCGGTGATGCGCTCGCCGGCGGCGTTGCAGGTGACGATGTTGCCTTCCTCGTCCATGGTGATGACGCCGTTGGCCATGCTTTCCAGCATGCTCTCGTTGTAGTTCTTCATGTTCTGGACGTCTTCGAACAGCTTGGCGTTCTCGAGCGCGATGGAAACTTGAGCGGTGAACGCCTTGAGGCGTGATTCGTCCTCGTCGGTGAACGGCCCGCCGCGCTTGTTGAGGACCTGGGTGACACCGATCACCTTGTGCTCCTTGTTGACCACCGGCACGCACAGGATGGAGCGGGTGAAGTAGCCGGTCTGCTTGTCGAACGACGGGTTGAAACGGAGGTCGGCGTAGGCGTACGGGATGTTGATGGTCTGGCCCGAGGTGAAGACGGCGCCGGCGATGCCGACCGTGTTGGGCAGGCGGATCTCGCCGATCGAATCGCCCATGGCGACGCGCGAGAACAGCTCGCCGGTCTTGTCGTCGTTGAGGAACAGGGTCGAGCGGTCGGCGTTGAGCATGCGGGTCGCCTCCTCCATCACCTTCCTGAGCAGGGTGCCGAGTTCAAGCTCGGAGGTGACGTCGGAGACCACGTCGAGGAACTCCAGTTCCTTCTCGCGGCTCTTCTTCATGCGTTCGACGAACTGCGTGCTCTGCAGGGCGACGGCGGCCTGGGTGGTCATGGCCTCGAGGAGGCCGAGGTCGTCCTTGTTGAACTCGCCCTGCTTCTTGTTGAGGACCTGGATGACGCCGATGATGTCGCCGGTCACGGTCTTGACCGGCGCGCACAGGATGGAGTTGGTGGTGAAACCGGTCTGCTCGTCGACCTTGCGGTTGAAACGCTCGTCGGCGTAGGCGTCGAGAATGATCTCGCCGACGCCGCTGGTGTAGACGGCGCCGGCGATGCCGGCGGTGTTCAAGAGCCGGATCTCGCGAGCGAAGTTGCCTTGGGCGAACCTCGAATACAGCTCGCCGGTGGCCGGGTCGTTGAGGAACAGCGTGCCGCGTTCGGCGTTGAGCTCATAGGTGGTCAGCTCAACCAGGGTCGAGAGCACTTCGTCCAAGGTTTCGATGGCCGCCACCCTGCGCGAGACGCTGAGCAGCATCTCGGCCTGGGCCAGGCGTTTCTGAGCCTGCTCGACCAGCTGCGCCGCTTCGTTGCCGCCTTCGTTGGCGGCCAGACGCCGGGCCTTGCCGGGCGGGATCGGTTTGTCGGCCGGATTGGGACGCAGGCTACCCGCCATTCTTACTCTCCAATTGTTCGCGCAGCGCCGCCGCGGTTTCGCGCAACTGGGCGATTTCGTCGCGGGCGGCGCGTTCCTGTTCCTGCAGCTTGTCCTCGTATTCGAACTTGATGCCTTCCAATTCCTCGCGCAGCGCGCTGGCGGTGCTCTTGAGCTGCACGATTTCGTCGTTGCCCGTGGCGATCGCCTCCTGGACGCTTTCCTCCTTGTCGAAGCGCATTTCCTCCAGTTCGTCGCGCAGCGCGCTGACGGTCGATTTTAGTTGGACGATCTCGTCGTTGGCAATCGCAACAGCTTCCTGTACCGCCTTTTCCTTCTCGAACTGAAGATCCTCCAGGGCCTCTCGAAGCGCCGCCGCGGTCTCGGTCAACTGCTTGATATCGTCGGCCTTGGCGGCGACCGCGGACTGCACCGCCTCGTCCTTGTCGAGACGCAGGTTTTCCAGTTCCGTGCGCAACGCCCCGATGGTGTCCTTCAGTTGCTTGGCTTCGAGTTGTGCGGCCTGCAACTCGTCGGACTCGTCGATAGCCGGGTGGTCAGGTTCGCCCATCGCTCCGTCGCATCCGTCGCGCCCCCTGAAAACGATTACGCCCGGTTAGTGTCGTCGGCCCGGCGAACGGCGTCAAGTTGCCGATAACGAAAGGGTAGCGGGTGGATGCGGACGGCCGGCGGCGGCGGGCGGAAAAGGCGGTGGCCCGTTACCATCTCGGGCAAGCGGCCTGCTCGCGTTCGTAGTTCTCAGCCGTATCGAGCTCGGCGTTGGCCGTATCGAGCGCCTTGTTGAGCTTGTTGAAAAGCGGTCGAATTTCGCGTTCCAGTTTCCTCTGCAGTCGGGCCGTCGCCCGTTTCGGGGACTTGGTGCGGATCGGCCGAAGGCGCCGGGCCGCTTCGGCAAGACGGCGCTCGACCAGCGGCGCATACCGAACCAAGGCATCGCGGAAGATCGCCACGTGCTTGCGTTCGTGGGCGACGATTGAATTGTAGGGGCACGAACCGCGTCTGTACTTGCGGGCGACGTAAACGACCAGCTCGTCGTAACCGAGGCTGGCCTTGATGGAATGGATCGAGGCGCAATAACGGACCTTGTCGTTGGAAACCGAGTTGACCTGGAGCTTCATCTTGAACTCCATCTCGGTCAGGGTCAGGCCGACCGCCGACCAACCCGAATTCTTCAAAGCCCCCTTGTCGCCTTTCAAGCGCGCCAACTGCCGGCGGTCGCGGCTTGTGTCGTAAACCACCCGCCCGTTCTTGATCTCCATGGATATCTCGGGAAGCGTGTCGGGAGGCGGACAGGACGCCGCGTACGCCGGCGGGACCAACCCGGCGGCGAGGCAACCGGCGAAGGCGAGTCGACCCGTCAACCGGCCGACCGATGTGCAACTCGCCAAATGTCGATGTCGTTTCATGGTTCCCGAATGGTGCAGATGTTATGCGCCGAAGGCAACCCGGGTCGGTTCGCGTGTCCAGGCTGGATTCCGCCGCATCGGTTGCCCTATCATAGCAAGAAACGACCACGCATGAGCCAGGGGGTCTCTGAAAAGTGGGCATCTCGATGGACGCCGACCATCTGCTCCGACTCGCAAGGGAAAAATCGACGGCCGGGCGCAGCGAACTCGCAGCCACCGTGTCGGACCTGTTTTCGGGCAAAGACGGTACGCTGACCGAGCGCGAACGGACGCTGATGTACGACATCCTCCATCAGGTGGTTCGCGACGCCGAGATGGAAATCCGCAAGATCATCGCCACCCGCCTGGCCGAACAGTCGGACGCGCCGGTCGAACTGGTCGAGCTGCTGGCCAACGACGATATCGAGGTGGCTTTTCCGATCTTGAGCGAATCGGCGGTTCTCGAAGACGCCCACCTCATCGAGATCATCCGCAACCGCACCCTCGAACACCAAATGGCCGTCGCCATCCGCGACTCGGTGAGCGAGGAGGTCTCCGAAGTCCTCGTGCAAACCGGCGACGAACGGGTCATCAAGACGTTACTCGAGAACCCCGACGCCAATGTATCGCAGGCGACCATGGAGTTCCTGGTCGAGGAATCGCAGCGGGTCGACGCCTTTCACGAACCCATCCTCAGGCGCAAGGAACTCGAGCCGGCCATGGCCAAGCGCATGTACCTGTGGGTGTCGGCGGCCTTGCGCAAATACGTCGTCGACCATTGCGGCCTCAGCCAGAGCGAGATCGACGACCTCATCGAGGGTGCCGTCGTCGACAGGATTCACGATCCCGAGCAGGCGTCGGGCGGCATTTCCAAATCCAAGGACCTGGCCACCAAATTGCACGAGGACGGCGCCGTCACGCCGGAGTTGATGATCAAAGCGCTGAAAGACGGCGAGGTCCGTCTCTTCGTCGACATGATGGGGCAGGTAACCGGCGTCCGCGACGACCTGATCATGCGCTTCATTCTGGAGCCTGGCGGCGAGGGGCTGTCTGTGGCCGGCAGGGCGATCGGCCTGACCGACGACGAGTTCCGCACCATTTTCACGCTGTGCCGCAAGGCGCGGCCGATCAAACAGGCCGAGCTGCGCCGGCGCACCTCCGACGCCATGGACCTGTTCGGGCAGATCGACCGCGGGAACGCCTTGGAAGTGGTCAAGCGGTGGCGCCGCGACGTCGGTTACTTGGCGGCGCTCAGGGCGCTCGACCTTTCCTGAGCCGCAGCCGCTCGGCGATGCGACCGATCGGCGCCGTCCGATCCTCTCCTTCGGCCTGGCGGAACAACTCGACATCGGCGTACCAGGGGCTGTCGGCGCGCCCTCTGAGCCACCGCCAGTCGGCCGGGAACGGGGTCAGCACCAAGGTTTCGACGCCCAACCCGCCGGCCACGTGGACGGTTGTGTTGGCGACGCTGACGACGGCATCGAGCGCCGCCACCTGGGCGGCGAAGGCGTCCATGTCCCGCATCTGATCGACCGCCGCGTCCAGATGGACGCCGACGCCCAAGGCCCGCTCGACCTCGCCGACCTCGTCCTCGACATCGCCGTATTGCAGACTGACGAACCGACACTTGGGCGTCTTCAGGACCGGCAGCCAGTCGGCCAGCACGGTGGAGCGCTTGGGTCCCGTCTCGCGGTTGCCGCTGCGCCACGACAGCCCGATCAGCCGGGCGCCGTCGCCGGGTTCGGCGTAGCGCCGCCGGATCGCCTCGACCTGCGCCGGGTCGGCCGTGAGGAAAGGCTGCGGCGGCGGCACGGCGGCGGCGTCGCGGCGCAGGAAGCGGCCGAGACTGCCCAAGGGCAGCTGCCAGTCGACCGCCGCCGCCAGCCCGGCGGCCGGCGGGTCGGTGCGCGGGGTGACGGCGATGCCGGGCAACGAGCGTTCGAATAGGGGCGCCAGGCGGTGCTCGCATTCGAGCAGCACGCCGCCGCCGGACCCGCAGCGCTCCTTCAGTTCGGCCAGCAGCGAGGCGAACATGATCTCGTCGCCGACCCCCTGTTCGCCCCAGACCAGGATCGTCTTGCCGTCGAGCGCCGAGCCGTCCCACCTGGGCGCTGTGAACGGGCGCTCGGGCTCGAAGCCGGGCTGGCGCCAGCGCCACTCGTATTCGTCCCAGCCCTCGCCGAAGCGGCCCATCGACAGCAGCGCGAAGGCCCGCAGGCAGTGGGCGCCGGCGTGGCCGGGATCGGCCGCCAACGCCGCTTCGTAGCAGGCCAGCGCTTGCCGCTCGTTGCCGGCGTCGCGCAGGGCGTTGCCGAGGTTGGCCAGGAACTCGGGGTTGGCGGGATCGCGGGCTACGGCTTGGCGCAGGCGGGCGACGGCGTCCTCGACCCGGCCCCGGCGCAGCAGCGCGTTGCCCAGGTTGTTGAGGGCTTCGGCGTTGCCGGGCTCGGCTTCGAGCGCCCGCTCGAAGCTGGCGACCGCCGCTTCCCAATCGCCGAGCCGGCCGAGGCAGTCGCCCAGGTTATTGCGGGCGGCGGCCATCTCCGGCGCGATGTCGAGGGCCCGGCGGTAGGCGGCGGCGGCGTCCTCGAAGCGCTCCTGGTCGCGGAGCGCGTTGCCGAGGTTGTAGTGCGCCCCGGCGTGGCCCGGCTCGGCCTCGACGGCGCGGCGGAAGCAATCGGCCGCCGCTTCGGCCTCGCCGCCGCCGCGCAGCGCCGCGCCGAGATTGACGAGGGCGGCGACGTTCGCGGGCTCGACTTCGAGGACGCGGCGATAGAGCGCCACCGCGTCCGCGATGCGGCCGGCCTGGTGATGGCCGATCGCCGTGGCGAGCGCGTCGTCGGGGTCGAATTTTTCAGCGCCGGTCATGGTCCCGCCTCCCGAGGTTGAAAGATAGGCGCTAAATCCGCAAACTCGCACTTCCTTTTTACCGACGGAAAGCAGGTGAGAACGTGCCGCGAGTCCTGATCATCGACGACGATCCCGAGACGGAGCCGCTGCTGCGCGGCCATTTCGAGCGGGCCGGGACGCCGTTCGACGGCGAGGCGGTGTTCGTCGCCACCGACGACGACGCCCTGGCGGCGCTCGGCTCGGGCGGCGATTTCGACATCGCCCTGGTCGCCATCGACGGCGAGGCGACCAGCGGCATGGGCGTATTCAAGAAGATCACCGAACGCTCGTTCCGGGTGCCGCGCGTCGCCCTGACGGGGGGCCGCGACCTTTCGCGCATCCGCCAGGCGATGATCGAAGGCGCCACCGACTTCCTGATCAAACCGGTCGCCTTCGACGATTTCATGGCGACCATCGAGCGCGTCACCGAGGAGGTCGAGCGGCGGCGGCGCAACTGGCGCGAACGGGCCGAATACTCGGCCCTGCGCCGCGAGGTCGACATCGCCGCCGACATGCAGCGCCGCATCCTGCCGAAGCGCTTCCCGGAGCGGCCCGGCCTCGACATCTTCGCCACCATGCGCCCGGCCAAGGACATGGGCGGCGACTTCTACGACGTCTTCGAGATCGACGCCGAGCGCGTCGGATTCCTGGTCGCCGACGTTTCCGGCAAGGGCATCCCGGCTGCCTTCTACATGGCGGTGGCGCGCACCGTCATCCGCTCCGTCGCCATGGCCGGGGCGCCGCCCGAGGATTGCCTAGATAAAGTCAACGCACTGCTGTACGCCCATGAGATCCCCGGCATGTTCGTTTCCGTCTTCTACGGCGTCCTCGATACCGGCGAATGGACGGTAGCCTGCGCCAGCGGCGGCCATCCGCCGCCCTACGTCGGCGGCGCCGGCTTTGCGAGGTGCGAGGTATTCGACGGCGGCGGTGGCACCGTGCTCGGCATCCAGGACGAGTTGCCGTTCGGCGAGAGCATGATCGACCTGGCGCCCGGCGATTTCCTGTGCGTCTACACGGATGGCGTTACGGAGGCCTTCGATGCGTCCCGAGCGCCGTTCTCGGAAGCGCGCATCGCCGCCTGCCTCGACGCCCATTCCGGCCTCGCGGCGGAAGCGTTGATCGGCAAGCTGACCGGGG
>CAYFMP010000074.1:0-612 GCA_964344215.1 uncultured Thalassospiraceae bacterium | reverse complement strand
CGCTCGAGGGCTTCGTCGGTGACGCCGAGCCGCACGACGATATCACCTGCCTGATCGTCCGCCGCGAGTAGGGGGAGGGAGCGGCGAATCGGCGGCCCCGAACGGCGCTTTCCGGCCCGAAAAAAAACTTAGCATTGTTTAACATCCGCCGACCGGTCTCCCGGCTTCGAAAATGTCCATGAATGTCCTGATTTGTCCGGTTCCATCCGTGGTCGCCGGCGTTTTCCGAAAATGCCGATAAATGTTGATGAATGCCGATAAATGCCGAGGACATCCGGCCCCGGTCCGGTTTCCTTTGCACCCCTCAGCGTCGTTCCCGCATCTCGCCACCTTCTTCGGCACGGGCCTTCGGCCCTGCTCTCAGATGAGGGACTTGCCGACGCCTCATCCTGAGCCAGTCGAAGGATGAGGCCGGATGAACAACGAGGCCGTGGGCGAGCTACATCGCGAGCAGCGTCGAAGGACGCGGCGCGCGCTAAAGCCGCCCGGCTGAAACCGGAAAACCTTTCAAAGTCCGCTTCACAGCCGGTCAATAGTGGCCGACCGATCCGCGTCCATATCCACACATAGCGTGATTGCGGTTGGTCGCTCTCCGGGCCGATGATACGGGGT
>CAYFMP010000073.1:0-19402 GCA_964344215.1 uncultured Thalassospiraceae bacterium | reverse complement strand
TGGCGGAAGTCAGCAGGTTATGACGGAAAAACGGACCCTCGTGTCCCTTTTCTAGTACGCTTACCCGGTCAACGGGAGGGGTGGCGAATAGACGAACAAATCAACACCATCGAGACGAGAAATGTCGTGTTGGGCCTGCTTAATGGAACCGTGCGAACATACGAAGATATAGAACAGATACTTGTAAACTGAGTTTGAGACCATTTCTATCGACGGGAGAAGAAGATGAAAGCCATTTCCTTTGGAATGTTGGGGATTTTTTTGGCCAGCCCCGCCTACGCCTACATCGATCCCGGTTCCGGGACATTCCTATTGCAGATCTTGGCTGCCGCGGCGCTCGGAGGTCTTTTTTATCTGCGCCGTATCCGCGATTACTTTCTCGGTTTTTTCCGCCGTGAGACCATCAATGAAGAGGCTGCGGAACGCGACGAATGACCAATACATTTTGGCATCCGTCATTCCGCGACCCAGACGGGTGCACTGTTGTCCTCAAGAATCGTGTGTTACGGTTTATTAACGACAAGGCGGCGCAAACCCTTTACGAATTCGAATCAACCGCAAGTGGACGACATCTGTTGGCTGGCGGCGATATTCTTCCCTGGCGCATCTTCGACCAATCAGGGCTCGCAGCGCTTACTGTGGAAGAGGGCATTCCGCCGAACCTCCTCGAACATTCCTGCGATACCGTTGTCGAGCATGAGAGGATTGCCTTTCCATCGTTTCCACAAGAATGGCCTCCTAATATGCTAGGGGCGGCCGGGGGGGTGATCCTACGAATCCAGTCCGAGATTCTCCGGGACGGTTTCTGGCTCAAGGATGCGACGCCTTACAATGTGCTATTTGATGGTTTCAAGCCCGTACATGTCGACGCTCTGTCCTTGGAACGGCGACCGTCTGGCGACGCTTTGTGGCGAGCCGAAGCCCAGTTCATACGCACAGTCATTCTACCGCTTCTTGCTTATCGATTCCTTCGTCTTCCACCCCACCGATTTTTCCTCGATAAGCGTGACGGTCTGACGCCAGAAGAACTGTACGCTTGGATCGGCCCACTGCGCCGCCTTAGCCCATCATTTTTCGGCTCGGTCACACTGCCGGTATGGTTGTCATCGGCGGCGGAACGAAGTGACAGCCAGCTCTACAAACGCAACTCGGTAAGCTCTGATCGGGCGACCTTTACTCTGGAAATGGAGGCAAGGCGCTTGTCGCGGCGCCTCAAGGGCTTGAGTTCCGATCTAGAGTATCAATCCGCTTGGTCTGGATACGATACCGACCACAGCTACAGTCAAAACGGCCTCAAGAAGAAGGAATTGTTCGTCAAGGAAGCTTTGAAGTTTGAGGCTACATCCTCTGTATTGGACCTCGGATGCAATACAGGGCGGTACAGTGTTCTTGCCGCGCAAACTGGTGCAAAGGTGGTGGCGGTCGATTCCGACCTAGTTGTTATCGATCAGCTATACTCTACTGCTCGCAGGGAGAATTTGGACTTGCTGCCGTTGATCGTCGACCTCGCCCGACCGACCCCAGCCGTCGGGTGGCGAAACAGTGAGGCGCCGTCCTTTCTTGACCGCGCCGCAAAGGGTTTCGACATCGTGATTGCCCTGGCCTTTCTCCATCACCTAATGGTTACAGAGCGCATTCCTCTAGTCGAGGTATTCAAAGTGCTGGCGGAATTGACTCGCCGCTTCGCGATTGTCGAATACGTCGACCCCAGCGATGCCATGTTTCGGAGGCTCTGCCGGGGTCGCGAAGAATTGTATTCGGATTTCAATGAAGAAACCTTTCAAAAAGCCTGTGTCGAGCGTTTCGACATCGTCGACAAGGTCGAAGTTACCGAGGGGATGAGATCTGTTTACCTTCTGGCTGTGAAATGAGCAGAATCTCTTGCCGGTATACCGATCGCAAACTGGAACCAGCTGCCACACCCTAATTGCTATCCCAACAAATCAAGGGGTTGGCTGGTAACGGCTGGCCCCTTGACTTATTTTGTGGCAGAAAACAGCGGGCCGGAACGGAACGGGACCCGGCTTGATGGTGGCCGGTTGAGCGGACAGAGTAGCGAACATGGAAAAAATACAATTCACGGCTCCGGCCGTTCAGCAACTCAACGTACCGGAACTGGCTATGAACCTGGCGTTCTGCATCGCCGCCTCGTTCCTGCTCAGATACCTCTACGTACGCAAATCGATTTCGTTATCGGGCAAGTTCCACATCGGCACGGTGATCCCGATTCTGTCGTGCGTCACCTTCCTGGTCATTATGGTGGTGAAGTCATCGCTGGCCCTGTCGCTGGGCCTGGTCGGCGCGCTCTCGGTGATTCGCTTCCGCACCCCGATCAAGGAACCGGAGGAACTGGTCTACCTGTTCCTGGCCATCGCGCTTGGCCTGGGATACGGGGCCGGGCAGACCTTCGTCACCACGGTCGTCTTCGTCGTCGTGCTGGTCCTCATTCAGATGTGGCTGTCGCGCAAGTCGGTAACCTATGAGACCGAGTACAATCTGCTGGTCGACTGGACCGGCACCGATCTCAAGGTCGATGACATCCTGGAGCGCTTCGGCGAGCACGTCTCGATGGTCGAACTGCTCAAGTACACGGCCAGCGAGGCCGAGAAGTCGGCCTTCTTCAAGGTCAACCTGAAAGACATATCCGGTGTCGAGGCCATCGTCGCCGAGGTGTCCGGGGCCGACAAGAGCATTTCGTGCTCGTTCTACGAGTCCCGGCCCCTGCAATAGGGAAATCGGCCGATGCGGGTGGTTAGGCCGGGTCTGGGCTGGAAATACGCAGCCGCCGTGCTTGGGCTTCTGGTCCTGGCCGTCGTCGCCATCGACCCGGCGTTCCGGGAAAACCCGCTGCTTCGCATCCGCCTCAATATCGGCAACTTCTTCACCAAGAACCTTGACCTGACCGGCATTCACCCGGGATCGGTGATGCGGACGCTGGGCGCCATCGGCAACCTCGCGCCGAAGTCGGCGTCCGGCGCGTTTCCGGCGGCGCTCGACAGCATCCACATTTCCGTCAAATTCAGGCACCTCGACAGGATCAAGAAAGAGCGCGACGAAGCGGTCCGCCTCGACTACCTGTGGCGGCCGCAGAGCTATCCGGCCAAGATCGAGTACCGGGGCAGGACCCTGCGCGCGTCGATCCGCCTGAAGGGCGACATCAAGGACCATTGGAGCACGCCCGACCGCTGGAGCTTCCGGGTCCGCCTCAAGGACGGCGAGACCATCGCCGGCATGAGCCGATTTTCGCTGCACAAGCCGACCTCACGGCAGATTCCCGACGACATGGTGTTCCAGGCATGGATGCGGGCGATGGGCAATCTGGCGCCGCGCCACGAATTCCTGCGGGTTTCCTTCAACGGCGATTATTGGGGGGTGATGAACGCCGAGGAGCACATGTCGAAACATTTCCTCGAACTGGCCGGGCGCAAGGAGGCGCCGCTGTTTCGGATCGCCACCGAGGACGACCTCATCCTGTGGCGGATGAACTGGGGAAAGCACGCCAAATATCCCAGGCATCATCTCGGCCCCTACGACGTCAATCTTTACAACGACGGCCGTTACGCCGGAAACCGGGCGCACCTCGCCCTGTTCACCTACGCCGTCCAGGCCTACCGCAGGTTCCTGGCCGGCCAACTGCCGATCGAGAACCTGATCGACGTCGATTCGTTCTCGCGGGCCTTGGTCGCCGCTCTGGTCTGGCAGAAGGTCCACGTCCTGGCAACCGCCAACATGCGGCTCTACCTCAACCCCTACACGCTGAAGATCGAGCCGGTGACGACCGATCAGCCGCACCTGAAATCGATGTTCGACGACGGCTACGATCCCTACCGGATGATCCCCGGCCACGAGCTTTTCCAGGCGTTGGTCCGTTCGCCCGTCTTCTTTCGGCGGTTCGCCGCCAATCTCGAGAAGGTCCGTCAGGCCGTGCCGGCGGTCCGGGCAGAACAGGCGAAGCTGTGCTCGATCTTTCCGTTGGATTGTCCGGAGTTCGATTTAGAGGCTTTCGACGCCAATTTCCGCAAAGTCGAGTCAGAAGGAGCCGAGTTCGTCCGGCGCGCCTCCGCCGATTTCGAGCAATCGCTGAAACCGGATCCGGCGGCGCTGGCCAACGCCAGATCCCTACCGGTCCCGCCCGGCATCAAGTATCCGCGTCACGTCATTGCAGAGTATTTTGCCTCAGGCAGGCTGGAGTTGTGGAACTTGCTCGGCCACGACATCGTCGTCGAGGAGATATCGCTGAAGTGCCGACGTGTCGAAGATTGCGCCGAAAGCCGACTGGCGGCGGCCGGGTTCGTTCTGAAAACCGGGTTCGACAACGTATTTCCGATCCGGCGGACCGTCGACCTGCCGGCCGGCCTCGATTTGAACCGCGGCCGCCGCATCGAGATCGTCACTCGCTTGGGTAACGAAGTGCGCCGCGAGCCGGTCACGCTGACTCGCTATGACGGTATCGACAATCCATTCCTGGTCCGAGCCGCCGCCGTCGACGACCTGGCCGCACACCCCTATCTCGAAGTGGACGGCGCCGACCTCAAGGTCAAACCGGGAGATTGGAGGGTCGAGACCCCGCTCGTGGTCGGACCGGGAAGGCGCTTGGTGATCGGTCCCGGCACGACGCTGCGGTTCGCCGCCGATGCCTATATCCTGTCGCATGGACCGATTTTGGCCAATGGCACCGCCGCCCGGCCGATACGCCTGACCGGAGCGGGGCAAGCGTGGAAAGGCGTCTACGTGGTCGAATCCGAAGCCGCCTCCGAACTCACCCACGTCGAGATCGCCGACACGCGAGCCTTCGAGGACGGGTTGCTGCGGCTTAGCGGCGGCGTCACTTTCTACCGCTCCGCCGTCACTCTTGACAACGTCGTCTTCGCCGGCACCGTAGCCGAGGACGCCCTCAATATCGTGGAGTCCGCCTTCACTGTCCGCGGCAGCCGCTTCGCCGACACCGATTCGGACGCCTTCGACAGCGATTTCTCGAACGGCTCGCTGACGACCACCGCCTTTGCCGGGATCGCCGGCGACGGCCTCGACACCTCGGGTTCGGTGATAAACGGCGCGGGGCTGGCGTTTTCGGATATCGGCGACAAGGCGGTATCGGTCGGTGAGGCCAGCACCGTCGAACTCGCCGACATCCGCGTCGAGCGAGCCGGCGCGGCGGTGGTTTCGAAGGACGGCAGCCGGTTCGTCGTGACCGGGTTCGAGGCCTCCGATTCGGAACTGTTCGACGGCATGGTCTACGTCAAGAAACCGGCCTACGGTCCGGCTGTTCTCGTCGTCACGAAGACAGCCTCCGGACCCGGAGCATTCTTCAATCAGACCGGAAACGATCTCAGCGTCAACGGTAAGGCGATCGCCGGGCGGGATCTCGATGTCGATGCCCTCTACGAGACTGGACCAATGAGCAAAACCGGACAGGCGCCCTAGAAAATGGAACTCTCCGCTGCACAGACCATGCGCTACGAGATCAAGTTCTCCCTTGATCGTGCGATGCATCTGGAAACCGAGAGATGGCTGGCCGCCAAGCCGTTCCTGCGCCGCGCCTTTCCGCCGCGACGAATCAACTCGATCTATTTCGACAACACCAGCCTGACCGCCGCCCAGGACAACTTCAAGGGCATCGCCAACCGCAAGAAATTCCGGGTCCGCTGGTACGGCGACTCCGACCAGGCGGAGGCAGCGTCGACGCTCGAAGTGAAGGTCCGTAACGGTCGACTGGGCTGGAAGGCGGCGGCGCCTCTAAGCCTGAGCCCCGCCCAACTGCTTCGGACGGGTACCCGCGACATCGAGAAGGCCTTTCACGCCGATCCCGCCGTTCGCGATCTCATTCCCCGCGAGGCGGCTTTGGTGCCGGTCCTGTATGTCGGCTATCGACGCCACTACCACGCGGCAGCGAACGGCGTTCGCGCGACCCTCGACGAAAACCTGAGCTTCGCCGATATCCTCAGCGGCAATCACGCCTACGAAAGCGGCCGGCGCGCCTACGCCAAGTCGATCCTGGAGTTCAAGTTTGCGCCCGTCGTCAAAGAGCAGGCGGCGGAACTGATGAACGACCTGCCGCTCTACCCGACGCGCTCATCCAAATACGTCATCGGTCTCAGCCTGTTCGGGCATGCGGTCTATATCTGAGCCGGCTGGCGGCTTTCCTTGGCCGTGTTCGGAATGGTAGTTTCGAAACCGTTAGGTTTGGGGGATAGGTCCCTTTGCAGTGGATTTGCGCGACAGTTTGGCGCGCCTTGGGGCAGGCTATCGCATAACGCCGCCGAGCTTGCGGCGGCGCGCAACGGGGAACGAAGGAAATTCGAACGACCGTGCTCAGAGTAGAGAACCTGAACAAGAACTTCGGCGGTCTACAGGCCGTCCGCCATTGCACCTTCGAAGTCGGGGCCGGCACCATCACCGGACTGATCGGCCCCAACGGCGCCGGCAAGACGACGACCTTCAACATGATCGCCGGCGAGGACAGGCCGACCTCGGGGCGCATCGTCTTCGAGGGCGAGGACGTCGCCGGCCTGCCGGCCCACATGATGCTGCATCGGGGTATCGTCCGCACCTTCCAGATTCCCCACGAGTTCGGGCACATGACGGTTCTCGAAAACCTGATGGTGGTGCCGCCGGCGCAGCCCGGCGAAACCCTGTTCGCCAACTGGATCGCCAGGGCCCGAGTGGCGGCCCGCGAGAAGGAGGTGCGCCGCCGCGCCGAGGAAGTCCTCGAGTTCCTGTCCATCGAACACCTGGCCGATGAACTGGCCAAGAACCTGTCGGGCGGGCAGAAGAAACTGCTCGAGCTCGGCCGCACCATGATGGCGGACGCCAAATTGGTCCTGCTCGACGAACCGGGAGCTGGGGTCAACCCGACGCTCCTGCTGAAAATCCGCGACATGATCTCGGCGCTGCACCGCGAGCGCGGTTACACCTTCTGCCTGATCGAACACGACATGGACCTGATTTCCAGCCTCTGCGACCCGGTCGTCGTGTTGGCCGAAGGCACGGTACTGACGGAAGGCTCGATGGATGACGTGCGCCGCGACCCGGAGGTCCTCGACGCCTATCTCGGCGGCGGCGAGGAGGGTGACTGATGGCGACCCTCGAGCTTGACGACGTCGTCGGCGGTTACGGCGATACGGAAATCCTGCACGGCGTTTCGATCACCATCGAGCGCGGCGAGATCGTCGTTATCATAGGTCCCAACGGGGCCGGCAAGTCGACCGCCATCAAGGCCGTATTCGGGCTGCTCAACCTGTCGGCCGGCCGCATCCGGCTGGAAGGCGAGGACATCACCAACACGCCGCCGGAGCGGGTCGTCCGCAAGGGCGTCTGTTACGTGCCGCAGACCGCCAATATCTTCCCTAGCCTCAGCGTCGAGGAAAACCTGGAGATGGGCGCCTACGTCCACGACGGCGATTTCGGCCCCCGCCTCGAAGAGGTCTACGAGCTGTTTCCACCGTTGCGCGATCGCCGCCGCCAGGCGGCCGGAACGCTGTCCGGCGGTCAGCGGCAGATGGTGGCGATGGGCAAGGCGCTGATGTTGGAGCCGCGCATCCTGCTGCTCGACGAGCCGACGGCCGGGCTGTCGCCGAAGTTCCGGGCCGAGATATTCTCGATCATCAAGACCGTGCACGGCACCGGCACGCCGATTCTGATGGTCGAACAGAACGCCAAACAGGCGCTGACCATCGCCGACCGCGGCTACGTCCTGGTCGATGGCCGCAACAAGTTCACCGGGACCGGCGCCGAACTGCTGGGCGATCGCGAGGTGGCGCAGATGTTCCTTGGTGGCGGCAACGGCGGCGATCCCGCCGGCGATGCGGAAAGGGATGGCGCGCCGTGACCGATCTCGTCAACTTCTACCTGGTGCCGGGATTGGTGCTCGGCAGCATTTACGCGCTGGGCGCCATCGGGTTGTCGCTGACCTTCGGGATTCTGCGCTTCGCCAATTTCGCGCACGGCGAGACCATGACGCTCGGCGCCTACTTCGCGTGGACCCTGGTCCAGATCACGGGCTGGCATCCGTTGGCGGTACTGCCGTTGGCCATGGCGTTGACGGTGATCGTCGTGCTCGGCATCGACCGCGGCTTCTACAGGCCGTTCCGGGCCAGTCCGGCGATCATGCTGGTGATCGCCTCGTTCGGCATGATGCTGATGGTGCGCTCGGTCGTTCAGTTCGTCTGGAGCGTCCAGGTCAAATCGATGGTGCCGGGTATCCAGATGCCGATCGTCCTGTTCGACTGGCTGCGCATCTCGCCGAAGCACGTGACCATCATCGTCTCCGCCCTGATCCTGATGTTCGCCGTCCATTACCTGCTCGCCCACACCAAGATCGGCAAGGCGATGCGGGCAATGGCGGATTCGCCCGAACTGGCCCGGCTCACCGGCATCGATACCGAGAACGTGATCCGCGCCACCTGGATCATCGGCGGTTCGCTGGCGGCGGCCGCCGGCGTGCTGCTGGCGATCGACACCCATGTCGAGACCATGATGGGGTTCAAGCTGCTGCTGCCGGTGTTCGCGGCGACCATCTTGGGTGGGATCGGACGGCCCTACGGGGCGGTGGCCGGCGGCCTGGTCATCGGATTGGCCGAAGAGCTGTCGTCTTATCCGTGGATCGGCGTCGAGCCGCTGCTCAATCCGGGCTACAAGGCAGGCGTCGCCTTCGCCATCATGGTCGTCATGCTGATCTGGCGGCCGAGCGGCCTGTTCCGGGGAAGGGTATAGCGAGATGGATCAAGCCTACGGACTGTCACTCTACGTCGTCTCGCTGCTCACCATGGGGGGGATCTATGCGATCTTGGCGCTTGGCCTCAACATACAATGGGGCTTCACCGGCCTGTTCAACGCCGGCATCGCCGGTTTCTACGCCATCGGCGCCTACGTCAGCGCCATCCTGACGACGGCTCCCTCGGTCCGGCATCTGGGCGGCTATGAGATGCCTCACGTGGTGGCTTTCGCCGCCGCCATGGTCGTCGCCGGTGTCCTCGCCTGGGGAGTCGGCAAGATTTGTCTGAGGCTGCGCAGCGACTATCTTGCCATCGCCACCATCGGCATCGCCGAGATATTCCGGCTGATCCTGAAAAACGAAACCTGGGCGACCAACGGCCCGAGAGGTGTCTCGATGGTGCCAAAGCCGTTCGAGACCCTGCCCGAGCCGTGGAACCAGTTGGCTTTCCTGGGCATCGTGCTAGCCACCGTCGCCGTCATCTACGTCGCCCTGGAGACGGCGCGGAAATCGCCATGGGGGCGGGTAATGACGGCGATCAGGGAAAACGAGACGGCGGTTCGGGCGGCCGGCAAAAACGTCGAAAAGTTTCGAATGGAAGGCTTCGTTTTCGGTTGCATGTTGATGGCTTTGGCCGGCGCCTACACGTCCCATTACCTGAAGTTCATCGGGCCCAACGCCACTGATCCGCTGACCGCCACCTTCCTGGTCTGGGTGATGCTGATTGTCGGCGGCAGCGCCAACAACCGTGGCGCCATTCTCGGCGCCTTTCTGATGTGGACCATCTGGTCGGCGACCGAAATCCTGACCAGCCGGTTGCCGGACGACCTGGCGATCCGCACCGCCTACATCCGGATTTTCTTGATCGGCTTGGTTCTGCAGATCGTGTTGCAGAAGTTTCCGCAAGGCATCTTCCCCGAACAACGACCGACGTCTCCCGAAAAAAGTGCCGGCGGCGCCGGACCGGGCGGCTAGTCGATCGCTCGGGTCGACCTGGCCGGCCGAGGAATTCCGGCGCTTTGCGGCCAATTGTTGACTTTCGCACCCGGTGGATCATCATTGACGGTGAAAACCCACGCTCGTGGGAGGGGCTTATCAAGGGAGGAGAATAACCGATGCGATTCCTGAAGAATCTGACGCTCGCTGTCGCCGCTGTCGGACTCGCCACGCCGGCCGTTCAGGCCGCCGAAATAAAAGTCGGCTCGGTCGCCGGCGTCACCGGCCCGATCGCCGAGTTGGTCGCGGCCATCGTCGCCGGGCGCAATCTCGCCGCCAAGCATATCAACGATCAGGGCGGTCTGTTGAACGGCGATACCTACAAGCTGGTGCTCGGCGATTCGGCCTGCGACCCGAAGGCCGGCGTCGATGCCGGCGGCAAGGTCGTCAACGTCGAACAGGTCGTCGCCGTCGTCGGCGCCAGTTGTTCCGGCGCCACCAACGGCATGGTCCAGTCGGTCACTATTCCGGCCGGCGTCGTCAACGTCTCCGATTCGGCGACCGCGCCTTCGATCACCGACCTGAAGGACGGCGATCTCGTCTTCCGGGTGGCGCCTTCGGACGCTTACCAGGGCGCCGCCCTGGCGTCGTTGGTCCGCAAGGCCGGCATCAGCAAGGTTGCCATGACCTACGCCAACGACGACTACAACGCCGGCATCGCCAACGTCTTCGAGCGCGAGTTCAAGAAGATGGGCGGGACGATCACCGGAAACCAGGCCCATGAGCCGGACAAACCGTCGTACCGGTCCGAGCTGTCGACCCTGGCCAAGGGCGGGGCCGAAGCCATTGCCATCTTCGCCTACTACGGCTCGAGCGGCATAACCATCATCCGCAACAGCTTGGAGAACAGCCTGTTCGGCAAGTTCTACGCAGCCGACGGCATGTTCGACAAGTCGGTGATCGAACAGATCGGGGCCGCCAACCTGCGCGGCAAAATCTCGATCACCCAGTCGGCATCCGACTTCGACGACATGTCTTACAAGGCCTTCGCCGCTGCCTATTCGGCGACCGGCGGCGATCCGAAAGCGCCCTACGCGGCGCACGGATACGACGCCGCCTTCCTCATGGGCCTGGCGATCGAGAAAGCGGGCTCGGCCGATCGTGGAAAGATCAGCCAAGCCCTGCGTTCCGTCGCCAACGCGCCGGGCGAGGTCATTCGACCGGGCGAATGGAAGAAGGCCAAGGCCCTGCTGGCCGCCGGCAAGGACGTCAACTACGAAGGCGCCTCCGGCAACGTCGACTTCGACAAGAACGGCGACGTCGGCGGACTCTACGGTGTCAACACCGTTGGCGCCGACGGCTCGTGGGAGAATAAGCTGTTGCGCTGAGAACGTCCCCGACACCCGAACGTCAATCACCGGCTTCCGCCGCCCGACGGCGGGAGCCGGTTTTCTTGCGGGATTGCGTCCTACTCGCGCGGTGTCTTGCGCAGTTCCTTGAGGTCGAATGGATCGCAATGGATGTCCGCCATGGCGGCGCCGGCCAGGTAACAGGCTTTCCGTGCCGTCTTGACCATCGGCGGATAGCCGCACAGGAAGACCCGCCAACCGGCCAGGTCGGGCAGGTCTTCGGCCGCCACCGTCTCGGCACGGCCGGCTCGGTACCCAGTCTGCGGCTGTTCGCGGGACACACAGGGGAAGTAGTGGAAATTGGCGAAATCGGACTCAAGTGCCAACAACTCGTCACGCAGGTAGAGACCCGATGCCCCGCGACTGCCGTGGTAGAGGCGAATTTCGCCCGCGTGGCTGCTGTGCAGGGCATCGCGGGCAATTCCGATAAGCGGCGCCAGGCCCGAGCCGTTGCCGATCATCAGCATGGCCTGATCGGTTTGGTTTGGCAGATAGAAACAACTTCCGTTCGGACCTTGGATATCCAGCGAATCGCCGGGTTCGAGATGGTCGTAGATCCAATTGCTCATCTGGCCGCGCGGCAGCCGCTTGACGTGCAGCTCCAGGTGCGGGTCCAGATGCGGGACGCTGGCCAGCGAATAGCTTCGCACCAAACCGTCGGCGCGCCGTAAATTGAGGAACTGTCCGGCCCGGTAATAGAGCGGCGTCGCCGGCTCCAACACAACCCGGCAGATGTTCTCCGACAACGGCTCGACGGCGAGCACGCTGGCCCGGCTGAACAGGTCGGCCTCGTTGGGCAGGGTTAGTGTCAGGTTCGTTTCGGGCCGGCACACGCAGGGCAGGAAATAACCCAGTGATTTCAGGGTATCCTTGATGCCGACTTGAGTGCTGTCGGGTAAACGGCCATCAGTGCATCTCATCATGCACGTCAGGCACAGGCCGGTCTTGCAGGAATAGGGGATATCCCGGCCGCTGGCCAAAAGGGTATCGAGGACCGATTGACCGTCCGCGCATTCGAAGATTTCGTCGCCTAAGCGGATTTCCGCCACTACGCCCGCCTTCAGCGGTTGAGGACGTCGTCCCGGGTGCTGCCGGCGATCTCCATCACCTGACCGACCAGGTCGGCGGGTACGTTCAACTCCTCCAGCGTGGCCTGGAGGTGGACGGCGACGGCGTCGAAATGGGAATCGTCGAGGCCTTGCTCGATGAGTGGCGCATGGGCCTCGCGCAGGTCCTTGCCGGTATAGGTATTGGGGCCGCCGAATACCATGGTCAGAAACGATTTCTGTTTGGCGCGCTGGTCTTCCATATCGGTGTCGTCGAAGAAATGGCTGATACTGTCGTCGGCTAGAACCTTGCGATAGAAGATATCGACTGCGGCGTCGATCGCCGGTTCGCCGCCGAGTTGTTCGAAAAGACTGTCAGTCATTCCTGGCTCCTTCCTGGGGTTGATGTATGGCGATTGCATTTTAGACCGGCGGTTCGTTCCAATGCCAGCGCCGTGTCGATGACCCAAGTCAAGGCCGCCTGTATTGGCATTGGCTAAATTATGGTCACGACAACATCGGAGGTTACAAAGCTGAAACCGCCGAAAACAGACCAAGACCATACCTCGCAAATGCGACGAAAGCCCGGTAAAGATCGGGCGGTGCAAAAAGCACCCACATAGAGCCCCGCTTCCAAGAGCGGGGCTTTCCGTTGCGCGCCCGGCGATCGGGCAAAAAAATACCGGACCGACCGGGTCCGGCATCGCCGACAAGGAGGAGGCCGGGACGTGGGGGGTACATCCGCCCCACACAACGGCGAGGCATTACGCCCCGGCCTACACTCAATGTATAGCGGACCATTATTTCACGGTGATAAACGGGATTTGAACACCGTGTGAACGGGCATTAAATCGTGTGAACCGTGACCCTCGTCACTTCTCCACTCTACGGGCGGACGTAAGGTGAAGGCGGGACGGAGATGCGCCGCGGCGTCGCCGCTGTCACCACATTCTCCGGAGGACGCGATGATGTTGAAGGAGTTTTCGAGAGTAACGGGGCTTACGCTGGGAACCGTATGCGGGGTCGTGGTTGCGGTCTACGGCGCCGGCGAAGTGGTTTCGGGCTGCCTCAACTACGTGATTCCCTGATAGGTTATAAGTTTCAAGCCGCCGGACGGGGCGGGAACCGCAGCAGCTCGGGGGCGTCGAGAGTGCTCGGCGCGCCGTCGCCGAGTTTCACTCGCAGACGGTCGAGTTGGCCGGCGACCTCCAGCAGGTCCTTGACGTCGACCGGCTGCTGGGTCTCGGACTCGGCAACCAACCGAAGAACCGTATCGGACAGGATGCGATTGAAGGATCGGGGGTCGGATGTTTTCATGGCCGGCGTTCCTTTGATCTGCGTATGAGCAGGATTCAGATCGCTCGTAAGATAGACGCCGAACGTGTCGATATGATGACAGAACGCGACATATTGATGTCAAAGTGTTTCAATACGTAAATGTGGTATGTTTACGGAACGAAGCGATCCGATACGGCGGGTTGGAGCGAAACCTGTGGACATGCCGCGCCGCCCGAGGACGAACGAATGAGAAATCGGCTCGTTCGGGCCTTGGTTTTGGCTGTCCTGGTGGTAGCCGGGGGGCCGGTCGGATGTTCGACGGAAGAGGTCAAGCAGGGACTGTATGTCGGCGGCAAGGTGCTCTACGACAGCCTCAAGTCGGCCAAACGCCGTCCTCGGGATTAAATCCTTGTTAACGGTCTCGGTTCTAGCCTGAGCGGTCCTGCAACGGGAGACCGAACGATGAATGCCACAACACACGCCGCCGATCCCGCGGACGAATACCACTTTCTCGAACGCCCTGTCGGCCTGGCGATGCTGGCCGCGGGCGCCGTTGTCCTGTTCGCCTTCCTGTGGCCCACCATCCTGCCGGTGATCCACTGGTTGGCCGGCTGACCCGATCACCCGCGGCCCGGCGCCTGAAGGGCAGCGGAGGACCGCTCGAGAGGATCGATTGAAACCGGGCAAGCTCACCATTCAGGCGATTTCCGTCGCCGCCGGGACGGCGCTGACCGCGCTGGTGATCTGGCTGTTCGGGATCGATATCTCGGGACCGGACCGCTACGCAGTGTTTCCCGACGAATGGACGGTGTTCGAATTCGTCCGCAACGCGTTTGCCGCCGTTCTCTGGGTGGGATCGATCAGGGCCGTCGCCAAGGGCCTCGGGGAATACTATTCTGGCAAACAAGGCCCGCCGCAGGGGACACCCGGAACCGACGACGAATCGTAACCGATCTTAACTCTCCGTGGCCTCCGAGGCGTCGCCATCCTCTTTCGGACCGGGCTCCTCCTTCTCGCGGCGGTCGGGACCGTTCAGCGGAACGTTGCGCCGCCTTCGGTTCGGACCCCGGTAGGTCTCGCACGAAACGAACACGCGCGGACGTTCGATGACGGTGACGATCTTGGTGTAGACCTCGGTGGCGGACACAGGCTTGGCCAAGTATTCGGTGACGCCGGCATCGCGCGCCTCCTCGATATGATGCAACTCGGTGTGGCCGGTCAGCATGATGATGGGGACGTTGGGGTCGTCGATTTCCTCGTCCCAGCGGACGCTCTTGGTGAATTCGGTGCCGTTCATGCCGGCCATCGCCCAATCGCAGATGACGATGTCGGGAAACACCGCCTGCATCGACATCAGCCCTTCGTGCCCGTTCTTGGCCGCCGTGATGTGATTGACGCCGAGCGAGCGCAGGATCTCGCGAAGCAACGAGCGCATATTGTCGTTGTCTTCGACGATTAGAATGTCCAAGTGTTTGAGATTATAGTTGGGTAGAGGATTGATCACGTCGCGATAAAGCCCTAGGCGGTTGTTAATCCGCCGGTATTGTATTCGATTCGCGTTGCATGGCAACGGTCGGCACGGGGGACGCCTTGGCAGCTTGGCACGAACTGAGAAGGTCCCTTGGCAACTTTTTGGCCATTGCCGGCAACCGCGTCGCCGGCCGTACCTTCACCCCCCATCCGCGGCGGCAGATCTTCATCGAGACTTCGGGGCGCTGCAACCTGGCCTGCCGGTTCTGCGCCTACGGCAAGGTCGAGCCGGGCGGTTTCATGGAACTGGAGAGGTTCCGAAAGACCATCGACGCCGCCGCCGACATCGGCTTCGGCTTCGTCTGGCTGACGCCGATGCTGGGCGAGGTTTTCGCCGATCCCGGCCTCGACGACAAGTTCGCCGCCCTCGACGACCACCCCGGCATCGAAGGATACGCGTTTTACAGCAACTTCATCCTGGCCCGGCCGCCTCAGATCGAGAGCCTGCCGTCGCGCCGCAAACTGGACGCCATCCACGTCAGCATCTACGGCTACGACGCCGACAGCTTCGAGGCGACGACCCGCAAGCCGGCCCGGCAGTTCGAGAAACTCCTCGCCAACCTCGAACGCCTGGCGGCCTCGGCGCCCGGCTGGTCGCCGCCGGGCGGCCTTCATTTCAACGTCCGCACCAAGCGGACGGCGACGCCGTTTCTGGACCGCGACACCGATCTCAGCCGCTTGCTGAGGCGCTTTCGCACGGAGGCCGGCGCTCACCTCACCGAGGCCGACGACTACGACAACTGGGGCGGAGTCATCGACCCCGGCGACGTCGAGCCGCTCGGCATCCGCCTAACCGACGGCCGCCATATCTACATGCACGGCGCCTGCACGAAACTGTTCGGCGAGGTCCAGATCAAGGCCGACGGCGTCGTCCACGCCTGTGCGTGTCGCGACGTAGACGGCAGCCTCGTCATCGGCGACCTCGGCGAGAGGCCGCTGCGCCGCATCCTCAGCCTCGCCAACCCGTCCTACCGGCGTCTCATCGAGGACCAGATGCAAGGCCGCTTCGGGGCCAACTGCCGGTCGTGCTCGTTCTACCGCAGCGTCTACGACCACCGACCGGCGGCCGGCGATCCGGGCTTCGAAGTGATGAGCTACGAGCGCGCCTTGCGGATGCTCTCCGAGTAACCACCGGGACCGGTCCGGCGCTGGCCGAGCGCGCCGTCCTCGACGCGGATGCGGACGCTCAGCAAGACCGCGTTGAGGATCGAGAATACGGCGGCGATCTGCCACGCCCCGAACGCCAACGGCAGCGTCGCGATCTCGAGTGCGACGATCAGGTAGTTGGGATGGCGCACGAAGCGGTACGGGCCGTCGCCGACCAGCGGCGCCCCCGGCACCGTGACGATCCGCGTCGTCCAGTAACGCCCGAGGCTCGTCACCACCCACATCCGTCCCGCCTGCAGGAACAGGAAGAACCCGAGCAGCGGCCACGAGACCGGCGCGTCCGGCGCGATCCAGACCAGCATCGAGGCGAGCCAGGCGGCGTGCAGGCCGACCAGCCACGGGTAATGACCGGCGCCGACCTCGACGCCGCCCTCGGCCAGCAGACGCCGGGTGTTGCGCCGCGCCACGAGCAACTCGACGAGGCGCTGCGCCGCGACTAGGCCGACCACGATCCACAGCCAGCTCATGCCACTTCGATGGTCAGGAAGCCGGCCGTGAATCCGGGCCCCAGCGCGCTCAGCAGGTGGACGCCGGGTTCGGCCTCGGGGAGCGCGCGCTCGAGCGCGAACATGACGGATGCCGCCGACATGTTGCCGTAATCGCGCAGCACCCGCCGGGTCAGCTCGAGGCCGCCGGGTTCGAGTCCGAACACGTCTTCCAAGGCCGCCACCACCTTGGCGCCGCCGGGATGGCAGATGAAGCCGGCCAGCGACCCGAGATCGAGGCCCATGTTGCCGAGGAAGCGCTCCAGCACGTCCGGCAGGTCGCGGCGCACGATGGCCGGGATATCGCGCGAGAAGACGACGCCGAGGCCGTCGTCCTCGACCGACCAGCCCATGACGCCCAGCGAATCCGGCCAGGTGTGCTCGGCCCAGCCGGTAACGGCCGGCCCGTCGCCTTCGGTCGAGACGACGGCGGCCGCCGCGCCGTCGCCGAACAGCGCCGTGGCGATGACGTTGCTCTTCGATCGATCGGCCGAACGGAAGGTCAGACCGCACAGCTCGACCACCATCAGCAGCACCCGGCGGCCTTCGCGGGCGGCAGCGAGATCGGCGGCGCGGGCCAGCCCCAGCACGCCGCCGGCGCACCCCAGACCGAACATCGGCAGCCGTTGCACGGCCGGAGAGAGACCCAGTTTCGGCATGACGCGGGCATCCAGGCTCGGCGTTGCGATGCCCGAGGTGGAGATGCAGACGACGGCGTCGATATTGGCGGCCTCGATGCCGGCTCTGTCCAGGCAGGTGGCGGCGGCCTCGTGCAACAATTCGACGGCGTTCTCCAGGTAGAGCTCGTTCTTCTCGCGCCAGCCGGGCTCGCCGTCGTACCACGACAGCGGCACGCACGAATAACGGACCTCGATGCCGGCGTTGTCGAAGGCCGGCAGCAGCCGCTCGACGTCGCGGCCGTTGCCGGCGAAGCGGCGGCCGGCCCAGCGCCGGATGTCGTCCTGCCCGATGCGATGGGGCGGAACGGCGCCGGCGGCGGCGAGGATGCGGGGCGGACGGGTCGTCATGCCTTCGCTCCGGTGGCTGAAACAGGGAGCGTCGCATCTTACACGGCATCGGCCTCCGATCACGAGGAAATGACCGGACGTGACCGAAAGGCGGCTCGACCGGCCGTCGCCGCTCCGGTACCTTGCGTCGCCATGAAGCGCATCATGCATGCCTCTTCGGCAGCGGCGCTGCTGGTCGCGGCGGCCGTCTCTCCGGCGGCGGCCGGCCCGGCCGAGCGCCCGACCGTGGTCGAGCTGTTCACCTCTCAGGGGTGCTACTCGTGCCCGCCGGCCGAGGCCTATCTCGGGGAGCTCGCCCAGCAACCCGGCATCGTCGCCCTCGAGTTCCACGTCGATTACTGGGATGACCTCGTCTACGGGCTGGCCGGCAAGTGGAAGGACCCGTTCTCCAGCCCCGACCACACCGAGCGCCAGCGCCGCTACAACGTCGAGATCCGCCGCACCGGCTCGGTCTATACGCCGCAGATGGTGATCGGCGGCGCCATCGAGGCGGTCGGCTCGCGCCGCGCCGACGTCGGCCGCGCCATCGCCAGGGTCGAGCAACGGAGCGCCGTCCGGCCGACCGTCGCCGTCGAGCGGAAGGGGCCGCGGCGCTACACGGTCGCCGTCGCCGGCAAGACGGGGGCGCCGCCGGCCGCGGTCTGGCTGGTCCGCTTCAAACGCAACGTCACCACCAAGGTGCGCTCCGGCGAGAACAAGGGCAAGACCCTGACCAGCCGCCACATCGTCTCTTCGGTCGAGAAAATCGGCGACTGGGCGGGCCGGCCGCTCAGCCTCGACATCGCGCTGCCCGGCCTCGGAGCCGGGGAGGGCTGCGCCGTCCTCGTGCAATCGCCAAGGCCCGGGCCGATCCTCGGCGCCGCCTACTGTCCGGCCGCCGGCGCTTCGTAGGCCTACCGCCGTTTTCAAACGAGACGGCGGCGCCGGGAAGGCCTTTCCAACCTTAACATTCCTTATCATCGGGGCGCGTCCGCCCGGATCGTCCGTCCGGAATGTCCGGATATGTCCGCCGATGTCCAGCTTTGTCCGGTCCAGCCGGCCCCGGCCAGCGGCTTCCCGGAGTTCGGCGATTCCCGAAAAACCGGACCGGATATTCCGGGAACGGGCGTCGACATTTTTCACCTTTCTTCAACCTTGCGCATCCTTTGACGCGCTCGTTTCGCTCGCCGCTCCTGGGTGACGGCAACGGGAAAAATAGCCTCATCCCGGGCAATGTCGAAGGATGGGGCTCCTGCCGCTGCCGGCCGCCTCGGGCAACGTCGCTTCGGCGGCGTAACGGTAGCGTTTATAGCCTATTTTTCCCAACTTGTCAAAAAAATATCCTTTTATTAATTGCTGTAATATCAATAAGTTAGGCGTAATCCGCCGCGCATGGCGGCCTCATGCCTTGCCTTAAAACACTTTTTGTTCTTGTTTTTACGGGAAATAGAGTCTATATATAATCCGTTCAAGCAACTTCATTCCTTTCAGGAGCATTCCCATGGGTCGCCTGGACGACGACGATGGTGAGTTCGGCGGTTACTTCGACGGTGGCGGCGGCGGCGGCCGCGCCGACCGCGACCATCTGGGCGAGGCGCGCAGCGACACCGGCCCGGCCAGCCGCGGCGAGACCGGCCGCGACGGCGCGCTGAAGGCGTCGCCTTCCAGGCGCGGCGAGGCGTCCCGGGCGAAACGGGCGGAGGCGGCCCGCGCCTTGCTGGACCTGGCCGAGGGCCGCGTCCGGCTGTCGGCGCCGGTCGGGCCGGGCCAACCCAACTACCCCGACGACGCCAGGAAGGCGGTCCGCGTCGCCGGCCTGTTCGGCGCCACC
>CAYFMP010000072.1:761-19444 GCA_964344215.1 uncultured Thalassospiraceae bacterium | reverse complement strand
CGGCACCGTCAAGGGCGACATCCACGACATCGGCAAGAACCTGGTCGGCATGATGATGGAGGGCGCCGGTTTCGAAGTCGTCGACCTCGGCATCAACAACTCGGTCGAGGAGTACATGGCCGCCATCGAGGAACACGAGCCGGACATCCTCGGCATGTCGGCGCTGCTGACGACGACGATGCCCTACATGAAGGTCGTCATCGACACTCTTGTTGAAAAGGGCATGCGCAGCGACTACATCGTGCTGGTCGGCGGCGCGCCCTTGAACGAGGCTTTCGCCGAGAGCATCGGCGCCGACGCCTATTGCCGGGACGCGGCGATGGCGGTCGAGACGGCCAAGGAATTCATGTCCAGACGCCAGGGCACGATCGCGGCGGAAGCGGCCGCTTCTTAGAACACCATTCGAGCGGGGGGCGATGATGCCCACCAACAAGACCACGTTACTGATCGCCTGTGGCGCGCTGGCGCGTGAAATCACCTGGCTGATCGAGACCAACGGCTGGCGGCAGATGGAGGTCGCCTGCCTACCGGCCAACCTGCACAATCACCCGGACCGGATTCCCGAGCGGATGCGCGAGAAGATCCGCGACGCCAAGCGCTCGGGCGCATACGCGCGCATCCTGGCGCTGTATGCCGATTGCGGCACCGGCGGCGAGCTCGACCGCCTGCTCGAAGAGGAAGGGGTCGAGCGCATCGGCGGCGCCCATTGCTACGAGTTCTATACGGGGTCCGCCGCCTTTGCCGAGCTGGCGGCCGAGGAGATCGGCACCTTTTATCTGACCGACTACCTTACCCGTTTCTTCGAGCGCCTGATCATCGAGGGGCTGGGCCTCGACAAGCACCCGCAACTGATGGACGCCTATTTCGGCAACTACAAGCGGCTGGTCTACCTGGCCCAGACCGACGATCCGGCCCTGCTCGCCCAGGCCGAGGCCGCCGCCCAACGCTTAGGCCTCGCCTTCGAGGTGCGAAACACCGGCATGGGCGGCCTCGCCGACTTCCTCGAAACCCACGCCGAAACGGAAACCGAAGATGGCCGACCTGACGATCGTCTATTGGCGTGACATCCCGGCCCAGGTCATCGTCAAGGCCGGGCGCACCTCGGCCAAGCGCCAGCTCGCCGATCGCTTCCAGGAGGCGATCGACGTCGCCGCCATGCGCGACAAGGCGCATGAGACCGACGCCTACCTTGCCGAATGGCGGCGCGGCCGGCCCGAGCCTTGCGGCGACGACTGCGAGGCCGAGGCCGACGCCCGTCGGAACCGGCTCGAGGCCGAGTACGACGATCGGCGTCTCGATCGCCTGATTGACAACGGCGGGCGCGAAAGCAATGGCTGACACCGGCAAGACCGGAGCGTCGACGGCATACGTGCCGGCCGGCGCCAGCCACGTGCGGCGCGCCGCGGCGCGCTATTCGGTGCGCCTGTGGTCGGTCCGTCACGCCGCCCTGCTGGAGAGGATCTACGGGCTTCTGGCCGACGCCCTGTTGAGGCTGCATTGGCTGTGGAACCTGCTCGGCTATGCGCGGGTCGAGCGGCCGATGGTGTTCCTCGAGAGCCGCGTCAAGGGTTTCATGTTCGATTGCCGCATGTGCGGCCAATGCATGCTTTCGGATTCCGGCATGTCGTGCCCGATGAACTGCCCGAAGGGCGTGCGCAACGGCCCCTGCGGCGGCGTCCTCGATAACGGCAACTGCGAGATCGAGCCCGACATGCCGTGCGTCTGGGTGCAGGCCTGGAAGGGCAGCCAGTTGATGCAGGCGAAGGACAACATCCGCCGCGTCCAGCGCCCCCTCGACCACTCCTTGCGCGGCACCTCGGCCTGGCTCCGGGTTACGGCGGCGACGGCGGCCAAACGCCATGCAGCCCGCGCCGAAGCAGGCGGGCGCCGGTCATGACCGGCGGCGCCCCCGACCCGGAAGACTTCTCGATCACCCTGCCCGGCCACACCTCGCGAGGCCGCCTCGAGCGCATTCTCAGGCGCGGCGAATTTGCCGTCACCGCCGAGCTCAACCCGCCCGATTCGGCCGACCCCAACGAGGTCTACGAACGCGGCGCCATCTTCGACGGCTGGGTCGACGGCATCAACGCCACCGACGGATCGGGCGCCAACTGCCACATGTCGAGCGTCGGCATCTGCGCGCTGCTGACCCGGGTCGGCTACGCGCCGATCATGCAAATCAGCTGTCGCGACCGCAACCGCATCGCCATCCAGGGCGACGTGCTGGGTGCCGCCGCCATGGGCGTCAACAACATCCTGTGCCTGACCGGCGACGGCGTCCAGGCCGGCGACCAGCCGGGCGCCAAGCCGGTGTTCGATCTGGATTGCATGTCGCTCTTGCAGACCATCCGCGAGATGCGCGACGAAGGCAAGTTTCTGTCGGGGCGCGAGATCACCTTCCGGCCGCACCTGTTCCTTGGCGCCGCCGTCAACCCGTTCGCGCCGCCCTACGAGTTCAGGGCCCTGCGCCTGGCCAAGAAGGTCGAGGCCGGCGCCCAGTTCGTGCAAAGCCAGTACTGCTTCGACATTCCGATGCTGGAAGCCTACATGGAGCGGGTCCGCGACCTGGGCCTCGACGAGAAGTGCTTCATCCTGATCGGCGTCGGGCCGCTGGCCTCGGCCCGCGCGGCCCGCTGGATCCGCACCAACGTGCCCGGCATCCACATTCCCGACGCCGTCATCGAGCGCATCGAGGGCGCCGCCGACCAGAAGCAGGAAGGCAAGAAGATCTGCATCGAGATGATGCAGCGGATCAAGGACATGCCCGGTGTCGCCGGCGTCCACGTCATGGCCTATCGCCAGGAGGAGCTGGTCGCCGAGATCGTCCACGAATCGGGCGTGCTGAAGAGCCGCAAGCCGTGGAAGAAGGAGCCCAACATCGGCGACGAGGCGATGGTCGAGGCGGCCGAACAGGCGGCCGAAATCATCGCCGAGGCGGCCGGCGATTGACGGCCGATCCGGTTCGAGCGCCGGCCCATATGGAAGTGACGAGTGCCGGCGGTTCGCGTAGGCTGGCGGGAGGTGTGTATACTATTCGTAGCTTATTTATAGATATTTAGGCCTTCAATTGGAAATTAATTGATTGACATTAGAATATTTTCTTGACATTCGCATTCAGCGGGTGTAGATGGGTCGGCAGCGAACAGGATAGGTGCTCCCTCACATCATCGGCAGCCGCCCGTCGCTAAGGCTCGATATCCGGCCGGAGCGATGAGACGCCGCATTCCATCCCCCAGTTCCTACCTCGACATCAAAGGCAAGGTCACCATCGGAATTGGCTTCAAGATCGACGACGGGAGTTAGCAAAACTGGAAAGGCCGCGGCGCGATCAATCCACGCGGCGCACATAACTGACAAAGCTCCAATGCAAACCAAGTGAGGCTCTGTCCAGGTCAATATCGAGCGCGCACCATCTCGAGGTGGCAAGAACCTTTAGCAGCCTCTCCCGCGTCCACGAAAAGGCGTGATCTCCACCCTTCATGCTCGGGTCGGTGCAGGAGAACTCGAACATATCGACGAATTCCGAAAATGGATCGTCGGTCCGACTCTGCAGCGTCAGCACCCTGAAGCCAGTCCAGGCTGAATTTTCGCTTCGAATTAATCTAGCGATGAGAACGTAGTTACGGGCCTCGTACAGCACTCGATGGGGCTTGGACCGGTACGGCGCGTCCTCGGGCGCCGCCATGTTGACGAACGCCTCGGCGGTCACGTCGACCGGGATGCCGTGACCGCGAGAGATGTAGTTCCACTTGCCGTGGAAGAACTTCATGCTGAGCCCGTCGGGGATGAGCTGCGACCACTTCTCAGTTATTGGCAGTTCGAACGGCGGCTTCTTCTCTTCCGCCGCCTCAACCGAAATCGCTGCAATCGCAAGCACGACCAGAACCGGAATCCAAGCCGGGACACGTCGTCCCATCGCCGATCCTCCACCTCGCGCCCGGCCGGCCATCTCAGTTATCCGGCGCGTACGGCACGAACGGCTCGAAACGCCACGGACACCACGGCGGCTCACAGACGGCTGGGACGAAAAATCCCCTTTCTCTCGGTGTGTCCAGGAAACGCCGGTAGACGTCGGCCGGCCGGGTCAGCGGATCAGGGTTGTCGAGGTCGAGATCAAAGTACAAACGCTTGTCGTCTCGGTAACCATAGAACAACACCGGCTCGCCGTCGCGCGGATCGCGGCGCAGGGCGAGCAGCACGAATTGGGTCGACCATTCGAACCGCACGTAGCTCTCATAGTGGACGACCAGGACCAGGTACTCGGGATCGATACGCAGCACCCTGTAACGCTCCGGGAATGCGTGCCAGCGCTTGTTGAGCCTGTGTCTGTAGGTGATTTCGCCGGGACCGATGCTCATCAGGCCGATGTTGACCGACAGACGGGAGTTCAACGCCTCCCATTCGCCCGCGAAGTGCTCGAACCAACGTTCCTCGTTCCGCAACTCCGCCGGGATCGGGATGGCGGGCAACGCCGTCGGTTCGTCGAAGTCGGACTCGTCCTTATAGACGGCCAGCGCCGGAGAAGCCGCCAGCACCGCCGCCACCGACAACCCAATGACGTAACGCACTACTCCCACGCCAATCCAACTTCACTATCTGCAACCTTATGGTGAATATCATGACAAGCCACCAACCTCAAACATCATTCGCCACTTTCGCCTTCATCCGCGAGCACATCATGGAAAGCGAAAAACGCATCCCCCACCCCTATCCCGACATCAAGGGCAACGTCACCATCGGCATTGGTTTCAAGATTGATAACGAAGACGACTTTGCCAAGCTCGAATTGGTCGTCGAAAAAGAAGGCGGCAAGGTTGTCGCCGCCACCGATACCGAGAAACACCAAGCGTTCCAGACACTGCAAAAGATCGAAGAGGCCCGAAAGGACACGCCTGTCCGAAAAGCGGAACTCTATCGCGGTTACACCAACGTCCGCATGCCGAAAACGGCGATGGACGCCAAGCTGGACCAGGAAATCGCCAAGAAAATCGACGGCATCCGGCCGAAGACCCGCGACGCCTTCGACCTGGTCAACAAGACGGCCGGGTCCGACAAGCTGACCCGGCGCTTCGGGCGGTTCCTCGGGTTCCTCGATTGAGGCGATATCGAGGGCGCGGCGGCCGGGAACGGCGGAGGTCGGCGGCAAGCCAGTTTGCGTCGCTTGCCGGCGCCCCCGCGAGTCCGTTTGGTTGCAGATTGCCGCCGCCGCAAAAACCGGGTATCTACGGGTGCCCAAACACAGCCCCGGCGGCTCGCCTATAATGGACGCCGCCGCGACCACTCAAGGAGACCACGACCCATGACCAAGACGGTCCTCAGTTCGGCCAGCCGCGAAGTCGCCATCGGCTTCGACGAACCCTTCGTCATCATCGGCGAGCGCATCAACCCTACGGGGCGCAAGCTGTTGGCGGCCGAGATGGCCGAAGGCGACTACAGCCGGGTCGAGGCCGACGCGCTGGCCCAGGTTCAGGCCGGCGCCCACATGCTCGACGTCAACGCCGGCATCCCGCTGGCCGACGAGCCGAAGATCCTGGCCGAATGCGTGAAGCTGGTGCAGTCGCTGACCGACGTGCCGCTGAGCATCGATTCCTCGATCGTCGAGGCGCTGGAGGCCGGGCTCGAGGCCTACGAGGGCAAGCCGCTGCTCAATTCCGTGACCGGCGAGGAGGAGCGCCTGGAGAGCGTGCTGCCGCTGGTCGCCAAGCACGGCGCCGCCGTCGTCGCCATCTCCAACGACGAGACCGGCATTTCGTCGGACCCCAACGTCCGCTTCGAAGTCGCCAGGAAAATCGTCGAGCGCGCCGCCGACCACGGCATCCCGCATTCCGACGTCGTCGTCGATCCGCTGGTCATGCCGGTCGGCGCCCTGAACGACGCCGGCGAGCAGGTGCTGACCCTGATCCGCCGTCTGCGCGAGGAATTGAAGGTCAACACCACCTGCGGGGCGTCCAACTTCAGCTTCGGTCTGCCCAACCGGCGCGGCCTCAACTCGGCATTCCTGTCGATGGCGATCGGCGCCGGGCTGACCTCGGCCATCACCAACCCGCTGCACGAGCCGGAGATGGCAGGCATCAAGGGGGCCGACATCGTCATGGGCCACGACCCCGACTGCCGCAATTGGATTTCCCGCTTCCGCGAGCCGGCCCCGGAGGGCTCGGAAGAAGGCGGCCGCGGCCGCCGCGAGAGTCGACGGCGACGGCGGGCGGCCAGGTAGGTCGATGTGGCCGGGGACGCGCTCGTCGTATTCACGCCGTCCGGCAAGCGGGGCCGGTTCCAACTCGGCACGCCGCTCCTGCAGTGCGCCCGCAGCCTCGGCGTCGACGTCGATTCGGTTTGCGGCGGGCGCGGCATTTGCGGACGCTGCCAGATCACCGTCGCCGAAGGCGATTTCGCCAAACACGGCATCACCAGCGGCTCGGGCAGCCTGAGCCCGATCGGCGACCCCGAAATCCTCTATGATTCCAGAAAAGGCCTGAAACCGGGTCGCCGCCTCAGTTGCCACGCGCTGCTCCGGGGCGACGTGGTGATCGACGTGCCGGCCGACAGCCAGGTCCACAAGCAGGTCGTGCGCAAGCGGGCCGAGGCCCGCGCCGTCGACATGGACCCGGCCATCCGGCTGCACTACGTCGAGGTCGACGAGCCCGACATGCACAATCCGCTGGGCGATTTCGAGCGCCTGGAGAAGGCCTTGCGCGAGCAGTGGGGGGTCGAGGGATTGGAAGCCATCGACGTCCGTTCCCTGCAACTCCTGCAGAAGACGTTGCGCGACGGCGAGTGGAAAGTCACCGTCGCCATCCACCGCGGCCAGCGCATCACCATGGTGTGGCCGGGCTTCCACGACCGCGCCTTCGGCATCGCCTTCGACGTCGGCTCGACCACCATCGCCGGGCACCTGTGCGACCTCTCTTCCGGCGAGGTGCTGGCCTCTTCAGGCATCATGAACCGTCAGATTCGCTTCGGCGAGGACCTGATGAGTCGGGTATCCTACGTGATGATGAACGATGGCGGCGAAGCCGAGCTGATCGAGGCGGTGCGCGGCGGCGTCAACGAACTGACGGCGGCGGTGGCCGCCGAGGCCGGCGTCGAGGCCGACGAAATCCTCAACCTTACCTTCGTCGGCAACCCGGTCATGCACCACTTGCTGCTCGGCATCGACCCGACGGAATTGGGCGGCGCCCCGTTCGCGCTGGCCACCAGTTCGGGCATGACCCTGTGGGCGCTCGAGATCGGCCTGACCGGCACCAACCCGGACGCCCGGGCCTACATCCTACCGTGCATCGCCGGCCACGTTGGCGCCGACACGGCGGCCGTCATCCTTTCCGAAGGGCCGCACCTTTCGGAAGAGATCATGCTGATCGCCGACGTCGGCACCAACGCCGAGATCGTACTCGGCAACAGGGACCGCCTGCTGGCCTGTTCGTCGCCGACCGGGCCGGCCTTCGAGGGCGCGCAGATTTCTTGCGGGCAGCGGGCGGCGGCCGGCGCCGTCGAGCGCTTGCGGATCGACCCCGGGACCCTGGAGCCGCGCTATCGTGTCATAGGTTGCGATCTGTGGTCGGACGAAGAAGGCTTCGAGGAAGCGGTCGCCGGCAGCGGCGTCACCGGAATCTGCGGGTCCGGCATCATCGAGGCCGTGGCCGAGATGTACTTGTGCGGCATCCTCAAGTCCGACGGCATCATCGACGGCGCCATGGCCGGGCGGACGGCGCGCATCGAGGCCGACGGCCGCACGTTCAGCTACCTGATCCGCGCCGGCGAGCCTGAAATCCGCGTCACCCAGAGCGATGTCCGCGCCATCCAGTTGGCCAAGGGCGCGCTGTATGCCGGCGCTCGGCTGTTGATGGACGAGCTCGGCATCGACAAGGTCGACCGCATCGTCCTGGCCGGCGCCTTCGGCAGCCAGATCGACGTCAAATACGCGATGGTCCTGGGGCTCATTCCCGATTGCGACCTGGCCCATGTGTCGTCGGCCGGCAACGCCGCAGGCACCGGTGCGCGCATCGCTCTGCTCAACCAGACGGCCAGGGACGAGATCGAGGAGCTGGTGACGCGCATCGAGAAGATCGAGACGGCGGTCGAGCCGCGCTTCCAGGAGCACTTCGTCGGCGCCATGGCGATCCCCCACGAAACCGCCCCCTACCCCAACCTCGCCGAGGCCGTCGACCTGCCCGCCAGGAACCCGGCCAGCGCCGCCGATAGCGCCGTCAACAACAACCGCCGGCGGCGGCGCGGCCGCGGCCAATGATCGCAACCTCGCTGCTGGCCAAGGCGCTGTGGTCGGCCGCCATCGTGCTGGCGTTGTCGTGGATCGCCGAACGGGCCAGCACCCGGGTCGCCGGCATCCTGTCGGGCGCGCCGATCGGCACGCTCTTGGTCTATTTCTTCGTCGGCCTCGAGATGGGGCCGGCCTACGTGGTCGCCAGCGTCCCCTACGGCATCGCCGGCTTCACCGGCACCATCATCTTCGTGCTCGCGTACTACGTCGTCTCGCGCCATATCGAGCGCTTGCAGGCGGTGGCGAGCACCGTCGTCGCGGTGGTGCTGTTCGCCGCCGTCGCCATGGTCCTGGTCCGTCTGCCGTTCACGATGGCGGGCGCGCTGGTGCTGACGATCGGAAGCTGCGTCGGTGCCTATTGGCTGCTGCGCAAGGTCGAGAACGTCCACGTCGACGACCCGATCCGCCTGACCCTGGGCGTGCTGGTGCTGCGCGGCGGTTCGGCGGCGCTGTTCGTGGTCGCCGTCATCGCCTTGGCCGAAGCGCTGGGTTCGAAGTGGACCGGGCTGTTGATCGGCTTCCCGATGACCCTACTTCCCACCCTCTTTATCGTCCACGTCACCTACGGCGAGGAATACACCCACACCATGATCCGCAACTTCCCGCTGGGACTGGGCTCGATCGTCGTCTACCTGCTCAGCGTGACGGTGACGTTTCCGATGTGGGGGGTCTACGGCGGCACGGCGGCGTCGCTGGCGCTTTCGGTCGTTTACCTGACGTTGATCGCGCTGCCCGGATCCGATCGCCGCCGTCGCCTCAGAAACCCGGAACCGATCGATCCGTGAGCACAGACTGGCACCGCCGGACCTGGCGGCTGGCCGGGCCGCTGATGCTGACCAACGTCTCGGTGCCGCTCTTAGGGCTCGTCGACACGGCGGTCATGGGGCGACTGCCTGGGCCGCAATATCTCGGCGCCGTCGCCGTCGGCGCGCTGATTTTCAACTTCGTCTATGCCGGACTCAACTTCCTGCGCATGGGGACGACCGGCCTGACCGCGCAGTCGCTGGGTCGCCGCGAACCGGACGAGGTACGCGGCTGGCTGGCCCGCGCCGCCGTCCTCGCGCTCGGTCTGGGGCTCGCCCTGATCGCCATGCAGGCTTTGATCCTGCAAGCGGCCCTCGTCGCCGCCGACCCCAGCCGGCTGGTCCGGCCGCTGATCGAGTCCTATTTCGCGATCCGCATCTGGAGCGCGCCGGCGGCGCTGATGAACTTCGCGCTGCTGGGCTGGTTCTTCGGCATCCAGAACACGCGGGCCGGACTGATTACACAGGTCGCCATGAACGGCGCCAACATCGTCCTCGACATCTGGTTCGTGCTCGGGCTGGGCTGGGGGGTCGAGGGCGTCGCCTGGGCGACGTTGCTTTCGGAGGTCGGCGCCGTTGGCCTCGGCTTGGCCCTGGCCCGGCGCGACCTCGCGCGCCTCGGCGGCCATTGGGACGTTCCGCGGATATTCGACGGCATCCGCTTCAGGCGGATGGTCAGGGTCAATCGCGACATCTTCATCCGCTCGTTGTGCCTGCAGGCCAGCTTCTTCACGTTCACCGCCGTCGGTGCGCGCATGGGCGATACCGTGCTCGCCGTCAACGCCGTGCTGCTGAATTTCCAGTTCTTCATGGGCTATGCCCTGGACGGTTTCGCCAACGCCGTCGAGGCCTTGGCCGGCGAGGCGGTCGGCGCCCGCAACCAGGGCGACTTCCGCACCGCGGTGAGGACCACCGGGCTGTGGGCGCTGCTCTTCGCCGCCGCCTTCGGCGCGGTCTATCTTTTCTTCGGCGGCGTCATCGTCGATATCCTGACCACCGTGCCCGAGGTGCGGGCGGCGGCCCGCGACTACCTGCCGTGGCTCGTCGCCCTGCCGCTGGTCTCGGTGTGGAGCTTCCAGTTCGACGGCATCTACATCGGCTCGACCTGGTCGGCCGAGATGAGGAACGGCATGATCGCCTCGCTGGCCGTCTTCGCCGCCGCCCTCGCCGTCCTGGTGCCGCAGTTGGACAACCACGGCCTGTGGCTCGCGTTTCTGGTGTTCATGGCGACCCGCGGCCTGACGCTGGGGGCTTGGTACCCGAGGTTGGCGCGCACCGTCGGGACGGGGTGAGGGGCTTCGCCTACACCACCGCCCTTCGCTCGGCGCTCGGCGTGTGGTCGAAGTGCCCGCGGCAGCATTTCGAGAAGTGCGAGGCGGAAACGAACCCGGACGCCAAATCCATGCTCTCTACCGGCAGGCTGGTCCGCCGTGATCTCTTTATCCTAGCCGATCCCGCTCCCAAGCCGGCCAAGCCCCTATCAGTGCTTGGCGTGAACGCTTATCGATCCGTCCGACTTTAGGAGCATGACGTCGTAGGGATCGACGTAACGGCCTTCCATGCCGAGCGATCCGGCCGGCATGCCGGGGACCGCCAGTCCCCTGACGTCGGGGCGCGTGTCGAGCAGCCACCTGACGTCCTCCGCCGGGACATGGCCTTCGACGACGTAGCCGCCGACCGTGGCCGTGTGGCAGGATTCGACGCTGCCGGGGATGGCGAAGCGGTCCTTGATGTCGCCCAGGTTCTCTACTCCCACGACTTCCACGGCATACCCCTCGGCGCGGAGGTGCTCGGCCCACTTCGAGCAGCATCCGCATGAGGGCGACTTGTAGACGGTGATATCGGCGGAAACGCCTCCGCTGGTCGAGAACATCCACGCCGCCGCGGCGGCGACCGCGGAGATCGCCAGGATCGACACCTTCCTCATCTTAGCGGTCATACGCCTCTCCTCTTCTGATTCGCATATCGGCTGTTCGTGGATTGATCGCCGACCTTCACTCACTCCAATTCGAAGCCCTTCCGTGCGAGGATCGATTGTAATTCGGACGCCGCCAGCCTCCCTTGACCGAGATCAGGGGCGCCGGAATTGTGTTCCAGGGGACAAACGCGAACGATCGGACACGACTGGAAAGCCGGCGAGGGTTACGCCCTACACCACCGCCCGCCGCTCGGCACTCGGCGTGTGGTCGAAGTGCTCGCGGTAGCATTTCGAGAAGTGCGAGGCCGAGACGAACCCCGACGCCAGCGCCACGCCGAGGACCGGCAGGCTGGTCTGGCGCAGCAAGAACCGCGCCCGTTTGAGGCGCAGTTCCAGGTAATAGCGGGTCGGCGCGCAATCGAGATACCGCCGGAACAGCCTTTCCAACTGCCGCGTCGACAGGCCGACCGAGGCGGCCAGCTCGGCGCAACTGATCGGCTCCTCGATGTTGTCCTCCATGGCGGCGATCACCGCCAACAGCTTCGGGTGGGCAACGCCCAAGCGCGCCCGGAGCTCCATCCGCTGGCCCTCGTGGCTGTCGCGGATGCGGTGATAGATCATCTGATCGGCGACGCGGGCGGCGACATCGGCGCCGGCCTTCAGCGCCACCAGGTGCAGCATCATGTCGAGCGCCGCCGTGCCGCCGGCGCAGGTGTAGCGGTTGCGGTCGATCTCGTAGAGTTCGGAGGTGACGTCGACGTCGGGGAATTCCTCGGTGAAGGCGGCAAAATTCTCCCAATGGATGGTGCAGCGGTGCTCGTCGAGCAGCCCGGCCTTGGCCAGGATATGGCTGGCCGTGCAGATGGCGCCGACGTCGGTGCCGTGCGAGGCGAAGTGCCGCAAGCGCGTCAGCAGTTCCTTGTCGGCGTGCTTGTGGACGTCGATGCCTGAGCACACGAACACGGCGTGCAGACCCTTGGCGTCCTTGATCGAGCCGTCGACCGCCACCGGCATGCCGTTGCTGGCCGTTACCGGCCGGCCGTCCAGTGAATAGCTGAAGCAGCTGAAGATCGGCTCGCCGGTCTCGCGGTCGGCGAGCCGCAACGGTTCGACGGCGGCGGCGAACGCGATCATCGAGAAATCCGGCACCGGGATAAAGCCGATCCTGGTGGTGTCTTCGCCGTTGATCGCTCCGAACATGGCCCAGCCCTCCTTCGGCCAGCCGCCACAGGCGTCCTGCGCCATTAGGATAGTCCACGTCGCGAATTGAATAAACCTTTGTCGTCACCAGCCCTGTTGCGGGGTTTGTTTGCGGTGTTTCGGGGGGTCGGCTACAGTCGTTCGGCCGCTCCGGAACCGGCCCCGTTTCCGACAGGAATCCCCATGCTCGCCTTCGACAAGTCCGAGTACCTGACGCGTCTGGAAAAGACCAAGCAGCGCATGGCCGAGAGCGGCATCGACGTGCTGCTGGCGGCCGACACCGCCAATATGAACTACCTGACCGGCTACGACGGCTGGTCGTTCTACACACCGCAGGTCGTCGTCGTCGGCCTCGAGTTGGAGGAGCCGGTCTGCATCGTCCGCGGCATCGACCGCGGCGGCGCCGTCGTCACCACCTACCTCGCCGACGGGAACATCGTCGGCTACCCGGACGACTACGTGCAGTCGACCGAGCGCCACGCCTGGGACTTCATGGCCGACGAGTTGAAACGGCGACGCCTGGACAAGGGCACCGTCGGCGTCGAGATGGACGCCTATTACTACACGGCGGCCTGCCACGACGCCCTGGCCCGCGGCCTGCCCAATGCCCGTATCGTCGATGCCAACCTGCTGGTCAACTGGGTGCGGGTGGTCAAGAGCGAGGCCGAGATCGTCTACATGACGCAAGCGGCGCGGCTCATCGAGAAGACCATGCGGGCCGGCTTTGATGCCATCGAGCCCGGCGTACGGCAGTGCGACGCGGCCGCCGCCATCCACGCGGCGCACTACACCGGAACGCCAGAATACGGCGGCGAGTACACGTCGCTGGTGCCGATGCTGCCGACCGGCATCGGCACCTCGACGCCGCACCTGACCTGGAATTCGGCCGCCTTCGAGGCCGGCGAGGCGACCATCCTGGAGCTGGCCGGCTGCCGGCAGCGCTACCACTGCCCGATGGCCCGCACCCTGCACCTCGGCCCGCCGCCCGAGAAGCTTGCCGACACCGCGGCCGTCGTCGTCGACGGACTGGCCGCCGCCATCGACGCCGCCAGGCCCGGCGTCACCTGCGAAGAGGTGGTCGCCGCCTGGACCGCCGTCGTTTCCCGTGGCGGCGTCGTCAAGGACTCGCGGATGGGCTACTCGACCGGGCTGGCGTATCCGCCCGACTGGGGCGAGCACACGCTGAGCCTGCGTGCCGGCGACACCACCGAGCTCCGGCCCAACATGACCATCCACGTCATGCCGGGAATCTGGATGGACGACTGGGGGGTGGAGATCTCGGAATGCATCCGCATCACCGAGACCGGCGCCGAGCGCTTCTGCGACTTCCCGCAGGAACTTTACGTCAAAGAGTGAAGGTGCGCCGCCGGCCGGTGGCGGCTTGCCAGGTGCCGGGGTCTCGGATAAGGAGCACTACTCCAGTGACGGGGTGGTATCTCGAACCGGTCAGATGTGGTGTTCCCTCATTCTCGAGAACGAAACATTGAAGGCTCTCGCTTTCCTCAGCGTCGTCGGGTCGAAAAGGTTCGTAATATCCTTGGTGTGGGGATTCGAGCCGCCGCCGCCGTTGACCGTTCCTTCGACGGTGTTGCGGTTCGCGCCGACGGCATCGCCGTCTTCATCGTAGAATTGAACCTTGACCCACGGCGCATGGCTTGAATCGGGGTAATCGTACCTGTTGTCGGTGGAATGGGCGTTGAAGGAAAACATATACCTGCCGCCGGCAACCTGAATGTTGGAATCGGTTACCCGGTAGTGGCCCGACTGGTAGGTTTGGCTGAGCGGACTGATTTTTCTGTTGTCCAGATCCTCGTTGGGCATGTCGATCCTCCCGTTGTATCCGAATGGACGACCCTATTCTAGGTAGATTGCGATCATCCGATCAAGAGTCTCGTTTTACGCGGCAGACGTCGTTTCCGATCGACTCTTAGTTCGAGGCTATCACCCAGGTGAAGAAGCGGTACCGGACGGAGGTTAGCGGACGACCAGGCAGTTGACCTCGCAGATGTTGGTCACCTTGCGCGACACGCTGCCCATGAACATGCCCTTCAAGTCGCCGAGCCCGCGCGTCCCGATGACGACGAGATCGACGCCGTTGGCCTTGGCCATGTTGACAATTGCCGAAGCCGGATCGCCGTCGCCGAGCTTGGTCTCGACCTCCTCGGCGCCGGCCTGCTCGGCCCGCTCCTCGGCCTCCTTGAGGATACGTTGACCGACATACTCGAGGACCTCCTGGCGGGCGCCGACGATCTTCTCGACCTCGGCCATCTGTTGAACCTCGGCCGGCAGCTGCATGTCGCGGACCACATGCAGGATGACCAACTTGACGTCGAAGCGGGCCGCCATTTCGGCGGCCGCGACGACAGCGCGGTTGGACACCGGCGAGGCGTCGGTGGCGACCAGGATTCCCTTTTTCATGATGATCTCCGGTGCCCGTGTCTTAGCCCGGGCTCATGCCGCGCAGCCGTTCCGAACGCCGCCGCAGCATTTCGATGGTGGCCAACAGGATGATCGAGAAGACGACCAGCAGGGTGGCGACGGCGAGGATTGTCGGGCTGATCTGTTCGCGGATGCCGGCCCACATCTGGCGCGGGATGGTGCGCTGCTCGAAACCGGCCAGGAAGAACACCACCACGACCTCGTCAAAAGAAGTGATGAAGGCGAACAGGCCGCCCGAGATCATGCCCGGCGTGACCAGCGGCATGATCACCTTGAAGAAAGTCCGTGTCGGCGTCGCCCCTAGGTTGGCGGCGGCCCGGGTCAAGCTGTGGTCGAAACCGATCAGGGTGGCGGTCACGGTGATGACGACGAACGGCGTGCCGAGCGCGGCGTGGGCCAGGATCAGACCGACGTAGGTCTGGGCCAGGCCGAGCTTGGAGTAGAAGAAGAACATGCCGGCGGCCGAGATGATGACCGGCACGATCATCGGCGAAATCAGCACCGCCATGGCGGCGCCGCGGTACGGCATATAGGGCTGCGACAGCCCCAACGCGGCAAGCGTACCGAGCGTGGTGGCGATCAGAGTGGCGGAGACGGCGACGATGATGCTGTTGATGGCCGATTCCCCCCATTGACGGTTGTTGACGATGTCCTGGTACCAACGCAGCGAAAAGGCGTCCGGGTCGAGCGACATCATTTGCGAGCTGAAGGTGAAGTAGGGCTCGGCGTTGAACGACAATGGAATGATGACGATCAGCGGCGCAATCAGGAAGGTGAAGACGAAACCGCAATAGGTGCGGAAACCGTAATGCCACAATCGCCCGAGCGGTCCGACATAGGGAGGAAGCGCCATGATCCGTTAGCCCATCTTCATGTTGTCGATGCCGACGATCTTGTCGTAGACCCAATACAACACCAGAACCACGGCCAAAAGCGTGGTGCCCAGGGCCGCCGCCAAGCCCCAGTTCAACGAGCTCTTCATGTGATAGGCGATGAAGTTGGAGATCAACTGGCCGTCCTCGCCGCCGACCAGGGCCGGCGTGATGTAGTAGCCGATGGAGAGGATGAACACCAACAGGCAGCCGGCCCCGATCCCCGGCACCGATTGCGGCAGGTAGACCTTGTAGAACGACCAGGCCGGCGTCGCCCCCATCGACTGCGCCGCGCGCATATAGCTCGGCGGGATCGTCTTCATGACGCTGTACAAGGGCAGCACCATGAACGGCAGCAGGATCTGGGTCATGGCGATCAGGGTGCCGATCCAGTTGTAGATCATGCGGATGCGGCCTTCTTCCGAGATGATGCCGATCCACACCAACAGGTCGTTGATCACCCCGTGTCCCTGTAACAACACGATCCACGAGGTCGTTCGGACCAGCAGCGACGTCCAGAACGGCAACAGCACCATGATCATCAACAGGTTGCTGGTACGCAGCGGCAGCGTCGCCAGCAGATACGAAATCGGGTAGCCCAGAAGCAGACAGAACACGGTCACCGCCAGGCTGATCCACATGGTCCGCGTCCACAGGATCATGTAGATCTGGCGGACCTCCGGCTGCATGACGATGTCGCCGTCGGCGTCGATGCGGCGGTCGACGGCGGCCAGGTAGTTGACACCGGTGTATCGCGCCCCGATCAGCTTAAGCGTCGTCCAAGATTCGCGCTGTCCCCAACGCTTGTCGATGCCCATCAGGGCTTCCTTATAGGGGCCGTGTTGAACCTTCCTGATCTTGCGGCCGGTCTTGGTGATCAGGCTGCGCATGCCGCCGCGCTCGAAATTGAGGCGGCTGCCGAGCTTGCCGAGGTTCTGGCGGAACTTGAGCAGCTTGATCTCCTTGGCGGCGGCCTCGAAGGCGCGTTCGCCGGGTAGTCCCTTGCCGTCCCAGCCTTCGAGTTCGGCGATGGTCTTCGGAATCAATTCGGCGACGGTCGGGTTGTCGACGCTGCGGAACAGCATGTCGCCGATCGGGATGATGAAACTGAACAGAATAAAAACGAAAAGCGGCACCACCAGCATCAAGGCGCGCAGGCGGCGGCGGCGGTTAGCCTGGTTGAGCTTGGCCTTGAGCGGCACCCCATCGGCGGCGAGGATCGGCGCGTCGGCGGTGGAGATGGCGGCGTCCTGTGGCATGGGCGGGGTCCGAAAATAAACTTAACGAATTGTCGCCGTGTGCGAGGGTGGAACGGGGAGGGAGGCCGGCCTGGGCCGGTTTCCCTCCCGCAATTCCCAGGAACGTGCGCTACTTCGCCAGCCAGGCGTTGAAACGCTCGTTCAGCTCGTCGTTATGGTCGGCCCAGAACTCGAAGTCGTTCTGCAGCGCCGTCTTGAAGTTGGCGGGCGCCGTCGGCATGTGCGGCTTCATGTCGATGCCGGTTTCGGCATGGGTGGAAACCAGTTTGCCGGCCGACTTGCGGACCGGACCGTACGAGATGTACTTGGCCTGGTCGGCGTTACGCTGCGTGTCGGTCGAGAACTTGACGAACTCGAGGGCGTTCTTGAGGTTCTTGGTGCCTTTCGGAATTCCCCACAGGTCGAGGTCCCAGACCTGGCCGTCCCAGATGATGACGAACGGCTTCTTCTCCAGGTTCTGGGCGTTGAAGATGCGGCCGTTGTAGGCGGACGCCATCAGCACCTCGCCGTCGGCCAGCATCTGCGGCGGCTGGGCGCCGGCTTCCCACCAGATCAGGCTGCTCTTGATGGTGTCGAGCTTGGCGAACGCCCGGTCGACGCCGGCTTCCGTCGACAGGGTCTCGTAGACCTTGTTGGCGGGGACGCCATCGGCCATCAGCGCCCATTCCAGATTGACGCGCGGGGTCTTGCGCAGCGCCCGCTTGCCCGGGAACTTCTGGACGTTGAAGAAGTCCGCCAAGGTCGCCGGCTTGGCGCCCGAGAACCTGGTCTCGTCATAGGCGATGATCGTCGACCAGACGATCTCCCCGACGCCGCATTCAACCAGCGTGCCCGGCAGGAAGTCCTCGGTGGCCGGGGTGCCGTCCGGCGCCGGCGGCAGGATCGAAGGATCGATCCGCTCGAGGATGCCCTCGTCGCAGCCCTTGATGGCGTCGGAAAGTTCGATGTCGACCAGGTCCCAGGTCACGTTGTTGGCCTGCACCTGGGCCTGCACCTCGGCGAGGCCGCCGTTGTAGTCCTCGGAATTGATCTTGATGCCGTATTTTTTCTCGAACGGCTTGTGATAGGCCTTGACTTGGCTCTGGGTGTAGGCGCCACCCCACGAAACGACCGTCAGGCTGTCGGCCTGGGCGGTCGCGACGCCGAGGGCGAGAGCCCCGGCGGCGGCAATGGTCGAGAGTTTCAGCATATCTTTCATTGGTCCATTTCTCCCTGTTTTTCCTAAGTCCCTTCCATATTCGAGAAGGCACCGGATATCCCGGCGCTGTCCTCCTCGTCGATCCGGGCGATCGGCGGAAATCCGTCAACCGCCTCCCTATGCGGGGCCTTCCGTCAGCCGTCCAGCGCCCGGCAATCCTCCATGGTCCAACCGAACTTCGCCGTCTCGCCTTCTTTTAGCGCGGCGTGGTGGGCGGCGTTCGGAATCTTGACGATGAAATCGTCCTGACCGCACACGTTGGCCCGCGTGCGGATATGGTCGCCCAGATAAATCAGTTCCTGGATATGGGCGTCGAAATTGTTGGGGAACTTCCCGTCCGGCGGATTGACCTCGACCCGTTCGGGGCGCAGCGACAGCGTGGTCCGTGAGCCGGCGCCGTTGACGTTGACGACCTTGGCCTTGACCTCGCCGCCGCCTTCGACCTCGACCGTGCAGGATTCGCCGTTGACGTCCTTGACTTCGCCCATCAGCGTGTTGTTCTCGCCGATGAACTGGGCGACGAAGGCATTCTCGGGACGTTCGTAAAGGTCGTCCGGCGCCGCCAACTGCTGGATCACCCCGTCGTTGAAGACGGCGATGCGGTTCGACATGGTCAGCGCCTCGGCCTGGTCGTGGGTGACGTAGACGACGGTAACGCCGAGGCTTTCGTGAATGTGCTTGATCTCGTACTGCATCTGCTCGCGCAGTTGCTTGTCGAG
>CAYFMP010000072.1:0-687 GCA_964344215.1 uncultured Thalassospiraceae bacterium | reverse complement strand
CGCCGGAGAGCTGGGCCGGGCGGCGGCCGCCGAAACCGCCGAGCTGCACCATGTCGAGGGCTTTGTTGACGCGTTCTTCCATCTCGGTCCTGCCCATGCCGCGGACCTGCAGCGGAAAGGCCAGATTTTCGGCCACCGTCATGTGCGGAAACAGGGCGTAATTCTGAAACACCATGCCGATGCCGCGTTTGTGGGGCGGTACGTTGTTGATCGGCTGATCGGCCAGGTAGATCTCGCCGTGGGTGGCCGGCTCGAAACCGGCCAACATCATCAGGCATGTGGTCTTGCCGGACCCGGAGGGGCCCAGCATGGTCAGGAATTCGCCGCGGGCGACATCCAGGTTGAGGTTCTTGACGACGAGGGTTTCGCCATCGTAGCTCTTTTGCACCCCCTTGAAGCGCACAAGAACGTCGTCGGTTTCCGGCATATTACGTATCCACCCTGGTTGTCCGGCCGATTGTTCAATCCCGCGGCCTTTACGCAATTGTCGTTGTCTTCTCAACCGACCGGTTCGTCGGTAACTCAAAAGCTAGCACGGTTCGCTTCCAAAAAAAAACCCCAATCCCCTCAAATTTTCAAGAGGATAGGGCGAGACGGAGGCGCACCGATGGCCCGAATGCGACATCTTTTTTCTAGAGCGGGTCACGTTGATATGGAAGCGGCTGAGATCGGTGTTGCGGCCTGCCG
>CAYFMP010000071.1:9537-19549 GCA_964344215.1 uncultured Thalassospiraceae bacterium | reverse complement strand
TCCGATGGCCCCGCATCGCTGCGCGAACCGCTCCTTGCCGGGAGACCGGAGAGCGTGTCTCAGCGATTCCATATTAACGTGAACCGCTCTAGCGAGCTCGGCCCCTAGCCCAGGAAGTACATCACCATATAGACGACGAGCAGGACCAACACCCAGGCGGCCATGGCGCCGGCCGGACTGGCCTTGGCCAGCAGGCTGCCGGGACCGGCGACGTTCTGCAGGGTGGCGATGAAGCGTCTCACCCCGCCGACCGCCCATTCCCGCACGCCGCGGTCGATCGGCCCGAAGGTGGCGACCGTGGCGCGTACGGCCCCAGGCAGCAGCCTTCGGTAGGTCCAGTCGAAGTCGAGGTTGAGCGATGGCGTTTCCGGCGGATACAGGCCGGTCTTGATCAGCACGATGAAAGCCAGGGTGGCGAATACCAGGAGCTGCAACGAGGTGATGACGTGGCCCGCTGTGTACGGGTGGTAGTCGACCGGGTAAGGCAAGAGCGCGTAGAGCGGATCGGGGTAAACGCCGATGCCGATGCACAGGAAGGCGGCGAGGCCCATGGCGATCAGCATGTTGAGCGGTGCTTCCTTTACGCGGCGGCCGCTGTCGTGGGCGAAGAAGGCGAAGTAGGGGATTTTGATGCCGGAGTGCTCCATGACGCCGGCCGAGGCCATCAACAGCACCCCCCAGACGATCCACCGCCCCTGCTCGGCCGCCGCCGTCAGCACCATCGACTTGGTGACGAAGCCCGAGAAGATCGGGAACGCCGAGATCGACATGGCGCCGACGATGCAGAAGCCGGCCGTCCACGGCATCGACTTGTAGAGGCCGCCGAGCTCGGAGGCCTTGATGGTGCCGGCGCGGAACAGCACCGCGCCCATCGACATGAACAGCAGCGCCTTGTAGAGGATGTGAGCGAAGGCGTGACCGGCGGCGCCGTTGATCGCCAGTTCGCTGCCCAATCCGATGCCACAGACCATGAAGCCGAGCTGGTTGTTGAGGCTGTAGGCCAGCACCCGGCGCAGGTTGTTCTCGATGACCGCGAAGAACACCGGGAAGGCGGTCATGGCGGCGCCGATATAGATCAGGACCTCGGTACCGGCATAGCCGCGGGCAAGTGCGTAGACGGCCAGCTTGGTGGTGAAGGCGCTGAGAATGACGGTGCCGCTGACCGTCGCCTCGGGGTAGGAATCCTGTAGCCAGTTGTGCAACAGCGGGAACGCGCATTTGATGCCGAAGGCGAGGAAGATCAGCATGCCGGGAAGCGATTCGAGGCCGATGTGGTTGAAGGCCAGCGATCCGGTCGCCTTCTGATAGAGAATGGCGCCGGCCAGCAGCAGGACGCCGGAACCGACCTGGATGATCAGGTAGCGCATGCCGGCGCTGTAGGCGCGTTCGGTGCGGCTCGCCCAGATCAGGAACACGGACGTGATCGCGGTTATCTCCCAGAACACGAACAGCGTGATCAGGTCGCCGGCGAAAATAGCCGCCGTCGCGCTACCCATGTAGACCTGGGCGGCGAACGCCTGGACGGGGTCGTCCTCGTGGATGGCGTAGAGGACGCCGAGAAAGGCGGCGATATGGAAGATGTAGCCCCACAGCAGGCTCAGCTTGTCGACCCGCAACACCTCCAGCGTATAACCGAGGAACAGCACCGACGAGGCGTCGCCGGGATCGAGCGCGATGGTGTAGGCGAGGCCGGCCGCCGGCAACGCCAACAGCCACAACCGGCGCGCCAGTCCCGAAAGGAACGGCGTCGCCAGGCCGCCGATCATCATGATCAGGCCGGGGTTGAAATCAGCCATCGCCGTCTCCCGGCGCGCCGTCGCCGTCTGCCGGCGCATCGTCGCCGTCTGCCGGCGCATCGTCGCCGTCTGCCGGCGCATCGTAATAGTCCTCGGGGCGCATCAGCAGCGGCCGCAGATACTTGCCGGCCATGACGATCAGGAAGAAGGCGACGAAGCCGAAAACCGCGTAGAAACCGAACCACGCCTCCGCTTCGAAATGCGGATGTTTGTCGTAGAACGCATCGGCCGCGAACAGGGCCGCCCCGAACGCCGTCACCAGCCACAGCAGGCGCCGGACGTTGCCCGGGTCGTCGAGCCAGTAGCGTTTGCCGTCTTTAGGCTCGCCCATTGCCTATCCTCCCACCATCGGCAACAGGAAATCCGACAGCCTGTCGGCGTAGAAGAACAGAACCAGGCAGCCGGCGGCGGTGAAAGCCAGCGCTCCGACGCAAAGCGGCGGCGCTTCCTCGAGCCCCCAGACGCGCCACTGGTTGGCGCCGGTCGCGTCACCCGCGGCGCGAGGCCCCTGCGTCCCATGTTCGTCGCCGCCGTGGTCGACGTCGCCACGCATGGCCGTCGGCGACGGAAAGAAGCCGCGGACCGCCACCGGCATCAGGTAGGCGACGTTGAGCAGCGACGAGACCATCAGCACGGCGACGAAGACCAGTTCGTCGGCCTCGGCGGCGCCGAGCGCGATGTACCACTTGCTCCACACGCCGCCGAACGGCGGCAGGCCGATGATCGACAGGCTGCCGATCAGGAAGCACAGGAAGGTGACCGGCATCTTGCGCCCCAATCCCTGCATCTGGCTGATCTCGGTCTTGTGGCTGGCCACCATAATGGCGCCGGCGCAGAAGAACAGGGTGATCTTGCCGAAAGCGTGGGTGGCGATGTGCAGGCCGCCGCCGAGGGCGCCGGCCGTCGTCGCCAGCATGGCGCCGAGCACGATGTAGGAAAGCTGCGAAACGGTCGAATAGGCGAGCCGGGCCTTCAGGTTGTCCTTGGTCATGGCGACGAGCGACGCGACCAGGATGGTGGCGGCGGCGACGTACTGCAGCCAGGTCGAAGCGCTGATGTCGGCCAGGAAATCGAGTCCGAAGATGTAGACGGCGACCTTGAGCACGGTGAAGACGCCGGCTTTGACGACGGCAACGGCATGCAGCAACGCACTGACCGGGGTTGGCGCCACCATGGCCGCCGGCAGCCAGCGGTGCAGCGGCATGACGGCGGCCTTGCCGACGCCGAACACGTAAAGCACCAGCAAAATGGCGGCGATGGGGCCGGAGACCCGGTCCTGCAGAATGCCGCCCTCGGCGAATTCGAGGGTGCCGGTCAGCGTCCAGGTCCAGATGATGGCGACCAGTTGCAGGCCGATCGAGGTGCCGATCAGGATGCCGAGATAGACCCGTCCGGCCCGCCTCGCCTCGTCGGTGCCGGAGTGGGCGACCAGCGGGAAGGTCGACAGCGTCAACACCTCGTAAAACACGAATAGGGTCAACATGTTGCCTGAAAGGGCAATGCCGACGGCGGCGGCGATGGCGACGGCGAACCACACGTAAAACCGGGTCTGGTTCTGCTCTTGGTGGCCGCGCATATAGCCGATCGAGTAGACCGACGTGACGATCCACAGGAAGCTGGCAATGCCGGCGAACATCATGCCGAGAGGCTCGACGGCGAAGGCGATGCCGAGACCCGGCAACATCTCGCCGACGGTAACGCCGGGTCGGCCGCCGTCGATCACGTTGAGCGCAAGCGAGGCGACGACCCCGAAAAGCGCGAACGCAGTGACCAGAGTCACGGTTTCGCGCAGGTTGGCCCGGCGCCGGCTGGCGGCGATCAGGGCGGCGCCGACGAGCGGCACGGCAACGGCAGCGACGATGGATTGTTCGGGGCTCATCTTATGGCTCCGAGCAGGGCGTCGGCGGCGTCGGTGGCGACGTCGACGGCCAGCGTCGCATTGATGCCGAAGTAATAGGTGAAGCCGATCAGGACCAGCATCGGAACCAACAACGTCAGCGGCGCCTCGACGACTTCGGTACCGCCGGCTGCGGCCGGCCTGAAATAGGCAACCTCGACAACGCGCCAGATGTAGACGACCGCCAATAGCGAAGTCACCACGACGACGGCGGCGATCGGCCACCAGCCGCGCTCGATGGCCGCCAGCAGCAGGATCCATTTGGCCGCGAAACCGGTGGTCAGCGGGATGCCGATGAGGCTGAAGCCGGCAGCGACGAAGACGGCCGACGTGATCGGCATTCGCCTGCCGAGTCCGGCCAAATCGTCGAGCTTGACCGAACCGACCGCGAACGCGGCGCACCCCAAGGCCATGAACAACGCGCCCTTGGTCAGGGCATGGTGGAACAGATGGACGATGCCGGCGGTTAGCCCGTTCACCGTATCGAAGCTCAGCCCCAGGATCATGTAACCGATCTGGGCGATCGACGAGTAGGCGAGCAGGCGCTTGACGTCGATCTGGTAGATGGCGATGGCCGATCCGGCCAGCATGGCGGCCATGGCCAGCCCCATCAGCAGGTCACGAACCTGGAAGGTCTCCAACAGGTCGACCGCGCCGAAGATGGTGAAGACGACGCGGATAAGGGCGTAAACGGCGACCTTGGTGGCGGTCGCGGCGAGAAAAATCGTCACCACGGAGGGCGCAAAGGCATAGGCGTTGGGAAGCCACATGTGGAGTGGGAACAGCGCCAGCTTGAGGCCGAGTCCGACGGTCAGGAAGGCCATCGCCGCCTGCACGGTGCGGGTGTCGGCGACGGCCGGCATCAGGGATGCCAGATCGGCGATGTTGAGGGTGCCGGTCATCATGTACATGAGCCCGACGCCGATGACGTAGAAGGTGGCGCCGATGGTGCCCATCACCAGGTAACGGTAGGCGGCGACCAGCGCCTTGCGGTCCGAGCCGAGGCTGATCAGGACGTAGGACGACAACGACGAAATCTCCAGGAACACGAACAGGTTGAAGGCATCGCCGGTAATGGTGATGCCGAGAAGGCCGGCCTGGCAGAGCAGTAGCATGGTGTAGAACAGCGCGATCCGGTGCTCGGGGATTTCGGCCTCGACGCTGTCGCGTGCGTACGGCAGGACGACGGCGCCGATCGCGGATACGATAACCAGAACGAAAGCGTTCAGGGTATCGATGCGATATTCGATACCCCACGGCGCCGCCCAACCGCCGATCTCGTAGACGATTACGCCTTCGCCCAGAACCCGGATCAGCAGTTCGAACGAAATCGCCAGGTTGGCCCAACTGACGATCAGGGCTACTCCCCAGGTCAGGCGGGGCCGGCCCAGAACCAGGCAAAGAGGGGCGGCCATCAGGGGCAGGGTCACCTGAAGGATCGGGAAATGAGCGGCGATCACCCTTCCTCCTCCCGGGCGTTGATTTCGTCGTCCTCGATGGTCCCGTAGGTGTCGTGAATACGCACCACCAGGGCGAGGCCGAGCGCCGTGGTGGCGACGCCGACGACAATGGCGGTGAGGATGAGGACATGCGGCAGCGGATTGGAATAGAGGGATATGCCCTCGGCCAGGATCGGCGCCGTCCCGCCCTCGACGTTGCCCATGGTGATGTAGAAGAGGAACACCGAAACCTGAAAGACGTTCAGCCCGACGATCTTCTTCACCAGGTTGCCGTGCGAGATGACGATGTAGAGACCCGTCATCATCAGCAGGATGATGATCCAGTAATTGAAAAGACCGGCCAGTTCCACTGTCAGCGGTCCTTTCCGGCAAAATGGAGGAAGATCGTGATCATCGCCGCCGCCACCGTGATGCCGACGCCGAACTCGATCAGCAGAATACCCAGATGCTGGCCGGCCGGTCGGGTTTCGCCGAGCACCGAGTAATCGAGGAAGTTGCCGCCGAGGATCATGCCGGCGACGCCGACCCCGGCATAAAGCGATACGCCGCCGGCTAGCGCCGCTCGGGTCAACCAGGCCGGAACCACGTCGTAGGTCACCTCGACTTCGAATATCAGGGTGTAGAGAATGAACGCGGAGGCGAAGATGACGCCGGCCTGAAAACCGCCGCCGGGGCCGAAATCGCCGTGCCATTGGACATAGAGCGCGAACAGCAGGATGAACGGGATCAGGAACTTCGAAACCACCCGAAGGATGACCAGATGCCTCATGTGGCCTTCTCCTTCGGTTTGTCATCCGCCGTCTTGCGATCGGGCCGGCGGCGCCGACGGCCGAGGATGGCCATGACGCCGGCGGCCGCCGTGAAGATGACGAAGGCCTCGCCCAGGGTGTCGTATCCCCGGTAACTGGCCAGCACCGACGTCACCACGTTCGGCAGACCTGTCGCCGCGCCCGACTGTTCCAGATAGAGCGGCGATACGTGGCGGTTGGGCGGGGCGTCGGGATCGCCGAATCGGGGCATGTCGAGAGTTCCGTAGACCAGGACGGCGCCGGTGACGGCCACCAGGACGAAGGCCAAAGCCGAATCCCGATGCGAGATCACCCGTTCCTCGTCGGTGGTCAGCGCCAGCGTGCCGAGCATCAGGACGGTCGAGATCCCGGCGCCGACGGCGGCCTCGGTGAAAGCGACGTCGACGGCGTCGAGGACGACGTAGATGACAGCCCCGAGCAGACTGAAAACGCCGCCCAGCATGACCACGGTGAACAGGTTGCGCAGCCGGGCGACGGCGAGCCCGGTCGCCGCCATGAACCCCATCAGAACGAGGATGATCAGGTTTTCGATGATGCCTCCTTGCCGGACTTGGCGGCATTCGGTTTGAGGGCGGCGGCGCCCAGCAACGGATCGATGCCGCCGCGCTGGGTCGCCCGCGCCAGGGCGTGGGTGGCGGTGGGACTGGTGAACAGGACGAAGACGAGGATCAAGACCAGTTTCGCCAACACCAGGCTGAAGCCGGCATGAGGCATGAGGCCGATGAAAATGAGACCGATGCCGAGTGTGTCGATGATACCGGCAGCATGCATCCGCGTGAACACGTCGGGCAGACGAATCATGCCGAACGCGCCGACCAGGGAGAATCCCACCCCGAGGACGATAAACACCCCACCGACGATATCGACGACGGCCTCCATCAGCCACCGTCCCCGTCATCTTCACGCAACCTGCCGCTTCCCGGGAAAGCGACGTACTTGGTGACGGCGATGGTCCCCATGAAGTTGATCAGGGCGTAGACCAGGGCAAGGTCGAGGAACTCGGGCCGGCCGGCCATGAAACCGTGCACCGATATGAGGATTACGGTCAGGGTTCCGAAGCTGTTGGCGGCCAGGATGCGGTCGTAAACGGTCGGTCCGAGGATCGCGCGGGCCAGAACGAGTCCCATGACGACCAGAATGCCGAAGGCGGCGGCCGCGAATATCATGTGCTGTCCCCGTCTTCCCAGGCGCCGGCGATCTCGAGTTCGGTGACACGGCGGTCCATCTCGCCGCCGAGAAGTCCTTCGGCGGCGACGGGGGTGAGTGCGTGAACGTCGAGCCGGTGGCCGTCGTCCCAAATGGTGACCGTGCCGGGGGTCAGGGTGATCGAGTTGGCGTACGTGACCCGGCCGACGTCCGTTTCCTGGGAGGAATCGATTTGGAGAACTTGCGGCTTGATCGGCATGTCGGGGCTGAGGATGGCGCGGGCGACGTCGATGTTGGCCTTGGCGATCTCGGCCATCAGCCACGGGAAATAGAGAAGCGATTTTCCGACCAGGTGAATCGGATGGGTTTCATGGTCGATGGCGTCCATGCGGTGCGCGATGAACACGACGAACCCGATCGACCCGACGCCCAACGCCAGAATCAGCGGTACGTAATGGCCGGACAGCAACAGCCAGACGATCGTCAATGTCACCGCCATACTCAACGCATGAAGCAAACCAGTAGCCCCCCGTCCAAATACGCCGGATGCCGGTTGCCATCCGTCAGAGCTCGATCGCCCCGGAGAATAATTTCGCCGTCCCGGAGAGGCTAGGGGAAATTGAGAAAACCAGCCTTTTTTGGGCTTGTCGAATGGATCGCCGTGCTAAGAATTCCCCATGATATGGCATTTCGCACTGAATCGGGCGAGGACGGCGCCGATTTGGCGTTCGGTGAGGCTGGTCGGGATGATCCTGGCCCTTCTTGTGATGCCCGATTCGCCGCGTCTGTCCGTCAGCGTGGCGGCGGAGGGATTCCCGAAATCCAGCCTGGAGATCGTCGCCGGGGCCGAGCGCCATCGGTTCCGCGTCGAGATGGCGGTGACGCCTGAGCAGCATGCGCAAGGGTTGATGTGGCGCCGGAAGCTGGCGGCGGACGCCGGCATGTTGTTCGACTACGGACAGGTCCAGCTTACGATGATGTGGATGAAGAACACCTATATCCCGCTGGACATGCTGTTCATCGCCGGTGACGGAACCATCGTCAACATCGCCAGGAACACCGAACCGTTGTCGTTGAAAGCGATCCCCTCGGCCGGTCCGGTCCGGGGCGTGCTCGAGGTGCCGGCCGGCACCGTCGAGCGTCTCGGCATCAAGGCGGGGGACCGGGTCCGCCATCCGATCTTCCGATAACGGCGCTCGGGTGAAAACTTGCACCGGCGTCCGCGAACGCATACTTTCCGGCTGACGGACCGGGTTTCGGGGCGTGGCGCAGCCTGGTAGCGCACCTGCTTTGGGAGCAGGGGGTCGGAGGTTCAAATCCTCTCGCCCCGACCAGTTCGGACGAAGATCATTTCGAGGTGAATGCCATGAGCGTCGCGCGCATCTACCGGCCCGCCAAGACCGCCATGCAATCGGGCCGCGGCAATCTGGGGCGTTGGGTGTTGGAGTTCGAGCCCGCCGAGGCCAAAAAGACCGATTCGCTTATGGGATGGATCGGCTCGGGCGACACCAATTGTCAGGTCAAGCTGCGGTTCGCCAGCAAGCAGGAGGCGATCGCCTTTGCCACCCGGAACGGCCTCGCCTATCGCGTCCAGGAACCCAAATCGCGCCGCATTCAGCCCAAGAACTACGCCGCCAATTTCGGCTATCGCAGACCGTTCTGAGACTTGGTTCGGCGCGGTCAATTCCGCACGGAGCACTGGGGGGTGTTGCCGCGGCCGCGGCATCGGCTATTGTCACCTCGACGCGCGGATAACGGGCGCCCATAGCTCAACTGGATAGAGCACGAGCCTTCTAAGCTCGGGGTTCCAGGTTCGAGTCCTGGTGGGCGCGCCACCCGCCGCTTGGTGATCGACTTTACGGGTTTCCACCGATGGCAAATCCACCGGAAGACGGGATCTTCGATCTGTGGCCGACCAAGATGGTCCGCCGCGTCCTGCCCGACCACGAAAGTCCGACCCAGGAGCTCCTCAAGCTGATCCGTCGGATGGAGAAGGAAAACCGGAACCTGACAACCGATTACCGGGATTCCAATCCGCTGGAGATCGACCACCCCGGCGCCAACTGGCTGCGCGAACACATCAACAATACGGTCATCGAGTATCTCTCCCACCTCGGCATCGGTTATCCGGTCAACTGGCAGATCCACGCCTGGAGCAACATCAACCGCCTCGGCGACTACCACGACATGCACAACCATCCGCACTCCTATCTGTCGGGGACTTACTACGTGAAGATGCCGGGCCAAGCGTCGCGCCAGCCGATGCGAAACCGCTCCGACGTGCGGCCCGGCTGCATCACCTTCTACGATCCGCGTCCGGGCATAAACATGGGGGCGATCAAGGGCGACCCTTATGTCGATCCGGAACACACGGTCCTGCCCGAACCGGGCTTGCTCCTGATGTGGCCGAGCTTCGTCAACCACTTCGTCCACCCGAACCTGAGCAAGGAGACTCGGGTGTCGTTGAGCTTCAATATTGTCCTGAAGTGGTCGGACGACTATCTGCCGGCACAGGACTGAGGCCTCCGGCTCGAGCGGCCGCCGGGGAGAGAAACGGATCCAGTCTGACGAACGATCAGCTTTCGTAAAGCTCGTCGGGATCGATCTCGACGTCGGCGATGATGGTTGGCTCGCCGTCGCGAACGGCGTTGAAAAAACAGTTCCTGCGGCCGGTATGGCAGGCGACGCCGGTTTGGTCGACCAGAACCAGAACCGTGTCGGCGTCGCAATCCCAGCGGAAATCCTTGAGGGTCTGGACCTGCCCGGAGCTTTCGCCCTTGCGCCATAGTTTGGCGCGCGAGCGCGACCAGTAACAGACCCGACCCGTCGTCAGGGTCTCCTCGACGGCATCGCGGTTCATCCAGGCCATCATCAGAACCTCGCCCGTATCGAACTGCTGGGCGA
>CAYFMP010000071.1:0-9527 GCA_964344215.1 uncultured Thalassospiraceae bacterium | reverse complement strand
CCGCGAATTCAGCCATGTCCGCGCCCGCAACCCGTTTTCGACCGGCCTTTCATCGGCTTTTGACCGGGGCGTGTCAACCCACGGCGGGTCTACATATTCGCGTGGATCGACAGAATGTTATATTATAACGTTTCGATGCAATCGACGAATGTTGAAATGACGACAAACGGTGATGACAGCGATGCGTTTCCGGGCGATGGACACGACCACGCCGATTGCCTCGGTCGCGCCCTCGAGCGAGCGGCGACGGTGTGCGGCGACAACGGGGTGCGCCTGACACCGTTGCGGCGACGGGTGCTGGAATTGGTATGGAGCGGCCATATGCCGCTGGGGGCGTATGATATTCTCGCTGCCCTCAAGCGCGAGCGGCGTTCGGCGGCGCCCCCGACCGTCTACCGGGCTCTCGAATTTCTGCTGGAGCAGGGACTGATCCACCGCATCGAGAGCCGCAACGCCTTCGTCGGATGCAGCGCCCCGGAGTCCCCGCACGGCGCCCAGTTCCTGATCTGCGATTCGTGCGGATCGGCCGCCGAACTCACCGATTCGAGAGTCGACTCGGCGATCCATGACAGCGCCGCTGCGGCCGGGTTTTCGGTTTCTCGTAGAACCATCGAGGTAGCCGGATTGTGTCCCATATGCCGCACGGCGGAGCAAGGTGACGGAGCCGATGCATAGCGCCGAGGGAGCATTGATCGAGGCCCGCGGCCTGAGCGTCGCACTCGACGGCCGCGCCATCGTTTCGGATATCGACGTGACGGTGGGCAGCGGCGAGATCGTCACCCTGATCGGCCCCAACGGCGCCGGCAAATCGACCATCGTCCGGGCCATGCTCGGCCTGCAGCGGTTCGACGACGGCACCGTCGAACGCCGCCCCGGCCTGACCGTCGGCTACATGCCGCAACGTCTCGCCATAGATCAGACGATGCCCTTGACGGTCGGCCGCTTTCTGCTGCTCGGCATCGAACACAAACCCAACCGAACGCGGGGCCGGAGACAGGCGGTACTCGAGGAAGTCGGCGCCATCGGCCTCATGGACACCCGGCTCGATGGGGTTTCCGGAGGCGAATTCCAACGGGTCCTGCTGGCCCGGGCGCTGCTTCGCGATCCCGATCTGCTGGTCCTCGACGAGCCCACCCAGGGCGTCGATATCACCGGCCAGGCCGAACTCTACCGGCTGATCACCAGGATCCGCGACGACCGGGGATGCGGCGTCCTTCTGGTTTCGCACGACCTCCATCTGGTGATGGCGGCGACCGATCACGTCATCTGCGTCAATCGTCACGTCTGTTGCGCCGGCAATCCGGGAGCGGTCGCCAACGACCCCAGCTACACGGAACTGTTCGGCACGCAGGTGGCCGGCGCGCTCGCCGTTTATCACCACGACCACGATCACACCCACGACGCCGACGGCCGTGTCGTGCCGATGCCCGACGATCGTCACCGTCGTGGATGATTTCCTGGTCCGTGCATTCGTCGCCGGCATCGGCGTCGCCCTTGTCGCCGCGCCGCTCGGCTCTTTCGTCGTGTGGCGGCGAATGTCCTATTTCGGCGATACCATGGCCCATTCGGCGCTGCTCGGCGTGGCGCTCGGATATATCCTCGGAGTCGACCTCTATGTCGGCATCATCGCCGTTTGCGGAATGGTTGCGCTGTTCCTGGTCGGACTCAAGAGACGTCGCGATATGACCAGCGATACGGCGCTGGGCATCCTTTCACACGGCGCTCTGGCGCTGGGTCTGGTCGCGGTGTCGCTGCTGGAGGCCGGGCGCATCGATCTGATGGGTTATCTGTTCGGCGATATTCTGGCCGTGAGCGCCGTCGACATTCTGGTCATCTACGGAGGCGGCCTGGCCGTTGCCGCGGTCGTCGCGGCGATCTGGCGGCCGTTGCTTTCGGCCACCGTGCACGAAGAGCTGGCCATCGTCGAAGGCATGCCGGTAGTCCAGGTCCAGTTCGTCTTCATGCTGCTGCTCGCTGTGGCGATCGCCATCTCCATGAAGGTCGTCGGCATCCTGCTGGTGACGTCGCTGATCATCATCCCGGCGGCGGCGGCGCGGCCGTTGGCGAGAAGTCCCGAACAGATGGTGACGCTGGCCGCCGTCGTCGGCGTCGTCGCGGTCAGCGGCGGCCTGTGGGGATCCTTTGCGTTCGATACCCCGTCCGGGCCGTCGATCGTCGCCGCCGCATTGTTGTTGTTCGCGGCCAGCCTGGCGGCGCCGCATCTCAGCGGGCGGCGTTGAGGCGCTCGAAGCCGGCTTCCAGGTCGGCGATCAGGTCGTCCGGATCCTCGAGCCCGATATGCAGCCGCAAGACCGGCCCCGTCTCCGTCCACTCGGTGGCGGTCCGGCTGGATTTCGGATAGGCCGGGATGATCAGGCTCTCGTAACCGCCCCAACTGGCGCCCATGGCGAACAGCTCGAGTCCGTCCAGCATGGCGGCGACGGCCGCTTTCGGGCAATCGCCGAGGACTACGCCGAACAACGAAGAGGCGCCCGAGTGATCGCGCGTCAACAAGGGGTGGCCCGGGTCGTCGGCCAGGGCCGGGTAGAGGAGGCGCTCGACTTCGCTCCGGCCTTGCAGCCAGGCGGCCACCTCGAAGGCGTTTTTCTGATGTCGCTCCAGGCGGACGGAGAGGGTGCGTAGCCCCCTCAGCCCCAGATAGCAATCGTCCGGCGCGGCGTGATAGCCGATCGAATTGGCGGTGCCCTTGACCGCCTGGTAGTGGTCCTCGTTCGACACCGTCGCGAAGCCGAGCATGGCGTCGGAATGGCCGACCACGTATTTGGTGGCCGCCTCGACGACGACGTCGACGCCGAGGCTCAGCGGCTGGCACAGATAGGGCGACGACCAGGTGTTGTCGGCGATGGTCAGGGCGCCGGCCTTGCCGGCGGCGGCGGCGATGGCCGGAACGTCCTGCATCTCGAAGGTGAGCGACCCCGGCGATTCCAGGTAGACGACCTTGGTTTCGGGGCCGATCCGGTCGGCGATTCCGCCCGAAGCCAGAGGGTCGTAATAGGTCACCTCGATGCCGGCCCGCTTGAGCAGCCCGTCGCAGACCCGTTTGCGGGTCGGCCCGTAGGCCGTATCGACCATCAACAGGTTGTCGCCGGCCTGTAGGAACGACAGCAACGTGCCCGAGATGGCGGCCAACCCGGACGGATAGGCGATCGACTTATGGCCGCCGTGCAAGGCGGTGACGGCTTCCTCGAAGGCGAACGTGGTCGGCGTGCCGGTGCGCCCGTATTGGGTGCCGCCGTAGGGCGTGCTGTCGCGCGTTTCGAACTCCTCCATGGTCGGGAAGGCGATGGTCGAGGCGTGATAGACCGGCGGATTGAGGACACCGTGGTTGCTTGCCGGGTCGCGGCCGGCGTGGGTCAGGATGGTGTCTTTTTTCATGGGCGGATCCCCACTATGCGAGAAGATCGAAAGCGATGCTGATGCGCTGCTGGTCGCTCTCGAAGGGAATGGTGCGGTGATAGGCGTAGGAGGGGAACAGGAACATGCGCCCCTCCTTCGGTTCGTAGATACGGACCTCGGGTTCGATCCGGCACGGGAAACGGTCCTGCGGCCGTCCGAACTCGATCCATCCCTGTCGGGTGTCGTCGTCCATCGACATCACGTCCGGCAGTTGCGCGTAGTAGACGCCGCTGAGCCACGCCGCCCTGTGCATATGCGGGGCCTGATGGCCCTGGCGGTCGAGCACGGTTCCCCAGATATCGATCCTGGTCAACGGCGGCATGTGGGTGCGGTAGGGGTGCGTGTCCGAAGGCGGCACGGCGGCCAGGTAGTCGTCCATGGCGGCGCCGATCAAATCCTCCAATTGGGCGATCGGCCCCTTCGGTTCGATGGCCAGGTTTTCCGTCTGCTGTCCGGAGCGGGTCGATTTGTTGTGCGGTTCGCGGGTCAGAGTCGGGTGCGTCAGGACATGTTCGACCAGCGCCCGGTTGAAGTCCCGCATCGACTCGAAGCCGGCTGGGCAGGGGCGGTCGTAGCAGCGGATGAAACGGTCGAAATCGAGGATTGACGACGCCGTTTTCCGGTCGCCCAGTTCGGAACAGGCGATCGCCTTGAAGGCCAGTGCGTCGCGGTCGCCGGGGTTGCCCCGAAGCGCCGCTTCGCACGCGTCGAGGGCGTTTTTCGGGTCCTCGGTCTCGAGGTACAGGCTGGCCAGGTTGGTGGCGGCGCCCGGATAGCCGGGATCGAGGTCGAGGGCGGCGCGATAATGGGAGACCGCCTCCGCCGCTCCGTCCAGTTGCCGCAGGACGTTGGCGAGATTGTAGTGGGCGTCGGCGTAGGCGGGCTTGAGGTCGAGGGCACGACGGTGGCTGGCGCAGGCCTCGTCGAGCTGACCGGCGGCGGCCAGGGCGGTGCCCAGGTTGTAGTGGAACTGCGGATTGTCCGGTTGGGCCGAACAGGCGCCGCGCAGGTATCCGATGCCGGCTTCGGCGTCGCCGCGCTCGACGCCGATGACGCCCAGGAAGTTCAAGGTATCGGCGTGGTCGGGATGGGCACGCAGAACCTGCCGGCACAACTCGGTCGCACCGTCCGCATCGCCGCTGCGATAGAGCGCCAGGGCCTGGCGGAGGGTGGCGGCGACGTCGAAACCGCCGCTCGTCGAAACGGGCGGCCTCGTGCCTCTTTTCGCCAACTTCTCCTGGCGGCGTCGTTCCCTACGGTTCATAGGATCTCCCAGGCGCACCAACTTTTGCTCAGCGCCGAGTCTAGAGGCGGAGTGGGGCAAGGCAAGTCCGCTTTGGCTGTCGCCGGTCGTCTGGATGACGCCGATTTTTTCGACTCGCTCACAAGTGCGTTTCGACTCGCTCCCAGATAGAAGCGGCGGACCAGAACGGCAAACAATTCGAAGTCAACGAAACTTATTGGGCCTTAGTACTTGAGACGATTAATCGAATCGTGTTACGGATTCGTCGTGAGAGCGGATAAACCAAAGATTTACCGGTCTCCAAATGCCTAGAACATAGTGTGTTTCATCCAGGGAGCTAACTCAAATGAAGAAAACTCTAACTGCGTTTGCCGCGGTTTCCGCGGTAGCGCTGGTATCCACTGCTCTTGTCACTCCGGCCAATGCCGGCCCTGTCCTGGACCGCGTCAAAGCCAAGGGATTCGTGCAATGCGGTGTCAGCCAGGGCGTGCCCGGGTTCTCCAACCCCGACACGGCCGGCAACTGGAGCGGTATCGACGTCGATGTCTGCCGCGCCGTCGCGGCGGCGATGTTCGGCGATGCCGGCAAGGTCAAGTTCACCCCCCTCTCGGCCAAGGAACGTTTCACGGCCCTGCAGTCGGGCGAAATCGACATGCTGTCGCGCAACACCACCTGGACCCTGGTTCGGGATACGGCGTTGGGCCTCAACTTCGCCGGTGTCAACTACTACGACGGCCAGGGCTTCATGGTCCGCAAGAGCCTCGGCGTGAAAACCGCGCTTGAGCTCGACGGCGCTTCCGTGTGCACCAACCTGGGCACGACGACGGAACTCAACCTTTCGGACTACTTCCGGGCCAACAACATGAAGTTCAAGGGCGTGTTCTTCGAGAAAGCCGACGAGGTCATCGCGGCTTACGACGCCGGCCGGTGCGACATGTACACCACCGACCAATCGGCTCTGGCGGCGCAGCGCACCAAGCTGAAGAACCCGGCCGAGCACATGGTGCTGCCCGAGATCATCTCGAAGGAGCCGTTGGGCCCCGTGGTGGCGCATGGCGACGACCAGTGGTTCGACATCGTCAAGTGGTCCTTGTACGCGATGATCGAGGCCGAGGAGAACGGGGTCTCTTCGTCCAACGTCGATGATCTCAAGGCTAATTCCAAGAACCCCGTGCACCGGCGTCTGCTGGGCGTCGAAGGCGATACCGGCAAGAACCTAGGTCTCGGCAAGGACTGGGCCTACAACATCGTCAAGCAGGTCGGCAACTACGGCGAGGGCTTCGCCAAGCATCTTGGCCCCGGCACCTCCGTCAATCTGCCGCGTGGCTTGAACAACCTGTGGACCAAGGGCGGCATTCAATACGCGATGCCGGTCCGTTAAACCTTCACGGTTCGTCATAGGGAAGTGCGCCCGGCTCGGTCGGGCCACTTCCGCTGTGACCTAGGGATCAAGAAAATTTAGGGGGAGGTTGAACCGTGGCCGCAGAACCGAAAGCTGCCGCTCAGACGGCGCCGCCGAAAGTCGCCCTCATAAACGACCCCAGGGCGCGGGCGCTGTTTTTCCAGGTGATTGTCCTGGGCGGCATCATTTTCGCCGGCGTCACGATCGTCAACAACACCATCGACAACCTGGCGCGCCAGGGCATCGCGTCCGGGTTCGGGTTCCTGAACACCACCGCGGGCTTCGCCATCGGTTACAGCCCGTTCCTCGAATACAGCGAGGAAAACACCTACATGCGGGCCCTCATTGTCGGCCTGCTCAACACCCTGCTGGTCGCCGGCATCGGCATTGTTCTCTCGACCATAGTGGGGTTCATCATCGGCATCGCCCGTCTTTCATCCAACTGGCTGATCGCCAAGTTGGCGGCGGTCTATATCGAGGTGCTGCGCAACATTCCCCTGTTGTTGCAGATTTTCTTCTGGTACTTCGGGGTGCTGCGGACGTTGCCGGGACCCCGCCAAAGCGCCCAACTGTTCGATACGATTTTTATCAACAACCGCGGCATGTTCGTGCCGGCACCGGTTTTCGAAGAGGGTTTCGGATATGTTTTCATTGCCTTGTTCGTCGCCGTCGCCGGGGTGATCTTCCTCGCCAAATGGGCCCACAAACGCCAGGACGAGACCGGCCAGCAGTTTCCCGTGTTCTGGACTTCGGTCGGGTTGCTCGTCGTCCTGCCTCTGGTCACCGCCGCAGTCATGGGATTTCCCATGAACTGGGAACTCGCGGTCCTGAAAGGGTTCAATTTCCGCGGCGGCGCCGAGTTGCCGCCGGAGTTGGTGGCGCTGACCCTGGCGCTGTCCATGTACACCGCCTCGTTCATCGCCGAGATCGTCCGCGCCGGGATCATGGCGGTCAGCCACGGCCAAACCGAGGCCTCCTATTCCCTGGGCATGAGACCGGGGCCGACGCTTCGGCTGGTGATCATCCCGCAGGCGCTACGGGTCATCATTCCGCCGTTGACCAGTCAATACCTGAACCTGACCAAGAACTCGTCACTGGCCGCCGCCATCGCCTATCCGGATATCGTTTTGGTGTTCGCCGGCACGGTTTTGATGCAGACCGGCCAGGCGGTCGAGATCATCGCCGTCACCATGGGCTTCTATCTCGCCGTCAGCCTGCTGATCTCGGCCTTCATGAACTGGTATAACAAGAAAATGGCCCTGGTGGAGCGGTAGAAATGGCTGAGCAAACCGAAACCCGAGCGCCCGGGAACCATCCGGATTTACCGCCGCCGACCTCCGAAATCGGGGTCTATGGGTGGTTGCGCCATAACCTGTTTTCGTCTCCTCTCAATTCCATTCTCACCTTCGTTGCGATCTACCTCGTCTATCTATCCGTGCCGCCGATCCTCGATTGGGTGATATTCAAGGCGACCTGGAGCGGCGACACGAAAGCCCCCTGCTTCACCGAGGACGGCGTGCGCAAGGGCGGGGCCTGTTGGCCGTTCATTTTCGTTTGGTTCAAGCAGATCATGTACGGCCGCTATCCGGATGCGGAACTGTGGCGGATCAATTTCACCTATGTGGTGTTCGCCGTCTCGATCGTCTGGCTGATCATCCCGCAAACGCCGTACAAGAAATGGGTCGGGCTGTTCGTTCTGATCCCGTTCCCGGTGCTCTGCTACTACCTGTACTTCGGGGGTTCTTTCGGCCTGATCGAGGTCGAAACACCGCTGTGGGGAGGCTTGTTCCTGACCCTGGTCATCTCGTTCGCCGGAATCGTTGCTTCGTTGCCGATCGGCATCATCCTGGCCCTCGGTCGGCGCTCGAACATGCCGGTGGTGCGCGCCATTTGTGTCGCCTTCATCGAACTGTGGCGGGGCGTGCCGTTGATCACGGTGTTGTTTATGTCGTCGGTCATGTTCCCGCTGTTCATGCCCGAAGGCGTCAATTTCGACAAACTGATCCGCGCCCTGGTCGGCGTGATGCTGTTCTCGGCCGCCTACATGGCCGAGGTCGTGCGCGGCGGATTGCAGGCCATCGGCAAGGGACAGTTCGAAGGAGCCCAGGCGCTGGGACTGAACTACCCGAAGATGATGTTCTTCATCGTCATGCCGCAGGCCCTGAAACTGGTCATTCCTGGCATCGTCAACACCTTTATCGGTCTTTTCAAGGACACCACGCTGGTATTGATCATCGGACTGTTCGACTTCCTGGGCATGGCCCAACTGTCGACAACCAACCCGGATTGGCTGGGCTTTGTCGTCGAGGGCTACGTGTTCTGCGCGATCGTGTTCTGGTTTTTCTGCTTCAGCATGTCGCGCTACAGCCAGCACCTGGAAAAGAAACTGCACACCGGCCACTGAACCGGGGCAACATTGGATCTTCGGGGATTCAAGGAGGAAATAATGAGCGAAGAAGCGGGCGTATCGGAAGACCAACTAACGGCTCCGACACGGGAGATGACGGTCTCCGAAGACGTCATGATCGAGATGAACGGCGTCCACAAATGGTATGGGTCGTTCCATGTCCTCAAGGACATCAACCTGACCGTCAACAAGGGCGAGCGCATCGTTATCTGCGGGCCGTCGGGCTCCGGCAAATCGACTTTGATCCGCTGCATCAACCGCCTCGAAGAGCATCAGCAGGGACAGATTATCGTCGAGGGCACCGAATTGACCCACGATCTCAAGAAGATCGAGGAGGTGCGGCGCGAGGTCGGCATGGTGTTCCAGCATTTCAACCTGTTCCCGCACCTAACGGTTCTCGAAAACCTGGTGCTGGCGCCCGTCTGGGTGCGCAACACGCCCCGCGCCGAAGCTGAGGAGGCGGCCATGAAGTACCTGGAGCGGGTCAAGATCCCCGAACAGGCCGAAAAATATCCCGGCCAACTTTCCGGCGGCCAGCAACAGCGCGTCGCCATCGCCCGTTCGCTTTGCATGAGCCCGAAGGTGATGCTGTTCGATGAGCCGACCTCGGCCTTGGATCCGGAGATGATCAAGGAGGTTCTCGACGTGATGATCGAACTCGCCCAGGAAGGCATGACCATGCTCTGCGTCACCCACGAAATGGGTTTCGCCAAGACGGTCGCCAACCGGGTCATCTTCATGGACTTCGGCGAGATCATCGAAGAGAACGAGCCGCACGAGTTCTTCGACAACCCGATGCACGACCGCACCAAGTTGTTCCTGAGCCAGATCCTGGCTCACTAACAAGGGAGAAAATTCCGGGAGGCGTGATCGGCCCGCCAAATGGCGGGCCGATTTCTTCGTCGGCTCTGAGAAACGCCACCCGGCTACTTAGAGCGGTTCACGTTGATATGGAATCGCTGAGACACGCTCTCCGGTCTCCCGGCAAGGAGCGGCTCGCGCGGCGATGCGGGGCCATCGGAAACGGGCCGCGACGCCGTCCGGGGGGCCGGAGAACG
>CAYFMP010000070.1:0-19609 GCA_964344215.1 uncultured Thalassospiraceae bacterium | reverse complement strand
GGCAGGCCGCAAAACCGATCTCAGCCGCTTCCATATCAACGTGACCCGCTCTAGACGGCGGTTCCGCCGACCGTCAGATCGTCGATCCTGATGGTTGGTTGACCGACGCCGACGGGTACGCCTTGACCGTCCTTGCCACAGGTGCCGATTCCGGGATCGAGCGCCATATCGTTGCCGATCATGGATACCCGCGTCAGGACGTCAGGGCCGTTGCCGATGAGGGTGGCACCCTTGAGCGGGGTGCCGATGCGACCGTTTTCGATCTGGTAGGCTTCGGTACACGAAAAGACGAATTTGCCCGACGTGATATCGACCTGCCCGCCGCCGAAGCTGACGGCGTAGATACCATTGTCTACCGACTCCAGAATCTCTTCCGGATCGTGTTCTCCGTTCAGCATGTAGGTGTTGGTCATCCGCGGAATCGGGGCATGAGCGAAGCTCTCCCGGCGGCCGTTGCCGGTGGCGGCGACTCCCATGAGCCTCGCGTTCATGCGATCCTGCATGTATCCGGTCAAAATGCCGTCCTCGATGAGGACGGTCCGCTGCGACGGTGTGCCTTCATCGTCGATGGTCAGCGAACCACGGCGCCGGTCGATGGTGCCGTCGTCAATCACCGTCACCCCGGGCGAGGCGATTCGCTTCCCCATTAGGCCCGAGAATGCGGACGTCTTCTTGCGATTGAAGTCGCCTTCCAAACCATGGCCGATGGCCTCGTGCAACAGGATTCCCGGCCACCCCGGACCGAGCACGACCGGAACCTCCCCGGCCGGCGCCGGTACGGAATCGAGATTGACCAGGGCTTGACGTAAAGCTTCGTCGACACAGGCCTTCCAGCTTTCCGGTTCGACATATGCATCATAGGTCGTTCGCCCGCCGGTTCCGTATCCGCCCAACTCCATGCGACCTTTTCTTTCGACGACTATGGAAACGTTGAGACGTACGAGAGGCCGAATATCGGCCGCCCGTTCGCCTCCGGGACGGATGATCTGAACCGCTTGCCACTGGCCGGCAAGAGAGACCGATACCTGCTTGACGCCCGATTCCTTGCTGCGGGCATATGCATCCATTTCGGCGAGCAAGGAAACCTTGGTTTCGAAGTCCAACGCTTTCAGAGGGCTGTCCCCGTCATAGAGGCGTTGGTTGGTTCCGACAGGCCCCTCTGCGATGCTGCCGCTGTGGCCACGCAAGACCGCCTTAACCGTTTGACTGGCCCGCTCGATGGCGTCGGTGTCGAGTTCCGAGGCATGGGCGTATCCCGTCGCTTCACCGGCGATCGAACGCAACCCGAAGCCCTGAGTGGTGTCGTAGGCGGCACTCTTGACCTGCCCGTCGTCGAATACGACATTTTCCGCCTGCCGGTATTCCAGGAACAACTCCCCGTCATCGGCACCGTCCAGAGATTCCTCGACAATCGTCTCTACGCGCCCTCGATCCAATCCGGCACGGCTGAAAAACAACTCGTCGGTTGCGGCAAGGTTGGTCATTCGGATGTCGTCCTCCACCGGTTCCTGCTGAAACGGTCTGAGTCCGAACAGCAATCGCTTCATATCCATATAGGATGGATAGGGAGAGAGTACGACACGGAATGAAGAATGTCCGCCCTTTGTCCTGAGCTCCAATCCCTTTTTTCTTGACGCCACGGCCGCGCCCGTTATGGTTTCGGCCAACGTGGTGATTTGGTCGACCGGCTTGCGGCCACGTAAAAAAAATCGCTAAAAGGTCGGTGCTACGAAGCCCTGACCTCTCCCGGTCGGGGTTTTTTTGTGCACGCCGCTGATGGCGAAGGATGTTGAGATGAGCAAGAAGACGCCAAATACGGATTCGTGGCGCCAGACGACCAAGCTTGTTCGGGGTGGAACCATGCGCTCGGCTTTCGACGAGACGAGCGAGGGCCTGTTCCTGACATCGGGGTACGTCTATAGCTCCGCCGAGGAAGCGGAGGGTGCGTTCAAAGGCGACGAGGAACGCTACATATACTCACGGTACGCCAATCCGACGCTGACCATGTTCGAGGAACGGCTGGCTTCGCTGGAAGGAGCCAGATTCTCCGCTTCTACCGCGACTGGCATGGCGGCGATGTTCGCCGCCTTGGCCAGCCAACTGAATGCGGGCGACCGCGTTGTGGCGTCGCGGGCGCTGTTCGGTTCGTGCCATTATATCCTGACCGAGCAACTGCCGCGGTTCGGGATCGATACGGTGTTGATCGACGGCACCGACCTAGTGCAGTGGGAAACGGCGCTCTCCGCGCCTACGCAATGTGTGTTTCTGGAAACCCCGTCCAATCCGACCCTGGAGGTCATCGATATCCGGGCCGCGGCCGACCTTGCGCACGCGGCCGGTGCCCGCCTGGTCGTCGACAATGTATTTGCGACACCCATTCTCCAACGTCCGTTGGAACTTGGCGCCGATATCGTCATGTATTCGGCGACCAAGCATATCGACGGCCAGGGCCGGACGCTTGGCGGCGCCATACTGACCGACGATCAGGCGTTTTTCGAGGATTGCTTGGTTCCGTTCATGCGCCATACCGGACCGGGGTTGAGCCCGTTCAACGCGTGGGTGATGTTGAAAGGGCTGGAAACGCTGGAACTCCGCGTCCGGCAGCATTGCGCCAACGCGGCGCGGATTTGCGATTTTCTGGTCGACCACCCCAACGTCAGGAAGGTTCTTTATCCCGGACACGCCAGTCATCCGCAGCACGAATTGGCGATGCGGCAAATGTCCGATGGCAGCACCCTGGTGTCGTTTGAAGTTGATGGCGGAAAGGAGTCGGCTTTTCGGGTTCTCAACGCCCTTCAGGTTATCGACATTTCAAACAACCTCGGCGATGCAAAAAGCCTGATCACACACCCGGCGACGACAACGCATCAGCGTCTGGCCGCGGAGGAGCGGGCCGAGTTGGGAATCGGCGACGGGCTGCTGCGCTTGTCGGTTGGGCTGGAGGATGCCGACGACCTTATCGAGGACTTGGACAGGGCTCTAGGTCGAATCGATGGTTAGAACCGGTTGCGATCACTAACCCTGAACCCAGGGCAGGCCATCGACCTTCCAACCGTTTTTCGTTCCGCGGTGCTTGGATGAATCCCGGTCTCCCTCGAAACCGTAGCTGATGTTGAAACACCGCGTGAACCCTTCGGCGGTCATCCTTTCGGCCGCGTGACGGGACCTGACGCCGGACCGGCACAGGAACAACAAGACCGTTTCCTTTTCTATACCCGTCGTCGCCAGCTTCTCGGAGAAGCCCGGATCGACATCCATGGCGGGAAACACCTTCCAAGGAATGCACACCAATTCCTTGCCGAGGGCGCTGAGGTCGGGGACGCCGACATAGGCGAACTCGGCATCCGTTCTGACGTCGATCAGAACCGCTCTCGGGTCGTCCTGCAGGATCTCCCATGCCTCCTTTGGCGACACATCGCCCGCATAAGTCGGGTCTGACATCTTGAGGGGCACCTAATTCGCTTTTGCCGCACGGTCTGCACCGTCGAGGGCGTCGAGCATGGTATCGACCGTGACGAACTTGCAACGGGGCGCGGGTTCCGTGGCGTTAGCCGTTTCCATGGCATCGATCGTTTTCCAATCGTCGAATCCGACGACCCGGACACGGCGCCCGGTGAGAAGCGCCTCGAGCCCGGACCGTCCCCGTTTGCCGGAATCGCTGGGCGAGCCCAAATCCTCGACTATGTGGGCGGCGACGGTCTCACCATCGGCCCGATTGGTAGAGATCACGCCGGTCGGTCCCCGTTTTATCCATCCGGCGGCATAGAGACCTTCGGCAACCCGACCGTCGTTGTTCGGTACGACGGCGTTCTCTTCGTCGAACGGCGCTCCTTCGATCCGCTCCGAGCGATACCCGATCGACGAAACGACCAGACCGCATTCGATCTCGAAGAACGAACCGGTTCCCTCGGCGCGGCCGTCGACAACCCGTGTCCGCTCGAGACGCAGTCCCCAGACCCTGTCGTTGCCTAGGACTTCGACAGGCGCGGCATAGAATTCGAAATGGACGCGCTTGGGTTTCGTATCCGGAGCGCCTTCGGAGAACTCGTGGAGGGTCGCCAGGTTCCTCTCCTTCAGACGGCGGTCGCGATCCGACAGCGCCGTCAATAGATCGTTGGGGTTTTTGGGCAACTGATCGACGACAACCCGCGGTTCGGCCTCGACAAGGCGACCCATCTCGCGAAGCTCGACGTTGGTGAACTTTGCCTCGATCGGCCCGCGGCGCCCGAGTACGAAGACGTCGCTGAGCGGCGATTGGTGAATGGCGTAAGCGGCATAGTCTGGAAGATCGGATTTCGCCATTTCGTCGGGCGTCTTGACCAGGACCCGGGCGACATCGATGGCGACGTTGCCGACGCCGATGACGGCGGCGGCCGCTACATCCAGATTCGGGTCGAGATCGCAAAAATCGGGATGACCGTTGTACCAGCCGACGAACTCGGCCGCACCAAAAACGCCCTTTTTGTCGGCGCCGGGGATCGTCAGTGGCCGGTCCTTTGCGGCCCCGACCGCCAACACCACCGCGTCGTAGGCTTCACGCAACTCGTCGACAGAGACATCGGCGCCGACTTCGACGTTGCCATAGTAGCGAATTACTTCCCTGAGCGCCGTTTGCTCGAACTTAGCCGCGATTCGTTTCGTGGTCTGGTGGTCGGGCGCGACGCCGCCGCGTACAAGCCCGTAAGGGGTCGGAAGACGTTCGATAATGTCGATCTGACAGTCCTGGTCCGATTTCGCCAATGCCTCGGCAGTGTAAAACCCGGCCGGTCCCGATCCGATGATCGCTACGCTGATGGGCATGTCGCGTTCCAGATTCCGAACCGGGTCTAGCCGGCTACGTTCCAGGTGTGTCCGCTGTGCAGCAGGTCGTTGAAATCTGGTGAACTGTTACGCTGTTTGGCTTCCGATACAAGGTTGTCGACACTGTCTTCGTAGCTGTCGACCGGGTCACAATAGAGAACGCCAAGGGCAACCGGTAGTTCGGGCCCCTGCATGGAAGCGAGAAGGGTCGCCAGAGCATGATTGGATTCGTCGTGGATCAGAATATCCGATTCGACAATGCCGTGTTCGCCAATAACCACGGCTTCGAGGTTGAGGTTGTCCGGGTTGAGTCTTATACCCCGGTTCATGTTGCTGCCGAAAATCATCGGTTTTCCGTGTTCGACCAGGAGCTGCCGGTCGGCGGCCACCTCCTTGTCGGTGAAGTTCGAATAGACGCCGTCGTTATAGACGATGCAGTTCTGAAAAATCTTTACGAAAGAAGTTCCATTATGTTCATAGGCGCGTTTGAACATGACCGGCAGGTGTTTTTGCAGGGTATCGATGGAACGCGCAACGAAGCGCGCACCGGCGCCAATCGCCAGGGCGGCCGTAGAGACCGGCCTTTCGATCGAACCGAAAGGAGTTGAGGGCGAGCGGGTTCCGATACGCGAGGTCGGCGAATACTGTCCTTTGGTCAGGCCGTAGATTTCGTTGTCGAAAAGCACGAACTGGACGTTGACGTTGCGCCGAAGCAAATGCAGCAGATGGTTGCCGCCAATCGAAAGGGCATCGCCGTCGCCGGATACGACCCAAACGTCGAGATCGGGATTGGCGAGCTTGACGCCGGTCGCGATGGCCGGCGCGCGGCCGTGTATCGTGTGAAACCCATAAGTGCCCATGTAATAGGGGAAACGCGAGGCACAGCCGATCCCGGAAATGAAAACCGTGTTCTCAGGGGTGGCGCCGATCTCGGGAAGGGTCTTTTGCATGGCCTTGAGGATCGCGTAATCACCGCAACCCGGGCACCACCGGACTTCCTGGTCGGAACTGAAGTCCTTCGGGGTCAGATCGCTGTCAGGCGCTGCAACGTTCATTTTGATCCTCCAGGCATGCCCGAATGGCATTTTCCAACTCGCTGATCCGGAACGGCTGACCGGAAATCTTGTCGATGGGCTCGATGTCGATCAGGAATTCGCTCTTGAGCAGACTGGCGAACTGGCCGTTGTTGAGCTCGGGGACCATCACCTTGTCGAACCCAGCCAGCAATTTACCCAGGTTCTTCGGCAGCGGAGACAAGTAGCGAACGTGAATATGGCTGACCTCGAATCCCTCGTCCCGCAGATTGCTGACCGCTCGGTTGATGGCGCCATAGGTCGATCCCCATCCGACGACTGCCAAACGACCGGTTTCCCCTCCTTCGTCGACCGATTGCAGAGAAATGTCGTCGGCGATACGGGCGATCTTGTCGGCTCGGGTTTGGGTCATGCGGTGATGGTTGTCGGGGTCGTAGGAGATGTCGCCGGTATCGTAGCCTTTTTCGAGTCCGCCGATTCGGTGTTGCAGCCCAGGCGTTCCGGGAATCGCCCACGGTCTGGCCAAGGTTTCTTCGTCGCGAATGAAAGGATGGAATCCTTCCGGGTCGGTTCGGAATTTCACGGGGATGCGCGGCAGATCGTCGAAATTGGGAATCAGCCATGGCTCGGCCGCGTTGCCGATATAACCGTCGGTCAACACGATGACGGGTGTCATATGACTGATCGCCAATCGAACCGCCTCAATGGCGACTTCGAAGCAATCGGACGGCGAGCGAGCGGAGATCACGGCGAGTGGGCTGTCTCCGTTGCGTCCATAGAGCGCCTGGAAGAGGTCCGACTGCTCGGTCTTGGTCGGCATGCCGGTCGCCGGTCCCGCGCGCTGGGAGTTGACGACAACCAGCGGCAGTTCGGTGACGATGGCGAGTCCCAGCGCTTCGCCCTTGAGCGTCATCCCGGGGCCCGAACTGGAAGTGACGCCGAGCGACCCCGCATAGGAAGCGCCGATGGCCGAACAGGCGGCGGCGATTTCGTCTTCGGCTTGGAAGGTAATGACGTTGTATTCGGTCAGTTCCGAAAGGGTGTGAAGGATGGGGGATGCCGGCGTGATCGGATAGGAGCAGAACACCAGTTTCAATTCGGCTAGCCGGGCGCCGGCGGCGAGCCCCCAGGCCAGCGACTCGCCGCCGGTCACCGTTCTATAGGTTCCCGGAGTAATGGGAGCGCGGTTGATCGCGAAGCCTTGAAGTCCGTCGGCGGTCTCCGACGTTTCGGCCAAGGCGTGTCCGGCGTTCATGGCCGCGATGTTGGCGTCGGCGATCTCCGGCCGGTCCTCGAACTTGGTTTTCAGCCAATCGACGGTGAGCTGACGGCGGCGGCCGAACAGCCAGTATACGTAGCCGAGCGTCCAGAAATTCTTGCATCTCAACGCCTCCTTCTTTCCGAGATCGAAGGCGGCGACCGCTTCGATGGTCATCCGGGAGATGTCCAACTCCACAACTCTGTACGGATCGAGGGTTCCGTCGTCCAGCGGGCTGGTTTCGTAGCCTGCCTTGTGCAAGTTGCGTTCGGTGAAGGCCCCCGAGTCCAGAATAATCATACCGCCCTTCTTCAAGCCGTCCAGTTCGACCTTGAGGGCTGCCGGGTTCATGGCGACGAGAACGTCGAAATCGTCACCGGAAGTCATGACGGAACGCGAACCGAAATTGATTTGAAACGAAGAGACGCCAAAGGTGGTTCCAGCCGGCGCCCTGATTTCGGCCGGAAAATCAGGGAAGGTCGCGAGGTCGTTACCGGCAAGCGCCGTCGCCAGCGTAAACTGGCCGCCGGTCAGTTGCATGCCGTCGCCGGAATCGCCTGAGAACCGGACAACAGCAGATTCAAGCTCCTGCCGGGGTCCATTGGCAGGAGATTTCTCGATGCTTGTATTCGTCACCGGCATGGCCGCCTGATCCGAATAGAATTGATCGGGTTCTCACCCATATCTCTGGAATTCCGGGGCTTGGAAACTCCAAACGCAGTAGAGATTCTTTTAGCGCTAATGACCTGGCAACAAAATAAGAAATCAACAAAAATTGATCGAGGCGAATGAAACAGGCTTTCACGCCGCTTTGCCCAACGCCTCTCGAAGGCGTAGAACAGTAACGATGAAAAGAGTTTGGCGGCTGCCGGGCCGTCTCAATGCGATCAAATAGCGGGTCAATCACAATACCATGAGCACAACGACCGAGCCCCTTGAACTGATCACCGATCTGGTCGGGAAAGCACAAACCGCCGGCGCCGATTCCGCCGATGCGATCCATGCGGAAGGCATTTCGCTGTCGTCGAGCCAGCGCTTAGGGAAGCCGGAACACCTGGAACGCTCGGAGAGCGTCGATATCGGACTTCGGGTCTTCACCGGAACACGTCAGGCGATCGTTTCGTCGTCGGATGTCTCCGCGGCCGCCCTCGACGAACTCGTCGAGCGCGCCATGGCGATGGTCCGTTCGGTGCCGGAGGATCCCTATTGCGGGATTGCACCGGAAGAACTGCTGGCGTCGACGTTTCCCGATCTGGACGATTGCGACCCGTCGGAGCCGTCGTCGGAATCGCTGCAAGAGCAAGCCGCCGAGGCCGAGGACGCGGCACGCGGCGTCGAAGGCGTAACCAATTCGGAGGGGGCCGAGGCCGGCTGGAGCCGAAACACGGTAATCCTCGCCGCCACCAACGGTTTCGCAAGATCCCGCTCGGCGACCACTCACTCCCTTAGCGTCTCGGTACTGGCGGGAGAAGGGACCGCGATGGAACGCGATTACGATTACGCCCTGGCAGTTCACGGTGACGATTTGCCGTCGCCGAACGAGATCGGGCGTTCAGCCGGAGAGCGGGCTGTACGTCGCCTGAATCCCCGCAAATCGTCGACCGATCAGGTTCCCGTAATTTACGACCCACGGGTGTCGAATTCGATCCTCGGCCACCTGTCCAGCGCCGTCAACGGCGCCTCGGTAGCCCGGGGAACGACTTTCCTCAAGGACAAGCTCGGTGAGACGGTGTTCTCGAAGGGCGTCAACGTCGTTGACGACCCTCTCCGAAAACGCGGGCTGAGGTCGAAGGCGTTCGATGGTGAAGGCGTTCAGACTAGGCGCCGGCACACCATCGAGGACGGCGTTCTCGCCGCCTGGACTCTGGATCTTCGTTCGGCCCGCCAACTCGGGCTGACGACGACCGGCAATGCGTCCCGCGGAACCTCTTCGCCGCCCGCCCCAAGGGTCACGAATTACTATATGGAACCAGGCTCCGTTAGTCGCGACGACCTCATCGGCGACGTAAAGACAGGTTTATACGTAACCGAACTGATCGGCATGGGGGTCAACGGCGTGACCGGCGACTACAGCCGCGGAGCCAGTGGATTCTGGATCGAGAACGGAGAAATTGCCTTTCCGGTCAGCGAAGTGACGGTGGCCGGCAACCTGCTCGACATGTTCGCCAGTCTGACCCCGGCCGATGACTTGGAGTTCAAGTACGGAACCAACGCGCCGACACTGAGGATCGACGGCATGACCGTAGCCGGTAAATGACGCCGGGCCGCCTTTACGGCGGCGAACACGTCCAAACATTGGTTCCGGGGCATCCGCATGGTATTGTCCCGCACCTCCATGACGGTTGGTCAAGACCTTGAACGAACGCATCGAATCTGTACCAGCGGGCCATAGTTCCTCGGCGAAACTGATGCTGCGGCTGTGGCGCGAGAACATCCGTCCCTACGCCGGCTGGCTGGTCTTGGCCGTCTTTTGCATGGCGCTCATGGCCGGTGCCAACGCATTTTCCGCGTGGCTCATGAAGCCTGTTGTCAACGACGTGTTTATCGATCGCAACGAGGATCTACTGTGGCCTATCGGATTGACGGTTTTGGCCACGTTTATGGTCAAAGGGCTGGCCAACTATGGACAGGCCGTGTTGATGAGTTTCGTCGGCCTGAAAATCATCGCCGACACCCAGAACAGGCTGTACGCTCATCTGGCTCGCATGGACCTGTCGTTCTTTCACGACAACCCCAGCGGCCGGCTGATTTCGCGCTTTACCATCGATATTAATCAGATGCGAGCTGCGGTGTCGAACGTCCTCACCGGTTTCGGCAAGGATCTCCTCTCCCTGATTGGCCTCGTCGCGGTCATGTTCGTGCAGGACTGGCAACTCGCCCTGATTTCCATTTTCGTGTTTCCGGCCGCGATCTACCCCATCGTCCGATTAGGCCAGCGAATGCGAAAAGTGACAGCCAATACTCAGGAGGAGATGGGCCTGTTCACAACCTTGCTCGGACAGACCTTCCAGGGCATTCGCGTCGTCAAGTCCTACGGCATGGAGGAGTACGAGAAGGGTCGGATCGCGGCCATCGTCGAGCGGATCTTTCGGCTCAACATCAAATCGGCGAAAACACGCGCCCTTTCGAGTCCCGTCATGGAAACCTTGGGCGGGCTCGCGGTTTCCATCGTGATCGTCTACGGAGGATCCCGCGTGATCAGCGGCCAAACCGACGCCGGCGCCTTCTTCTCGTTCATCACCGCCTTGCTTCTTGCCTACGAACCGATGAAACGTCTGGCCAATCTCAATGCCAGCCTTCAAGAAGGCCTGGCCGGGGCGCAGCGACTGTTCACCGTAATCGACGAGACCCCGGCAATCGTCGATAAACCGGACGCCCAAGCCCTTGGGGCCGTCAAAGGCGGGGTCCGGTTTAAGGACGTCCAGTTCTCCTACGATTCCAAGAAACCGGCCTTGCATGAGATCGACCTCGACATACCGGCCGGCAACATCGTTGCTTTGGTCGGGCCGTCGGGGGCCGGCAAATCGACGATCCTCAATCTGATACCCCGTTTCTACGATGTCGATGCGGGCGCGGTGGAGGTCGACGGCATTGATGTACGTCACGCAACCATGGCCTCGCTGCACGCCAATATCGCCCTGGTCAGCCAGGAGATCACCCTGTTCGACGACACCGTCGAGGCCAATATCGCCTACGGCCGCGGCGGTGCCACCCCCGAAGAAGTAGAGAACGCCGCCCGCCACGCCGCCGCCCATGACTTCATCACGGAACTGGCGGAAGGCTACCAAACCATCGTCGGCGAGCAGGGCGTCAAACTCTCCGGCGGCCAGCGCCAGCGCCTGGCCATCGCCCGGGCCATTCTCAAGGACGCGCCGATCATTCTGCTCGACGAAGCGACGGCGGCTCTCGATACCGAATCCGAACGCCAGGTGCAGGCAGCGCTCAAGGAACTCATGCAGGGCCGAACCACGGTCGTCATCGCACACCGGCTCTCCACAATCGTCAGCGCCGATCGGATTTACGTGATCGACGGCGGCGGGGTGGCGGAGTCCGGAACCCATGCCGAGCTCCTTGCCAAGGGCGGCACCTATGAACGGCTTTACACCCTGCAGTTCGAGAAAGCCGGCAGCGCCGAACAGATCGCCCTCGCCGCCGAGGCGTGAAATTGGGAAAGGACGCCTGAGCGTTGAGCCTAACCAAGTCGATCCTGCGATCCGCCGCCCTCCAGCGGATCGTCTGCTGGCTCGGTGCCCGCTATATCCGCTTCATTCACCTGACCGGGCGTTGGAAGGTCGTCAACGAAGGTATCCCGAAGCGCTTCTGGGAGACCGGCAAACCGTTCATCCTTTGCTTCTGGCACGGGCGGTTGCTGATGATGCCGTATTGCTGGGACCATCGGAAAACCATTCACATGTTGATCTCCCGACATCGGGACGGCCAACTCATCGCCCGGACCGTAGGGCATTTCGGGATCGAGACGGTCGCCGGATCATCGTCCCGCGGTGGCGCTGCGGCACTCAGGGCCATGGTCAAGAGCCTGGCCGACGGCGAGTACGTCGGCATCACGCCGGCCGGGCCGCGCGGACCGAGGATGCGGGCCAGCAACGGCATCATCAACGTCGCCCGTCTTTCCAGCGTGCCGATCATTCCGGCCACCTACAGCACGAACCGCGGTAAGGTTCTCGGCTCCTGGGACCGCTTCCTTGTGCCGTGGCCGTTTGCAAAAGGAGTCCTCGTTTGGGGCGACCCCATCGAAGTCCGGCGCGACCTCGACGAAGAGGGACTGGAAGCGGCGCGGCGTAGGGTCGAGGACGGCCTCAATGAGATCACCATCGAGGCCGATCGACTGAGCGGTCGCGAACCCGTGCAGCCCGAAACCGTCGATGATCTGAAGCCGGCCGAGGAGGCGTCCGCCTCATGATAACGGCGCTTTATCGGTTGCTGACGATGCTGAGCGGACCGTTGATCGGCATTTACCTCGAACGCCGAAAGGCCGCCGGCAAAGAGGATCCGAAACGGTTCGCCGAGCGTCTCGGCGTCGCCGGTCTGGCGCGTCCCGAGGGTCCGATGATCTGGATACACGCCGCCAGCGTCGGCGAATCGTTGTCGCTGTTGTCGCTGATCGAACGGATGACCGGCGAAAGGGCCGGTTTCCATGTGTTGATGACGACGGGAACGGTGACGTCCGCTCGTCTGATGGCGGACCGCTTGCCCGAAGGGATTCTCCACCAGTACGTGCCGGTTGACCGGGTGCCCTATGTGCGCCGGTTCTTGGACCACTGGCGTCCTGACCTGATTCTGTGGGCCGAGTCGGAATTCTGGCCCAATCTGATCTGCGAGACCGCGGCGACGGGCGCGCCCCTGATCCTGGTCAACGGTCGAATTTCTCCGCAGTCGTTCAAGGGCTGGCGCCGGTTGCCGTCGGTCATTCGCCACCTGCTTTCGAAATTTTCGCTGTGCTTGGCGCAGACCGACGAAGATGCGGACAGGCTTCGCCGGTTGGGGGCCGCGCCCGTGGTGTGCGCCGGCAACCTGAAGTTCGCGGCGCCGCCGTTGCCGGCGGATGCGGGCGAACTGGAGTCGTTGAAGCAGGCGGTATCCGATCGTCCGAACTGGCTCGCGGCCAGCACCCATCCCGGCGAAGAGGAGATCGCGTCGCGGGTCCACCGCCGGCTGACGGAGGATCATTCGAACCCGTTGACGATCATCGTGCCGCGTCATCCAGAGCGCGGCGCCGAGATCGAATCGAAATTGGCGCGGGGTGGCGTCCGGGTGGCGCGCCGAGCCGCCCATGCAGAACTCGGCCCCGACGTTGACGTCTATATCGCCGACACCATGGGGGAGCTCGGACTGTTCTTCCGCCTGTCGGGCGTCGTCTTCATGGGCAAGTCCCTGGTGCCGCTGGGAGGGCAGAACGTTCTCGAACCGGCGCGGCTCGACTGCGCCATCGTCTATGGTCCTCACATGGCCAATTTCCGGGAGATCGCCGAGCGCATGGAGCAGGCTGGCGCGAGCGAGCGGGTGGCCGATCCGGACGCCCTGGCTTCGGCGGTGGCGCGATTGCTCGAAGACGACACGGCCAGGGGGCGGCTGGCCGAGCGGGCGCGATCCCTCGCCGAAGGCGAGGCCGAGGTACTCGACGTTGTCATGGGTGAGCTCGAACCTTTCCTGGAATCCCTATCGAACGGAGGCAATAGCCGTGCAGGCGCCTGAGTTCTGGCATGGAGGCGGCCCGCTGTCGAACTTGCTGGCACCGCTCGGCTGGGCCTACGGATGGGGCTCTCAGCTGCGGCGGGCGGCGGTCGGAGCGCCTTGGCACTCTCCGGTTCCCGTCGTCTGCGTCGGCAACGTCGTCGCCGGCGGCGCCGGCAAGACACCGGTTGCCCTCGACCTCGGCCGTCGGCTCGGCGATGGCGGCACGGCGGTGCATTTCCTGACCCGCGGTTACGGCGGCTCGGTGGCCGGCCCGGTGCGGGTCGATGCGGCCGCCCATGTGGCCGCCGAGGTCGGCGACGAGGCACTGCTGCTTGCCCGCGTGGCGCCGACCTGGGTTTCCCGCGACCGCGTTGCCGGGGCGCGGGCGGCGGCGGAAAGCGGGGCCGAATTCATCGTCATGGACGACGGCTTCCAGAACCCGAGGCTTGCCAAGAACCTCTCGTTCCTGGTCATCGACGGCGTCTACGGTCTCGGCAACGGTAAAAGAATGCCGGCCGGCCCATTACGGGAATTGCTGCCGGAAGCGCTCGCCCGTGCCGATGCCGTCGCCATCGTCGGCGACGACCGGACCGGCGTCGGCCGACTGGTCGACGAGACCGGAGTTTCCCGCCTGCGCGCCGATATCGTCGCCGCCGGCGGCGGAGCCGGCTTGGCCGGGCGCCGGGTTGTCGCCTTCGCCGGCATCGGCCGGCCCGAAAAGTTTTTCGACACGCTCGCTTCCTTGGGCTGTGACGTGGTCGCCGCCTGCGCCTATCCCGACCACTTCCCCTACCGCGAACGGGAAATCGCACGGCTGAAGGAAATCGCCGCCGGCAACGATGCAACTCTGATCACCACCGAAAAAGACGCCGTCCGCATCGATCCCGGCCTCGGCGAAGGGATCGAGGTCTTGACAATCGGCCTTCGATGGGAGGACGAAACGGCGCTCGAAGCAATCCTCCGTCGGGCCCTGGACTGAACCCGCATGCCGCACCCGCCGAGCCTTCTCAACCGATTTCTCCTGCATCCGCTGCAGGCCGTCGCCGCGGTCATGATCTACAGCGTCTTCAGGGTGCTGCCGATCGACGCGGCGTCGGCTCTCGGCGGCTGGCTGGCCCGTACCATCGGCCCGCGGCTGCCGGTCAGCGGCCGCGCCGTCCGCAACCTGCGGCGCGCCTTCCCCGACATTACCGAAGCCGAGGTCGGGCGGATCGTCCACGCCATGTGGGACAACCTGGGGCGGACGGCGGCCGAATATCCGCATCTCGGCCGGCTCGACGTCTACGACCCGTCCGGCCGTATCGAGGTGGTCGGGGTCGAGCACGTCGAGCAACTGCGCGACGACGGCAGGCCGGGCATTTTCTTTTCCGGCCATATCGGCAACTGGGAAATCGTTTCGCTCGGCGCCACCCAACGCGGTCTGCCGTTGGACCGGGTCTACCGGGCCGCCAACAACCGCCTGGTCGAGTGGCTGTACAGCCACGGCCGCGCCGCCGTCGAAGGCGCACTGATCCCGAAGGGGGCCAAGGGCGCGCGCCTGTTGCTCAAGGCGCTCAAGGACGGCAACCATTTGGGCATGCTGGTCGACCAGAAAATGAACGACGGCATTCCGGTGCCGTTCTTCGGCGAAGACGTGATGACGGCGCCGGCCCTGGCCGAATTGGCGCTGCGTTATGACTGCCCGGTGGTCGCCGCCCGTGTCGTCCGTCTGGCCGGCGCCCATTTCCGGCTGGTCGCCGAACCACCGCTCGAGGTTGGACTAACCGGCGACCGCCAGACCGACGTCGCCAACCTGATGGCCGCCGTCAACGCCACGATCGAACGCTGGGTCCGAGACACGCCGGAACAGTGGCTGTGGCTGCACAACCGCTGGCCCGACTAGTCCTCCATCGGCCCGGCCACCAGGGCCGGGTCCAAATGGGTCCTGAACAGGGTCACGCCCCAGTGCAGGTGAGGCCCGGTCGCCCTTCCGGTCATGCCGACGGCGCCGATCGGCTGGCCGCGCGCGACGATTTGGCCCTTCTCGACGGTAATCGCGTCCATGTGGGCGTAGACCGAGGTCAGGCCGTGGCCGTGGTCGATCATCACCGTCTTGCCGGTCAGGAACATGTCGGCTTCGGCCAGCGCCACCCGGCCGCCGGAAACGGCCGCCACCGGTGTTCCTTTCGGCGCCGCCACGTCGACGCCGTTGTGGGGGCTGCGCGGCCTGCCGTTGAGGATGCGCTGGCTGCCGTAGACCCCTGACAACCGCCCCTTGACGGGCCAGGCGAAGCCGACCTCGAAGAAGGTTTCGGCGCTGTCGGCCGCCCGCGCGGCTGCGATCTTGGCGTTGTCGGCCTTGATCCGTTCGAGGTCCTCGGGCCTCGGCGTCACCTTGCGTTCGGGCAGGCCGTCGACGCGGCTGATCTCGTAGGTGCGGCGGGCGATATCCAACCGGCGCTCGGTGAGGCGGCCGTCCGCATGGCGGACCACGAGCCGCGCCGCCGGCACCGCATCGCGTCCGAAGCCGATCAGGAAAAGTCCGTCGGCCGAGACCCGTAGCGGGCGGCCGTCGAGCGCGACGCGGGAGCCGGGTTCGGTGCGCCCGATCACCAGGCCGCCCTGGACGAAGGCGCCGTCGAGGCTGACATCGGCGGCGAGCGGAGCGGCCGACAGGGCGGCCACAGTAGCCACCGCCGCCACCATCGCAAGCCGGCGCCTCACAGCAGTTTCCCCTGACGGCCGTCGGCTTTCGGCCGCTTCGCGTGCCGCTTGACCGGTTTCGAGCGCTTGCCGCCGCCGCCAGCCGGCGTCACGCTGTCGACGGTGGCGCCGGCGCGACCGTCGTGGAAGCGGACGTCGATGACATCGCCGGGCCCGAGCTGGGCGGCCGATCCCACCGTCCGTCCGTCGCCGTCGGCGATCAGCGCGAACCCGCGCTCAAGCACGCGCTCGTAGGAAAAGCTGTCGAGCAGCGCCGCCGCTTGGCCGAGCCGCTCGCCGCGGTCCTTGACGATGGCCCGCCCGGCCCTCTTCAGCGACCGCATCTCGCCGGCCAGCAGCCTCGCCGCGTGGTCGATCCGGGCCTGCGGCTTGCGCAAACCGGCGGCCGCCGCCCCGAGGTCGCGGCGGCGCTCGCCGAGGCCGACGCCGAGCGCGTTGCCGAGCCGCTCGGTCCAGTCGTCGAGGCGCTGGGTTGCGGCCTCGATGGCGCCCTTGAGGTCGGGCAGGCCGCGGACCAGCCCTCTGATCTCGATACGGCCGTCCCCGATCAGGCGATTGACGGCCGCCGTCATCCGGGCGCCGCCGTCGGCCACCAGTCCGATCAATTCGGTCCGCACCGGCACCGCCATTTCGGCCGCCGCGCTCGGCGTCGGCGCCCGCATATCGGCGGCGAAATCGAGCAGCGTCGTATCGGTCTCGTGGCCGACCGCCGAGATCAGCGGGATCGAGCACGCCGCCGCCGCCCGCACCACGACCTCCTCGTTGAAGGCCATCAGGTCTTCCAGGCTGCCGCCTCCGCGCGCCACGATCAGCACATCGGGTCTCGCAATCGGGCCGTCGGCCGGCATCGCGTCGAAGCCGGCGATGGCGGCCGCCACCAGCCCGGGCGCTTCCGGTCCTTGCACGATGACCGGCCACAGCAACACCGGCCTCGGAAAGCGGTCGTCGAGACGATGCAGGATGTCGCGGATGACCGCACCGGTCTCGGAGGTGACGACGCCGACGACGTCGGGTAGGAACGGCAGACCGCGTTTGCGGTCTTCGTCGAACAGCCCTTCGTCGGCGAGCCGGCGGCGGCGTTCCTCCAACAGCTTCAGGAGCGCTCCTTCGCCGGCAATCTCGACCTGCTCGACGACGATCTGGTATTTCGAGCGCCCCGCATAGGTGGTCAGCCGGCCGGTCGCCACCACCTCCATGCCGTCCTCGGGCTCGAGCCCGAGACGGGCGGCGGCGCCGCGCCAGCAGACGCCGTCGAGAACCGCGTCCTCGTCCTTCAAGGAGAAATACAGATGGCCGGAGGCGGCCCGTTTGAAGCCGGATACTTCGCCGCGCACCCGGACCCGGGCAAAGGCGCCCTCGACGGCGCGCTTCAGCGCCCCCGATATTTCCGACACGCTGAAAATCGGCAGGTTGTGGTCGGTGTTTGCTGTGGACGGATCGGCGTTCATGACTACAGTATGTATGATACGAAACCGGCGGCAATGACAAGCCGCCGGACGACAATACGGAGGACATTCGATGAAGGTGCTGGTGGTCGGTTCGGGTGGGCGCGAACACGCGCTGTGTTGGGCGATCGCCAAGTCCAAGAAGTGCGGCGACCTGTTCTGCGCGCCCGGCAACGCCGGCATCGACCACGTCGCCGTCTCCGTCGACATCGCCGCCGACGACATCGCCGGCATCGTCAAGTTCGCCCGCGACAACGCCATCGACTTCGTCGTCATCGGTCCCGAAGCGCCGCTGGTCGCCGGCCTCGCCGACAAGTTGGCCGCCGCCGGCATCAAGGCGTTCGGCCCGTCGGCCCGGGCCGCCCGGCTGGAGGGCTCGAAGGGGATGATGAAGGACCTGTGCGCCAAGTACGACATCCCGACGGCGACGTACGCCCGGTTCGACGAGCCCGACGCCGCCAAGGAGTACATCCGCGTCCACGGCGCCCCCATCGTCGTCAAGGCCGACGGCCTGGCCGCCGGCAAGGGCGTCATCCTGTGCCGCAACGAGAACGAGGCCTATGCCGCCATCGACCACATCATGATCGAACAATCCTTCGGCGCCGCCGGCTCGGAAGTCGTCATCGAGGAGTTCATGAACGGCGAGGAGGCCAGTTTCTTCGCCCTGGTCGACGGCAAGACCGCCAAACCGCTGGTCGCCGCCCAGGACCACAAGGCCGTGCTCGACGGCGACGAGGGCCCCAACACCGGCGGCATGGGGGCCTATTCGCCGGCCCCGGTGGTCGACAAGGAGATGGCCGACACCATCATGCGGCGCATCATCACCCCGACCATCGACGGCATGGCGGCCGAGGGCAAGCCCTACACCGGCGTCCTTTACGCCGGCCTGATGATCACCGATACGGGTCCGAAGCTGATCGAGTACAACGCCCGTTTCGGCGACCCCGAGTGCCAACCGCTGATGGCGCGCCTCAAATCGGACGCGCTTGAGTTGTTGCTGGCCTGCGCCGAGGGGCGCTTGGACGAGATCGACATCGAATGGCACAGGGAGGCGGCGCTGTGCGTCGTCATGGCGACCCAGGGCTACCCCGGCCACTACGAGAAGGGCTCCGAGATCAAGGGCCTGGAGAAGGCCGGCAGGCTGAAGGGCGTCACCGTCTTCCACGCCGGCACCAAGCAGGTCGACGACAGGATCGTCGCCGACGGCGGCCGGGTGCTGGGCGTCACGGCGCTGGCCAGGACCGTGAAGGCGGCCCAGAAGCAGGCCTACAAGGCGGTCGACGCCATCGACTGGCCGGAGGGTTTCTGCCGCCGCGACATCGGCTGGCGGGCCGTCAAACGCTAGTTTCCTTCGCCGTCCCGGCGTCCCATATGAAAGGGGAGCCTGACGCCGCTATCGGGGAGAACCGATCATGGATGACCAAACCCGCACCGAGCTCGAAGCCGCCGCCTTCCGCAGCCTCGTCGAGCACCTGCGCAAGCGCACCGACGCCCAGAACATCGACATCATGAACCTGGCCGGGTTCTGCCGCAACTGCCTGTCGAAGTGGTACATGGCCGCGGCCCACGAGCACGGCCTCGACATGGACTACGACGAGGCCCGCGAGGCCGTCTACGGCATGCCGTATTCGGAATGGAAGGACAAGTACCAGGACGAGGCTTCCGACGAGCAGAAACGCCTGTACGAGGAAACCAAGCCGCTGCACGCCAAGATTAGCGGCCACAACGACTGAGCGGCCCGGATTCTAAAAAAAATCGGCCACCGAAAGCCGCGTCCAGGGTGTTTCAGGCTTAACATTCCTTATCATCCGGCGGACGGAGAGGGGGCCGAAAAATGTCCGGCAATGTCCATTAATGTCCGGTTGTGTCCCGTTCGACCGCGGCCTCCACCGATGTTCGGCGGGCGCCACCGTCATCCCTCACCCTTTCCGTCATTTTCGCGCAGGCGGCAATCCAGGACCACGCGACAAAGACTGGACCCCCGCTTATCAAGGGGGTGAGGAGAGAGCGCCGGTCGAAGGATGAAACCGAACAAGTTGGTTTCGCCCGATCGAGAGACCAGATGAGCGATTTGGACTCCGCTTCACAGCCGCCGCCGAGGCAACCGATCCACCCGAGATATTCACACATAGCGTGATTGCGGTTGGTCGCTCTCCGGGCCGATGATACGGGGT
>CAYFMP010000069.1:0-19909 GCA_964344215.1 uncultured Thalassospiraceae bacterium | reverse complement strand
CCAGCAGCTCCTGGAAGGATTCTGGCATTACGACCTGATCGGCGACTGCGTCGAGGCCTATCTTGCGCGCTGTATTCCGAGCCGAACCCTGATCGACCATCTCCAGGAGATCGGTTTCGTGTTCGAGGGACGCACCGTGCCCTTGGACGGCGTTCTCCACGGCCGGCAGTATTTCAACGCCGAAGGGCCGCTCGACCCGGCCTGGCGGCGTGCCGATCCGGTATGGGCGACAGCCACCGCCGAGCAGGTCGGCGGCGCCGAGGACGCCGTCCGAGAAATGCACCGCGAAGGCACGCTGCAGGCCTACGTGGAGGAGCGCGAGGCCCGCCGCCACCGGGTCGGCCAACTCACCTTCTTCGTCGCCCGCAAGCCTTGAGCGGAGCCCCGATCCGGGTTTTCGCCGGTCCCCCGCTTGGTGTAGGGTTCCGAGGCTTTAAACCGGGAGATCGTCATGTCGGCCCAGATCCGGGAAACCATCGTCAAGATCGTCGTCGCGTCGCTGATCGTTGGCCTGTTCCTCGGTTTTTTCGATATCGACCCGCGCGAACTTCTGGCCGATTTCGGTGAGACCGTTCAGCGGATCTTCTCGGTCGTTGCCTCGGTCGTCGAATGGGCCGTCAAGTACGTGCTGTTGGGGGCCATCGTCGTGGTGCCGGTATGGCTGATTTTCTTCGCCATCGGCAAGTTTCGCCAACGCAAGGGATAGAGGTTGACCTCCGATGCAGCGTCGCGGCCTGTTCATCGCCGCTTTTATCCTTCTGGTCGGTATCGCGTTCAGCGGTGGCAACGAGCTGCGCCGCGCCCTCGACCCGGAGGCGGACGAGTCGCCCAACCAGACCTACTTGAAGCTCGGCCAATCTATCAAGGAGCTGATACGCGCCCGCCTCGGCGTCGACGCCGCCGATCCCTCCGATCTCAAGCTGGTCCGGCGCGGCCGGGCCGTTTACGCCGACCATTGCGCGTCGTGCCACGGTGCCGACCTTGAGGGCCAGCCCAATTGGCGCCAGCGCAACGCCGACGGAACCTTTCCGGCGCCGCCGCATGACGAGACCGGCCATACCTGGCACCATCCGGATCAACTGCTGTTCGATTACACCAAGAAAGGCGGCCAGGCGCTCGCGCCCGCGGGCTACAAGAGCGCCATGCCGGGCTTCGGTGAACTGCTCCACGACAGCGACATCTGGGCGGTGCTGTCCTACATCCAGAGCCGCTGGCCGGCCGAGGTGCTCGAACGCCAGAAACAGTTGAAATACCGAACTGGCCCAACGGAACGCAACGGAGGCCGCGGCGCGGATTAGGTTTGCGAATCTTTGCCGGAGGTTAATCTGGGCCGGCAGTGTCGAGCCCCGAAGCGGGAAATCTATTCGTTTCTTCAAAATGTGGACCACAGCATGACCTATGACGACTTGCTCACAATCGACCAATTGACGGCCCAACAGATCACCGAGCTGACAGAGCGGGCCGTGCGGCTGTCCGAGCATTGGAACACCGGCAGCACGCCGCGTTCCCTGGCGGGCAAGCGAATTGGATTGATCGTCGACGAAGGCGGTTGGCGCAACACGACGGCGTTGGATTTGGGAATGCAGGAAATGGGCGCCAGTTGCGCGCAGATACCTGTATCGCTGTCCGGCAAAGAGACCATTCAGGATCTGGCGAAGTACCTGGACAATTGGTTCGATTTGCTCGCCGTGAGAACGCCGAGCTTGCAGAAGTTGACGGAACTCGCCGATGCAGCCCGCGCGCCGGTCGTCAACCTTCGGACGCGAAGCAATCATCCGTTTGAAACGCTTGGGGATTTGAGCTTCGTAAAGCGGGAAAGAGGCTCTTTCGACGACTTGATGATCGTTGCCGTCGCCCCGGCGGGCAACATACTCCACTCTTGGCTTGAGGCCGCAAAGGTGCTGCCGATCTCACTGGTGCAGATCAGTTCGCCGGCGTTTTTTATGAACGAAACGGAATACGCCGGCCAAAACGTCAGATGCACAGACGACATTTCCGAGATCTATGACGCCGACGTGGTCATCACGGATTGCTGGCCGAACGATGACGGCGCCGAATCGTTGATCGGTTTTCAGGTTACGGGCGCGATGCTTGATCGCACCGACCCGGCTTGTATGTTTGTGCCGTGTCCTCCGGTCACTCGCGGCCAGGAAGTGGCGGCGGACGCCATGGAGCACGACAGATGCGTTGTCTACGATGCCAAAATGTTTCTGTTGCACGCGCAGAACGCATTTATAGAGCTGGCCCTGGCGTCTTAGCGACAGCCGCCGTCAAAGCCGGTTCTATCGGAAAGCGACGGAGGCGGCGGCGCGGGCGATCTTTTGATCCGACCACATGACCGGCGAAGTCGGCGCTCGGTCGACCGTCGGGATCTTGGTGCCGCCGCCGGCCTCAGCGAGATCGACGCGGCCGCCGCGGTTCTCGACATAGACTCCTCGGCCGTCCAGCATCACCACCTGAAACTCGCCGTCCAAGGGCCCGCCCCAAACGGTGGTGCCGCGAATGCCGACGGTCGCCGTTTCGGTCTCGATGACGAAGCGCGCCTGCGCCGTTTTCACCAAATCGCCGCTGACCGCCAGGAATGCGCCCTGCATCAACCGCATGGCGGCGTTCGGTTCGGAGCCGCCGGTGATGTAATCGATGACCACGAAAACGGCGCGTTCGCCGAGCGTCATCACCGCATCGTCTAGCATCCGAAACTCCAGGCGCGCATTCTTGCCGGTCGAGATGACGTCGCCACGAAGAATCTTGTCGCCAACCTTCAGAGGCCTCGGCAGGGCATCTTGCATGGCGACGGCGTTTCCTTGAAGGCGGACGACGGTCCCCGCCACCTCGTCGGTGGCGGCCGCGCGGGCCACCCGGACAGGCGCCGACACCGCGGACACCAACAACGGCGCCGTAAGCGCCGAGGTTATGAAAGCACGGCGCGAAACGGGGTCGAGAAAGCTTGTCATGGCGAGCAACCTAATCGCACAAAATGACCGGGATATGACGTCTCAGGCGGCCGGCCGATCAAATAGTCGTGAGGCGAAGGCCGGGTAGGTCTTGCCGATCTCGTCGGCGATGGGGCCGCGCAGCAGTTGCAGTTGGCCGGCTGTCGGCGACGGCGTCTCCGGGACGGCGTCGGCGGCGTCGAAATCGAAGCCGGTGTTGTCCAGCACTTCCTCCAGCGTGTGGCCAGGATGAACGGACTGTAGGCGGAATCGCCGGCGGGCGGGGTCGAACGACATCAGGCACAGCTCCGTCACCAGCCATTTCGGGCCGCCCGGCCGGCGCACGTCCGGCTCGCTGGTTCCCGGCGCGCTGATGAAATCGACGCGCTCGACGAAAACCCGGCGCGTGTGTTCGGGCCGGAACAGGATGACGTTGGGAACCACGAAATACATGTAGGCCGAACCGAAGGAGCCCGGAAAGCGCTTGTCGAGGTCGGGGTAATCGCCGGTGCCCAGCAGGTTGAGGTTGGCCTCGCCGTCGATCTGCGCACCGCCCAGGAAGAAGGCGTCGATGCGGCCCTGGCCCGCGCAATCGAATATCTCGCGGCCGCCGTCGGTGAACGGGTTGTTGGCGTTGCCGTGGATAATCGACACCTTGAGGCGACCGCCGCCGGTTTCCGAGGCCAGCAATGCCGCCGCCCCGGGGATCGGCGAAGCAGCGCCGACCGCAACATGGGCGATGTCGGCCCTATCGAGCAGCCCGGCCAGGACCGCGATCAGGAATTCCTCGGGCTTCGCCGTCATCGAGCGTTCACTCGGCCGCCGCGCCGGCGGTTGGGACGATCCGTTCCAGGTAGGCATCGAACCCGTCTTGCGTGCGGGCGGCCTCGGCATAGGTGCGGATCTCGTCGAGGTCGGACCCGTAGTGCCCGGCCAGTCCCAGCGGCTTGCAGCCCTCGGGCGCTTCGGCGACGGCGCTGACGTAAAGGGACGGCAGGATGTTGGCTACCGACTGCTCGTCGACCAACAGGTCGTCATCGGAGAAGCGCTCGACCGTGACCAGGGTGTGCCGGGCGGCATGGGCCATGGTCACCAGCTCGCGCCGCCGCCCGACCCAGACGTTGCCGTCCTTATCGGCCAGCGGGCTGTGGAAAACAGCCACGTCGGGGCGGATCGCCGGCAGCAGGACGATGGGGCCGCCGCCCTCCTCCATAGGGTCGACGACGACCTTCCAGTCGTCGCGGTTGGCCAGCACGTCGGAGCCGATGAGGCCGCCCAGCGGCATGAACGGCACTCCCTTCTCGGACGCTTGCAAGGCGGTGTGGACGGCCGGACAGGTCGAATCTCGCATCCTCAGCCGGCCGCCCTCGACCGCTTCGGTGAAGCGCGGCGCCGGCCCCGCCTCGCCGAGGCTGACAGCGGCCGCTTCCAGCGTTTCGACGCAGCCCGCCCCGATCAGCATGTCGGCGGCAAGCCCGCCGATCGGTACGCACAGAACATTCAAGCGCCGCGCCGGCCTGGCGATCAGCGCTCGGATCAGCGCCATCGGCACGAAGCTGTACTCCGGCGGCAACGCCACCAGGGCGCCGTCTTCGATGCGCGCCGCCAAGTCCTTCAAGGGTTCGTGAACGGTCATGGCGGAATCATAGGGCCGGCCGGGCGAACTGCAAACGGATTAGGTATGGCAAGCATGCGCCAACAGCGCCCGAGCGCCTTTTCGACTTCAAATTGGATTACTCGCGAATTCAGCGAGTTCTCTCGGTGAACGGATATGAATGATCCTTGCGTCCGGCGCGCGCTCATAGACAGCTTCCAAAAGTTTTGGACGCATCTCTTTGTGTAGCCACCACATCATCTTGTAGAGCCGAATAGTGACTGGAAACATCGGGCATCCTTCTGGGCCGTCCGAGCGCCCAAAGAAAAGCGATTTGATCTGACGCTTGGTCGCCCACCAGTAATGAACCCAGATTGGATGATCGACAAAAATGATCGTGTCAGCGGCGCTCAGACGCCTCTCTACCGATGGCCACGATCCATAGCCATCAATGAGCCAACGCTCCTCCGCCAATAGATTCTCATGTGCTTCGATGAACTCGGATTCAGCCGTGGGAACCCAATTCGGCTTCCACTGAATCTTGTCGATCGTAAAATAGGGAAGCCCATGCTTGGCGCTCACCGCCTGACACATCGTGGACTTGCCGCCACCGGCGTTGCCTATGACCATTACTCTCGTCATACCGCCATCCTAAAACAATCCTAATTCATCCGAAAGGCGACCCGGCGCCGGATTACACCATTCACAATTGGTCCCGAGCCTGGGTTAGCGAGGCTTCCACACGATCACCTCCAGCGCCGTCGGATTGCCGGCGTTGCACGGGTTGTTGATCTGCGGGCAATTGGAGATGACCGCCAGTACGTCCATGTCGGCCCTGAGATCGACGTAGGCGCCGGGCTCGGTGCGGGCTGGCTCGAAGACCGTGTCGGAAAGCCGGAAGCGATCATGAACGGGTACGTTGGCGAAGAAATTGACGTTGGGGACGATGTCGCGCCGCCCCAGGCCGTGCTCGCCGAGGGCGGCCAGGAAGTTCTCGCGGCAGCCCGGACAGTCGTCGACATCGTAAAGCATGGCGTTGCTGGGCGCGCTGCAGCAACCGCCGATGGTATCGTGGTTGCCGCAGGTATCGCCGATGATGGTCATCAGCGGCCGGGCGATGTCGGAATAGAGCGTGTCGCCCGCGCCGAGGCCGATCCGGCGGGCCGCCTTGATGGTGTTGGGCGCGTGATAGCGCTCTTCGGGCTGAATCGCGTTGTAACAGAGAAAATCGGCCGCTTGGCTGCCTTCGACGTCGACGATCCTGAGCACGTCGCCGGCGCTCACCCACCCCGACCACGGCTGGCCGGCCGGGATTTCCCGGCGTTCGAGCAGTTCTCCGGGAATGCTGTCGTCAGCCATCGGCCGGGCGCCGAACAGACGTCAACTGCCGAGATCGACGGCCGACCAATAGCGCAAGTTCATGTCGAGCATCAGCGAGTCCTGCTTGACCGACAGGCAACCGCGCAGGCTGTAATAGCGTCCGACATCGACCCTGTACTGACACGCACCCAGCATGTCGACGGCGCGGCGGGTGCCGGCGTTCATGTCCTGCGGCCAGGTCTCCCCGATCACCCGCTTCCAGATCGAATGGCGCTCGGCCGTCTGCATGCGGCCTATCAGCGGCGTCGCGTTGAGCACCCGGTTGACGAGGCGGATAGCGGTCGGCTTGGCGCCGTCGCCCTCCAGTATGCGCCCGGCCAACTTACGCAAAGGCCCGGTGACGTGGGCCAGTTCGCCTGGGCTGATCGGATCGGGATCGCCGGCCACCGGCACCGGCACCAGGGAAGCGCCCCCGGCGACCGAAATCTCCGCCCTGACACCGCCCAAGGCCTTCAGGGTTTCGTCACCGAGGCTAACGCGGACGGCGGTGAAACTACGATGGGCCCTGAGTTCGAGCAGGCCGTCGGCCGCCATCTCGCGGCGGCTGCCGTCGGCGGCGATCACGCTCAGACGCACCGTATCCGGATCGTGGACGCTGTAGGCGGTGCCGGGCTCCGGATCGTCTCGGCGTTTCTGCAGGCAAAACGTGGTCAGCTCGACGGAGCAGGTGCCGTCGGTACAGGTGAACGGCAGTGGCTGGTTGAAGGCCGTCAGACCGAGGATCTGCGGCGCCGCCTGCGCCGACCACGACATCGAGATCATTGCCAAGCCGAGAAACGGAATTAGTAGGAAAACGCGTCGCATGGCTGCCTCCCTCCAATGGAGAAGCGCATCCGGAGCCGACGCCAACGAGCAAGGCTCCCGAACGCCCCACATACGTTAACATAGGGTCTCACAGACACCCCGCAAGGGTCAACTCGTTGCCGCGCCGGTGGTCGTCGCGGCGCCGTTAGGTTAGGCTCTAGCGATGAGCGATCTCGAGGAGGAAGCGAGTAGGCTGACCGCCGAAATCGAACGCATCGAAGCGATCCTCAAGGAGTTGGCGGCGGCCGAGGCCGAGTTCGCGCACCGCGCCCGGCGGGTCGGTGACGGCCTCGAACGCCTGGGTGGCGTCGGACCCGAGTTGGACGCCGAGTTCTCCTCGCTGGCCAAGAACATGAAACTCAACGCCGCCGATTCGGAAAAGCACCGCAAGGAACTTCAGCGCCTGCGCGGCCGGCTGGCCGAGGTCGAGGCAGCGCGCGCCGCGAGCAATTCGGGACGCTGACCGATGCCCTAGTTGCCAGCGTCGCGCCGAAGCGCTTTACAATTCTGGGCCGGTGCGGAAAGTGTCGGCGGATTTGACGGAAAAACACCTTCGATGAGCAACGACGCGAACACCCATATCCACGTCATCGGCGGCGGCTTGGCCGGCAGCGAGGCGGCCTGGCAGGTCGCCGAGGCGGGCCGGTCCGCCATCATCCACGAGATGCGCCCCGAGCGCGGCACCGAGGCCCACCAGACCGACGGCCTGGCCGAACTCGTGTGTTCCAATTCGTTTCGCTCCGACGATGCCGAGTTCAACGCGGTCGGTCTGCTGCACGAGGAGATGCGGCGGACCGGATCGCTGATCATGCGGGCCGCCGACGACAACCGGGTACCGGCCGGCTCGGCGCTGGCCGTCGATCGCGAGGCGTTCAGCCGCGACATCACGCAAGCCCTCAAAGCCCATCCGCTGGTGTCGATCATGCGTGAGGAGGTCGCCGGCCTGCCGCCCGAGGATTGGTCATCGGTGATCGTCGCCACCGGGCCGCTGACCTCGCCGGCCCTGGCCGAGGCGGTGCGAAATCTGGGCGGCGAGCAGGAATTGGCTTTCTTCGACGCCATCGCGCCGATCGTCCACAAGGACAGCATCGATTTCTCGATCGCCTGGTTCCAGTCGCGCTACGACAAATCGTCCCTCGGGGTACCGGGCGGCGGCGACGGCAAGGACTACATCAACTGCCCGATGGACCGCGACCAGTACGCCGCCTTCATCGAAGCCCTGATCGACGGCGACAAGGTGCCGTTCAAGGACTGGGAACGCGACACGCCCTATTTCGAGGGCTGCCTGCCGATCGAGGTGATGGCCGAACGCGGGCCCGAGACGCTGGCCCACGGGCCGATGAAGCCGGTCGGCCTGACCGACCCCGACAACCCGGACGTCAAGCCGCACGCCGTCGTCCAGTTGCGCCAGGACAACGCCTTGGGCACGCTCTACAACATGGTCGGATTCCAGACCAAGCTGACCCATGGCGAGCAGGTTCGCATCTTCCGCGCCATCCCCGGCCTGGAGAGCGCCGAGTTCGCGCGTCTGGGCGGGGTCCATCGCAACACCTTCATCAACTCGCCGAAGCTGCTCGATGCGACGCTGCGCCTGAAGGCCGAGCCGCGGCTGCGTTTCGCCGGCCAGATCACCGGCTGCGAGGGCTACGTCGAGAGCGCCGCCGTCGGCCTGCTGGCCGGCCGCTTCGCCGCCGCCGAGGCGCACGGACGCGCCCCCGCCCTGCCGCCGCCGACGACGGCGATGGGAGCGCTGCTGGCCCACATCACCGGCGGCGCCGAGGCCGACACCTTCCAGCCGATGAACGTCAACTTCGGGCTGTTCCCGCCGATCGAGGCGCCGGCGGACGACGACAACGCGGACGGCGAAAAGCGCCGCAAGCGGCTGAAGGGCCGCGATCGCAAGCAGGCGCTGAGCCGACGCGCCCTTGAAGACCTCGAGGCGTGGCTGAAGGACACCAAGGCGGCGGCCTAGCCCTGTCTCGTCAACCGCCCTCCCCGGTCCACGGCTGGCGGCCACGGTACGGGTACTTGGGGTCGGAATAGCCCGGCGTCGACGGATGGCCGCTCGGCACCAGCTTGTCGATCAGGGCCTCGTCGTCGGCCGTGAAGTCGTGCTTGAGGGCACCCAGGTATTCCTTCCACTGGCCCATGGTCCGGGGACCGGCCAGCACCGAGGTGACGATCGCGTTGTTCAAGACCCAGTTGAGGGCGAACTGACCCGCCGTCATGCCGCGCTTTTCGGCATGTTTGGCGATGGTCTGGGCCATCACCAGCGACTCTTTCCGGAACTCGGTATCGAGGATGCGCTTGTCGCCGGCCCCGGCCCGCGTCCCCTTCTTCGGCGTCAACGATCTGCCGTACTTGCCGGTCAACACGCCGCGGGCGAGCGGACTGTACGGCACGACGCCGAGGCCGAAGTACTGGCAGGCCGGCAGTACTTCGGCTTCCGGCATCCGGTTCATGGCGTTGTAATAGGGCTGGCAGACGACCGGCCGCGACACGCTCATGCCCTCGGCCAGCGAGACGGCCAGGGCGACGCGCCAGCCCCGGAAATTGCTCAAGCCCCAATAGCGGACCTTGCCGGCGGCAATCAGGTCGCCGACCGCCTCGATCGATTCTTCTAGGGGCGTCTGTTCGTCGTCGAGGTGGAAATAGTAGATATCGACGTAGTCCATGCCGAGCCGCTTGAGGCTGGCGTCGATCGCCTGAAACATGTGCTTGCGGCTCAAACCGCGCTGCATCGGCCCGGGGCCGATCGGGTTGCCGACCTTGGTGGCGACCACCCAGTCGTCGCGGTCGCGGCGCAGCGCCTTGCCGACGATTCGCTCCGATTCGCCCTTGGCGTAGACGTCGGCCAGGTCGATGAAGTTGATTCCGGCGTCGCGGGCCGAGCCGATGACTCTGGCGGAAAGCGCCGCACTGGTGCGACCGCCGAACATCATGGTGCCCAGACAGATCGGCGATACGTTCAGGCCGCTGGTCCCCAAATATCTGAAATCCATGACTTTTCTCCCCATCGGAGGGGGTGGGAACGACCCCGCCCCGCGGCTGTTCCTATAGCACGCCGCCCCCAAAAAGTCATAAATCCCAACCACTCTGTAAGACCCGGGCCGGAAACGCCGTGGCGAGGTGTCGCGGCGGCGGGAAAAATCGTAGACTCGCGGGTGAATTGAATGCGTTGGATAAACCAACCAGGGTGAGACCGGTGTTCGCATTTCCGCGCCGGACCGATTGCGGCTGGACCGCCGGATGGCGTGTCTGTGCGTTCGCCGTGGTGTTGCTGCTGGCGGCGCCGGCGCCCGCCGTCGCCCAGGCCGCCGACCCGGCCGTGGCCGACGCCACTCGGCAGCTATTCGAGGCGGTCGAGGTCAACGACTTGGTCCGCGCCAAGGCCAGCCTCAAGGCCGGCGCCGATTTGCAGGCCAAGAACGCCGACGGCATGACGGCGGCCGATCTGGCCGTCGACAAGGGCCACTTCATCATCGCCCACTACCTGCTGTCGGAGCGCGTCGCCCGCCGCAAGGCCGCCGCCGTAGGCCCCCGCAAACCGGTCCGGCTGACGCCGGAAGCGGTCGAGGAGGCGCTCAAGCAGGCGCCACCGAAGAAACCGAAACCCCGACCGACCGCCAAATCCCAGTTTGGCGCCCCGCCCGCCAAACCGGCTGCGCCGCTTAAGCCCGCCGAAGAGATCAGCGTAGCGGCGCCGCCCGGCGGCGTCAGCCGGGAACCGGCGGCGGAGCCGATGGCCGACCTGACGCCGCCCGTCACCCCGGCCGAGCCGCCGAGTGCGGCGGCGGAAACCGCCGAGCCGCCGGCCCCGAAGGCGGAACCGCCGAAGCCGCCGCCTCCGGAAGGCAAACTCGCCAACGTCGGCCGCTTCTTCAGGACCCTGGTCGACATCGTGATGCCCGGCAAGCGCCGGCGGCAACCGGCCGAGACCGCGACCGCCGAGCCGCCGGCCGCACCGGAGCCGGCACCGGCGGCGGTGGAAGCCGCCGCCGAACCGTCCGCCGAACAGGACCAAGTGTCGGAAACGGTCGAGGAAACCGTCCCGGAGGTCGTCTTCACGCCGGACCAGATCATCCCGCCGCCAAGCCGCAGGCCTTCGGTCGCCGAACAGATGGCCGAGGCCGAAGCGGCGCCGGTCCCAACCCCCGGTGAGCCTGGGCTCGAGACTATCGAGGAGGCCGTTCCCGAGGTCGTCATCCCTCCCGAAGAGATCATTCCGCCGAAGGAGCCGTCGACGACGACGTCGCGCACCGCCGATCGCTTGAGCGACTTCATGCGGGACAAGCCGCTGGAGGACGAGTTCGGATTGCCGATCGTCGAGGAACCCGACGTCCCCGCTCCCGGCCGAAGAGCCGAAGCTATGCCGATGGAGCCGGAGCCGGAGGCCCCGGCGGCGGCGCCGGAAGGCCTTGAAACCTTCATCGAGGAGACGGTCGACGAACAACCTCCCGTCGCCGGCGAGACCGAGGCGGCGGCCGAAGCGACGATAGAAGCGGAGGCCGCCCCCGACATCGCCGAGCAACCGTCACCCGTCCGCAAACAGCTACAGATTCCCGCCGACGGCGACCTCGCCTTGCCGAAGCCGCGCACCACCGCCGAGCGTCTGCGGATGATGACCGAAGCGTTGAACCGCGAGATCAAGATCGACCCCGAGGCGGTCCTCGAGGAGGGACGGCGCAGGGGCGCCGAACGTCTGGCCGCAGAGGAGGCCCGCACCGACAGGCTCAAACGGCCGCCGACCGACGTCGGCAAGGACATACGCGCCAAGCAGAAGCTCAGGCAACGCACCGACCCCGCCAAACGGTTCCTCGAGCGCATGCCGAGCCGGGTCGAGCGCCTGCGCCGGCAGGAATACAAACGCGAGGACGACCACGGGCTTCCGGACGCCGCCCCCGACGCCGCCGAGCCGAAGGATCTCAGCGCCGTCGAACGCATGGCGCTGTTCTTCACCGGCGCCAAGGACAAGCGACGCCAGGAACGGCCCGGGCACCTTCCGCAACGCGAGATCGGCGCCGACTACCGGGACGCCGGCGAATCGAAATTGGGACTGGACGCCGAAGCCGACAAGAAGGCCAGGCCGGAGGTCGAGATCCGCAAGCAGTTCGAAGCGGACGTCAAGGAAACCGGCCAAAAACCGGGCAGGCTGACGTCGGGGTTCCTCGACAAGCTGGCCCGTTTCTTCGACGAGGACGAGGAAAAGGCGGCTTTGAGGGGATGGATGGCGCAGATCGAGGTCATGGACCCCGGCAACGCCCCCGACAAGTACGGCAAGCGACCCGACGGTACGGAGGTGCCGGCTGCGGCCGCCGCCGAGGCACTGCCGGAGCCGGCCGAGCCGTGGACGACGACGGTCGAGAAGAGTGTCGGCGAAGGCGAGGAGCCGGTCGTCGTCCAGGTCACAGAAACGCCGGTCGAGGCGGCGGAAACGGCACTGCCCGCCGAACCCGGAGCGGCCGAGGAGACGGTCGCGGAGAGCCTGGAGGCGGTCGAGGAGACCGTCGCCGAGGCGCCCGCCGAGGCGGCGCCCGAAACACCGGCCGCCAGGGTGGCGCAAGTCTACCGCGATCCGCTGCGTCCCCCCGACCCCGACCTCGGCAAGGATGAAACGGAGCAGTTCTTCGGCCGCTTGACGCAGCTGTTCCAGCCGCCGCCGCGCCAGGACCAGCCGACCGACTCGCTGTTGCTTGAACCGGAAGAGGTTCTTGCCACCAGCCGTCACGCACAGCCGGTCGCCGGTCGCCGCGTCGAAGACGAACGCAGGACCGAGCCGCCGACGCTGTGGCCGATCACCGAGGTCGCCAAGTCCGAGTCGCCGCCGCCAGTAACCGGTCCCCGGCCCGGTGTTCTAAGCCAGACGCTGTTGAGCGATGTCAGCTTCAGCCTCGGCGAATCGGTGACCCTGGAGAGCGCCCTGCCGCCCGGCGAGAACGGCTCGGACCCGCAGAACGAATGCGTCAAGAAGAACCGGGGCACGACCTTGTTCTGCATCGAGCCGGTCGACTGGCCCGACGAGCTTCGCGCCACGTTCACAGTCCCCACCATCCTATATACCGGCAACATGGCGATTGTCCGCTACGACCAGGGCGAGCCCAGCCGGCTGCACGCGTTGTTCCCGTCCGAGGCTTACCAGACGGTCACCGACTACTACGAGGGCCGTTACGGCGAACCAACGGAAATCTGGAAACGTTCGATCGCGCCGCTGGCCGAACCGAGGCGCGACAACCCGACCGTGGCGTGGCGCAGCCGGGATCCCGACACCAACGCCATTACCGTCCTCGAGGTCCGCCAGTTCGACGACAGCCGCGGCGGTTTCCCCGATACCAAGCGCGGCGCCGTTATGCTCTATGTCGAGAACTCGCCGGCCATCTTCCCGCAAGTCTCTTCGCACGAACTAATGCGGCTGAAACGGGAACAGCCGACCAGCACCACCGCCGCCGTCGAACCGGGCGACGAAGGCACCGGCATGCCGGGCATGGAACCGATCGAGGGGCTGGAGGGCGTCGAAGGGTTGGAGGCGCCGACCGACGAAGCGCCGATCGAGGGCCTTGAAACGCCGATGCCGCAGGGATCGAGCCCCGGTTAGCGCGGGTCGGAATGGTTCGAAGCGGTTCTAGTCGCGGCGCTCGGCCACGACCTTCTGGTAGAGACCGCCGAAATAGGTCTGTTTGCGCCAGGCAGAGCGTTCGGGATGGTCGGCATAGTCGGCGATTTCACGCTCCCATAGGGCCGGCGCATAGGGTTCCAGAGCCAAGAAGACCAAAGCCATCAGCCATTTGAGCGGATGCCACCAACGCGGCCTGTGGTAGTCGACGAACACCGCCTTGCCGCCGGGTTCGACGGCGCCGAGCACGGCGTTGACGATGCGCCGCTTCATGTCGCCAGGCACCTCGTGCAGCAGGAAGTAGCAGCATACCGCGTCATACGGTCCGTCTGGCGGGTCTTCGGCCGCGTTGCCCAACCGGACTTCAGCCCGCGACAGGCCTTGCAGCTTGTCGCGGCAATGGGCGACCTGCACGGGAACGATGTCGATGACATCGAGGCTGCCTTGCGGCCCCAGCCGCCGCGCCAGTTGCGGGATGAAAGACCCATAGACATGGGCCGATTGGAAGACCCGTTGGCCAGGCTCGAACTCGGTCAGAGTTTCGCGTTCCAAACGACGATGCTGGCCCCACAGGATGGCGCCGACGACGAAATCGTTGTCGAGCCATCTGACGCTGGTCGGATTGATATAGGCCCAGGTATAGGTTTGGCGCATGTAAGCCGGAATGTGGGGAGCGACATAGGGCCGCTGCGGCGGAAAGGTGACGGCGACGTTGGCCGGCGACAGGACCCGAGAAGCCGTATTGCGGTATTGTACGTTCATCGCGTTCTCCTCAGTCCCCAACACTCCCACGCATTGAAACGGTCGGCCTTGACCTGAGTCAGGCAAGCTATGCAGTTCGAATGGGGCAGATATCCGCGAATCGACCCCTTGATCATCGCCCTCCCCGCCCCCACATGGGAGGAGCCGGAAGCCCTGTAAACCCCTGTTAACGGCCGTTTCCGGCAAGACCATTGAAGCGACGGCGAAAGGTCGTATATACCGGGGCAGGATTAGAAATTTTCTAAACAATAGCCCCGTAACACATTTTTTTTTGAACGGAGGGGAACGAGCCATGGCAGGCATCCTTACAAATTTGAGATCGACGGTCATCGCCGGCATCGTGCTCGCGGCGGTCCTGTTCGTCATGTACTACGGGTATGGGGATTACGAAGGCGCGGTCTTCGGGAAGTACTTCTTCCGCTGGCTGCATGTGCTGAGCGGGGTGATGTGGATCGGCCTCTTGTGGTACTTCAATTTCGTTCAGATCCCCAACATGCCGAACATTCCCGACGACCAGAAGCCGGCCATCGGCAAGGTCATCGCGCCGGCCGCGCTGTGGTGGTTCCGCTGGGGAGCGATGGCAACCATCGTCACCGGTCTGATCCTGGCCGCCATGAACGGCTACATCGTCGAGGCGATCAGTCTCGGCACCGTCGGAGACGCCACCGTCGGCCACCGGATGATCGGCGTCGGCATGTGGCTCGGCGCCATCATGTGGTTCAACGTGTGGTTCGTGATCTGGCCGAACCAGCAGAAGGCGCTCGGCATGGTCGAGGCCGACGCCGACACCAAGGCGGCATCGGCCCGCACCGCGATGCTGTTCTCGCGCACCAACACCATGCTGTCGGTGCCGATGCTGTTCGCCATGGTGGCGGCCCAGAATCTCTACAACATCTCGTAAGGTTCGTTACCAGCGCAACGGAAAAACGGGGTCTTCGGACCCCGTTTTCTTTGCCGGCCGGCTTAGGTCACTCGACGGCGATCAGCGCCGCGATGGCGGCGCGCTCCTCGATCAGCAGCACGTTGAAGGTGCGGCACGCCGCCCCGGTATCCATCCACTCGAGCGCCAGTCCGGCCTCCCTGACCGCTTCCCGGAAACCTACCGGCGGCGGCGCGAATTCGGTGCCGCAACCAATCAGCAGGATCGATCCGGCGGCGGTGCCCTCGAGGTGGGATGCGAGATCCGGCCAGCCGATGCGAGCCGGGTCGTCGACCGTCCAGGCGACGGTTTCCTCGGCGAACACCACGACCGAGCCTGTATACACGGTGCCGGCGATACGGAACCCGCCGCCGCCATAGCTCTGGATCAATTGGCGACCGGCCGGAACAGCGGGGGTGATGTCGAGGCCGATGGGACCCTAAGGCGCCGTTTCGGCGGCCGCCTCCTCCGTCTCGGTATCGTCTTCGCCGCCGCTGGCGACGCCGCCGCGCCGCCCGACGTTGAGATACAGCAGCAGCGGCACCGCCAGGCAGATCGACGAATAGGTACCGATGATGACGCCCCAGATCATGGCGAAACTGAAATCGCGGATCACCGCGCCGCCCAGGATATAGAGCGACAACAGCGCGAGCAGCGTCGTCACACTGGTCATGACGGTGCGGGCCAGGGTTTGGTTGATGCTGTCGTTCAAGAGTTGCGGCAACGCCAGGGTCTTGAACTTGCGCAGGTTCTCGCGGACCCGGTCATAGACGACGACGGTGTCGTTGATCGAATAGCCGGCGATTGTCAGGATGGCAGCCACCGTCGATAGATTGAACTCGAAGCCGAGTAACGCAAAAATGCCGATGGTCGAGAGCACGTCGTGGGTCAGCGCCACTACCGCGCCCAACCCGAATTGCCATTCGAAGCGGAACCAGATGTAAACGAGGATGGCGAGGATGGCGAGGCTGACGGCGGTGATGCCGTCCCAGAACAATTCTTCGGAGACCTTCGGCCCGACGAATTCCGTGCGCCGGTAGGTGATGCCGGCGCCCAGCGCCTCCTTGACCTTGGCAACCGCCGCCTGCTGCGCTTTCTCGCCGCCTTCCTGGCGTTGCACCCGGATCAGCACGTCGGTCGGGGCGCCGAATTCCTGCAGGGCGACCTCGCCCAGGCCAAGCCCCGACAGGCGGTTCCGCATGGTGCCGATATCGGCGGCCTGCGCGGTCCTGACCTCGATCAGGATGCCGCCTTTGAAATCGATCCCGTAATTCAATCCCTTGGCGGCGAAAAGTCCGATCGAACCGACCACCAGAACTATCGAGAAGGCAAAATACAGGGTCCGCTTCGGGATGAAGCTGAGATTGATGCCAGCCGGGATGAAATGAATGCCGCGCATGCCGTCCTCGCCGCTAGATCGCCAGTTCCTGCGGCCGTACCCGGCGCAGCCAGGAGACGACCAGCAACCGGGTCAGCATGATCGCCGTGAACAATGAGGTGACGATGCCGATGGCCAGCGTGACGGCAAATCCACGCACCGGACCGGATCCGAATATGTAGAGCAACAGGGCCGCGATCAAGGTGGTGACGTTGGCGTCGATGATTGTCTTCAGGGCCCGGCTGTAGCCGGCGTCGACGGCCGAGATCGGCGTTCGGCCGGCGACCACCTCCTCGCGGATGCGCTCGAATACCAACACGTTGGCGTCGACCGCCATACCGATGGTCAAGACGATGCCGGCGATGCCGGGCAGAGTCAGGGTCGCCTGCAGCACCGACAGCGCCGCCAGGATCAGGAACATGTTTAGGATGAGGGCGGCGTCGGCCATGAAACCAAAACGGCCGTAGGCGACGACCATGAAGACGACGACCGCGACCATGCCGATGATCGAGGCGAACTTGCCCGCCGCGATCGAATCGGCGCCGAGGCCGGGCCCGACCGAACGTTCCTCGAGGATGGTCAGCGGCGCCGGCAGGGCGCCGGCCCTGAGCAGCAGGGCCAGGTCCTGGGCGCCCTTGACCGTGAACCTGCCGCTGATCTGCCCCGAACCGCCCAGGATGGGTTCGCGGATGACCGGCGCGCTGATGACCTTGCCGTCGAGGATGATGGCAAACGGCCGCCCGACGTTGGCGGCGGTGGCGTCGCCGAACCGCTTGCCGCCGGTCGAATCGAACCGGAAGTTGACGACCGGTTCGTTGGTGCGGGGGTCGAAGCCGGGCTGCGAGTCGACCAGGTTCTCGCCGGATACCATGACGCGCTTGCGAATCAGGTACATGCGCGGATTGCCGTTGGCGTCGATTTCGTCGGCCGACGGCATCAGCTTCGAGCCCGGCGGCACTCGGCCGGCCAACGCCTGCTCGACGGTGTTCTTTATATCGGTCAGATGAAAGGTCATCTTGGCGGTCCGACCCAACAGTCGCTTGATGCGTTCCGGATCGTCGACACCGGGCAATTGCACCAGGATGCGGTCGTCTCCCTGGCGCTGGATGGTCGGCTCGCGGGTGCCGGTCTCGTCGACCCGGCGCCGGACGATCTCGATGGATTGCTGGACGGCGGAGTTGCGCCTGTCCTCGATCGCCCTCTCGGTCATCTCGATTCGCACGATGGCGCCGTCGGCGAGCGTCGTCTCGGTCGCCGGATCCAGCCGGCGCAGCAGCTCGCGGGCCTGTTCGGCCTTGTCGGCATCGCGGATGGTTACCCGTACGGCGTTGCCGTCGACGCCGAGCCCGCCGTAGCGGATACGCGCCTTCCTGAGCTCGATGCGGGCCGAATCGACCAGGCTTTCCAAATGTTCGCGGATCACCGTCCCGGCCTCGACCTCGAGCAGCAGGTGCGAGCCGCCCTGCAGGTCGAGGCCCAGGCTAATCTGCTTGTGCGGCAGCCAATCGGGCAGGCGCTCGGCTTCTCGGGCGTCGATGAAGTTGGGGGCGGCGAAGGCCAGCCCCAGGACGCAGATGCCGAGGATCAGAACGACCTTCCACTTGGCGAAGTAGACCATGCGATACGCCTCTTTCGGGCCTCAGGAAGCGGTCCGGACGCGGGAGCTAACTCTTGTTTCCGAAAATCTTGCCGAGCAGGCTGGGCGCGCCCCGCCCGGCGCTGTCTTCGTTGGCGGCCTGTTTCGCCTTGCCCTCGCCCTTGACCGGCTCGGTCTTGGCCATGACGGTTGAAATCAATTCGCGGTGGACCTTGACCTTGATGTCCTTGGCAATCTCGACGGTCACTTCGCGCTCGTCGTTGACCTTGGTCACGGTGCCGACGATGCCGCCGCCGGTGACCACCTTGTCGCCGCGCCGGATGGCGCCGAGCATCTCTTTGTGCTTTTTCATCTTGCGCTGCTGTGGGCGGATCAGCAGGAAATAGAAGACGACGAAGATCAGCACGAGCGGCAACAGGGATTCGAGACCGGCCCCGGCGGGTGCGGCGGCCTGCGCGTAGGCGGGCGAGATCAGCATTCAAAGCTCCCTGGAGTGCGGTCGTTTCAAATCCTATCCATTTGAAACGTGAATCGCCCTCCATGTTATTTTACTAGGGGCTTATTCACGTCATGGGCCGAAACGGCCTATGACGATAAGACCCTATGATTCGGGCCCCCTGGGCCCCGGAAAACCTGCGGGACTATACCCGCCGCGCTCCAACTTGCAAACGCAAAGGGAGCATGGCGTCGACCGCACCCGCAGGGGCCGGCCGCTTGCAAATTATCCGGTTCGGCGCTATTTGATGCCTAAATTGGCATATTCGAGCGGGAAACGGACCATGCAAACACCCTATGACCGCCTAAGATTCTTTCGGAAACAAGCCGGTTTGACGCAACAGGCCCTGGCCGAACTGGTCGGCACGACCAATGTCCAGATTGGTAGATTGGAGAAAGGCGAGCGCCGCCTCACCGACGTCTGGATCACGCGGCTGGCCGACGCCTTGGGGCGACCGCCGGAGGACTTCTTCCGGACGCCGGCGGCGTTCGCCGGGTCGCCGCCCGCCCTGCCCTCCGGTGGCGGCGGCAGTGGCGATACCGCCCGGGCGCTTGCCCGCATCGCCGACGCCCTCGAGAGGCTGTCGCCGGGGGCGCCGGCCGAGGCATCGGACTTCGACGCCGTCGACGCCTTCGTCTGGCATTCGGACGGCTGGCTCGAACCGATCGCCCGCGTCAACCGTCTCGACATGGCGCTCTTGAAGGGCATCGATGCGCAGGCCGACGTGCTGCTCGACAACACCCGGCGCTTCGCCGATGGCCTGCCGGCCAACAACGCGCTGTTGTGGGGGGCGCGCGGCACCGGCAAGAGTTCGCTGGTCAAGGCGGTCCACGCCCACATCAACGCCGAACACCCGGGAGCGCTGGCCCTGGTCGAGATCCACCGCGAGGACATTCCGTCGCTGCCCAGGCTGCTGGCCCTGCTGCGGCGTGCCGAGCGGCGCTGCCTGCTGTTCTGCGACGATCTGTCGTTCGACATCCAGGACGACACCTACAAGTCGCTGAAAGCCGTCCTCGAAGGTGGCATCGAGGGGCGGCCGGCCAACGTCGTCTTCTACGCCACCTCGAACCGCCGCCACCTGATGGCCCGCGATATGATCGAGAACGAGCGCTCGACCGCCATCCACGCCTCCGAAGCGGTCGAGGAGAAAGTCTCCTTGAGCGACCGCTTCGGCCTGTGGCTGGGTTTTCACAATTGCGACCAGCCGACGTATCTCGCCATCGTCGAGGGCTACGCCAAGCGCTTCGGCTTGGACGATCCCAAGATCGACCTCGCCGCCGAAGCCAACGAATGGTCGGTGACGCGAGGCGCGAGGTCGGGCCGCGTCGCTTGGCAGTACATCCAGGACCTGGCCGGGCGGCTCGGCAAACCGATCGAGTTGGGCTAGCCTGGATATTTCATGAAAGCCCGCGGTTTGACGGGATTTCGTTTATGCG
>CAYFMP010000068.1:0-19946 GCA_964344215.1 uncultured Thalassospiraceae bacterium | reverse complement strand
TGCCGGCTCTCGTCGACCAAGGAAACGAGCGCGATCGGAACGTCCAGAAAGGCCGCCACCGTTCGAGTGATGCGGTCGAACGCTTCTTCCGGCGGCGTATCGAGGATCTCGAAGCCCTTTAACGCAGCCAGCCGCTCGGGTTCGTTGTCCGGAATAGACACAGTCATAGAGTCTAGCCGATTATCAAGCCCAATGTTCGACAATCATTGTTAACTCATCCCAATCACTCTTGCTTGGTCCCCGCTTGTTTTCCACCGTGGCTGAGGATGAGCGCGCGAATGCCCGACAGAGTAGCTATACAAAATTTCGTAAGTCAAAACCATTCAGGCCGAGTCCGGACATGGCTGAGGCTGTTGGCGGACACTTTGGCGTTCCGTGATTTATGCCCACTTTGCCTCCGACGGCGGACGTGGCGTGGCTCGAGGCTCGCTCGTTCAGGGAAACCGAGCGGAATTTGGCTGACATTCTGCGGAATTCTTCGAAAAGGCGGTTTGACGTGAAGCGGCCCGATCGGGACGGCACGGCTTCGCGGCGGCGACGCCGGGCGGCGATGGTCGCCGCCGCCCGGTGCCGTTCGCTTGCGCCGCCCGCTTAGATGTTGTTGGCGACCTGATTGAACGAGTTGCTGAGGTCGGAGCCGACCAGGGTCAGGGCGCCGATGATGATGACGGCGATGAGCGCCGCGATCAGGCCGTACTCGATGGCGGTGGCGCCGTCCTCGCTCGTCGCCAGAGGCTTGAGCGTGCGTATGAGTTGGTCGAACATGGTGCTGTCTCCTTTCGGTAATCCCGCCGTTCCGGGACCCGAACCCGGAACCGGTGATTTTGCGCCCCGCCCGATTGCGAGGGGTTGCCCTTTCGTGGAGAATTCGGCGTATCGCCGCGCCAACGGCGGCGCGACGCCGTTCCGCTCCCTTACGTAGGGGCGGATACTAACGGCACGTCGCACGGCGTTCAGTGAGCGCGGTCACACCGGCCGGCGGACGAAGCCGGCGGGAGGAAACGATGGCACGCAAGCCGACAGCCCTCTGGCGGTGGGCGGCGGGATTTGTCGCCGCCATCATCGGTTCCGTGGCGGCTGCCGCCGATGGGGTGCCGCCGCTCGCCGTCGTCGAGGACTTCGAGGCGGGGTCGTTGAGTCCGGCACGTTGGTGGCTCGGCCAAATCGACGTGGATCGCATGCGTCCCGATGGCGAACGCGTCCGCCACGGCCGGCGCTCGCTGGCCATCCGCATCGACGGCGGCGATCAGGGATGCGGCGGTTCCTGCCAACGCAACGAGATCCGCATCGCGGGCGACCTTCGCCTCGCCTTCGGCACCGAGGCCTGGTACGGGTTTTCGTTCCGCATCGACGGCGACGTGCCGGCGAGCGGCAACCACCGTCTGGTCGTCGGTCAATGGAAGGAGGAGACCGGCTACAGCCCGTTCCTGGCGCAGCGCTTCAATGGCCGCGTTTTCCATATCACGGTCGAGGACGACGGCTGCCGGCGGCTGGTCGCGCATGCACGCTCGGGCGACGAGCAGTTCCGCGATCTCAACAGCGCCGACACCGTCGGCGGCCTTGCCTTCCTCAACGATCGCCACCGCTACGCCTGCCGCTCCGACATCGAGATCGAGTACGGGGCCGAGCGCAACCTCCCCGATCCCTACCGAAACTGGGTCGACATGGCCTATCGGGTCAGGGGCGGCTTGGCCGGCAGGGGGCTGATCGAGGTGTGGGCCAACGGCCGTTTCGTCGCCCGCGTCACCGGCTCGATCGGGCATCGAGAGGTCGGCGGGCCGACGCAGTATTTCAAGATCGGGCTGTATAGGGACCCGGCCGAATGGCCGGCCCTCGTCAACGTCGACGCCTTCCGCCGAGGGCGAAGCCGCGAGGAGGTTTCCCATCCGCGCTGAACCGGACTCAGGGTCTTATCGTCCAAGGATCGCATCGATCCTTGGGCGTGAATAAGCCCCTATACGAAACAGAGGGCGATTTACGTTTCAAATTGAAACGGTCGCACTCTCCGGCAGCGCGCCCTCCTCGTGTGCGGCGCCGCCTTGGGCGGGCGACGGTGGCTTCAGATGGTGGCGACCGGGGTATCCAGGCGCATCGGCACCGGCCGTTCGATGGCATAGGCCAAGGCCACCGAACCGACCACCAGGAGGACGGCGATGGCGTTGAGGCGCAACATGGCTTATCTCCCGCCGTCGGCAAGGGTGCGGTGACGCCAGTCGTCTTCGAGCCGGTGGGCGTCGATGGCGGCCGACGAGGCGGTGGCGTGGACGGCGACGACGTCGTCCGAGTTGTGGCGATCGACGACCAGCCAGTAGCGGCCGCGTGGGTCTGAGGCATAACTGAAACGCATGATGACATCTCCCAACTACAATCGCAGATGACGATAGGGGGAGAATCTTTAGAAAAGGTGAACGGACGGCGCCGGCCCGGCGGCGGGTGGCAGGGCGGCCGCTTCAGGCCTCCCGTTCGGCGTCGGATTTTTCCTCCAGGAAGTCGAGCGCGCCGGCTTTGTCGAGGGCGTCGAACGCCTCTTGGTCGTGCGAACAAAACAGCTCGTAGAGCAAGCCGATCATGCGTTCGGCGCGCTGGCTGGCGAGGCGGTAATAGATCTGCTTCGACTCGCGCCGGGTTTCGACCAGGTGTTCGTCGCGCAGCCGTGCCAGTTGCTGCGACAGGGTCGGCTGGCGGATGTTGAGGGCTTCTTCCAGTTGACTGACGTTCTTCTCGCCGTCGACCAGCATACAGAGGATGATCAGGCGGTTTTCGTTGGCCAGCGCCTTGAGGAAGCCGCTGGCGTCCTTCGCGTTGTCGAGAACTTCGTCCATGCCGTAATCCGGGGCTCTTCTGGCTCTTGATCAGCGGCGAAAGGCGATCGTCGCCCCCGCCATCAGTCATATACGTATAAGGGAATGTGACCGCGAAGGCGACATAAATCCTTAAACCCCCGGTTTCTTGGCCCCCGGCGCCGCAACGGCGGGCCGCTCACGGCGCCGCCAGCGCCGCCACGCCGGCGACGATCAGGACGATGCCGGCCCATTGAGCCCAGGTCATCGCCTCTTTCAGGACGAGGCGCGCCAACACCACGGTGACGGCGCTGAAGGCGGATGCAACGACGACGGCGATCTCGGCCCCGTCGGCGGCGCCGCCGAGCACGACGGCGACATAAGCCGAGCCGTCGAGCAATCCCTGTAGCCCGATGACCGGCCACCAGCGCGTTGGGATCCTCGGCGCCTGGCGCCGCCACGCCATGAGCAGGACGATCGCCACGAGGCTGATCCAGCGCGTCCAGCACACCGTCGCCAGTTCGCCGTAGATCCGTCCGGCGGCTTGTGCGGCGGCGACGGTGATGGCGAAGCCGACGCCGGATATCAGCGAGATGACGATGGTCTTGCGCAGGTCGCGAGCCGTGAACCCGGCCTCGTTCTCGAAGCTCGATGCGGCCCGGGCGACGGTGACGACGCCGGCCATGACGGCGGCCATCGCCGCCCACTGCGCCACCGACGGACGCACTCCGACGACGACCGCGAACAGCAGGTTGACGACGGGATAGCAGCCGACGATGGGGGCGACGACGGTGACCGGACCGCGGGCCAGCGCCCAATACAGCATCAAGGTGGCGCTCATCAGCCCCAAGCCGGTGACGATCAGCAGCCACAGGCTGCCCGCATCCCACACCAAGCGGGGACCGGTCGCCGCCAGCACGACGCTGAAGACGACGGCGCTGACGGCCAGCATGCCGAACAACGCCGCGTGGTGGCCGACGGCGCGGCCGGTGAAACGCGCCATGAAATCGGCGCAGCCCCAGCCCAAGGCCGTGACCGCTCCCCAAAGAGCCGGGCTCATGATCGGCCGCTGCCTCCTCGTCACCTACCTGCCCCGAACCGCTTGCCAGGGTTTCCGGTTCGACCGTAGCATGGACGGCGGCGCCGATCGAACCGGGGTGCGGCGGCGGAGGACGGCGATGGGCGAAGACGACGACAACGGCGACGATAACGGCCTTGACCGGGAAGCGTCCGGGCTGCGCGCCCACTTTCTCGGCTGGCAGTGCCGGCTCCGCCAGTTCGCCGTCCGCCGCAATGCCGGCCGGCCCAGCCCCGGCATGTGTCCGGACGTGATGTTCGGCGACGATGGCGCCGCCTTGAGCGCCGTTACCGTGCTCATCGTGCCGGGGCGGCCCGAAGAGACGACCGCCCAGTTCCGCCACCTGGGCCGCCGCACCCAGGACCCCAAGGAACGCCTGGAGGCGGCCCTGAAACTGCTGGCCGCCACCTATTTTCAGAACCCGCAAGCCTTCTCGGACCGGCTGACCGCGGTCTTTCCGCCCGACCTCGGCGCGATCCATCGGCTGTTGGCGGCGGAGCGCTGCGTGCTGCTGTTCTCGGAGAAGAACCAGAGCTACCGACTGCCGTGCACGGTGGCGGCGCTGGCCGAACCCGACCCGGCCTGGCAGGCGACATACTGGCACAACCGCCTGTTCAACCCGGCGCTGGCGTCCGGCGTAGACGTGCTCGCTTTCACGCCGGACTGGGCCGGCGCCAGGGCCGTTCCGCCGGTCGGATAACTATGCGAACGCGAAGGGGGAAGGTCGCCGGCTCCAACCGGCACCGCCGGGGAACTTATTTCCTGGCGAAGACCTGCAGGTTGAGGCCGGCGAAGAAGCCACGATCGGCCTCTCCGTCCTTCCTGTCGTCGGCGATGTTGCGCCTGACGACGCGCTGTTCCTCGGGGTTCAACTGACGGGTGAAGATGTTGTACTTGTTGCCAGAAGGTATGTTGACGCCGGCCCACTCGGCGCGCTGGTACCACTGCACCGCTTTCGACGGGTTGCGCTCGACGGCGCGGCCGTGTTCGTACATCCAGGCCAGCATGTCCATGGCCGGCGGGTAGCCCTCGATGACGGCGCGCTGGCGGACCACCTCGGCGTCGAACCAGTCGGCGTCGCCGGCCTTGATTTGGCCGACGGCGTCCTTCCAGACCGCCTCGGTCATCACGAACTCCTTGTCCGGATAGGGGTATTTCTCGGAAACCGGCAGGTTGAGGCCGGGCAGCACCGAGATACGGCCCAGTTTCGCCTCTTCGCGCCGGGTGTCGGGCAGCCACACCGTGGTCTGGAACCACTCGCGGTATTTCTCGCCGACGCTATAGAAGCCTCTCAGCGAGGCAAGGCTGTGGACCGGGAGGCTCAGAGCAAGCACCACCGCGACCGCGCCGCTCCATCCGAACAATCGCCCAATCATCGGTCTTCCACGCCTTTCCCAAACGGGCTGGGTAGCACAGCCGCCTTACGCGAAGCTGACAACCGCGCCGCGAACGCTTTGCCGAGCTCTGACGCGCCGGTTTCCGGCGTCGCCCGCTTGGATTGTCCTTACACATGATATAGTCGTGCAGGCGGGAAACACAGAGAGGAGCCGACGCCATGGATTTCACCGATCCGCAAATCTGGGCCAGCCTGCTGACGCTGACGGCCCTCGAAATCGTCCTCGGTATCGACAACGTCATCTTCATCTCGATCATCGTCGTCAGGCTGCCCAAGGAACGCCAGGCGCGGGCCCGGTTCGTCGGTCTCGGCGCCGCCATGGGCTTTAGAATCCTGCTGCTGGCGAGCCTGGTGTGGATCGTCGGCCTGACCGAACCGATCGCCGATCTGTGGGGGTTCGAGCTGTCGTGGCGCGACGTCATCCTGTTCGGCGGCGGCCTGTTCCTGATCTACAAAGGCACCTGGGAAATCCACGAGACCGTCGAAGGCGCCGAGAACGACGCCGGCGGCGGGCCGAAGGCGCTGGCCTTCGGCGCCGCCATCTTCCAGATCATCGTGCTCGATATCATCTTTTCGCTGGATTCGGTGATCACCGCGATCGGCATGACACAGGTGCTGCCGGTGATGATCACCGCCGTCGTCATCGCCGTCATCGTGATGATGGTCGCCTCCGGACCGCTCAGCGACTTCATCCAGAAACACCCGACCACCAAGATGCTGGCGCTATCGTTCCTGCTCCTGGTCGGTATGGCGCTGGTTGCCGACGGGCTGCATTTCCACATCCCGCGCGGCTACCTCTACTTCGCCATCGCGTTTTCGATCGTCGTCGAAGCCCTCAACCTGGCCGCCGCAAAACGGGCCAAGGTGCGCCAGGCCGACGCTTGAGAACGCCGTCCGCTCAGGAAGGTGCTCGACGTCGCTGGCCCGGTCCGGCGGGTGCCGGCCGGGCTGACGGCCACCTTCGTTGTCGGGATTAGTCGACGGCGACGATGTTTTCGGCGGAAGATTTTCCGTTGTCGCCCTGGACGAGTTCGTATTCCACCTTCTGCCCCTCGCGCAGGCCCGGCAACCCGGCCCGCTGAACGGCGGAGATGTGGACGAAGGCATCCTTGGAGCCGTCCTCCGGCTCGATGAACCCGTACCCCTTGGTCGGGTTGAACCACTTTACTGTACCGATCGTCATAGTCCGTTTAGTCCTCTGGCTGTTGTCTTTCGGAAGCGACATGACGCCGCTTCACGGGTGTCTTGGTCTCACAATGTCTCGGGGTAACGCGGCTAAGCGCAATGGGCGGCTAGAAGGATACGCCAGGAATATGTGTAACCGACGCTCACTTACGCGCATTCCAAACGGTTGTGCAACAGGAATCTTATCGGAGCCGTCGTTTCAATTCGGCCGGCGACGGTCGCGAAGCCCCGAGCCGGCGGCGATCTCGGCGATGACGCTCTCCTGGCGCGGCCCCATCAGGTGCGCCCCGTGAACGCCTTCGATCTCCTGCAACCGCTCGAGCAATTCCGTGCAGACGGCGACGCCCTCGGCTTGCTGGTCGGCCGCCCCCTCCAAGCGCTCGATGACGGCGTCAGGCACACGGACGCCGAACAGGTTGTCGTTCATCCACTTCGCGCTCCGGGCCGAGGCCAGCGGCCCGAGACCGACGATGAAATAGGCGCGCTCCGGGATGCCGGCGTCAACCAGCCTGGCCATGTAGCGCTTCAGCGCCTCGATGTCGAAGGCAAACTGGGTCTGGAAGAAATCGGCGCCGGCCGCGATCTTGGCCTCGAGCACGGCGCTCTCGAATTCGGGCCCGGGGTCGCTGGGCGTGTCGGCGGCGCCGATGAACAGCTCGGGCGCCGGCTCGACGGCGCGGCCCGACGGCAACGTGGCGTCGTCGCGCAGCTGTCGGGCCATCGCCATCAGGCCGCGGCTGTCGATGTCGTGCACGGCCGCCGCTTCGGGCTGGTCGCCGGCCGTCACGTCGTCGCCGTGCAGGCACAGGATGTTGGGGATGCCGAGCGCCGCCGCCCCGATCAGGTCGCCCTGCAAGGCCAGCCGGTTGCGGTCGCGGGTGGTGAACTGCAGCACCGGCTCGATGCCGTCGGCGGCCAGCACGGCGGCGCAGGCCAGCGCCGACATATGAACCCGGGCGCCGGCCGCGTCGGTGACGTTGACGGCATCGACGGCGCCTTTCAGGCAGCCGCACCGGGCCAGCACGGCTTCGGCGGTGGCGGCGTCGGGCGGCGATGTCTCGGCGGTCAGCACGAAATGCCCGGCCTCCAAGGCCGCCTTCAGTCCGCTGGTGGCGCTCATTGCTTGGTCCGTCGCCGCGGCCCGCCGGCACCGCCGATCCCGCGAATTGGGTGCGCCGGCGCCGTCATTGGGGGCCGACGGCATGGGCCGACGCTTCCTCGAGGCCGTGCTGGTCGATTGGCTTCCGGGCGGTTTGGTGGATGTTTCGACCACAGTTCATTTGCTCGCCTTCCACAGTAACCGCGCAGTCACCCTAGATTGATCTCGAGCCTTCCGGTGCGGATAAGTTCCTCGGGCGCCTTGGGATCGATGGGAACCGCCACGCCGAGTATATGCCCTGGCTTTCGGTCTCTATCCAATAGCGGCAATGCGATTCGCTCAAATCTCAAGAAATCCTTGCCGGTTTCGTTTATGCGAACACCGCGTTGCCAGTAATGCGGCTTGCCGCTCTCAAGAACCCACCGATAAGCGGCAACCGCTTCGACGACCGCCTCCTCGGCATGAGTTTGATCGAGACGTTTTCCCGTCAACTCGACGCCGGTGAAATTGACCAGGGTAGTTCCCCAATACCGCCACAAGAAACGGTCCCGGCTATCCGTAGATCGCTCGAGATCCAAGATGAACAGGTTGGGCGCCACTCTCCAAAGGTCCATGAGATCGATCTCATCGAGAGCGGGAAGTCGCCCGAGCTTTGCCTTCAGACCGGACCAATAGTCGAAAACCAGTCGCAATTTCGGGTGAAGGGTTTCGGGAAATTTCGTCTTCACCTTCTCGTCCCTCAGTAGACGGCTCGCCAAATTATAGAGCCATTCAGGATTGCGAGAAAAGCAATGACGTCTAGTTCTAACCGACGCAAACGGTCGGGGGTTCGCCTTCGGGCCGGAAGCGATTGCAAGGAACCCCGCCTCCGGGTCGTGTCCAAATGGCATTCAAATCGGTGGTTGATATATCGATCAACTCAATTCGTCTTAACAAGCCTCAAGCTTTGCATTTAGCATCAAGGTACCTGGGTATCCGTGAAAAACCTGGAAGACACCGAACGGGGAGGCTGATGCCATGAAAGTGATTGCATGGAGTATCGTAACCGCGGTTGCGGTCGTGACGGCTTCGATTTCAAGCAGTGCGGAGGCCGCCGAGTTCGATATCGTGTCGAAGGAGCGCGCCGCCAAGATGGGCTGCATGTCGTGTCACGAGGGTATCGAACAGTTCACGGACGGCCCGATGATGGAAGACATCATCTCGCGGGGCGAGGAATACAAGGATCCCGGCGGCTGCGTCGTTTGCCACGGCGGCACTCCGGCGGCGACCACCAAGGAGGCGGCCCACAGCGGTGCGCCGAAGGCGCTGACGGAAGCCGATGGGCCGCACATGTTCTATCCCGATCCCGGCAGCATCTTCCTCGGCGATCGGGCCTGCGGTCAGTGCCACCAGGGCTACGCGGCGCGCCTGAAGAAATCGCTGATGAACACCGAGGCCGGCAAGCTTCAAGGCAACCTATGGTCCTGGGGGGTGCAGAAAGACCGCAAGGTCGTATGGGGCAACTACACCCAGAAGGACGAGGACGGAATCGAACCGTCCATCGGTACCGACGCCTATAAGAAATACATGGTCAACTTCGCCAGGGCACATCCCGATCAGATGCCGACCGAGATGACGCAGGTGCCGGACGTCGACGTCGACCAGATTCCCGACCACCCGAACCTGGCAGGCATCACCTATTCGCGCCAGCAGTGTCAGCGCTGCCACGTCGGCGTTTCGGGACGCGAGAAACGGGGAGATTTCCGCGGCACCGGCTGTTCGTCGTGCCACGTGCCCTATTCCAACGAAGGCAGGTACGAGGGTGGCGATCCGACCATAAACAAGGAACAGCCCGGCCGCCTGCTCGTGCACCGCATGCAGGCGACCCGAAAATCGAAGGTCACCCACAACGGCCTGACCTATTCCGGCATCCCGTCGGAAAGCTGCAACTCGTGTCACAACCGGGGCAAGCGCATCGGCGTCAGCTATCAGGGCATCATGGAGTTCCCCTACGGCTCGCCCTATGACGCCTCCGGCAAGAAGCAGCCCAAGCTGCATACCAAGAAATATCTCTTCATCAAGGACGACCTGCACCACCAGGTCCAGAGCCGGGCCGGCAATCCACAGGGCGGACTTCTGTGCCAGGACTGCCACACCTCGATCGACATGCACGGCGATGGAAACCTGCCGGGCACGACGCTGGCCCAGGTCGAGATCGAGTGCGAGGATTGCCACGGCACCGTCAACAAGGCGCCGTGGGAGCTGCCGCTCGGCCACGGCGAAGAACACGCCACCGAAATCGGCGACACGCCGCGCGGCCTGACCGACGAGCTGCCCGACTTCATGGCGTTCGCCACCCAGTACGAGCCCGAGGACGGCTACCTGCTGACGGCCCGCGGCAATCCTTTCGGCAACGTCGTCAAGAAAGGCAAGCGGGTGATCCTGCATTCCGCTTCCGGACTCGATTTCGAGGTGCCGATCCTCAAGCAGTTGAAGAGCGACAACGCCTGGAAATCGCCCAACGCCATGGTCGCCATGTCGGCCGTCGGCAAGCATATGGAAAGCATGGAATGCTACGCCTGCCACGCCGACTGGGCGCCGCAGTGTTACGGCTGCCATATCACTGTCGACTACTCCAAGGGCAAGACCGACATCGATTGGATCAAGACCGCCAACGCCCGCGAGGCCAACGGCCTGTCGGCGGATTATCCGCTCGGCACCAACGGCCTCAAATCTTCGGGCAAGGTCTCCGAGACGCGCTCGTACCTGCGATGGGAGACGCCGATCCTCGGCATTAACGGCGAGGGCCGAGTCAGTCCGCTGATGCCCGGCTGTCAGGTCGTCACCACGGTGATCGACAAGGACGGCAACACCGTGGTCGACAACAAGATCTGGGATACGTCCGAGGGCAAGGGTCTCGACCATGCCGCCGTGCAGCCGCATACGGCCGGCCGCAAAGCGAGGTCCTGTGAGAGCTGCCACAACAACCCGAAGACGCTCGGTTACGGCATCGAGGACGGCCGCTTCCTGAAAGGCTACGAAAAAGGCTTCGTGGTCGACCTCGAGACCAACCAGGGCCGGACCATTCCGAAGGAATACAAGGTCCAATCGGCGGCCATACCAGGTCTCGACCATGACCTGTCGCAGATCGTCACCCGCGACGGCAAGCAACTGGTGACGGTGGGGTCGCACTGGGATCTCACCAGCCCGCTGCCGGGCGCCATGCGCGAGAAGATGGAGCGCACCGGGTTGTGCATGGGCTGCCACCAGAACATGCTCAACGAAGACCTGTGGTCGAAGGTCAACACGCCGGCCTTCGTCAACAACGAGCAGCACCGGGCGGTCATGGACAAGGCGATCCATTCCATGTCCCGCGACCGCTGAGCGAACCGCAAGGAGGACGACAGCATGATCAGAACCCATCATCTCCTCTCCGTCCTGCTGACGGCGGCGGTGATTGCCATGCCGCTCGGCGCTTCGGCCCAGGATTCGGGCTATCGCGTCCGCGATCTGCTTGAGCCCTGCGTCGAGGGCGACAACGATTCGCGGGGCGGCCAAGTGCTCGAAATGGAGTGCGAGCAGTACGTCTCCGGCTTCACCCACCTATACCTCAGTTCCGGCATGGCCAAGGAAAACAACGTTTGCCTGCCGGAGCAGAACCAAGCCGACGAAATCCGTTGGGCCTTCATGCGCTGGGCTCACGAGAACTTCGATCAACGTGACATGCCGGCCGTCAAGGGGCTGATGGCGACTCTGGAATCGCGATTCAAGTGCAAGTGAAGCGGGCTGGTCGAGAAGCGGACAAGTGTCCGCAACGGGCCGGACGCGGACTCAAGCCAGATCGACGCCCGATCTCCCTATTCGTCGGGAATGAGGTGGCCGGGAAGAAGAAACGTCCCGGCCGCCCTCGACATGCCGACGACGATACAGCCGTCTCCGGCGTTGAAGATCTGCCAATACCTGAAGACCGTCGACTGCCCCGGTTCGATCGGAATTAGCGTAAGCTGCCGACCTTCCAGGTTGTGGACCGCGCCGCGGCCTTCATGGTCGGGGCGGATAAAGAAAAACCTCTTGCCGGATATTTTGAAAATCGCCCCGCCGCAAACGAAAACGTGATGGCTATGGTGAGACATCTTCTCCATCTCGGCCACGGTCTTGGCGAAATAGATGCACCTTTCGTCTCTCTCTTGTTTCGTGGCCAGCTTCGGCAGGCCGATAAGCTCGTTCATCTTGTCGTCGGTCGGGGTCCACCTCTCGGGCGTTACGTATTGTTCGACCACGTTGCGACAGTTGTCGACTTCTTCCGGCTTGAAGTTCTCCTTGGCCGCCTTCTTCGCCAACTCGGCCGCTTCCTTGGCCAATTGCCTGGCCTTCGCGGCCACGGCCTTTTCCATTGCGGTCACTTCCGGCTCTTTGAATTCGTGGGCGACCGTATAGAAATACCAGCCGAGCAACGCCAATGCCGGCAAGCCGAACAGCACGTATGCCGCTTTGGCGGGTTTCGACCACCATAGGGATCGCTCTTGGTCGGGGTCTTTGGGCTCTTTTGCTTTTTCGTTCGCTTTGTCGGCCATTATTCGGCTTGATTATCCCTCAGAAGCGTTGCCCCCGCATACCATTATATTCGAGCGATCCAGTCGTGTGAAGCCGGTTCTATGCAATTCAACCGGACCGTTGGTCGGATGCCTGCTTCGCACAACAACCGGACCTCGGTACCAACGCCGAGCGTCGTCCGTTTTCGGCGGCAAGGCGGACACGAATTCCCAGGCGGTTGAAGGTCCGCTCCGGTCCTGTGTGGACATCGTGACGCGGCGCAAAAGCCCGCGCCTGTTCCCGTGTCACTCCGGAAACTCCGAGCGCCCAATCGTTTCGATCAGTTCCGCCTGTCGGCCGTACTTGGCCGCCTTCTCGGCAAGATAAGGGCGCAGACCCGTCGCCCGCGTCTCCCCCAAAATCGTACCGTTGTCGTCCTCGCCTTTCTGTTCGAAGGTGAAGACGTCCTGAAGCGTGATGACGTTTCCTTCCATTCCGACGACCTCGGTAATGTACGTCACCTTCCTCGTGCCGTCGCGGAACCGCTCCACCTGCACGATCAGGTCGAGCGCCGAGGCGATCTGTTTTTGGATGTTGACGGACGGCATATCGAACCCGGTCAGGGCGACCATGTCCTCGATCCGCGTCAAGGCGTCGCGCGGCGTGTTGGCGTGAATGGTCGACATCGATCCGGCATGGCCCGTGTTCATGGCTTGCAACATATCGAAGGCCTCGCCGCCCCGAATCTCGCCGACGATAATGCGGTCCGGCCGCATCCGCAGACAGTTGATGACCAGATCGCGCTGCGTCACCTGTCCCAGGCCTTCGAGATTGGGCGGGCGCGTTTCGAGTTGACAGACGTGGGGCTGTTGAAGCTGAAGTTCGACCGTATCCTCCACAGTGATAATGCGTTCGCCGGGATCGATCTCGTTGCTGAGCGCATTCAGCATCGTCGTCTTGCCGCTCCCCGTTCCGCCCGAAACCAGAATGTTGCATCGGCAGTTGGCGAAGATCGCCAACGCCTTGGCGGCTTCCGGGGAAAGCGCTCCGAACGCGACCAGGTCGTCGAGCGTGATTTTTTCGCGGGAGAACTTGCGGATGGTCAGCGCGGGGCCGTCCAGGGCCAGCGGCGGGATGATGATGTTGACGCGCGAGCCGTCTTCCAGGCGCGCGTCGCAAATCGGGCTGGCTTCATCGACGCGGCGTCCGATCCTGGCGGCGATCCGTGTACAGATGTTCATCAACTGGACCTGATCGCGGAAACGAACGTTGGTGAGTTGGATTTTCCCCGCCCGCTCGACGTAGATTCGGTCGTATCCGTTGACCATGATGTCGCTGATATCATCCCGCGCGGTCAGGATGTCCAACGGCCCCAGCCCAAGGAGATCGCGAATGAGGTCGGCTTTTACTTCCGTCTCCTCTTCGACCGACAGGTCGAGTTCCAGGCTCTTGATGATCTCTTCGACAAAGAAGGAAATCTCCTGGCGTTTCCTGTCCTCCTCGAGGTTTCGGAGCGCCGCCAGATCCAGTTCCTCGACGAGGATTTCGAAGACCTTGACCTTGACGTCCTCGACGAATTCCTCTCTCCCTTTCGAGATCATCTGTTCCCGGACCGAGCCGTGTTCGGGTTCCGGGGTCGGTGACGATGTATCGTCTTCCGAAGCGGCCTCTTCGGGTTCGACGACTTCGAACAGAGCGTTGGGTTCCGCCGATTCGGCATCCGATTTCAGAAGGCTATGGTGCCGGCGAAGGGCTTCTCCGTGATTCTCGCGAAGTTCGCTGACGCGTTTTCCGAAAAGCGGCATCAGGAGTCCTCATCGAGGGTCTTCAGGCACTCGCTCACTTTCTCGACCAGTTCCTCTTCCGAGAACGGCTTGGCGAGGATGTCGTCGGCACCGACGCTTTCGGCGCGTTTGAGAAAATCGGCGTCTCCCGTCGGCCCCCCGGCCGAGATGGCGAGGATTTTCAACGATGGAAAGTCCGGCCTCAACCGGCCGATCATGGCGACGCCATCCAGCCCGGGCATGATGATGTCGGTCACAACGAGGTCGAACGGCTCGGCCCTCTGCAACGTGATCGCTTCGTCGCCGTTCGCGGCTTCGACGATCTCGTGCCCCGCCTTCACAAGGATTTCCCGTATGGTGAAACGGGCCAGTTCCTCGTCGTCGACGACCAGAATGCGCGCCATGGCGAAAATTCCTTTGAACGGTCGTTATAGTAGAACCTCTTCGCCCGGCGATGTTTGATCCAAATCAAGGAGAGGCCATATAATTCCCTTTAATTTCGCCGCTTAATGACAAGCTTGAAAGGGAAGCCTGTCGTGAATTCGAGGGGCTGGTCGATCGTGTTCGGATACAATCCGGGGTATGCCCATGGACGATGATCAACGAGAACCGGCACCCTCGAAAGACCCGGCTCATCCTGCCGCGAGGATGATCCTCGGAGATGCTCTATTCCGCTACTGTCCCCTTTGGAAAAGTGGTGGAAACGATGTTTTCTGTTACCTCTGCGAACCTTTCTGGGACGTGGGCACCGGCGAGCCCCTGCCGGAAGCGGCTCTGCAACAGGAATTCGACGATCCCAAACGCCTTCTCGCCCTGGATATCGAGACGCTTCACAAGGCGACGGCGCAAATCGAGGAGGTCGTCGCGCAGTACGGCCTGATGACGGTCCTGATCCCGGTTCACTTCGAGACCCTGGCAAACCCGGACTCGGCCGAAACGTACATCCAGCAGTGCGACAAGCACGTCTGGCCGGTCATGGACTCGGTCTATTTCGAGATCGTCAACCCGCCGGCGCCGCCTTTCGGAGATGCGCTGGCGGCGGTGGCGGCGCGCGTCATGCCGTACGGCTGCGGGGTCATGCTGCGGGTCGAACGGGGTTTCGACCGGTTCGACCAAATTCCGGCCGGCGACATTTTTTCCGTCGGCATGGATTTCAGGGCGGACCGGCGCGACGAGCAGGAAATTCTCGCGGATTTGAAGACGTTCGCTTCCGATTCCGGTTCCCACGGGCTTTGCCGTCACGTGCACGGCCTGAAAACCGTGACGCTTGGCATGGCTGCCGTCGGCGCCGGATTCGATTTCGTCGGCAGCGATGCCATCGCGCCGCCCCTGGAAAAGTGGACTCAGGACGAGGAATCGATGAAGACCCTCGAGCTTTTCAAATCGGTGTTGGCGGCGGCTAAAGGAGACACGGGATCATGAAACCCGACGAGACGGTCCGCCCGGTGGAGGACGGCCCCGGGGAGGTGACGTCGATCGACCGCGCCCCGGAGCAACGGAACGTGGCCAACCGGACCACCGCCGTCGACGAAGGAGTAAGCTCATGCCCGCGCCTCTTCGCGTCCTGATCGTCGGGGGTTCCGAGACCGACGCGCGGCTGATCGCGCGGACGCTGCGCAAGAAATGGCGCAAGCTCGCCACCGAACGTGTCGAAACGGCGAAGGCCATGCGCGCGGCGCTTGCGAACGGCGGATGGGACGCCGTCCTCTGCGATTGCGGGATACCGAGATTCGGCGCTGCCAAGGCGCTGGAAATCCTGAAAAAGAGCGGCCGCGACATTCCCTTTATCGTCGTTTCCGGCGTCATCGACACCGAGGTCGCCGTCGGGATAATGCGGGCCGGCGCCCACGACTTCGTGGCCATGGACGACCTCAGCCGCCTGGCGCTGTCGGTCGAGCGCCAACTGGCCGATGCCGAGAACAGACGGGAAGGCCGGCGGGCGGACGAGGACCGACGACGGCTGGCACGGGAACAGCAGCTCATTCTGGACAATACCGACGCCGGGATCGCTTTCGTCAGGAACCGCGAGTTCCAGCGCTATAACCGGGCCTTCGCGGAGATGTTCGGATACGGCGAGAAGGAACTCCTGGGCCGGTCCGCGGAGATCGTTCATCCATCGCGCGCGGACTTCGAGCATCGGGGGAAGATCGCCTACACCATAATCAACAAGGGAGAGGTGTACCGCGACGAACTGACGATGCGCCGGAAGAACGGCGAGATGTTTTTGGCCGACGTATCGCTGCGGGCCCTGGACCCCTCCCATCCCGATGAGGGGATCATCGCCAACCTTACGGACATCAGCGAGCGCAGGCTGGCGGAAGAGGCCCTGCGGAAGAGCGAGGCTCAACTGGCACAGGCGCAACGGATATCCCACGTCGGCAGTTGGGAGCTTGACCTCGTGGAGAACGTCCTCACCTGGTCGGACGAGGTCTATCGTATCTTCGACATCGATCCCGAGGAGTTCGGTTCCTCGTACGAGGCGTTTCTGGACACGGTGCATCCCGAGGACAGGGAGTCGGTGGACCGGGCTTACACGGAATCGGTGAAGAGCGGGACGCCCTACGAAATCGCTCACCGCCTGCTGATGAAGGACGGTACGGTCAAGTGGGTCAACGAACGCTGCCAGACCCATTACGACGACGCGGGGAACCCGGTGCGGTCGGTCGGCACGGTCCAGGACATCACCGAGCGCGAGCGGGCCGAAAATGAACTCCGCCGCGAGCGCGACCGGGCGCGGCGCTACCTCGACATCGCCGGCACCATCATCGTCGCCCTCGACCCTGCCGGCAACATCCTACTCCTCAACCGCGCGGGTCATGAGCTGCTGGGCCACGGACCGGGGGCGCTGGTCGGCCGGAACTGGTTCGAGACGGCGTTGCCGGAGGACCAGCGAAAAGAGGTCCGCGCCGTCCACGACGAGATCACCGCCGGCAGGATCGAGGCCTTGGAGCGCTACGAGAACGACGTCGTCACCATTACCGGCGAACGGCGGACCGTCGCCTGGGAGAATTCGTTGCTGACGGACGCGGACGGAACCATCACCGGCACCCTCAGTTCGGGAATGGACGTCACCGAACGCCGCGAGGCCGAGCAAGCGCTCGAGATGAGCGAGGAGCGGATACGGCTGCTGCTCGATTCGACGGCCGACGGCATCTACGGCGTCGACACCGACGGCATCTGCTCCTTCTGCAATCCGGCCGCCGCCCGCATTCTGGGCTTTGGCGGGCCCGACGAGATTCTCGGCCGCCACATGCATTCCCTGATCCACCACACCCGCGCCGACGGCACGCCCTATCCGGCCGACGAATGCCGGATGCACGATGCGTTCCGGACGGAACAGACGATTCACGTCGACGACGAGGTGTTCTGGCGCGCCGACGGAAGCAGCTTCCCCGTGGAATACTCGTCGCGACCCATTCACAGCGACGGCGAGACCGTCGGCGCCGTCGCCAGCTTCCGCGACATCACCGAGCGCAAGGAAGCCGAGCGCAACCTGCGGCAGGTTCAGCGAATGGAGAGCCTCGGCAACCTCTCCGGCGGCATCGCCCACGACATCAACAACATGCTGCTGCCGATCCTCAACCTCACCAAAATGGTGGCGGAGACTCTCCCCGAGGACGGAAGCGAGCGCAAGCGCCTCGACATGGCGCTGCAGGCGGCCGAACGGATCAAGGGCCTGGTGCGGAAGATCCTCGCCTTCTCGCGCCGGGAGGGGGCCGACAAGTCCGAGGTCGACATCCATGCCGTTGTCATGGAGGCCCTCGATCTGCTGCGGCCGACCCTGCCGTCGAGCATCGAGATCGTAACGGACCTGGAAGACGACGCCGGCCGCGTGTTCGCCGACGCCGGCCAGATCGAGACCGTGATCATGAACCTGGCCTCCAACGCCGCGGCCGCCATGGAAGGCAAGGTCGGAGAACTGCGGGTTGCGCTCTCAAGGGTCGAGGTGGACGGGGCCATGGCCACGAGCGTTCCCAATCTCTCCGTCGGCGCTTATGCGACGATCTCGGTGAAGGACACCGGCAAGGGCATGGACCAAGCGACGCTGGAAAAGGCCATGGAGCCGTTCTTCACCACCAAGGGGGTGGGCAAGGGGACCGGTCTCGGGCTTTCCATGGTCCACAGCATCGTCACCGCCCACGGCGGCGCCGTCGACATCGCCAGCGCCTTGGGCGAGGGAACCACCGTGGATGTCTACCTGCCGTTGGTGTAATGGTAGTTTGGCCGATGGTTCGGGAATTCCCGAGCGATCGATAAGGGTTGGCACGACGTTATGACGATCAGATCGAAACTTGTTATCGCCTTCCTGTTTCTCGCTCTGGTACCGGCGGGGCTTGCCTCGCTGTTCGTGATGAACGCGGTTCAGAAGCAAATGAGAGCCAGTATCGGGGAGAATTTCCAGTCTCTCGCCAGGGAAAAAGCCAACGCCATATCCGCCGCGCTGAAGGCGAGAACCGACGAAGCCAGGATTCTCGCGACCCACCCCCTGATCGGCGAGGCGGTCAGGGCGGCCAACCGGCGCTATGCCGGCAGGACGGACGGCGAGATATCGGCCGCCCTGTCGCGCATCGACGAGGCCTGGATCGAAGCCGGCGGCGAGACGCCGGAGGCGGATCAAATCCTCAACAACGATCTGTCCCTGTTCCTGAAGGCCTATCAGGACAACAACCCGGAAAAATACGGCGAAATCTTCCTCACCGACGCACGGGGAGCGACGGTGGCCATGACCGGGCCGCTGACCGATTATTTCCACGCCGACGAGGGGTGGTGGATCGGCGGATACGGCGAAAGCAAGGGCGATATGTTGGTCGATGACAGTGGTTACGATCTCTCCGTGAAGGCCGTCGTTGTCGGCGTGGTGGCTCCGGTGATGGCCGAGGGCAAGGTCGTCGGGCTTCTCAAGATCAATTACCGTGTCGACGATATCCTGAACATCGTGACGGGTTCCCAAGCCACAAAGAAAGAGAAAAGGATCTTCCTGGCCCGTTCCCAAGGGACCGTCATCATCGATTCGGAAGGGAAGACCGATTGGGCGTTAAACCGGGCGGACATGGCGCATGTCGAGATGCCGTATGATCATTGGAGCGAGCAGGAGGACGTTCACGGAGCCAACATCATGGCCCATGCGCGGGTCGCGGCGACAATTTTCTCCGGGTTGATCGGCAAGGACACCAAGAAGGACGTCTCGGGGGAAGACTGGCGACCGACGACGTGGGTTGTCTTCATCGAACTGGATGAGGAGAAGGCTTTCGCCGGGATTCGCTTAATCCACCGGGTATTGCTGGCTATGGGATCGATGGTCGTCGTCGTCGTCACCTTGTTTGCGTTCGGGGCCGCCCGGTGGTATTCAAGGCCGATACTGCATTTGCGCGAGGGGGCCAAGATCATCGGCGACGGCGACCTCGATCACCGTGTCGCCACCGATGCCCGAGACGAGATCGGCGAGCTGTCGCGGGCCTTCGACGGGATGACGAAGCGTCTCAGGAAGACCCTCGCCTCGCGCGACGATCTGAACCGCGAAGTCGCCGAGCGCAAGCAGGCCGAGGTGGCCCTGCGCGACAGCGAGGAGCGGTTTCGTTCGTTGGTCGCGAACCTGCCGGGCGGAGTCATCCGCCGCGTCATCAAACCCGACGGCACGCTGCATTACGACTTCATCAGCGACAGCATCGGCGAGGTATTCGGCATCGACCTACAGGACCTGATGGTCGACGCCACGGCGCTCGAAAAGCATATTCACCCCGAAGATTATGAACGGTTCCGGGAAAGGCTTCGGCGTTCGACCGAAACCCTGGAGGACATGGCCCTGGAGATGCGGGTTCTGATGCCGGACGGCACGATCAAATGGGCCCACAGCGCGGCACGACCGAGACGCCTGGAAAACGGCGACGTGGTCTTTGACGGCATCGTTTTCGACATCACCGAGCGCAAGCAAATCGAGAGGGCGCTACGGGAAAGCGAGGAGCAGGTGCGGCTACTGCTCGATTCGACGGCCGACGGCATCTACGGCGTCGACCCGGACGGCGACTGCATGTTCTGCAACCCAGCCGCCGCCGGCCTGCTGGGCTACGAGGGGCCCGGGGAGTTGATCGGCCGCAACATGCATTTCCTGATC
>CAYFMP010000067.1:0-20620 GCA_964344215.1 uncultured Thalassospiraceae bacterium | reverse complement strand
AAATCAGGCCTTTTGGGAATCCCAAATCTCAACAGACCCTAGAGCGGTTCACGTTTTGTCGGAAACACGGGGTGTCGACGACAAAACGTGTGAATCCGATCGGTTTCAATGATGTAGAGCGGATTCACATGCTTTGACGGATCGCCCGGGCGATTCCGACAAAACATGATCTGCTTTAGTGGCACTCGCCTTTGGCGGTTTCGATTTCGTAATAGGCGAGCCGGACCATTCGCCCCCCCGACCGCGCGATGCGGCCGCTGACGAAGCGGATGTCCGGATTTTCGGGAATCTCGTATCCGAGCACGCGCCGGCCTTTCAGCGAGATGTCGCCCCAGGTGTCCTGGGTGATGCCGAACGAAGTGTTCCATAGAACCAGACAGGGGCCGTCGGCCGTCTTCGGCGGCGGCTTGTAGTGGCGATGGCGGGTCGAGATGAACCGGGTTTCGGGCAGGTAACGGATCAGATTGCCGCCCAGTTGATTGGGATAGTCGAAGACGACGATGGTACCGCCGTCGGCGCCGTCGGCTTTGAGGCCGGCCGCCAGCCGTTCGTAAGGGACGAAAAAGTTGCACTTGCGGCAACTCATCGGCCCCGTCGCATAACGGGTAACGACGGCGAAAACGACGGCAACGGCGAGAACGCTGAAGACGGCGCCATAGGCCTGCAACCGCCGCTCCGAGGGACGGCTCTCGCGGATCCTCAGGAAGCAATAGATCGGAAACGGCAGCAGCACCATCATCCAATGCGTGTAGATGGAATCGAGGCCGAGGACGAGGACCAGCGCGGCCATCAATCCCAACACGGAGACGAAGTAGACCTCGAAGAAGCGGCAGAGAGCGGCGGCCCGGCCAGCGCTTTCCGGCAGCCGCCGGAACGCCCGCCAGAAGAACGCCGCGATCACAACCAGGGCCGGCGACAGGAACGCCAACGCGCCCTCCGCCACCGCCGCCAGCCCCGGCCCGGCGTTGGCCAGCGAACCGCGGCTCGCCGACGACCCGGCCGACACCCGTGCTTCCGCCAGCCCCGAAGAATCGCTCATGAACCAATACAGGTGCGGGGCGGCGATGCCGAGGGCGACGGCGAGGCTAAGGGCGATGCGCGGCGACGCGACGACGGCGCGGGTCGGCGGATGGACCAGGCTGGCCGCCAGCAGCGCCGGCAGGAACAGACCGAAGTTGTACTTGGAGAGCAGACCGGCCCCGACGGCGACGCCGAGAACGAGGTAGCCCGGGGTATCGTGCGGCGAGCGAATTCTCAGCACCGCCCACAGCACCGCCGCGATCGAGGTTCCGAGCAGGACGGTGTGGGAATAGTTCATGACCATGTCCCAGCCGATGTAATAGAAACCGACCGCCGAGAACGCCGCCAACCCGGCCAGCCGCTCGTCGTCGAGCACCGTTGCGGCGGTCCGGTGCAGAAACACGTACATCAGAAATAGGGCGGCGAACTTGACGGCTTCGACGGCGGCGATGGTGACCCCGAACAGCTGTTGGCTGAGCAGGGTCAGCCAGGTGTAGAGAGGCGGTTGATTGGGCTTGTAGCCCCATGCCCAGGTCTGTGCGTAGAACAGTTGCTCGGCGTCGTCTTCCGAGGCGCCGGGGAAAAGCCAGATCCGCAAGGCCAGCAACACGATCAGATAGAGGCCGAGGGCCAGGAAGAAACGCCGCTGCGAGAACAGCAGGCGCGCATTCGCCTCAAGCGCTTTGCTCAGCATCGAACCGCCCCCGGGCGCGCCGTCTTATTGCGATCCGATCGGCACGTCCTCGCCGCTCGTCAAACCGGCGCCGGCGCCGGCATCGCCGAACATGCCGAAGACGTTCCTCAGGATTCCCGGCGTCAACGCCGATAACGGATTGACCGAAACCCGGGGTTCTTCGGTCGGTCCCGCCATCGAGAAGTTGGCGGCGAACACGCCGCCGCCCTCCTCGCTGCCGGTCAGGATGTCGCCGAGCAGGGGAATGTGGCCGAGCGCCGAGTTGAGCGCGTAGGCCGGAACCACGGTGCCCTCGATGTCGAGCACGTCGGCGTGGGTATAGACCGTACCCGATGCCGTGAATCCGAGCGAGGCACCGGTCGCCTTGGCGTCGCGCAGCTTGACGGCGCCTTGGTAATGGACGAACGGGATTTCGAGGGAACTGAACGCCAGGCCCTCGCCCTGCAGGGCGTCGAGGATGCCGGTCAGTGCCATGATGCTGAGAACGTGGGTCAGCAACGGCGCGTCGATGATCCGGTAGGTGTCGACGCTGACGACGCCGGTCAGCGGCTGGCCAGGGCTGGCGTCGTCATAGACGCCGTTGATGTCGAGTTTGCCGCCCACCATGTTGTCGTAGTAGCCGAGCAGCTTGAGGGCGCCGCCGGCGTCGTCAGACGTCATGCGGAACTTGCGGTTGCCGTCCGCCTGCGGGGTGATGGCCAGTTCGAAGTCGCCGCCGGATGAAAGCCTGCTCTCGAGTTGGACCGATCGCCAGAAATCGTCTTCGCGGGCGAACCGCCCGTAAACGCCGGACACCGATTCCTCGAGTCCGAGCCAGACGCGGGCGACGTCGATGGTGAGCCGGAAGTTCGGCAGCACGAAGGTATCGGCCTCCTCCTCGTCGCCGCCCCGTTCCAGGACCTCGTCCCAGATCGCCGACAGGTCCAGCGTCGGGCCGCGGAAATCGGCCTCCCAGGTGCCGTCGGCCTTCGGGATCAAGGCGCCTTTCAGGTTGGTCCGCCCGAAGGCGACGCGTTTGAAGTCGATGCGCTCGAGACCGGTACCGTCGGCGGCGTAATTGGCCGAACCGAGGATCTTCAGATCGGCCGCCTCGACCGAGAATCGGGGAACGTCGCTGACCAGGGCGCGTTTCAGGTCCATGACGATCTCGGCATTACCCTTGACGCCCTCTTCCTTGTGCCATCCGAAGGCCGGCGCCACCAGCGACGCCTTCGAGATATCGGCCGAGACCTCGAGTCGGCGGTCGATGTCGTCGACGACGGTGAAGCGGATATCGGCGCCGATCGCACCTTTGATGTAGTCGCCCGAGAACGGCTCCAGGTCCAACCCGAGATCGCTCAGATGCTGGATGTCGGCAATGGTTGCGCTGAGGTCGTAGCGGCTCTTGAACCGTGCCGCGTCGGTGAAGTTCTCGCGCCACGACAGTCGGGCCGGAATCTTGCCGATCTTGACGGCGCCGGTCATCACCATGCCGGCCTTGTCGACCTGCATGCTCAAGCGGCTGTCGTGGATTCCACGCCCCAGGAAAATGTTGCCGAGGGAGACGCCGCGCAAGGTCGATTGGGCGGAGACCTCGATCTGGTCGAGCGTCAGGGCGTGCTCGGCGATGAACCGAAGCTTCAGCTTGGTGGTCGCGGCGCCGCTCGCCTCGGCCGGGTCGATGCCGATGGCGCGGGCGAAGCCGAGCGGCCGGTGGTTGATGTATTTGAGCTTGGAACGGAGGTCGCCGGCGATGGAAAGGTCTATGTTGGCGTACTGGTCGAACTCATCCAGACCGGTGATCCGGATGTTGCCCCTGGTAATCTCCAGCCCGCGCGAGCGGCCGCCTTCGACGGCGATGTCGAAAACTTGTTCGTTGAACCGGATATGGGCGCTGGCGTCCCTCACTCTCGGCATCGGCGGCAGGTAGTCGACGCTTACCCCGCTCAAGTCCATGGTGCCGTCGACCCTGACGATCCGCAGATACCTTCCGCTCGACCAGCGCAGCCGCGCCTCGGCGGAAATGTGTTCGATAAGGCCGTCGGACAGATGTTGGGCCGACCATTCCCAGGCATCGGTGCCGAGCGAACGCGGCCAGTATTTCTTCAGATCCTCGCCCAGGAATCCGCCGCCGTCGCCCTTGACCTCGATGTCGATCGAGTCCGAATCGGCCGAGACTCCGTCGAGGACGGCGCTCAGGGAAACCGTCGGCCCGCGCAGGTCGGCCTCCAGTTTGGAGATCGTCAGGCGGCCGGTGGCCCCGAAGTAGCGGCTTTCGACGCGCACCGAACGGACCGGCATTTCGTGATCGATGGGGGACGGCAGTTGCAGTCTGCCGTCCTCGCCGAGATCGACCGCCACCTCGTCGAAGGCGATGATCTCGTCCTCGCCGTAATAGCTGCCCCGCACCGATACCTCTTCGACCGCCATCGATTGGGCGAACGGCGCCGGCAGCACCAGTTGCCCCTGGCCGCCGGTCAAATCGAAGCCGACCGTCTCGACGTCGCCGTCGATGGTCATGGAGACCGTCAGGCGGCCCTTGAATGGCAGTTCGAAGGCGCGTAGCGGCTCCAACTCCTGGAAGACCGACGAGAACGCTGCCGGCGATACCTCGCTGAACTCGGCGACGGCGTCGAGTTGGCGGCTGTCGGCGCGATAGGCGCCGTCTATCTCCAGTTCTGTCTGCCGCCCGTCGACGTCGACGACCATGGAGACGGCGCCCCGCATACCGCCGGCATCGCGCAGCAAATGAACGTCGGTGGCCGGGACGTGCCACGATTTCTTCAGCATCTGATCGATGATGGTGACATCAGCGCCGAGGATGTCGAGCCGGGTCAGATAGGTCTGCTCGGCTTCCTCCTCGGGCGCGATCGACAGTTGATCGAGCAGGTTGGCGGCGACATCGCGCGAGCTGGCCGGGTCTTCGCCAAAGCCGACTTCGAAGCTGCCGTCGCGGTCGCGCCGGACCAGCAGTTTCGGCCCGAACAGCTCGATGGTGCGCGGCGCCAGCCGGCCCTGTACCAAGGCGGCGCCGCTGAGCGAAAACGAGGCTTCCGGTATGCTGCCGATCAAGCTGCCGCCGGGACCGAGAACACGGACGTTGAGAATACGGATGTCGAGGGTGCGCTCCCAACCCGCCCAGGTCAGGATGGTGTTTTCCAGACGCAACCGGAATTCGCGCTCCGGCGTGTTGACGGCGTTCTCGATGTAGGGCGAGAGGAAGCCCAGCGAAATCGGGCCTTTCGAGAGTTGCCAGGCAGCGACGCTGAGGACGATGGCGAGGCCCGCCGCCAGTCCGCCCAGCAGCTGGATCAGTCCTTTGAAGGTTCGCCCGATCACCTAATCCTACCCCTCTCCGGGTCCGTGTCTTGACCGCCGATCTGCCATCCCGCAGTCTTCGTTTGTTCGGAGCAGCCCATTATGCACGATTTCGACCTTGTCGACAGCGCTGACGACATTCCGGCGCCGGCCGACCCGGAAATGGCGGCGCGCGGCGTCGAGCGCTGGATCGACGCGGCCGCCGCGGCGGAGCCGCAAGCGGCCGACTCGGACTCCGTCGAAACCTTTGCTCGGGCGGCCGTCGGCGATCCTTCGGCGCGCCGATATCTCGATGCGGTGTTCGGCAACAGTCCCTTCCTGGGCGAATGTTGTATCAAGGACCCGGCGTTCGTCCGCGACCTTTTCAACGATGGTCCCGACAAAGCCTATGAGGGGACCATGGCGAGCCTAGCGGAAATCCGCAAAGAAACCCTTAACAGGGCGGATTTAGCCAAAAAACTCCGGATCGCCAAGCGCCGTGTTGCCCTGACCACGGCGTTCGCCGATATAGCCGGGCGCTGGCCGCTCGAACGCATCACCCATGCCCTTTCCGATTTCGCCGACGGTGCCCTCTCGGTCGCCGCCTGTCACGTGCTTCGCGAATCAGCGGCCAGAGGCGCCTTCCGGCTCGCCGACGAGGACGACCCCGAGGTCGGTTCCGGCTTGGTTATCCTCGGCATGGGCAAGCTCGGCGCCCGCGAGTTGAACTACTCGAGCGACATCGACCTCATCGTGCTCTACGACCCTGAGCGCATCGATACCGACGATGCGGACGGCTTGCAGAACCAGTTCGTCCGGTTGACCCGCGACCTCGTCGGGCTGATCGACGAACGCACCGTCGACGGCTACGTGTTCCGGACCGATCTCAGGCTGCGCCCCGATTCCGGCGTCACGCCGATCGCTCTTTCCGTGCTGGCCGCCGAGACCTACTACGAGACCCTCGGTCAGAATTGGGAACGCGCCGCCATGATCAAAGCGAGGCCGGTGGCCGGCGACATCGAGGCCGGCGAGCTCTTCCTCGGACGGCTGGTTCCCTATGTGTGGCGCAAGAACCTCGATTTCGCCGCCATCCAGGACATCCATTCGATCAAGCGTCAGATCAACGCCCACAAGGGCGGCACCGGCATGAAGGCGTTGGGTCACAACATCAAGCTCGGTCGCGGCGGTATCCGCGAGATCGAGTTCTTCGCCCAAACCCAGCAGCTGATCTGGGGCGGGCGCGAGCCCGGCCTGCGTTCGCCGGTCACGATCGAGGCGATACGGGCGTTGGCCGGTTTCGGGCAGTGTGCGCCGGCAGTTGCCGACGACCTGATCGCGGCCTACGAGTTTCTGCGACGGGTCGAGCACCGCCTGCAGATGATCGACGACGAACAGACCCAGGTCATGCCCGACAACGAGGCCGGTTTCGCCCACGTTTCGACCTTCCTCGGCTATGACGGCTCGGAGGCCTTCAAAGCCGACCTGTTGGCCCAGCTCGAAATGGTCGAGGACCACTACGGGGCGCTGTTCGAAACCGCGCCGTCGCTGGGCGCCGAGGAAGAGGGTACCGGCAATCTGGTGTTCACGGGCGGCGAGCCGGACCCGGACACCCTGCTCACCCTCGCCGCCATGGGCTACGCCAACCCGGGCACCGTCGACGCCACCGTGCGCGGCTGGCACCACGGCCGCGTCCGGGCGACGCGCAGCGCCCGGGCCCGCGAGATCCTGACCGAACTGATGCCGGTGCTGTTGAAGGCGATCGCCCAGACCTCGGACCCGGACGCCGCCTTCGTCCGCTTCGATGCCTTCGTCGCCGGCCTGCCGTCCGGCGTGCAGTTGTTCTCCATGTTTCAGGCCAACCCGCAACTTCTCGACCTGGTCGCCGACATCATGGGCTCGGCGCCGAAGCTGGCCGATCACCTGAGCCGCCGGCCGTCGGTCCTGGACAGCGTCCTGACGCCCGATTTCTTCGACCCGCTGCCGGACGCCGCGGCCATGAAAGAGGACCTCGTCGACCGTCTCGGCCAGGCCAGGTACTTCGAGGACGTCTTGAACATCTCGCGGCGCTGGACGCACGACCGCCGTTTCCAGGTCGGCCTCCAGCAACTGGGCGACCACATCGGGGCGATCGAGGCGTCGACCGCCTTGAGCGACATCGCCGAGACCGTGATCGGCGGCCTCTACGGGCCGGTCGAGGACGAGTTCGCCGCCCAGCACGGCCACGTCGAGGGCGGCGGCATGGCGGTGCTGGCGCTCGGCAAGTTGGGCAGCCGCGAAATGACGATGGCGTCCGATCTCGACCTCATCTTCATTTACGACACCGCTGCCGGCGCCGAGACCTCGGACGGCGCCAAGCCGTTGCCGGTGGCGACCTATTTCGCGCGCCTCTCGCAGCGCTTGATCAACGCGTTGACGGTGATGACGTCGGAAGGCGGTCTCTATGAGGTGGACATGCGCCTGCGCCCGTCCGGCAACTCCGGGCCGATCGCCTCGACGCTGGAGGGGTTCATCGCCTATCACGCGGAGCAGGCCTGGACATGGGAGCACATGGCGCTGACCCGGGCCCGGATCGTCGCTGGTCGGGCCGACCTGGCCGGACGGGTTTCGGCGGCGATTCGGGACGTCCTCATTCAGCGGCGCGACGCCGACGCCCTGCTCCGCGACGTCGCCGCCATGCGCCGGCGGTTGGAGCGCGAGAAGGGCGCCGATTGCCTGTGGGAGCTCAAGCAACTGCGTGGCGGCATCGTCGATATCGAGTTCATCGTCCAATACCTGCTGCTCGCCCACGCCCACGCCGATCCGTCGATCCTGGCGCCGTCCGTCGGTGCCGCCATCGACAGGCTGGGCGAGACCGGGCTGTTGGATAAACCGACCGCCGAACGCCTGGCCGAGGCGTTGGCGTTGTGGCGGGCGTTGCAGGGGTTCTTGAGTCTGACCATCGAGGAGGACATGACGCCGTCCCGGGTGGCGGAGATGCCCGACACGCTGAAAGCCGACCTCGTGCGCATTGCCGCCGCCAAGGACTTCACCGACCTCGAGCGGCGCATCCGGATGACGGCCGAGCAGGTCCACGCCCTCTTCCGGCGGATGATCGAGGAGCCGGCGGCGGCGCTCGGCGATGCCGAGCCGGGGGAGCCGGAGTCTTCGATGTCGCCGTCGTAGCCGTTTCAGGCGGTTCGCCAAAACGCTTTTGAACTTCGGCCGCCGTTGCGTTAGGCATGGGCCGGGAATGTTCTCGGGACCGGCGGCGTGGCCGCCTCCCCTATCCGCTTCGAGCGACGAAAGGAAAAGCCATGCCCGTCGATACCGGCAATGCCGCCCCCGACTTCACGCTACCCGCCGACGGCGGCAGGACGGTTTCCTTGAGCGATTTTCAAGGCCGCGCCGTGGTGCTCTATTTCTACCCGAAGGACATGACCCCCGGCTGCACCACCGAAGCCGTTGATTTCCGCGACCTGGCGCCCGAGTTCGAGGAATCCGGCGCCGCCGTCATCGGCGTCTCCAAGGACAGCGTCAAGCGCCACGACAGCTTCAAGGCCAAGCACGATCTCAAATTCGACCTGCTGTCGGATACCGACGGCGAGGTCTGCGAGGCGTACGGCGTCTGGGTCCTCAAGAAGCTTTACGGCCGCGAATATATGGGCATCGAACGCGCCACTTTCCTGATCGACGAAACCGGCACCGTCCGCCGGGTGTGGCGCAAGGTCAAAGTGAAGGGGCACGCGGCGGAAGTTCTCGACTCCGCCCGTGAGCTGTAGCCGTGGCGTCGGCCCGGCCCGACAGCTTGAGCGCGGCGGCTGTCGCCGTCCTCGCCGAGCCGCAGCCGCCCGCCAAGGTGCGGTTGACCGAGCAGTTCGCCGCCGACTGGACCACGGGCCTCTTCACCGAGATCGGCCGGACGCCGCCGCCGGACCGGCCGGCCAGGCCGGCCAGGCCCGAACTGCGGCCGCCCCGCGACATGCCGAAACGCTCGAAGGGCGGTATCGCCGGGCGGCGCGCCTTCGTCCATGCTCTGGCCCACATCGAATTGAACGCCATCGACCTGGCCTGGGACGTCATCGCCCGTTTCACCACGCAATCCCTGCCCGATGCCTTCTACGACGAATGGGTCGAGGTCGCCGGCGATGAGGCCCGGCATTTCCGCATGCTGTCCGACCGCCTGGCCGACCTCGGCGCGGCCTACGGCGACCTGCCGGCTCACGACGGGCTGTGGGAGGCGGCCGAAGCGACGGCCGACGACCTCATGGGCCGCCTCGCCGTGGTGCCGATGGTCCTGGAAGCGCGCGGCCTCGATACCACGCCGGCCGCCGCCCGACGGTTCAGCGCCAACGGCGACGAGGCGACGGCGGCCATCCTCGAGACCATCGGCGAAGACGAGATCGGCCACGTCGCGGCCGGCGTGCGTTGGTACGAGTTCCTTGCCGCCGAGCGTGGCCTCGACCCGGTCGAGACCTTTCACGGGCTGGTCCGTGAACGGTTCCGCGGTCAGCTCAAACCTCCCTTCAACGAACAGGCCCGGGCCCGGGCCGGGATGGCGGCCGCCTACTACGCCGGTTGAAGAAAACCGCCTCCGCCCAAACCCCTTGTCACATGTTCGCCGATTTGCCTTACTTCCCTGAAGATTGGGCGGTTTCGAGGAGGATGCCATGAGCGAAGACAGCGACGATACCGGCGAGGAAATCGAACCTGACTCAGGTGCCGACCTCGACGCCGACCTCGACGGCATGGGCGGCGGTATCGACTTCGGCGACGACGACGAAACCGAAGACGAGGACGCCAAGCCGCCGGCGAAGAGCAAGAAGAAGCTGTTCGCCATCATCGCCGCCGCCGTTTTCGTCGTCCTCGGCGCGGCCGGCGGCACGACGTATTTTCTGGGCCTGCTCGATCCCATCCTCGGCACCGCTTCGGGTAAGAAATCGGCGATGCTGGAACTGGGGGCGCCGATCATCCACGACATGCCCGAGGTCAAGGCCGACCTCAAGACCGGACGCTGCCGGGCGCCGTTCCTAAGAGTGGTGTTCGCGGTGCAGCTCAACAGCGGCGATCTGGGCCGGCTGCAGGAGGCCGAGACCAAGATCCTGGACGGTGTCCGCGTCCACCTGCGCGACCAGGAGCGCCAGGATCTGGTCGGCAAGGAGGGCGCCAACAGGCTGCGCACCGATCTTTCCAACATCGTCAACAACGCCATCGCGCCGGCCCGCATCCAGGCCGTTTTCTTCAAGGAGTTCCTGTTGCAATGACCGAGGCCGCCCCCCTTCTCGCCGAGCGCGCCGCCATCGTCACCGGGGCCGGCACCGTCGACGGCATCGGCTTCGCGACGGCCAAGCTGTTCGCCGCGCACGGCGCCCGCGTCGCCGTCATCGACATCGACCGAGAGGCGATCGAGGCGCGCGCCGGCGAGCTCGGCTCGCCGCATTTGGGAATTGCCCTCGACGTCACCGACTCGGTCGCCTGCCGCGAAACCGTCGATAAAGCGGTCCAGGACCTGGGCGGTCTCGATATCCTGGTCAACAACGCCGGCATCGTCGAAGGCACGCCGCTGATGGAGATCTCGGACGCCGAGTACGACGAGGTCCTCGGCGTCAACCTGAAGGGCACCTTCAACATGGCGCAAGCCGTCGTCCCGATCCTGCGCGAGGCGGGCGGCGGCTCCATCGTCTGTATGTCGTCGATCGCCGGCCAGAACGGCGGCGGTGTCTTCGGGCGCTCCCACTACGCCGCCGCCAAGGCCGGGATCATGGGCCTCGCCAAGGCGCTGGCCCGCGAACTGGCGCCCGACGACATCCGCGTCAACGCCGTCGCGCCGGGCCCCATCGACAACGACTTCACGCGCGGCCGCATGACCCGCGAGATCAAGGACGGCATCGCCAAGAACATTCCCTTGGGCCGCCTCGGCACGCCTGAAGAAGTGGCCGGGGTCTGCCTGTTCCTGGCCTCCGACCTGTCCAGCTTCGTCACCGGCGCGGTGGTCGACGCCAACGGCGGGCTGCTGATCCACTAGGGCGCGATCGCCGCGGCCGATCGGGGAAGGCCTCGAGCGGGCCTCGAGCGGCCACCCTCTAGCTGCCCGAGAGAACGCCGATCAGCACGCCGCCGGCCAGATAGACGCCGCCGCTGATCAGCAACGTCGCCAACACGTTCAACACGATCCCGGCCCTCGCCATCTGCGGAATGTTGATACGGCCGCTGCCGAAGACGATGGCGTTGGGCGGGGTGGCGACCGGCATCATGAAGGCGCAACTGGCCGACAGCGCGATGGCGACCGTAAACAGCAACGGCTCGTGGCCGAGCGTGACGGCGAACGAGGCGCCGACCGGCAGGAATACCGAGGCCGTCGCCGTATTGCTGGTCAGCTCGGTGAGAAACACGATGACGGCCACGAACAGCAGGATCAGGCCGGCCAGCGGCCACGCCTGAAAGCCGGTCAGTGCGGCGCCGATCCAGGCGGCGAGGCCGCTGGCGTTGATCGCCGACGCCAGGCTCAAGCCGCCACCGAACAGGACCAGCGTGCCCCACGGCAGCCTGACGGCGGTCTCCCAATCCATCAGTTGCCCGCGCCCGCCGCCGGCCGGAACGACGAACAGGGCGAAGGCGCCGAGCAGGGCAATGCCGGAATCGGAGATCGGCAGGCCGGACACGAGATCGTCGATCGCCGGCCGCGATACCCACAGCAGCGCGGTCGCCAAGAAGATCAGACTGACCCGCTTGCCGGCCGTGGTCATCGGCCCCAGTTTGCGGCGCTCCTCGCGGATCAACTCCTCGGCCCCGGGGATGGCTGCGCCTTCGACCGGATAGACGAGTCGGGTCAGCACCAGCCACGCCAGCGGCAGCAGGACGGCAACCGCCGGCAGGCCGATCAACATCCACTGGCCGAAACCGATCGAGAGCCCGTGCTTCTCGCTCATGTAGGCGGCCAGCAACGCGTTGGGCGGCGTCCCGATGAGCGTGCCCAAGCCGCCGATGGTCGCCGCATAGGCGATGCCCAGCAGCAACCCGACGGCCAGGTTGGCCTCGCCGTCGAACGGCGCGCCGGAACGGTTGCGTTCGTGGAACAGGGCGACGATGGACACCCCGATCGGCAGCATCATGACCGTCGTCGCCGTGTTGCTGACCCACATGCTGAGCACTGCCGTCGCCAGCATGAAACCGCCGATCAGCGAGGTCGGGCGGATGCCGAACAGCAACACGACGGTCAGCGCGACGCGGCGGTGAAGGTTCCATCTCTCGAGACCGAGGGCGATGATGAAGCCGCCGAGGAACAGGAAGATCAGCGGATGGGCGTAAGCCGCGGCGGCCGCCTTGATGGGGATGACGCCGAGAACCGGGAACAGGATGACCGGCAGGAGCGCGGTCACCGGCACCGGGACGGTTTCGCTGATCCACCAGATCGCCATCAAAACGGCGACGGCGGTGACCCGCCAGGCGACCGACGGCATATCGGTGGGATTCGGCGCCGCCAGCAATATGGCGAACACCAAGGCGCCGCCCAGCAGGGAGCCCAGCTTCGGATTCAATTGGCCCATCCCAAGATATCAGGTTCGGCCCGCTATATCGGGCCGTTGCGGGGCGCTAGTCAATGTCCCAATGCGATCGCCCCCTTCTCGAAGGCTATACGGAGAGCGCTGGATAGTCGGCCGGTCGACGCCTGCCAGCGGGGCGGAGCGCGTTTTATTTTCCGTCTTTTTAGTGTAAAATAATGCTAGATCGGATCAATGACGTAGAGCAGATTCACATGCTTTGACGGATCGCCCGGGCGATTCCGACAAAACATGATCTGCTCTAGGAGTACGACGTGAAGCGCTTCAAGAACATCCTCGTCGTCTACAACCATGTCGTCGGCGACGACGACGCGTTCCGTCAGGCCACCATCCTCGCCAAACGGAACCAGGCCCGGGTTACGCTGGTCGACGTCTTCGAGGATCCGGCCCATCACGCCGACGCCGTCGCCGAGCGCAAGAAACACATGGACCGGCTGGCCGCGTCGATCCACCAAGACGGAGTCGCCGTCGAGGCGGTCGTGCTGGAAGGCGTCAAGTTTCTGGAGATCATCCGCCAGGTGCTGCGCGGCGGGCACGACTTGGTGATCATAACCGCCGACGGCATAGAGGGGGTCAGGGAGTTCTTCTTCGGCAACACCTCGATGCGCCTCATGCGCAAGTGCCCGTGTGCGGTCTGGGTCGTGCACCCGGGCGGCCGCAACGATTATGCCCGCATCCTGGCGGCTATCGACCCGCGGCCGGACGACGCGGCGGCGCAGGAACTGAACACCAAGATCATGGACCTGGCGACCTCGCAGGCGGTCCTGAACAACAGCGAGCTTCACCTCGTCCATGCCTGGGACGTCACCGGACACGACCTCGCCACCCTTCGCTCCGAGGCCGCCGTGCTCGGCCCCGAGGGCAGCCACCAGGAAATCCTGCGCGATCACGAGGCCATGCACCGGGAAACCCTGGAGGGATTCCTCGGACGTTACGACGTCGCCGACCTCCGATCCCATATCCATCTGCCGCGGGGCGATCCCGGTATCCTGATCCCCCGCATAGCCGACAACCAGCGGATCGACCTGATCGTCATGGGGACGGTGGTTCGGACCGGGATTCCCGGATTTCTCATCGGCAACACGGCGGAAACGGTGCTGCGCATGGTCAACTGCGCGGTACTGACGGTCAAGCCGGAAGGGTTCGTGACGCCGGTCACGTTGGAGGTCCAGTAGTCGTCCGATCCGATCGGTTCCGGCCCGACGGCGTCTGCCGGGCGCCCTTTCAACGTCTAGCCGGGGTTGGCGACAAGCCGGTATAGTGGGTCAGCCGCCCGATGGTCGAGGACGAACAGGACCCGCGACACATGGAAAACGTCCACGCACTGCCCTTCCTCGATCTTCTGGTCGGTGTCGTCATCATCCTCGCCATCCTCTTCAAGACGGGGTTCGAGCGGGTCGGCCTGCCGGCGCTGGCCGGGTTCATCGCACTCGGCCTGCTTCTTCGAATCGCCGACGACGCCGGCAACCTGATCTCGACCGACGGCCACGTGGTGCTCGAGTTCCTCGGCCGCATCGGCGTCATCACCATCCTCTTCAAGGTCGGATTGGAAAGCGACCTGATCGGCCTCGCCGAGAAACTGCCGCGGGCCACTCCGATCTGGATTTCCAACGTCGTGCTGAGCGGCGTCCCCGCCTTCTGGCTCGCCCATTATGGGCTGGCGGTGCCGCTGATCCCCAGCCTGTTCATCGCCGTCGCGTTGACCGCCACTTCCATCGCCGTCACCGCCGAGATCTGGGGCGAGGCCGGCGCCATCACGTCGGCCAACGGCGAGCTGATGCTCGACGTCGCCGAACTCGACGACATCAGCGCCGTGGCGCTGCTCGCCTTCGTCCTCGCCGTCGTGCCGGTGCTGAACGGCGCATCCGACGGCACCGTCACGGGCGCCCTGCTCAAGGCCGGCGGCGCCTTCCTGGTCAAGGCCCTCATCTTCGGCGGTTTTTGCCTGATGTTCGCGCGCTACGCCGAGCGCCACATCGCCCGCTTCATCGAGGCCACGCAGCGGGCCCACGGCATCCTTCTGGTCGCCGGCATCGGCATCGTCATCGCGGCGTTGGCCGCCCAGCTCGGTTTCTCGCTGGCGATCGGCGCCTTGTTCGCCGGCCTGGTGTTCAGCCGCGACCCGGACGTGGTCCGCATGGAGGCGTCGTTCGAGCCGGTCCACGATTTCTTCATGCCGTTCTTCTTCATCACCGTCGGCATGAGCATGGACCCGCAATCGCTGGCCTCGGCCTCGGCGCTCGGCGCCGTCCTGTTGGTTGTCGCCATCCTCGGCAAGGTCGTCGGCGCCGGCGCCCCGGCCTATTTCACGGCCGGCTGGACGGGCGCCGTGCTGATCGGCGTCAGCATGGTGCCGAGGGCCGAGATCGCCCTCGTCATCGCCCGCCAGGGCAAGGACCTGGGCGATTGGGCGCTGACGACGGAGGCCTATTCCGCTCTGGTGCTGATCGTCGCGGTGACCTCGACTCTGGCGCCGGCCGTGGTCCGCGTCTTGCTGCGGCGTTGGCCGCAGCGATAGAGACTCGACCGGCGATCGAGCGCTTGTCGCCGCAAGCGGACGAATCGGACGACGGTCTTTTCAGTTGGACTGTTGGCCCCTTTGAAGCGGCAACGTCATCGCCACACGAAAGCCCCGCTTGCCGCTTCGCAGCGACGGCTGGTCGTTGATCCGCCGCGCCGAACGCATGCTTTCCGGCGGCTTGCCCCAGGAACCGCCGCGCAGGACGCGCAGCGAACAGTCTCCGCTGACCCACGCCGAGCCGTCGGCGGGGGCGCCGGCATAGGTGCCGTTCCAGCAATCCTGGACCCACTCGAAAACGTTGCCGTGCACGTCGTAGAGACCGAACGGGTTCTGTTCGAAGGAGCCCGTCGGCGTGGTCATGGAACCGTCGTAATTCTCGCCGCATCCCATGCAGATCGCCTTGTCGACTCCGACCTCGTCGCCCCACCAGAAGCTCGTCTTGCTGCCGGCGCGGGCGACATACTCCCACTCGGCCTCGCTTAGCAGCCGGTACTCCTGGCCGCTGAGGTTGCCGAGCCACTGCAGGTATTGCTGAGCGTCGAACCAACTGACATACAGAACCGGGCGGTTACCGCGTCCCCAACCGCGGTCCTGTGGGTTCTGGGTGCAGCCGCCGGCCGAGAGGCAGGAGTCCCACTCGCGAAAAGTAATCTCGAACTGGCCGACGGCGAAGGGTTTGGCGATCATTACCTCATGCTGAGGGCCCTCGATCTCCGTTGGATGACGCCCTTTCTCGGTATCGGGGGAACCCATTATGAAATTACCGGCGGGCACCACCACCATCGCCGGGCAATCGGCACACTGCTGAAAGGTCGTGCCCGGGGCCAGTTTCTTGGGCAGCGGCGCTATCGTCAGTCTTTCCCTCTGGGCCGTCGTCAACTTCGGGCTGCGCTTCTCGCTGGCCGCGGTGATAATCTCCTCGCCGCGAAAAAGGTTCAGCCAAGCCCATACCCCGGCGCCCTCGATCACCAACAGCACCAGAACGCCCAGGAACATGCCCGTCAACATGGCGCGGGTCTGCGGATTGATGCGGCGGTGCGGACGATCGTCCGGCGTCATCCGGATGCGGTAGACCGGAACCGGGTCGGCGATGTTCTTTACCGATTGGGCCCCGATGTCGTCGAAAACATAGTCGACCTTGTTCTTGATCTGCTCGTAGACGCTGCCGGACACGGCGATGCCGCCGCCATCGGCCAGGCCTTCGAGGCGGGAGGCAATGTTGACGCCGTCGCCGTGGATATCGCGGCCCTCGATGATGATGTCGCCGACGTTGATGCCGATGCGGAACATCATGCGCCGGTTGATCGGAAGATCGGTATTGATTGCCCACAGTTTACGCTGAATATCGTAGGCGCATTTCACCGCATCGATGGCGCTGGCGAATTCGGCGAGCACGCTGTCGCCGGCCGAGCCGACGAAATGACCGTTGTACTGCTCGATCAGCCCGTCGATGACGCGGCGGCATTCCTGCAAGGTTTCCAGGGTGGCCTTCTCGTCGGCCCCCATCAGCCGGCTGTACCCTTCGACATCGGCGGCGAGAACGGCCGCCAGGCGACGCTCCACTTCTTCCGCCCTGACGGCGCGGCCGGTTTCGTTTCTGTAGGAAACTACTTTGCCGGTTGTAACCGGTTCCTCCGACATGACCGGATTCTCTATCCCTCTTATTGGTTCACTGCTACCGCAGCAGCAGCTGATCTTTCGTTTCTTTGCGTTTTTATTTGGAAATTATTCGCTTATTGGAGAATCCTAATTAAAACAGGTCGGTTTGTCACGCTTTGCCGTCGACGGCCGTCAATTTGCTGCCTTCTTTCTGCGCGAAAACAGCGACCGCCCCCAAAGGAAAACACCTAACATCCAGAGCAATGTCGAAGCGAAGTGAACGGGCAGGAACAGCCACAGGTTCATGCCCATCCATTTGCCCTCGTGGATGTCCTCGATGAAGTCGGTGCGCCGCACGGAGACATCCAGAAGTTCGCCGGTTTGGGCGTCGAACTGGATCTGCTGGCGGTTCTTTGCCCGGATCGAAATAATGCCGCGGTTGGGATAAACATAGACCCGCCACACGTCCTTCCAGTCTTTGACGCCCGCATTCGGCAGCAATCTGGCGCTGGCCAGGACGTCCTCGAACTCGACGGTGGGCACCCTGCCGATGCCTTTGTGAAGCTGCGGCATGACCCAGGGAACCTCATAGCGAATCTGCAGGAGGACGCCGGACGCGGCGACGATCATCCAGGGCGCGATGACGACGATCCCCAGGGCGTAATGATATTTGCGGCAAAACGCCATCAGGTTGAAACGCCGGTTGGAGGCGGGCGCCGCCGGATTGCCGGCGCTCGATTGCTGTTGCGCCTGGGCGGCGCGGCGCCGCTTGCGGGTACGCAGTTTGCCCGCGGTCACCTGCACGATGAGATAGAAGCCGGTGAGACTCAGGACCAGCGCGATCAGAGCAACCGGCAGGAACACCCAAAGCCTGAGGCCCCAAGTGGTTCCTTCGTGCATCAAGGTGATGATGTCGTTCCATCTCTGGCCCACATTCAGGACTTCCGCGGTCCTGGCGTCGATCTGCGTCTCCAACTCCTCGCGGTTGCGGACCTTCACGGTTCCCTGCTTGGGCCTCAGATCGAGTATCCTGACGTCTTTCCAGGATTCGACTTTCATTTCGGGGACCGCTTTGACGCTTTCCAGGATTTCCTCCAGGCTCGCCGTCGGCTGATTGACCGACACCCCGAAATGCAGGTTCGGTTGAATGAAATTAGAGGGCTTTCTGACCTGTAGGACGATTCCGGTCAGAATGACGACGATGATCGGTATCGATATGATAATCGCCGACCATTTGTGAAGCGTGCGGAAGAATCGCGCGTACGAAAACTCCATGCAACTGTTCCTACGGGTAACGCGTTTGGCGGCGGTGCGAATCGATCACGACGCGCAGACCATCCTCGGGCTCAAGGCGCGTTACCCCGTGTTTTTCAATTGGTGTCAGGCCCCCTTCAGGAATCCCCCTAACATATTGTGTTGTCGCATACAATGGTCGTCCTGCTCCTTGATTTCCCTCGATGACGCGCGTTTATCGACGGCAACGGTTGCAAACGGATACCCAACGACGACCGCAGATTGGTCCGGAATTGGCGGCGTGGCGAACCGGGCCGGCGGCGGGAACGCTTGTCGGTTCGGCGGCCTGGTTTTATGAGCTCCTGACCCGGTGCGCCAGCGCCGCGGCCATGAAATCGTCGAGGTCGCCGTCGAGCACGGCCTGGGTGTTGGAGGTCTCGAATTCGGTGCGCAGGTCCTTGACCATCTGGTAGGGCTGCAGCACGTAGGAGCGGATCTGGTGGCCCCAGCCGATGTCGGTCTTGGCGTAGTGCTCGGCTTGCGCCGCCTCCTCGCGTTTTTGCAATTCGAGCTCGTAGAGGCGCGCTTTCAGCATGTTCATGGCGGTCGCCCGGTTCTTGTGCTGGGAGCGGTCGTTCTGGCACTGAACGACAATGCCGGTGGGCGCGTGCGTCAGGCGGACGGCGCTATCGGTTTTGTTGACGTGCTGGCCGCCGGCCCCAGAAGCCCGGTAGGTATCGACCCGCAAGTCCTTGTCCTCGATTTCGATCTCGATGTCGTCCTCGATCACCGGATAGACCCAGGCCGAGGCGAAGCTGGTGTGGCGCCGGGCACTCGAATCGAACGGCGAGATGCGGACCAGCCGATGCACGCCCGATTCCGTCTTCAGCCACCCATAGGCGTTGTCGCCGCTGACGCGCAGCGTCGCCGACTTGAGGCCGGCTTCCTCGCCGGCGCTCTCCTCCAGCCACTCGACCCTGTAGCCCTTGGCCTCGGCCCAGCGCGAATACATGCGCAAGAGCATCTCGGCCCAGTCCTGGGCCTCGGTGCCGCCGGCCCCGGCGTGGACCTCCAGGTAGCAGTCGTTGGCGTCGGCCTCGCCGGATAGCAGCGTCTTCAGCTCGGCCTTGGCGGCGCGCGCCGCCAACTCGATCAGCGCCGCTTCGGCCTCGGCGATCACGTCGGCGTCGTCCTCGGCCTCGGCCAGTTCGATGAGGTCGGTGTTGTCGGCCAGCTCGCGCTCGAAGCCGTCGATCTCGGCCAGCCCGGCCTCGAGCCCGGTGCGCTCGCGCATCAGGGCTTGCGCCTTGTCCGGATCGTCCCACAGGCCGGGACTCTCGGCCAGCGCGTTCAGCTCGTCGAGGCGCAGTTTCGCCCGGTCGTAGTCAAAGATGCCTCCTCAGCAGTTCGACCGACTGCTTGATCTGGGAGGCGACGGCTTCGGTTTCGGCGCGCATGGCGTGGGCTTTCGTCGTGCTTGACTGGACCGTCTTTTAGCGGCCGGCGGCGGCGGCGGCAAGACGGAGAAGCGTCCGGCGCGGAGGGCGCGGTTGGGTTTGCCGCCGAACGGGCCCGGTTGTAATTCGTTTCGCTTCTCGGGATGGGTTCATAAGTTCGTATTCTACTTGTAGTTTTTACGTTGTTTGACCGCGATCAATCTGACATGATCCGCCCGGCCGCGGCGAATCTCGAGAGGGGAGAGGTCCGCGGCCCCGGCCATCGCGCGAAGCTTCGGCCGGGTCGGGGATCGCTTTGGGGACGTGCGGTGAAGGCTTACCGTAGACTTGGACTCGCGGATATTCCTTACGATGAGCTGCGGCAGGCCTTGCAGGTCTGGCGCCAGGCCTGCGACGGCGACGCGCTGCCGAAATGGGGCGAGGTGCATTTCCTCGATTTCCCGCCGCGCGCCATCGCCCGCATGATCCTGCTCGACGTCGGCACCTGGACCTACCGGTTCTGGGGCTCGGAGGTGCGCACCTTCGGCGGCGGCGACTACACCGGCCGCGGACCCAAGGACCTGGAGATCGACGACACCATGAAGGCCGTCATCGGCCAGTACGAGGAGATAGTGGCGGCGGCCGAGACGGCCTGTTTCGTCGCCCGTATCCGGCAATCGGAGTGGGGCGTCGCCCACGTCTTGGTACTGAGGCTGCCGTTCGCCGCCGACGGTCGCACCGTCGATCACGTGCTCAGCATCGACGTCTACGAGGAACGCCAGGGCGACTTCGAGCCGATCTGGGAATCGTGCGCCCCGGCCCATCCCGACGCGGCGCGGCCCTAGGACCCACCCCCGCGTCTGCGCGACCGCCTTCCCCGCCGGTCATCGTATACGGGCCGCGGCCGCTTCTCTCAATGCCGTGGCTCCCGCCCGGTCTCCCGAGCCAGCGCCAGGCCGTTCGGCGTGCCATACCACCCGCTTCCAGAAATCGCAGGCTGCCAGGTCGCCGGCCTTGAGCGCCCGGGCCGCTTCCGCCGCCGCCCACTCCACCGTGCCCGAGCCATGCGTCTCGACCCTCTGCTCTGCTCGGCGCGGACGCGGACGGCGTTCTCGTCGGCGGCGGAGAGGTCGGCCATGCGGCGCAGTATAGCGCCCATCTGGATCTATTTTGTTCCTATTTTACCCTTGACTTTTTAGGTTTTTTAGCGTATATAGCTTAATGTTTTCCCGTGCGGTCCCGGTTTCGGGGCGGCGGGCGGTGCTCTTTGACATTTGTCTGATTGCGGTGTTGTTGGTCAAGG
>CAYFMP010000066.1:0-21268 GCA_964344215.1 uncultured Thalassospiraceae bacterium | reverse complement strand
CTTCAGCTTCTCAAGGGTGGGCCGAATGAACAACCTCTTGGGACATCACATCTAGCGGCGCTCGGCGTCGAGACGGCGGTTCTGTGCCGGACCGACTTCGGGGTTTCCGGGGAAGGCGGCGCGGTTCGCGAGGACGGCGGCCCCTATCCGGTCTACCGGGCGGCCCGGCCGCGCCAATCGATCGCCGCCGTTATCCGGGATTTCCAGCCGGGCGTCGTCGTCGCCCAGCCCGGCATCACGGCGGCGACCGTCAGCGAGCTGGTCGATGCGCGAATTCCCATCGGCGACCAGGATATGGGTGGCGGCGTGGGTCCGGGCGAGGACGCTTTCGTGGCACTTCCTGAGCCACGGGCCCGGCGGCTCGTGATCGGGCGTGACGACGGCGACGCTGAGGGCGTCGTCGGCCGCTCCGTTGGCGCTCAAGGCGTCCTCCCCTGGCCGGTATGGGCGCGATGTGCAAAGCGGGTACAGCCGGTAAGGGTGGAAAAGGCCCTAGAAGCTGTCCTTGCGGGCGCGGGCGACGATCCGCGGCCCGCTTCTCGGCGAAGACAGAGACCATGCGATGATCGACCGCATGATTGATTATCTGCGGTTCGTTCCAATTGAATGGGGGAGTGCGTCTCTAACACAGATAGGGCGTAATTTGCCGCTAGCTGCCTAACTAAGAACTTAATGGCCCCTCAAGTAATGCTGGCGACTTGACTCGTGCTCATCGCCGCGGAGTTGTGTCCGCCATAATACGACACCCGAAACCAAGGATATGAGCCCAATTACTAAGGCAGTCACCGCCATACCAGTTCCAGATACACCGCCAAGTACCTTCCAGAGAGTCAAAAGGACAGCACCAAAGAAAGCGCCTAAGCTGATGTATGCGAGAGTTGTTTTCATCATTTAATCTCCAACAGAAGCGCTGCCGAAACTCCAAGCGGTACACCACCTAAGATATTGACGAACCAGAACGATACCCAGCCGATGGAAGGCTGCCCTTCCGGTGCCTCCTTGTTAACATATGCACCCATTATAGCTATCACAAATAACAAGGCCACCACAGACGCTAAAGCCATCGTAACCGCGTAGAGGAGAGTGTCGCTATTTGAAGCGCCGCCATCACCATCAAGTACCGCTTTCCTGATCCATCCAAATATCGTAGCGAAACAAAGCGCCAAGGACGATAACGACAGATCCGTTCCCAAGAGAAAATAGTCCCGAATTGGCTTTCTTTGCGCCAAGATCCATTTGATAACACCCGAAATCACCGCCACGACCAGCGGGATTCCGATTACTGTCATCAACTGGGGAAACATACTCCGCCTCGCTGTGGCAGAAAGACTATGGGTCAATCAAAACGCTTTCCCGGCTAACATCGCGCTCTGATTTAGCTTGAGGAAAATCGCGCCGATAGTAAAAGCGAGTATAACCTCATACGCCCCTTTAAAGAAGTATATTGCTCATCATAATCGAGCAAAAATAGAACGGCGCCCTTTCCATGTTTCGTCGATTGGGCGGAGGAACGGGCGCCGCCGCCGCCGCACCTCGTCGTCGGCATGTAAGAACCCCGCCGTCTTCCTCCGGCCGCTGGCGGGGATGGCGGCGGATGGTCGGGCGGTCGCCATCCCCGGTGTCGACGGCGCCACGGACCTGGCCGATATCGCCGTCGCCGCCGCCGATCCCGAGCCGGCCCGGACGACGGTCTGTGGATCGCTCTATCTGACCGGGACGGTGCTGAGAAAAAACGGGTAGGGGTCGGTAGACAATCGGGAAAGGCGCGTCCTAAAAGCTGTCCTTGCGGGCGCGGGTCTCGGCGAAGACGGAAACCGGGTCTTCGCCCTCCATGCCGAGCGTTTTCTGCAGGCCGGGGCTGTCGGGGCGCAGGAACGGGTTGGTCCTGATCTCGATCTCGATCGAGGAGGGCACCGTCGGTATGTCCTTGGCGCGCATGGCGTCGACCGAGTGCATGCGGGTGATGAGGTCGTCGTTGTCGGGCTCGACGGAGAGCGCGAACTGGCCGTTCGACTGGGTGTATTCGTGCGCGCAGTAGACCTGGGTGCGGGGCGGCAGCGCCTTCAGCTTCGAGAGCGAATTCCACATCTGCGCGGGCGTTCCCTCGAACAGCCGCCCGCAGCCCATGGCGAACAGCGTGTCGCCGCAGAAAAGCGCGTCGGAGTCCTCGAACCAATAGGCGATGTGGGCACGGGTGTGGCCGGGCACGTCGAAGACCCGGGCCTTGGCGTTGCCGAGCATGACGGTGTCACCGTCGCCGACCCGGACATCGATGCCGGGAATGCGCCCGGCGTCGGCGCCGGAGCCTATCACCGTGCAGCCGGCGCGCTGTTTGATGTCGGCATTGCCGCCGGTGTGGTCGGCGTGGTGGTGGGTATTGAGGATATGGCTCAGCGTCCAGCCCCGCTCGTCCAGCGCCTCGAACACCGGGTCGCTGACGGCCGGATCGACGACCGCCGTCTCGCCCGTCTCCGGGCAATGGGCGAGGTAGACGTAGTTGTCGGAAAGGACCGGTATCTGGACGATGTCGAGCCGGCTCATCGGAAGCTCTCTAAATGACCGATTCGACCCACTCGACGAGCTTGCCCTTGGGCAGGGCGCCGATCTTGGTGCCGGCCACTTCGCCGTCCTTGAACAGCATCAAGGTGGGGATGCCGCGCACTCCGTATTTCGACGGCACGCCCGGGTTCTCGTCGATGTTGACCTTGGCGATGGTCACCTTGCCGTCCATTTCGGTGGCCATCTCCTCCAGGGCCGGGGCGATCTGCTTGCACGGTCCGCACCATTCGGCCCAGAAATCCACCAGCACCGGCCCATCGGCGCCGAGAACGTCGGCCTCAAACGAATCGTCGGTAACGTGTTTGGGCATTTCTTGTTTCCTATCAAAGAGTTAGAATTAACGAGCGCGACCCCGGCTCGACGGGCGGCGGGAACGTCGATTGCCCTGAATCTAGGGCGCGGAAGGGACCCCGTCAAGGCGGCCGGTCAATCCAAAGCGCCGTCCAGAACGGCCTCGCCGAGCTCCATCAGTCGCGGCCCGTCGGTCCACAGCAGGCACGCCCTGACCGGCCGATCCGGGTAGATCAGCCTGAGCGCCTGGCGGTAGACGGCCATCTGCCGGAGATAGACGTCGGCGACGTCGGCCTCGGTCTCCGGCGGCGGCCGGTTGGTCTTGTAATCGACGACGACGACCTCGTCCTCGGTTACCGCCAGGCGGTCGATCTGCCCGGAAACGACGCGCGGCTCGCCGTCCCCGACCTCGCCGATAACGCCGGTGATCGGCACCTCGGCGCGGCTGCCGGGTGCGAACAGGGAGGCAAAATCCGGATGGTCGAGGACGGCCATGGTCTCGGCCAGGATATCGGCCCGGGCGGCGGCGTCGAGACCATGGGCCGGCCCGGCCAGGAAGCGTCGGGCCGCCGCCTCGCGCGCCGATGGGTCGACCTCCGGCAGGCTCTGCAACAGCCGGTGAACCAGCCGGCCGCGCTTGAACCGCATCTGCCCGTCGTCGGCCAAGGGCGAGCCCACCGGCGGCTCGTCGTCTTCCGTTCTCGACGGCGCCAGCGGCCTCGGTGGCGCCGGCTCGGCCGGCGGCGGTACCGCCGCCCAATCCGGCAGGGAGATGCCGCCGCCGGTCAGGGGCAGTTCGTCGGCGACGCCGTCGGGCGGTTCGGTCTGCTTCGTGACCAAGCGCCGCCCGGTGTCGCCGTCGCCGAGCGCGATTTCGACCCAGCCCTCGTCGACGGCGGCCTCGATCATCCGGTACCAGCAGCCGGCCGGCGGCGGGGTGCGGCCCTCCCAACCGGCCACGTAGAGGCGGTCGCGGGCCCGGGTCATGGCGACGTAGAGCAGGCGCCGGTACTCGCGCTCGCTCTCCAGCCGGGCCTCGGCCCTGAGCCGGGCGGTCAACTCGCCCTCGTTGTCGGCGACCACCGGCCAAAGCACGAAGCCGTCGCCGCCGCCGCCCCAGCGCAGCCGGGCGTCGCTCTGCGGGCGCGGCGGCGAGCAGGTGTCGGCCAGGAAGACGATGTTGGCCTGCAGCCCCTTGGCGCCGTGCACGGTCATCACCCGGACCTCGTCGCGGCCCTGCTCGAGGTCGCGCTTGATCTGGGTCTGGCCGGTCTCCATCCAGTGCAGGAATCCCTGCAGCGAAGGCGCGTGTTCGCGCTCGAACGACAAGGCGGCGGACAGGAACTCCTCGACCGGCTCGCGAACCTCGGCCCCCAAGTGGGCCAGCAGGTCGCTCAATCCACCGCCGCCGAGCACGCCAGCGTAGAACTCGTAAGGCGCCACGGTGTCGGCGCGGCCCAGCACATGGGCCAGCTTGTCGCGGGCGGCGCCGAACGCGGCGTCGTCGCCGGCCCTGTCGGCGAGCGCCTGCCACAGCGTGCCGGCGCGTCCGTGCGCCAGCTCGAACAGGTGATCGTCGTCGAGCTCGACGAACGGTCCCTTGAGGACGACAGCCGTGTTGAGGTCGTCCTCGGGCAACAGGACGAAGCGCCCCAAGGCGATCAGGTCCATGACGCCGAGGTGGTCGGTCAGCACCAGGCGGTCGCGTCCGGCCACCGGCACGTCCTTGCGCTCCAAGGCGCGTACCACTTCTTCCGCGAAGGCGCCCCGGGTGCGGACCAGAATCATGACGTCGCCGGGGCGGATCGGCCGCTTCGCCGATTCGAGGACCTCGCCGCTATCGAGCCAGTCGCGGATGTGCCCGGCGATGCGCTCCGCCAGCCTGGATTGCGGACTCTGCGCCGAGAGTTGGTCCAAGGGCGCGTCCCACGGGTCGTCGTCGCCGCCGTCGGCCGGCTTGACGGTCGGCCACAGCTCGACCACGCCGCCCTGTCCGGCGCGCTTGAAATTGTGCTGAATGGGACGGTCGCGCCAACTCAGGCCGTCGGCCGCCTCGGCCGGGCCGAACACGGCGTCGACGGCCTTGAGGACGGCCGGGACGGAGCGCCACGACAAGTTCATCTCGACCGGCCGCCAGTCGCCGCCGGCGGCCTCGACGAGGGTACCGAAATGCTCCTCCATGACGCCGAAACGGGCCGGGTCGGCGCCCTGGAAGCTGTAGATCGACTGCTTCTCGTCGCCGACCGCGAACACCGTGCGGGGCTCGTCGTGGCCGCTTTCGCCGGCGAAGAAGTCGCCGCTCAGCGCCGCCACAACGTCCCATTGCCCGGGCGCGGTGTCCTGGGCCTCGTCGACCAGGACGTGGTCGATGCCGCCGTCGAGCTTGTAGTGGACCCAGGAGACGCCGCCGTCGGTGGCGAGCAGGCGGCGGGCGCTTTCGATCAGGTCGTCGTAATCGATCAGGGCGCGAGCCCGTTTCAAGCGCTCGAAGGCGCCGATCAAGGCTTCGCCGACGACCAGGAGCGCGCTCGTCGCCTCGACGGTGGCGATCGCCTTCAGCCTGTCGAGTACGCTCAGCACGCGGGCCTGTTCGGCCAGCATGGCGGCCGCCGCTTCGGCGTTTTTTTCGGCAAGTTTCTTGGTCACCAGCGAGGTTGCCGCCTTGGCCTCGCCGTCCTTCTTGACGAACACCGGGGCGTACTCGGCGAAAAAAGATTCGGCCCGCTTCGCGGGCTCCTTGCCGAGCCAGGCCGCGATCGCCTTGCCTCTCTCCTTGTCGGTCGGCGATCCATCGCCAAGCGCATCCCGGGCCGCACTCAGCGCCGCATGGTCGAACGCATCTTCGTCGCAGGCGACGGCGACGACCTGCTCCTTGGTTTCGCCGGCATCGAGGCCGAGTGCCGAGCGACCCGCCGCCAGCAGCTTATCGACGCTGCCGTGAATCTTGAGCAGGGCCTCGATCCGACCGCGGCCGGCGTCGAGCTCGCGCATGATGTCGGCGAACTGGTCCTCGTTGACGAGTTCCGCCAACAGCCCAAGCGCCCCGGTCAGGGCGGCCGGTTTCTGCAAGAAAACATCGGCCAGCAGCCGGTCGCGAGCCTCGGTCCTGAGCTCCTCGGTGGTGCGTTCGTCGATCACCGAGAAGTGCGGCGCCACCCCGGCCTCCAGCGGAAAGCGCCCAAGCAGCGATTCGCAGAACGAATGGATGGTCCGGATGTGCAAGCCCTCAGGCGCTTCGACGGTCTCGGCGAACAACCGCGCCGCCTTGGCGGTCTCCTCGTCGGTGGCGGGGCGCCCGAACAGTTCGGCAAGCTCGACCTTGCGTTCCTCGTCGCCGATCGCCGCCCAGTGCGAGAGCCGCCGGTTCAGGCGGTTGGCCATCTCGGCGGCGGCCGCTTTGGTGAAGGTCAGACAGAGGATCTTGCCGGGCTCGGTGCCGGCCAGCAGCAGCCTGGAGATGCGATCGACCAGCACGCGGGTCTTGCCGGTGCCGGCGTTGGCCGACACCCACACCGATTCCGTCGGGTTGGCCGCGTGGACCTGGGCGCCGCCGCCGCCAGGTTCGTCATTCATCGCCGCCTCCCGTCCGCCACTCGCGGACCCGGGCCAGGTGGTCGTACTCGCCGTAGCGGTTGAGGAACTGAGGCCGGTGCTGGGAGCGGTACGGCATCTCCGAGTCCGCGTACTGCCCGACCAGGCGGCTCAGGCCGGCCACCGCGTCGCCGACGACTTCGCCGATATCATCGACCTTGACCGGTTTCTCGCGGCCCGGCCGGCGGCCGCCGGAGAGCTGGATATACAACAGCCCGGCCACCCGTTCGGCGGCGAGGCCGGGGAATCCGCCGGCCTCGGCGATGGCCGCCTCCAGGGTCAATTGCGGCGCGAAACCGATCTTCACCTGCTTGTCGCTGGGCGGTGCCCCGGTCTTGTAGTCGATCACCACCAGGCCGACGTCGTCGCGGCGGTCGATGCGGTCGGCCTTGGCCGAGAGCACGAACGGTCCGGCCGGGCCGGGTATCTCCATCTCGCCGCGGACCTCGGCCAGAACGGTCCTAAACCCGGCCTCGCGGCGGGCCCGCTCGTAGTCGAGGAACCAGCCGGCAATACGCTCGAATCGCGGCCACCAGAAAGCGCGGACGCCGGGCCGGGCCAGGTGCTCGTCGAACACCCGGCGTCCGGTCTCGACGAGCCGGCGCTCGGCGTCGTCGGGCAGGGTGCCGGCGTGCGCCCTCAGGAAACGGTCGAGCGCCGCATGCACGATGGAGCCGCGTTCGGCGGCGCCGGGGTCGGCGTCGAGCGGCTCCAGCGGCTGCAAGCCCAGCACGTGGCGGGCGTAGACGGCGTAGGGATCGCGGATCCAGGTTTCGACCTGGGTGACCGACAGCCGCGTCGGCCGGGCGGCGAGCGGCGGCCTCGGCGCCGGCGCCTCGATGCGCCTGGAAGCGGCCGGCCGGTCGAGTTGCCGGATCCAGTCGAGCCACGGCCGCGTCGGCCGGAGCGCGTCCTTGCGGCCTATGCGTTCGAGCATATTGTCGAGGCGCTGCAACCACCTCGACGGCACCGTCGGCGTGCCGTCGACGCGCTCGGCCCGGGTCATGACGACCTCGGGGGCCGCCAGCGTCTGCGTGAAATCGTGCGCCGCCAGGCCGATGCGGCGCTCCGGCAAAGGCAGCCCGAACGCCTTCATCATCGGCCGGCTCATCCACGGACTGGCCTCGGTCTCCGGCGGCCAGGTCGCCTCGTTGAGGCCGCCCAGGATCATCACGTCGACCCGTTGCAGGCGAGCCTCGAGCAGTCCCCAGATGTGGAGCCGCGGGTGGCGCCCGAACTTGGGCCGCACCGGGCGGCCGGCCATCAGGGAGTCGAGCAGGGCCGGATAGGAAGCCGGATCGATGTCGCCGAGCGCCGAAGCGGCCTCCATCAACTCGGCGACGAACCCGTACAGCGCCTCGCCGGCGTCGCCCGCCCACAGGCGCCGGGCTCCGCCGTCCTCATCGCTCGCCGCCAACGCCTCGGCCATGACCAGATGGGCGGCGACGACGTCGGCGCCGGATACGCTGTCGGCTTCGAGCAGCGGCCCGATCTCGGCCATCGCCGCCTCGACGGCGGTCAGCACCGGCTCGACGTCGGCGGCGTCTTTGCCGAGGGCGGCGCGCAGGCCGTCGATGCCGGCGCCGGGCCGCGGTCCCCTGAGAACGCCTGTTTCGAGGGCGCGGACCAGGCCGACGAATCGACTCCGCGCCATGCCGGCCGCCGCCAGCGGATGCTTGAGCGCCGCCAGCAGGGCGACCGGCGCCAGATCGTCCACCGCCATCCGGGCCGTCAGCCGCAGAAAAACACCGGGCGCAGTCTGGGCCAGCGGCCGGCCGGCCGAATCGTCGATGTCGATCTGCCAGCGCCCGAGCTCGGTGGCGACACGGCGCGCCAGCAGCCGGTCCGGGGTCACCAGGGCGGCGGTGCGGCCGGGCTCTTCGAGGACCTGGCGCATGACAAGGGCGATAACGGCGGCTTCGTCCTGCGGTGTCGGGCAGTCGACGCGGCTGATGCCGTCGAGCGCGGTATCGGCAACCGCCGGCACCGGCTCGGCGCCGGCGGCGGACGGCACCAAGGTATGGTTGATCAGCCGCGAGCGCCCGGCCGGATCGGCCTCGAAGCCGGCCGCCGGCCAAATCTCGACCTCGTTGCGCTCGACGCCGAGCCGTTCGATCAGCCGGGCCATGCCGTACTGCGGGTGATGGGGTCCGAGGTTCCGCCAGGCGTCGTCGGAGGCCTCGCAATCGAGGCCGGGCAGGACGACGGCGCCCTCGGGCATGGCGGCGACGGTCTTCAACAGATCCGCCGTGGCCGGGATGCTGCCGGTCGAGCCGGCGGCGATCACCGGCGCCGAAGGCGGTGCGCCGTCCCAGACCCGGGCCTGGGCCTCGAGCACCCGGTTGCGCCGCTCGGCCGGATCGAGCGCTCCTTCGTCTGCCAGCACCAGGGGCCATTGCTCGGTGAGAATGCGGAGAAACAGGATGGTCTGTTGCCAGTGCTCGGCGTAGGCCTCCGGCACCAGGCCGTCGAGACCGGCGAACGACAGCCGTTCGGTGTGAACCTGGTCGAGCAGCCGGGCCAGTTCGGCGGCGAGCGCCGTGGCCTGGTCGGGCGTCGTCTCGCCGCCGGATTCGCCGCGCGCCATGACCAGCCGGGCCAGCAGCAACTGCCGGCGCAGGCCGGAGACGGCGGGGGCAACCTCGAGCCCGGCTTGTCCGGCCATCGGTTCGCTCAAGGACTCTCCGCTCAACGCCAACTCGTCGGCGTCGATGTCGCCCAACGGCGTCATCTTCGGCAGCAACACCGGCCGGCCGCCGCTGACGCGAAGGAACGCCTCGCGCAGACTGCGACAGGCCCGGCGGGTCGGCAACAGAACGGTGACGGCGGCCAGCTCGGCCGGTCGGTCGCCGACGCGCGCCATGATGCCGGCGGCCAAGGCGTCGACGAACGGCCACTCGGGGGGGATCGTGTAGACCATTCGTTCTCGCGTCATCTCCCCCCCCTTCTCGAACCGCTCAGCGGTGCTTGATGCTGGCGTAGCGTTGGTTGAGGTAGGTTTCCGCCTCCGCCAATCCGTCGGGGGTGCCGACGTGGAACCACTCGCCGTCGTGGACGATGCCGTAGAGCCGCTCCGCCTCGATCGCCCTGTCATAGAGGACGTTCAACGAGAACGGCCCTTCCGGCGCCCCCTCGAACAGGCGGGGATGCAGGATCTGGACGCCGGTGAACAGCCACGGCGAAACCTCGACTTCCGGACGCCGGCTCAGCAACCCGGTGGCGTCGGCGCAGAAATCGCCGACGCCGTTGTATCCATACGCGTCCACAGTCGAATGCAGCAACAGCAGACCGTCCATCGCCCGGTCGTCCCAGACCTCGACCATGCGGCCGAGCGCATCGGTCGGCCCGTTCAGCCACAACACATCGCCGTTGACGACGTAGAAGGGACCGGGTCCGAGATCGGCGAGTGCGTTCCTGACGCCGCCGCCGGTTTCCAGCAGCTCGGTTTCCGGTGAGAACCTGATCCGCGGTCGGGCGCGTCCGGAAAGATGCTTCTCGAGCATGTTGCCTAGATGATGGGTATTGACGACGGCGGCGCCGACGCCGGCCTCTTCGAGGCGGTCGAGGACGCGGTCGATCAGGGTGCGGCCGCCGATCTCGATCAGCGGTTTCGGCAGATCGTCGGTGAGTGGCCTCATGCGGGTGCCGAGGCCGGCCGCCAGCACCATGGCGCTGTTCGGGGTGGTGCCGTCAGCGTCGCTCACGAGGCGGCCTCCCGGCACGGTGGAATGCCTCTCGTAGGGGGCGGGAAATGCGAATCGAGCCAGCCCTTGAGCGGCGCCAGGGCGGGCTCCTCAAGGGATTCCTCCAACAGCCGCCAGACCCTGGGGATGTGGGCCAAGTACTCCGGTTTGCCGTCGCGCACGCAGAGCCGGGTGAAGATGCCGATGACCTTGGCGTGACGGTTGGCGGCCAGCACCCTGAATGCGGACTCGAATGCCTGGCGCGCGGGCCCGGGCGTTCGGAGCGCCGGAAAGGCGGCGAAGTAGCGCTCAAACATGGCGGCCTTGAGGCCGTTGTCGATGTCGCGGCGGGCGTCTTCCAAGAGCGACATCAGATCGTAGGCGGCCGGCCCGGCGACGGCGTCCTGGAAATCGAGAAGGCCGCAGGCGGCGACGCCGTCGCGTCCCGAAAGCCGGATCAGGTTGTCGACGTGATAATCGCGCAGCACCAGGGTCGATGGCTGGGCGCGGACGACTGCGAGCCCGTCGGCCCACGCCGCCACGTAAGCCTGGCGGACGGCGTCCGAAGTGGCGGCGCCGGCGACCGCCGGCAACGTCCAGTCGGGCAGCAGGCAGGCCTCTTCCAAGAGCCGCTCTTCGTCGTAGGGCTCCAGGCCGGCCGGCACCGCCGCTTCGGGCGGCCGCCGATGCAGCTCGCACAATACGTCGACGGCCAACTCGTAAAGCCCGGTTTCGCTCTCCGGCTCCTCGGCCAGAATGCGGGTGAAGGTGTCGTCGCCAAGGTCCTCGAGCAGCAGGAAGCCGCTCTCGTCGTTCTCGGCCAGGATCTGCGGCGCGCTCAGGCCGAGGCCCTTGAAGGGGCGGACGTCTTCGTGGGCCGGCGGCGCGTCCATCAGCACCACGCGGTCTCCGCCGCGGCTGAGCCGGTGGTAGCGGCGGAACGAGGCGTCGCCGGCCAGCACCGTGCGCTCCGCCGACTCCCAACCATGGGCTTGCAGGAAAAGCTCGAGAGCGGCGCCGCGCTCAACCATGAACCGCCCCCGCCCCGAAGTAGCCGTCCATGCCGTTGGTCAGCCGCGCCCGCCAGTAACCGCGCCCCTCGAGTGTGGCGACGCGGGCGTCGGGCTCGCCGCCCTGGGCAAACGTCAGGTCGAGGCGGGCGTCCGGCAACAGCGGCCCGGCCCGCTCCGGCCATTCGATCAGGGTGATGCCGTCGGCCAGCGCCTCCTCGAAGCCGAGTTCAAGGACCTCGTCGGCGCGTTCGATGCGGTAGAAGTCGAAATGATAGATCGGCGCTTGTGGGCTGTCGTAAACCTGAACCAAGGTGAAGGTCGGGCTCGGCACCTCTTCGTCGGCGTCGCCGAGGCTTCGGATGAAGGCGCGGGCGAACGCGGTCTTGCCGGAGCCGAGGCCGCCGCGCAGCGCGATCACGTCGCCCGGGCCGCTGACCCCGGCCAGCCTGGCGGCCAGACCGGCGGTCGCCGCCTCGTTGGGCAGGTCGACCTCGATGACGGGCTGGGCGGGATCGAGCATAGAGGATTTGTATCCGCCGCCGCATCAACCGGCAAGGGGAGAGGCGCCGAGCTTGAACAGGCGCTGGCGCTTGGCCATGATCTTCGGATGCGAGACGGTTTCGGGGAAATACGACCGGCGTCCGAGCGCCGATCGGCGACGGTGAAATACCAGGCGATCGGCATCGCCGTTGCCGGGACGGTGTCGGCCGGTGCGGCGCTGGCCGCCGAGGGCAACCCGATCGCCGGCGAGGTCAAGGCGCGTGATTGCGTTTATTGTCACAACGCCAAGGGCGCCGACAAGTACTCGTCGATTCCCATCCTGGCCGGACAGAACCGCCTCTACCTGGGCGGGCAAATCCGCTCACTCAGGACATCGGCGGCGAACAAGGTATCGCCAATGGCGGTCGGCGAGCGCCATCACAAGGTGATGGAAGCGCAGGTGGCGGCGCTGAGTGACGCCGACGTCGACGATATCGCCACCTACTTTTCGAGCCAGCCGTGCCGCTCCAGCGGCACCGAGCCACCGAGACAGGTTCCGTTGATCGTCAACCGTTGCGCCGTCTGTCACGCCGACGAGGCGATTGGCGACGGCAACTGGGTGCCGGACCTCAACGGCCAGAACCCGATCTATCTCCGCAAGCAGTTGACGGCGTATTTCAACTCCGCCCACAACATCATCGACCGGCGCTCCACGGGCGAACGCCACCACCGCATCATGACCCGCCAGGCCGGCATCGTGATGAAACGGGACATCGAGCCGATCGCCCGCTATTTTGCATCGCTGCCGTGCCAGCAGGCCGGGAAACGCAAGGAGGACTGAAGCATGGCCATCGACGTCGACAAGGCGCGGGCCGAGACACCCGGTTGCGAATACGTGCTGCACTTCAACAACGCCGGCGCCGCCCTGATGCCAACGCCGGTGATCGATGCGGTGAAGGGGCACATCGATCTGGAGGCGCGGATCGGCGGCTACGAGGCGGCGGCCGCGGTCGGGCCGTCGACCAACCAGGTCGAGGCGGTCTACGATTCCGTCGCCGGGCTTCTCAACTGCACCTCGGACGAGGTCGCCATGGTCGAGAACGCCACCTTCGCCTGGTGCATGGCGTTCTACGGGCTGGCGGCGACGTTCGAACCCGGCGATCGCATCCTGACCGCCGAGGCCGAGTATTCGAGCAACTACATCGCCTACCTGCAGACCGCGAAGCGAACGGGGTGCGTCGTCGACGTCGTGCCGAGCGACGAGACCGGCCAGCTCTCCGTCGCGGCGCTGGAAGGGATGATCGACGATCGCGTCAAGCTGATCGCGATCACCCACGCGCCGACCAACGGCGGCCTCGTCAACCCAGCCGCCGAGATCGGAAAAATCGCCAAACGGGCCGGCATCCCCTACCTGCTCGACGCCTGCCAGTCGGTCGGCCAGATGCCGATCGATGTCGAGGCGATTGGCTGCGACATGCTGTCGGCCACCGGGCGCAAGTACTTGCGCGGTCCGCGCGGCACCGGGTTTCTCTACGTTCGCCGCGACATCATGGAGCGCTTCGAGCCGCCGTTCCTCGACCTCCATGCGGCGAAATGGACGGCCAAGGACGCTTATACACTGCGCGACGACGCCAAGCGCTTCGAGAACTGGGAGAACAACGTGGCCGGCCTGGTCGGCCTCGATGCCGCCGTCCGCTACGCGCTCGATCTCGGGCTCGAGGCGATCGAAGAGCGCGTCCAGGGTCTGGCCGAAACCCTGCGCCACGGGCTCGCCTCCATGCCCGGTGTCCGGGTTCGCGATCTCGGCCGTGACAAGAGCGGCATCGTCACCTTCACCGTTGACGGTCTCGCCACTGCCGAGGTGTGCGCGGCGTTTGCCGAGGACAACATCAACGTCACCGATTCGACGGTCTTTTCGACCCGCCTCGACATGGAAGGCCGCGGCCTCGACGCCGTCGTCCGCGCCTCGGTGCACTATTACAATACGGAAGCCGAAATCGAACGGTTCGTCGAGACGGTGGCCCTACTCGGAGACGCCTAAGACCCTACCGTCATCAGGGCTTTTCAATTGTCGCCCACTTAAATACAATGGTATGCAGACTGAAGCCGAGTTCGACGGCGCGGCGGGCACAGGTCCGGCGCGCCTCTCGGCCTGGGGAATTCGATGGCTCGTTTGGACTTCCGGTTTACGGGAACCTGCAGGATGCTGGTGCGCGGCACCAACATCAACGAGAAGACGCTGCTCGCCACCGACTATCTCAACCACTTCAACGAGATCGTCATGCTGCTGGATTTGATCCCCGACATGCCGGAGTGCCTGGACGACGTCAAGGAATGGAAACCGAAGTCCTACCAGGACCACTTCCGCGACAGCGCCTTCTCGGACAAGGAACTGGCGGTATTCGCCTACGACCATGTCCCCGACGAATACCGGTTTCCATTCGAGGAAGCGACGCGGGAGATCGACGGGCTGGTGCTGGACGGCATCGGCGCCATCGAGAACGGTCTCGCCCACGGCGCCAACGGCGCGCTGCGCGAGACGGTGGCGACCATAACCCGCGACATCCAGAAGGCAATGGACCGCTCGAGCGCCATCATCAACGGCGAGTTCGGGACCGAAGCGGCGGGCGCCGTCATCATGGACCAATCGACCATCGACGCCCTGTTCGACTGAACCGGCGCCTCAATCGGCCGGCCCGGCCGGCAGCCGGCAGGTCACCGTGGTGCCGCGCCCCGGGCGCGATTTGACCTCGACCGTGCCGTCGTGCAACTCGATGAAATTGCGCACGATGGTCAGCCCGAGACCGGCGCCGGCCTCGTTCGGGCCGGCCTCGCCGTCGCCGGCTTCGCCCCGGGCAAACGGCTCGAACACGCGCTCGCGCTCGGCCTGCGGGATACCGACCCCGGTGTCGGAAACGGCGATCACCACCTCGTCGCGGTCGCGGTGCGCTTCGAGGCGGACGACGCCGCGCGGCGGCGTGAACGCGATGGCGTTGGACAGCAGGTTGAAGACGACCTGCTTGAGGCGTTTTTCGTCGGCCACCATCCAGCCGATGTCCGGCGGACAGTCGAACTCGGCCTTCAGCTCCTTGCGGCGGATGCGTTCCTGACCGAGGTTGAAGGCGGCGACCAGAACGCCGTGGACGTCGACCGAACCGCGCTCCAGTTCCATGTGGCCGGCCTCGATGGAAGCGAGGTCGAGGATATCGCCGATCACCGACATCAGGCCCAGCGAGGTATCGAGGATGCCGCGCGCATAGTCGCTCTGGCGGGCGTTGAGGTCGCCGAAGTGCTCGCGTCCCAGCATGTCGGCGAAGCCGATGATGGTGTTCAACGGCGTCCGCACCTCGTAGGAGACGTTGGCGATGAACTCGGATTTGAGGCGGTCGGCCTCCTGCAGGGCCTCGGCCCGTTCCCGGAGCGCGCGCTCGACGCGGGCCGAATCGGTGACGTCCATGTAGCTCAGCAGCACGGCGCCGTCGGGCAACGGCACGTTGGCGTAATCGACGATGGCGCCGTTGGTGAAAGCGATCTGCCCGGTCTTGGCGGCGCGCGACAGCAGGCCGGCGACGACGAGGTCGCGATGCACCGGCCAGGCCTCGTCGCTCCACGCCTCGGCGTCGGCCGGCGGCGGCACCAGCGGCCGGGTCCAGTCGATGATGTCGGTCAGGTGCGGCTCGCCCTCGAGGTCGGCCTCGTCGATCTCCCACAGCCTGGCGAACACCGGGTTGAAGAGCTTGAGGCGGCCGTCCGGGCCGAACACGGCGACGCCCTCGTGCAGGTTGTCCAGGGTCTCGTTCTGGACCGCGCCCAGCGACTTGAAGGAACGCTCGAGGTCGAGCCGCTCGGTGACGTCCTCGAACGACTGAGCCAGCCCGCCGTCGCCGTAGGGTCGGGTGACGGCGCGTAGCGTGCGGCCGTCGGGCAGGTGCATGAGGTCGTCTACGGCTTCGCTCAGCATGGTGAAGCGGGCCAGTTGCTGGGCCTTGAAATCCCTGAAATCGGCGACCTCGGGCAGCAGCCGGGCCTCGCGCAGCTTCTCCAGGATCTCGGCCAGCGCCGGCCCCTCCTGCAGCCACCCCTGATCCAGCTTCCAGGTCCCTGCGTAGGCCGAATTGCAGTAGTCCAGACGCTTGTCGCCGTCGAATATGGCGACCGCCGTATTGAGGTCGTCGAGCACCGAATCGCGGGCCGCCTGTTGGCGCTGCGCCTCGCCCGCCATCGCCTCGCGCTCCGAGCGGTCGATGGCGAAACCGAGCGTGCCGCCGCGGTTTTCGGCGGCGCCGCCGGCGCCGGCGCCGCCCAGCGCGCCCAACGGCACCTCGGTGACCTCCATCAATCGCGCCTGGCCGCCGTCGTCGAGCAGCTTGCGTTCGCTGATCGGCGCGCCCTCCTTGCGGGCCCGTTCGGCCATGTCGGGGCGCTGTTCGGCGAGGCCGGCCCCGGCCCGGTTGGTAAAGGCCAGGCGCAGCTTCGAATCCCTCAGCCACACCGGCAGCGGCATGGCGTCGAGCAGCGCCGTCAGGTGGCGGTCATCGAGGCCCGAGGTGTTGGCGTGCCCGCCCGAGCCGGCCTTCGGCACCTCGCCGGAAGCGAGGTCGGAGACGTCGCGCATCCATACCATATCGGCCAGCGGCTGGCCGTCCTCGGTCTCGGCGCGGGCGCCGATGGCCTGGATGGTGCGGTCTCCGCAGCCGAGCACGAGGTCGAACGACGAGCCGTTGGCGCGTAGCGCCGAGACGGCGCGTTCCAGGCTTTTCAGCGACTCGCCCGCGAAGGCGGCGCGGATGTCGTCGTAACGGGCGTGGGTGCCGGCTTTCAGGTTGAGCAGCACGGCCAGCCGCCGCGAGCACGTGATGCCGCCGAGCACGTGGTCCCACAGGAACAGGCCGTCGGGAGCGGCCGACAGGATCTCGCGGCCCTTGGCGGCGACCGCCTCCAAGCGCCGGCTTTCGTCGAGCGCCTCGGCCAAGCGGCCGCGCAGTACGAAGGCGGTGATGACGGCGACGACGGCGATAGCGGCGGCCGCCAGCGCCACGATCTCGATGGGGGCAAGCTCGTACAACACGGGCCTCAGAGTAGCCGCCCGCCGGCCCGGGCGACAAGACAAAGGGAGGGCGGCGGGCCCGGCGCCCTATCGGGCCGGCTCGAACGGCACGACGGCGATGCCGCCGTCGGCGGCGATCAGCAGGTGGGCCGCCGGCACCTCGTTCCACTGCGCCTCGGTATCCAAGGGTTCGGAAAGGATCAGCGTCGAGGTGCCGGGCTCGATGGCGCTTTCGCCGGCGAGGTCGAGCGGCTGCGCGCCGCACGCGTAATAGAGGCTCGGCGGATCGTCGTGGTCGGCGTAGCGCAGCGCCGTCACGGCGGCGCCGTCGGAGACGGCGGCCGTCATGTTGAAGGGCTCGTCGATTTGGGCCCCGGCCATCACCTCCTCGACTTCGGCGACGGCCTTGGCGAAGGCCCGGGCCGGGTCGTCCATCAGCCCGTGCGTGATCAGCAGGTAGAACAGGACCTCGCTGTCCGTCGTCCCCTGCAGGCACGCGTATAGCTCGGGCGCGATGCGCATGGACAGCTCGCGGCGCACCCGCTCGAACTCGCCGATCGAGCCGTTGTGCATGAACAGCCAGTTCTCATGGCGGAACGGATGGCAGTTGGCGCGGATGGTGGCGGTGCCGGTCGAGGCCCGCACGTGGCCGAAGAACAGGGGCGATCTGATCTGCTCGGCCATGTCGCGCAGGTTGGTGTCGTTCCAGGCCGGCAGCACGTCCTTGAAGACGCCGGGCCTGGCGCGGTGTTCGTACCAGCCGACGCCGAAGCCGTCGGCGTTGATGGCGCTCAAACTGCGGATCGCCGCCCGGCTCTGGTTGATCAACGAGTGTTCGGGACGGAACAGCAGCGAATCCAGATAGATCGGCGGTCCGGCATAGGCCAGCCAGCGGCACATCGGCGCACCTCGCAGGGATGGTCGGCGACAGGAGTGAGTTTGCCCCCAAGGCGCCGTCCCCGTAAACGGTTTTCCGGGTGCGGCGCAACCTTCGATACGGCCCGACGCCTGTCCGGGATGATGAATGGACGAGACGGCCCCACCCCGAGCCCGTCGAGGCGCCCTAGTACCGGTAGCTGTCCGGCTTGAACGGGCCGTCGGTGGAAACGCCGATGTAGTCGGCCTGTTCCTGGCTGAGCGTGGTCAGGCCGACGCCGAGCTGCTCCAGGTGCAGGGAGGCCACCTTCTCGTCCAAGTGCTTGGGCAGCACGTAGACCTTCTTGTCGTAGGCGTCCGGGTTGTTCCAGATCTCCATCTGGGCCAGCACCTGGTTGGTGAAGCTGGCCGACATCACGAAGCTCGGATGCCCCGTCGCGCAGCCCAGGTTCACAAGCCGTCCCTCGGCCAACAGGATGACCCGCTTGCCGTCGGGCAGTTCGATCTCGTCGACCTGCGGCTTGACGTTGGTCCATTTGAAGTTGCGCAAGCCCTCGACCTGGATCTCGTTGTCGAAGTGGCCGATGTTGCAGACGATGGCGCGGTCCTTCATGGCGCGGACGTGATCGACGGTGATGACGTCGATGTTGCCGGTCGCCGTCACGAACAGGTCGGAGCGGGGCGCGGCGTCCTCCATGGTCACCACCTCGAAGCCCTCCATGGCAGCCTGCAGCGCGCAGATCGGGTCGGCCTCGGTGACCAGCACCCGGCAGCCGGCGTTGCGCAGACTCTCGGCCGAACCCTTGCCGACGTCGCCGTAGCCGGCGACGGTGGCGACCTTGCCGGCCATCATGACGTCGGTGGCCCGCCTGATGCCGTCGACCAGGCTCTCGCGGCAGCCGTACTTGTTGTCGAACTTGGATTTGGTCACCGAATCGTTGACGTTGAAGGCCGAGAACAACAGCGTCCCCTTCTTCTCCATCTCGTAGAGGCGGTGCACGCCGGTCGTCGTCTCCTCGGTGACGCCTCGGATGGCGTCGCCGGTCTCGGCGTACCAGCCGGGCCTGTCCTTGAGACGTTGCTTGATGGAGGCGAACAGCGCCTCTTCCTCCTCGCTTCCAGGCTTGTCGAGCACGGAGGCGTCGGCCTCCGCCTCGCGGCCCAGGTGCAGCAGCAACGTCGCGTCGCCGCCGTCATCCAGGATCATGTTCGGCGCGCCGCCGTCGGCCCATTCGAAGATGCGGTGCGCGTAGTCCCAGTACTCCTCGAGCGTCTCGCCCTTCTTGGCGAACACCGGGGTGCCGGCGGCGGCGATGGCGGCGGCGGCGTGGTCCTGGGTCGAGAAGATGTTGCACGACGCCCAGCGGACCTCGGCGCCCAAGGCTTCGAGCGTGCGGATCAACACCGCCGTCTGGATCGTCATGTGCAGGGAACCGGCGATGCGCGCGCCTTTGAGCGGCTGCGCTTTTCCGTATTCGGCGCGCACGGCCATCAGGCCGGGCATCTCCGATTCGGCGAGGGACATCTCCTTCTCGCCCCACTCGGCGAGGCTGAGATCGGCGACGGCGTAATCGGTGGAAGACATGATGGGCGGGCTCCGGTATTCGAGAAATATCGGTGCGCGTCATAGCAGCCGCGCTCGGCCCGGGCAAGGACAAGCGGCGGTCCGGGGTGAGGCCGGAAAAGAACTCGTTCCGAGCAACGTCGCAGGATGAAGGGCGGGCTTGGACGCACGCTCCGCCACCCCGGCGCCGATCCCCCGTCACCCCCGCGCAGGCGGGGGTCCATGTTTGGACGGTCGGTCTGGATTCCCGCTTTCGCAGGAATGACGGAGGAGGGCGGCGACACCGGCCGGGACGAAGTAAGTGGCGGCGGTGCGGCCGGGCGGGGTAGAATGGCCTTATCGGCGAAAGGTCGAGGGCAGCGACATGGTTGTCGAATCGATCCAACCTCTGTCCGGAGAGCGGTCCGATAACGAAGCCGAAGGTTTGCCGGGCGCGCTGTCGGCGCTCGACGACTTGGATGGCGCCCGCCACCTATCGCGGGCCGCCGCCATCGCACTGTTCTTCGTCTCCGCCGCCATCGCCGTCTGGGCGTTTTTCGTCTTGAACGACCTGACGCTCCGTGAAGGCATCGAGGAGTACGTGGCGTCGGCCATGATCTCGATCGCCTGGGTGGCGATCTTCCCAATCTGGATCGTCTGCTTCCTGGTGACGCTTGTCGGGCTCGACGCCTTGGGCGTCCGCGACCTGCGCTCGGCCGCCGCCCGCCGCCTGTCCAGGCTCGACCTGGGCCCCGCCGAGCTTGCCGAACTGGCCGGCCGGGCCGAGGCCGGGCGCTGGAAGCACGCGGACCTGTTCCGCCGCGCCGTCGCCGGGGCGGCGGAGCGGGGGAGAACGCCCGATCCGGCTGGGTCCGCAGCCGCCCGCGAAACTGGTTGAACGTCGGGTTCCTGCCGTCGTCCCCGGGCAGGCGGCCTGTTCGGCGTTGGCGAGATCGACGGCCGGTTGCCGGCACTTCTTCTCCTTGTCCCGTTCTTCGTCGCCGTCCTCGGGATCAGGTTTCTTCGCCTCTTTCGGCTCGCCGGGCTCCTCCGGGTCGGGGTGGTGGCCGCCGGAAAGACTCCCGCAGGATTACGGCTTGGCCTCGATTTCCAGGTATGCTTTGCAAGAGTGTTTGCTCAATTCGGCAAACGCTTCAACGGCAGGGAGCGGCCTAAAATCGACGCCCACCAATGCCTTGTTGTACCGGGCCGGATCTTCGTAAAATAGCTCCATGACAACGGCGATCTGTACCGAATTCGCTCCGAGTTCGCGGTAACAGCGTGCCAATCCCTTGAAATTCCCGGCGGGCTTTTGGGACAAATACCTAAAAGCGTCTGTAAGGCCTCGAACGTAATAGACCTGTTCAATACCGCCTAGCGTCAAATAGCCTTTTCCAGTCTCGAACGTTTCGAGAGCGGGCTCTATGGCTTTGACGGGCAAGGACGACATGAAGACGAGCGCGGCAATGCACGAACAAAATGCACGCATGTCATATTTCCCTTGTCTTACCGTTCCATTCCACCGCAGCCGTTGGACGATAACCGGTTGTGTAGATTTCTAAAATACCCCTGATGGATGACAGCCGATTCCGAGTTAGTCGGAACATTCGAGTCTATCGATCTCTCGATTGATACGTGCGGCCTTCGCTTTCCGTTCCTCAACCGTCGTTTCGCGGAGTGTCCTGAGCGCCAAAGCCTCTTCTGCCTTTTCTCGGGATTCGCCCAACCGTTCGTTCAGCCGCAGCAGTTGGACAATCGTCAGTGAATCGACCGATCGGGCTTCGAGGAGTCGCCGTAGGTTGCGGATAGCGCCAAAGGCCGGAATCGCTACTTCGATTGCCAACTGCGCGAGTGCGTTATCCAGAGATTTGGTGATTCTTTCGGACTCTTCCCGCCACTTCTCGAACTCCTTGTCGGCTTCCTCGGCCTCGGTTTTCGCCTCCTTGGCGGCCTGTTCGGCGTTGGCGAGATCGACGGCCAGTTGCCGGCACTTCTTCTGCTTGCCTTGTTCATCGTTCCCGTCGTCGGGATCGGTCGGTTCGCCGGGCTCTTTCGGATCGGGGTGATGGTCGCCGGGCGGTTTCGGTTTGGCGCCACCTTCCCTCGCCCGCAACGCCTTCAGGTCGGCGACCAGACCGTCCAGAAGATCGCGCTCGTCGGCGCTCATGGCGGTAACGGCCCGGCG
>CAYFMP010000065.1:0-21437 GCA_964344215.1 uncultured Thalassospiraceae bacterium | reverse complement strand
ATCCGTGCGCCGCCAAGAAGGCCTGCAACCCGTGCAATCCGTGCGCCGCCAAGAAGGCCTGCAACCCGTGCAATCCGTGCGCCGCCAAGAACCCCTGCAACCCATGTAACCCATGCGCCGCCAAGAACCCCTGCAACCCGTGTAACCCGTGCGCCGCCAAGAAGGCCTGCAACCCGTGCAACCCATGCGCTGCCAAGAAGGCCTGCAGCCCCTGTAATCCTTGCAACCCGTGTAATCCCTGTGGTGGCGCTTCAGTCGTCGAAATCTCTCCGGCTGAAGCGAAAGCGGTCTATGCTTGTCTGAAGGGAGAGATGAGCAAGGCCTATAGGAAGTCGGGACTTGAGGAGGCCCGCGAATACGGTAGCTGGCTGAACGTCGCAAGTTCGCCTTATCAATCGGCGACCCACGGCAGCCGGTACGTGAACAACTACGCCGATCCGCACGGCGACTACCGCTATGAGAGATACGAGAAAGCCGGAACCATGCCGTTGGGCAGCGTCCTGGCCAAGGACAGCTTCGCCGTCCGACCTGACGGCAAAGTTTCGGTCGGCCCCCTGTTTCTCATGGAAAAGATGAACAAGGGATTCAATAAGGCCTCCGGCGACTGGCGATATACGATGATCATGCCGAACGGCAAGGTCGCGGGAATGACGCGCGGCAAGGGCATGAGCATGAAGTTTTGCGCCGAATGCCACGCAAGTGTCGCGCCGGACCAAGACCACATCATGTTGGTGCCCGAGGAATACCGTATGTAGGAGTCTTCGAGTCCCTTGAAGGGACGATTTCCTTTTCGGCCCATCGAACGGAGGATTTCTTCGATACAAAGCGGCGGCGGTCTGTTAGACCGCCGCCGCTATCCGTTCTCAGACCGGACCTTCTCGAACCGATCACACATTCTTGAAACGACTTTACCCCAGCAGCCATGGCGACTGCGATAGGTTTACAGTCCACATGACTTAGGTGCCCGAACTACAGGAGAGATCGGAAATGCTCAAGAAAACCATCACGGCGGTCGGGATCGCAGCTCTCGCAGGCGCAGGGGCCATAAGTGTCCTGCCCGAGGCCCAAGCGGCTTCCGCCAAGTCGCAGGACCTCATTCAGCTCGCAGCGTCGGCATGCAACCCGTGCAACCCCTGCGCGGCGAAGAACCCCTGCAACCCATGCGCCGCCAAGAAGAAAAAGAAAAAGAACCCCTGCAATCCCTGCAACCCGTGCGCCGCCAAGAACCCCTGTAACCCTTGTAACCCTTGCGCCGCCAAGAAAACCAACTAATTGGCCGAACCGTGCTTCTCGTTTCATCGCCGCGAGCCGGTTTTCCGGCTCGCGGCGACTGCGTTCGTCGACTGTTTCGTTTCGCGATTGCGCCGTTTCCGGTAGAGTCCGATCGGAGGTCGATGGTGAATTTCTCTGACCTTACCCCAGATAGACTGGACGCCATGGCCGAAGCCGGCGAGCGTATTCTGGAGTGCTACCGCATCCTTCGGAAGAGCGATGCTAATGTGGTCGGTGAAGTGCTTCGCGGACACGGCGAGTTCTACGAATGGGACCACTATCCGCCAGGCGACGTCTACGATCCGGAAACCCACTCACAGTTCTATTACCATGCGCATCCCCCGGAGAACCGAACCAAGAAGTGGGGAGTCGAACACGGCCACTTTCATACCTTCCTGAGACCCAAGGGCATGCCTGGCGACGCCAAGCCGGCCGACGTTGCTGATCTCGAGGAACCGGGCAGCGACAACGATGCCCTCACCCATTTCGTCGGCGTCTCGATGAACCGGGCCGGGTTCCCGATCCGGCTGTTTACCACCAACCGCTGGGTGACGGGCGAAACCTGGTACAGCGCTGAAACGGTCATATCTCTGCTCGACCATTTCGAAATGGATTTGGCCACGCCTTCCTGGCCGGTCAATATCTGGATCACCAGCCTGCTGCGTCTGTACCGTCCACAGATCGAGAGTCTGCTGGTCGAAAGGGACGCGAGTGTCGAGGCTTGGAAGAATGAGCATCCGGGAGAGAACGTGTTCGAGGATCGTGATCTAGAGATCACGTCGATCATCGACATCTCTGTCGAAGGTCAAATCAAGCGGATTACCCGCGCCCGCAAGACTATTGCCGCCTAAATGATTTCCTAATCTCCGTCGGCGGCGACGGCCGCGCCGGAAGCGATCAGTTCAGCGATCCGATCCTCGCCGAAACCGTATTCTGCCAACACTTCCCGAGTGTGCTCCCCATAGACCGGCGCGCCCTGCGCCACCTCGCCCGGCGTCTCGGAAAACTGGATCGGGCAGCCGATGGTCTTGACGGGACCTAAGCGGCTGTGCTCGACCTCGGTGACGATACCGCGGGCAAGGGCGTGCGGATCGGCATGCATTTCGTTGACGTCGAGGACCGGACCGGCCGGCACGCCGGCGGCCTCCAGCCGCGCGAGCCATTCGGCCTTGGTCCGTTCGAGAAAGATCGCGTTCAACAGGTCTGTCAGTTCCTTTAAGTTCGCCATGCGGCCGCGGCCGTCGGCGAAACGAGGATCGTTGGCCAGTTCCGGGCGCTCGATCACTTCCAGGAACTTCAGCCAGTTGGTCTGGTTGGCGGCGCCTAAGGTAATCCAGCCGTCCTTGGTCTCGAAGGCCTGATACGGGGCGTTCAAGGGATGCGCCGAGCCCATCGGTCCCGGCGCCACACCGATGGCGAACCCGATGGCCGACTGCCAATAGGTGTGAACGATGCCGGCCTCGAACAGCGAGGTATCGACCTTCTGGCCCCGTCCAGTGTTGAGGCGGTTGACGTAAGCCGCCAAGACTCCCATGGCGCCGAGGATGCCGGCGGTGATGTCGGTGACCGGCGCGCCGACCTTGACGAAGGGACGGTCGGGCCCTTCGCCGGTTATGCTCATCAGGCCGCTCATACCCTGGGCGATCAGGTCGAACCCGCCGCGCTCCGCGTATGGTCCGGTGCGCCCGAAACCCGATATCTCGCAATAAATCAGGCCCGAGTTTTCGCGACGTAGCACGTCGTAGCCAAATCCCAGCCTTTCCATGGTGCCGGCCCGGTAGTTCTCGGTGACGACGTCGGCCGTCCTCAGCATTTCGCGCAAGACGGCCTTGCCGTCTTCGTTCTTCAGGTTGAGGGCGATCCCGCGTTTGTTGCGGTTCATTATCATGAAGGCGGCCGATTCGCCATCGATATCGGGCGGCAGGAAGCGTCTCGAATCGTCACCGCCGGGGACTTTCTCGACTTTAACGACGTCGGCACCGAGGTCGGCCAACATCAACCCGCATACCGGTCCGGCCATGATATGGGCCAGTTCAACGACCTTGATCCCGGCCAACGGCCCCTTCCTGTCCGTCATCTCTACCGCCCCTTGAATTCGGGCTTGGTCTTTTCGAGGAATGCCCGGTAGCCGGTCCGGAAGTCCTCGGTGTCGTAACACGCGTACCCTTCCCTGATCTCTTCCTCGCTTAGGGGTTCGGGATCAGCCAGCCGGGCCAGGAATTTCTTGTGCCAACGGTGGACCAAGGGTGCGCCGGCGATGATCCGTCCGGCTGCGGCGACGGTTTCCTGTTCGACCTGGTCGTCGGCGACGACACGGCTGACGACGCCTTTCTCAAGGGCCTCCGCCGCGCCGAACACCCTCCCCTCGAGGAGAATTTCCAAGGCCGCTCGGCGACCGACCAAATCGGCCAGACAGCCGATCTCCGCATATCCCATGACTAGTCCGAGCTTGCTGATCGGCGCCCCGAACCGGCTCGATTCGCCACATATCCGGATATCGCATGTGCCGGCGACTTCCAATCCGCCGCCGACGCAGACGCCGTGGATCATGGCGACGGTGGGGTGCGGGCATTCACGAAGCGCGATAATGGCGGCGTTCATAATGCCGCCGTAGGCCTCCGCCTGTTCGGCGTTGGACCGCTCGCTCTCGAATTCGGAGATGTCGTTGCCAGGGCTGAAGGCACGCTCGCCGGCGCCGCGCAAAATAATACAGCGTACACTGTCGTCGGCTTTCAACTCGCCGAAGACCTGACCGAGCCGTTGCCACATCTGCTTGGTGAACGCGTTCATCTTGTCCGGCCGATTGAAGACGACGGTCACGAGGCCGTCCTGACGTTCGACGAGAAGGGTGTCGTTCATGGTCCGGATCCGCGTCGTCTGAAGCCGCCTAGTCGAAACGGGCGCCGGCCGGGTCGGCCAGATAATCCATGGCGGCGGCAACACCGCCTTTCTGGTGCGGAATGCCGGCCAGGCCCAAGCCCATTTCGACGCCGGCCAGCGTGCCGGCCAGCATCAGGTCGTTGAAGTCGCCGAGGTGGCCGATCCGGAACACCTTGCCCTTGACCTTGCCGAGGCCTGTGCCCAGCGACATGTCGAAACGTTCCAGGATGAGGTCGCGCAGGGCGTCGGCGTCCTCGCCTTCGGGAACCAGAACGGCGGTCAGCACGCTGGAATACTCGTCCGGGTTCTGGCACAGAATCTCCAACCCCCAGGCCTGAACGGCGCGGCGAGTGGCTTCGGCGTGCCGGTCATGGCGCGCAAAGACGTTGTCGAGGCCTTCCTCGGACAACATGTCGAGGGCTTCCCTGAGACCGTAAAGCAGGTTGGTCGCCGGCGTATAGGGGAAGAAACCGGAAGCGGCGTTGGACAGCATCGACTGCCAGTCCCAATACGACCGTCGCATGGCGTTGGCCTTGGCGGCATCGAGGGCCTTGGTGCTGATGGCGTTGAGGCCCAAACCCGGCGGCAGCATCAGCCCTTTCTGAGAACAGCCGACGGTGACGTCCACCCCCCACTCGTCGTGCCGGTAGTCGATTGAAGCCAGCGACGAGATGGTATCGACGAACAGCAGTGCCGGATGCCCGGCGGCATCGATGGCCTGCCTGAGAGCGGGAATGTCCGAGGTAACCCCGGTCGAAGTCTCGTTGTGGACGGCGCAGACGGCCTTTATCTCGCGGGCCTTGTCGTTAGCGAGGATTTGCCCGGCCGCTTCGGCCGACACGCCATGCCGCCAGTCGCCCGGAACCAGCTCTATTTCGAGCCCCAGTCTGAAGGCGAGCTCCGACCACAGCGTCGCGAACTGGCCGGTCTCGAACATCAGCACCCTGTCGCCGGGCGACAGCGTGTTAACGAGGGCAGCCTCCCAGGCACCGGTTCCGGAGGATGGATAGACGACGACCTCGCCCGCGGTCTTGAACACCTTCTTCAGTCCTTCGAGAACCTCGATGGCGAACTCGCCGAACTCGGGACCGCGGTGGTCGATGGTCGGCCGGTCGATGGCCCGCAGAATGCGGTCGGGAACGTTACTGGGTCCGGGTATCTGCAGGAAATGGCGGCCGCTGCGAAAAGACATCACAATATCTCCTCACCTCAGTTCCGGCGGGAGCGCTCGGAACCGATGGCGATATTCGAATTAGTTTCTTGGATCGCATTATGCATTCAATTCTGTCGCACATCAACAGATTTCTCGATACCCCATATTTGCTAATTTTGTGTTTATTTTCCAGCGTTCGAATACAGAGAACTTTCGAATACCCGTCATGATCTTGCTTTTTGCATTCAAAATGGTATGATCTTTGCGACTGCGTTTCCTGATAGGAGCCATTGATGGCGCGCCATACCCAGGCTACGAACGAAAAACTTTCACGGATCGGCGACAGCCATCTGTCGGCGCGCCTGACCAAGGAAATCGAAGGCGAGGTGCTGTTCGATCCGTTCAACCGCGGACGTTACAGCACCGACGCTTCGGTCTATCAAATCGAGCCGATCGGGGTTGTTGTGCCGAAGACCTGCGATGACGTGGTTCGGGTCATGGAGGTCGCCGCCGAGGAGGGCGTTCCCGTACTGCCGCGGGGCGGCGGCACTTCGCAATGCGGCCAAACGGTCGGCGAGGCTATCGTCGTCGACGTCTCGAAGCACCTGAACCAGGTGCTGTGGTTCGACGCCGAGGCCCGTACCGCGTTGGTCGAGCCCGGCATGGTGCTCGACCGCCTCAATGCCTTCCTCAAACCGCAAGGACTGTGGTTTCCGGTCGACGTGTCGACCGGCAGCCGCGCCACCATCGGCGGCATGGCCGGCAACAACAGTTGCGGGGCGCGGTCGATCCGCTACGGACCGATGCGCGACAACGTCAAGGCAATCGACGCCATCCTGATGGACGGCTCCACCATGCGATTCGGCGAAGTCACCGACAACGCCGGTAGCGCCGCTCTGACCGTCAAACAGGCCGGGCTGGTCTCCCGCCTGCTCGACTTGGGCCGTCGCGAAGCCGACGAGATCACGCATCGCTTCCCCGACCTGATGCGCCGGGTCGGCGGCTACAACATCGACGCCCTGATGCCGGAAGGCACCCAGCGAGGGGCGTGGGCGGAGGCGACGGTCGGCGTCGATCAGGCTCACCCCAATCTTGCTCATCTGCTTGTCGGCTCGGAAGGAACGCTGGCGTTCTCCACCGGCATCGAGCTCGATCTGCAACCGCTGCCTGCCCACAAGGTCCTTGGCATCTGCCATTTCCCGACCTTCTACAGCGCCATGGAATCGGCGCAGCACATCGTCGAGCTGGAGCCGGCCGCCGTCGAGTTAGTGGATCGAACGATGATCGAGTTGTCGCGCGACATTCCTCTGTTCCGTCCCGCCGTCGAGCGCTTTGTACAAGGCGAGCCCGAGGCGCTGTTGCTGGTCGAATTCGCCGGCGACGAAGCTGGTGAGCAGCACCGCAAGCTGGCGCAACTGGTCGAGCTGATGGAGGATATCGGGCACCGCGACGCTGTTGTGCCGGCCATAGAACCCGATTTCCAGCAAGCCGTCTGGGAGGTTCGCAAGGCCGGCCTCAACATCATGATGTCGATGAAGGGAGACGGTAAACCGATCTCGTTCATCGAGGATTGCGCCGTCGCCCTCGAGGACTTGGCCGACTATACGGCCCGCCTGACCGACGTATTCGCCAAGCACGGCACCACCGGCACCTGGTACGCGCATGCTTCGGTCGGCTGCCTCCATGTCCGCCCCGTGCTCAACCTCAAATCGGACATCGACGTCGGCAAGATGCGTCAGATCGCCGAAGAGGCGTTCGCCATGGTCCGCGAATACAAGGGATCGCACTCCGGCGAGCACGGCGACGGCTTGGCCCGCTCCGAATTTCACGAAACCATGTTCGGCTCGCGCATGGTCGAGGCTTTCGGCGAGGTCAAGACGGCGTTCGATCCAGAGCGCCTGATGAACCCCGGCAAGATTGTCGAACCACCGAAGATGGATGACCGCTCGCTGTTCCGCTACAAGCCCGGTTACGTGGTTCCATCTCTGGAGACCGGTCTCGACTGGTCAGACTGGGGTGGCTTCGGCGGCGCCGTCGAGATGTGCAACAACAACGGCGCCTGCCGCAAATCCGCCGACGGCGTCATGTGCCCGTCGTTCAGGGCGTCGGGCGACGAAAAGCATCTGACCCGCGGCCGCGCCAATACCCTGCGCCTCGCCCTTTCCGGCCAACTGGGCAGGGACGTCCTGCTGTCGGACGATATGTACGAGACCATGAAGCTCTGCGTCGGCTGCAAGGGCTGCAAGCGGGAGTGCCCGACCGGCGTCGACATGGCTCGCATGAAGATCGAGTTCCTCTACCAGCGCGGCAAGCGCCACGGCCTCCGCCTGTTCGACAGACTGGTCGCTTTCCTTCCCAGGTACGCTCCCGCCGCTTCCAGGTTCGGCCTTCTTCTCAACCTTCGTAACACCGTGCCCGGATTGTCGCAGATCGGCGAACTCGCTACCGGCTTCAGCGCCAAACGCCCACTTCCGGCTTGGCACGCCGATCCGTTTCGGCCCGAGACTTACGAAACCGGCAACCCGAAGGGGCGCGAGGTGGTGTTCTGGGCCGACACATTCAACACCTACTTCGAACCGGAAAACGCCCGCGCCGCCGTCGCCGTTCTGGCGGCGGCCGGTTACAGGATACATTTTCCGCCGGCCCACGACGGCGACCGGCCGCTCTGTTGCGGACGGACGTTCCTGGCGGCCGGCCTGATCGACGAGGCGCGCACCGAGGCTCAGCGGATGCTGAATGCCCTACGGCCGTTCCTGCAACGCAATCTTCCCGTCGTCGGGCTCGAACCGTCCTGCCTTCTTTCGCTGCGCGACGAGACCCAGGTCATGGGCCTTGGCGAAGCCGCCGAGGCGTTGGCCGGGAATGCCGTGCTGTTCGAGGAATTCCTGGCCGCCGAAGACGCGGCCGGCCGGCTCGAACTCGACCTCGAGCCGCTTTCGAACCATCGCGCCCTTGTCCACGGTCACTGCCATCAAAAGGCCTTTCAGACCATGGATGCGCTGGAGCGCGTTCTTGGCCTTGTTCCCAGCCTGGAAATCGAGATCGTCGAGAGTTCGTGTTGCGGCATGGCCGGCGCCTTTGGCTACGAAAGGGGCAACCACGAAATTTCCATGAAAATGGGGGAACTGTCGCTGTTTCCGGCCATACGCGGAGAGTCCGGCGATACCCTTATTGTCGCCGGCGGCACCAGTTGCCGCCACCAGATCGAAGATGGAACCGGTCGGTCGGCTGTCCATGTCGCTCGCGTCCTCGAAGCGGCCTTGAAGCCGAGGGATTGACGGCGATGGATACCGACAACTTGCCCGCACCGACCAACGACGATACCGGGACTCCACCGATCAGCCGAGCCTCCCTGCACGAGGAAATCGCCGAACATCTTCGAAACATGATCTTCGACGGCGAGCTCGTGGCCGGCGCGCGAATCCCGGAAAAGGACCTCTGTAGCCGGTTTGGGGTCTCGCGTACGCCGCTTCGCGAAGCGCTCAAAGTGCTGGCCTCGGAGGGCCTGTTGACGCTGCTGCCCAACCGGGGAGCCAGGGTTTCGCAGCTGACCACCGAGGATGTGGACGAGATGTTTCCGGTCATGGGTGCCTTGGAAGCCTTGTCCGGCGAACTGGCCTGCCAGCGGATCACCGACGAGGAAATCGCCGAGATCAAGGCCCTGCACTATCAGATGGCGCTGCATCATACACGTGGCGATCGCGCCGACTATTTCCGCCTCAACGAGGCGATCCACGAGCGAATTCTCGATGCCGCCGGCAATCGAACGCTAGCCGCTGTCTTCAGGGGTCTGACCGGGCGTATCCGTCGTGCTCGCTACATGGCCAACATTTCGCGCACGCGCTGGGATGAAGCAATGGCGGAGCACGAACGGATATTGGATGCCTTGGCGGCCCGCGACGGCCAACGCCTCGCCGTTCTACTCAAACAACACCTCGTGAACAAATGTGAGGCGGTAAAGGACGCCATTTTGAACGACAATGTGGGGACGCGATCGTCGTCCGATTGAGGTGCAAGGTTCATGTGGAGCAACCTCTCGAGGTTCATCTTCGGCGAACGGCTAGGCTCCGCCCTTCCGGCACGGGTTCAACAATCGATCGCCCAACAGCAGATCAATAGCGAAAAACTGATCAGCTGGGTTCAATTGGTTCTGGTAATGGTTTTCGCCAGCCTGTTCGCGCTGGCGCCGTCGACGGCGGTGGGCGCACCCTTTCAACCGGTTCCGTGGGCGTTGGGCCTCTATTTCCTGTTCACCGTGGTTCGCCTCGGTTGTTCTTACAAGCCGTACCTGCCGGGATGGCTGCTGATGATTTCCGTCATCATGGATATCGGCCTGCTGATGGTTTTGATCTGGAGTTTTCATATTCAATACCAGCAGCCACCGTCCTTCTACCTGAAGGCGCCGACGATGATCTACGTATTTATCTTCATCGCCCTTCGGGCGCTCAGGTTCGAGCCCCGATATATCGTGCTGGCCGGGGGTGCGGCGGCACTGGGTTGGCTCTGTCTGGTGCTTTACGTCATTTTCGCTGTCCCCGAAGACCCGATGATCACCCGCAATTACGTTACCTACCTGACCTCCAACGCCGTTCTCATCGGCGCCGAGGTCGACAAGATCATTTCCATCGTCCTGGTCACTGCGGTGCTGGCCGTGGCCATTCTCAGGGCACAGCGCACGTTGAACAAAGCCGTTTACGAGGGCGCGGCGGCGGAAGACCTGTCGCGGTTCGTCTCGCATCAGGTGGCCGAACGAATCACGTCTGCCGACGAAGCCATTCAACCGGGCGACGGCGAGTTGAAAACCGCCTCGGTGGTGTTCACCGACATCGAGGCGTTCTCGACAGTATCGGAGAAATTATCCCCGCAGGAGCTGGCTCAAACCTTGAACGACTACTTCGGCGCCATGGCCGAAGTCATCGACCGTTACGGCGGTGTCATCACCCAGTATCAGGGCGACCTGATGCTGATTACTTTCAATGCGGTCACGTCCGATCCGGATCACGCCGCCAACGCCGTTCGCACCTCGCTCGGCATTCAGGAAGTGGGAAGGACGAGAACCTTCGGCAATGGTATTGCTCTCAAGACCCGTTGCGGTATCAACACCGGCGAAATCGTGATCGGCGCCATCGGCGCCGAGAGCCGACTTTCGTTCACGGTCCATGGCGACGACGTCAACATCGCCGCCCGTCTCGAACAGCTCAACAAGGATCACGGAACCTACGTCCTGGCCGGCGAGAACACGGCCGAAGCCTGCCGCGGGCTGTGTCGTTTCGAAGAAGTCGGGGAGATCACCGTCCGTGGCCGGACGACGCCGACCCGGGTCTACACGGTTGCGCCCTAACGGGTCGACAGCAGAGCCCCCGCCACCTCCGCGAACCCGGCCCCGGCCGAGGCGACGGTGACGTAGGCCGGCGTGGTCTCCAGCCGATCGGCGAACTCGTTGATGTTGGCGACTCCAACGGCATGGGGGAAGAACCTGAACATGGGCTGATCGTTGGGAGAATCGCCGACGAAAAGGTATCGTTCCTTTTCCGAATTCAGCTCCGTGTCGAAACACTCTGCCATCATGGACCGGGTCATGGTCAGCTTGTCGTAGTCGCCGAACCAGCCGTTGACGTGGATGGAACTGATTTTGGCCGTCATGCCGGCCGCTTCCATGATCCCGACGATGCGATCGACGGCGGCGTCGTCGAGCGGCGCGACGTCTTCGCGATAGTCGATGGCAAGATCGGCTTCACGGTACGGCTGATCCGAAGCCAGCGCCGCACCTGGCACCTGACTTAGGATATCTTCGGTGACATCCTCAAAGCGCCGGCGCCGTTCGCGGCGCTCCTCGTCGCTTGCCATGAACCGCTTGCGAAACTTCCGTTCGGCGTGATCGTAGAGGAAATAGAAGGCGCCGTTTTCCCCAACTACCGCGTCGACCGGCCACATGCGGGCGATATGGTCGCACCATCCGGCCGGCCGGCCGGTAATCGGCACCATCAGAAAACCGGCGGCCTGAAGGTCGGCCATGGCGTTGAAGGCTTGTGCCGTCAGCTTGCCTTCCGTGGTCAAGGTGTCGTCGATGTCGGCGAACACTCCCTTGATCCGCTTTCGAACTTCGTCGGGAAGGTTGACCAGCGGCTGCATTTTCCCGTCTTCCGGATCAGGCTCGGAGAACGCCGCCGGTCTTCTTGGTGACGCTGTCGACGATACGCTCGGCTACCGCATCGATCTCTTCATCGGTCAGGGTCTTCTCGAGCGGCTGCAGGGTCACGTTGATGGCCAGGGACTTCTTGCCGTCGCCTAGGTTGCCTCCGGCAAAAACGTCGAATACCTTGATCCCGACGATGAGTTTCTTCTCGGCCCCACGCGCCGCGCTGACGACGGCGCTGGCGTCCACGTCGGCGTCGACCACGAAGGCGAAATCGCGCTCGACCGTGTGAAACTGCGGCAGATCGAGGTGCGGCTTGGCGCCGCCGCTCTTGGTCTTTGGTTCGGGCAGGTTGTCGATGAAAACCTCGAAACCGGCGACGGGACCCTTGACGCCCATCTTCCCAAGCACGCCCGGATGAATCTCGCCGAAGTTGGCGAGCACCGTTTTCGGGCCCAAGCGCATGACGCCGGACCTTCCCGGGTGATACCAGCGCGGCGCATCGACGGTGATCTGTACCTTTTCGACCGGAATTCCGAGATCGGCCAGGACCGCTAGAGCGTCGGCCTTGGCATCGAAAGCGTCGACCGGCCGAGGCTGTCCAGCCCAGTTGCGATCGCCGATGGCGCCGGAGCGAATGCCGGTTACCATGTTGAACTCGTCCTCGGGTTTGTCGCCCGAGAATTGCGGCCCGACCTCGAAGAGGGCCGCGTCCTCGGTGCCGCGGGCGGCGTTGCGGCCGGCCGCATCGATTAAATTGGGCAGAACGGACGGGCGCATGACGTCGAGGTCGGTGCTGATCGGGTTGACCAGTTCAAGATCAGGCGGAACCTCGCCGAACAACCGGGCCTCTTCTGAACCGAGGAACGAGTAGGTGATCGCTTCGACCATGCCGCGACCGGCCAACAGCCGCCGCGCCGCCGAGCGCCGTCTCTGCACCGGCGTTAGGGCCATGCTCGGCAGGGCGCCGTCGGTGTCCATTGACACCGCTGGAATCTTGTCGAACCCGTAGATGCGAACAACCTCTTCGACCAGGCAAGCCTCACCGACGATGTCGCTGCGCCACGACGGCACCGACACCTCGAAATCGTCGCCGTCCTCGTCAACCGTGAATCCGAGCACCATGAGGATTCGCTCAATCTCGTCGAGCGGTACGTCGACGCCGCCCAACTCTTTGATGCGGCCGGGCCGTAGCGCGACTTGGCGGCGCCAGTCCGGTTCCTGGCCGGCAATGACTAGTTCCGAAGCTTCGCCGCCGCACAGGTCGATGACCAACCGAGTGGCGATCTCCATACCGTCGACCAGGAAAGCCGGATCGACACCGCGTTCGAACCGATAGCGGGCGTCGGACTGGATATTGAGCTTGCGTCCGGTCATGGCGGTACGGATCGGATCAAAGTAGGCGGACTCGATAAACACGTCGGTGGTTTCACCGGTGCAGCCTGAATCCTCGCCGCCGATGACGCCACCCAAACCTTCCGGCTTGTCGTCATCGGCGATCACCGTCATCTCGCCATCGAGTTCGTATTCCTTGCCGTCGAGCGCCGGCAACTTCTCGCCCGGCCGGGCCAGCCTGGGGCGGATGTGGCCATTGACCTTGGCGGCGTCGAAAACGTGCAGCGGCCGGCCGAGATCCACGGTGATCAAATTGGTGATGTCGACCAGGGCCGAAATCGGTCGCAGGCCAATGGCGAGGAGCTTGTCCTTGAGCCACTTCGGGCTTTCGCCGTTCTGCACGCCGCGTACGTAGCGCCCGACGAAATAGGGGCAGGCGTCGGCGGTCGCCTCGTCGAACTCCAGGTACACCTCGACAGGGCTCTCGAAGGTACCGGGCAGCGGACCGTTGGTCAGCGGTTTCAGACTGCCGATTCCGGATGCTGCAAGGTCACGCGCGATGCCGCGGACGCCCAGACAATCGCCGCGGTTGGGGGTGATGGCGATTTCGATGATCGGATCGTCCAGGCCCATGACCGAAACGGCCGACGCGCCGATCGGTGATTTGTCCGGCAGTTCGACGATACCTTCATGATCGTCGCTCAATCCCATCTCGCGTTCCGACAACAGCATGCCGTTGCTGGTGACGCCCCTGATCTCGGTCGGTTTCAGGGTAATGCCGGTACCCGGGATATGGGAGCCGGAGGCGGCAAATACACCTTTCATGCCGGTCCGGGCGTTGGGTGCCCCGCACACCACTTCGACCTCCTCGGATCCGTTATCGACCCGGCATACCTGCAATTTGTCGGCGTTCGGGTGCGGTGCGGCGTCGAGCACGTGGCCAACGACGAAGGTCTCCAGCCCTTCCGCCCGGTCGGTCACTTTCTCGACTTCGAGGCCGACCATGGTCAGGCGCTCGACCAGGGCATCGACACCGGCCTGGGTGTCAAGGTGCTCCTTGAGCCAACTCACCGTGAACTTCATCGATTGAGCCCTCCGACCATGCTCGGCACGTCGAGGGCCTTGAAGCCGTAGTGCCTGAGCCAGCGCAGGTCCGATTCGAAGAACGTGCGTAGGTCCGGGATGCCGTACTTCAGCATCGCCATGCGCTCGACTCCCATGCCGAAAGCGAAGCCCTGGTATCTACCCGGATCGATGTCGCAATTCTCCAACACTCGCGGATTGACCATGCCGCAGCCCAGAATTTCCAGCCAGTCGTCACCGTGGCCGATACGGAACTCGCCGCCCTCCCGGGTGCATCCGATATCGACTTCGGCCGACGGTTCGGTGAACGGGAAATAGCTCGGCCGGAAGCGGACCGGCAGGTCGTCGACCCCGAAGAAGGCGCGGCAGAAATCGATCAGACACCCTTTCAGGTGCCCCATGTGCGTGGTCTCGTCGACGACCAATCCCTCGACCTGATGGAACATCGGCGAGTGCGTGGCGTCGTAATCGCAACGGTAGGTGCGGCCCGGCACGATGATGCGAAGCGGCGGTTTTTGCTTCTGCATGGTGCGAATTTGCACCGGCGAGGTGTGGGTCCTGAGGACCATTCGATCGTTTTCACCGCCTCCCGGCAGGTAGAAGGTGTCGTGTTCCTGACGGGCCGGGTGGTCGGGTGGTATATTGAGCGCTGTGAAGTTGTGCCAATCGTCCTCTATATCGGGACCTTCGGCGACCGAGAACCCCATCTCGCCGAGCACCGCGACGACCTCGTCCAGGGTCTGGCTGATGGGATGGATACGGCCGTCCTGTTCGGGCCGGACGGGCAGGGTTACGTCAATCCGCTCCTCCATCAGCCGGGCGTCGAGTTCGACCGCGGATAGGGCGTCGCGTCGCGCCTCGATGGCGCCGGCAACTTCCGCCTTCAAGACGTTGAGGGCTTGGCCGGCTTGTTTGCGGGCTTCCGCGTCCATACCGCCCAAATCTTTCATCAGGGCGGTGATGCGGCCTTTCTTGCCGAGCGCCGAAACGCGTAGTTGTTCGAGCGCCGCCAAATCGGCCGCTTCTTCGGCCGCCCCAAGAAGATCGGAACGAAGTGTTTCCAGATCGTCCATCGGTTTGTCCGTTTCCCCCAAACAATCGAACGGGAGCCTGCCCTGCCGGCGGCTCCCGTTTCCGTTCTTCCTTACAACGCCCGTTCGGGCGGTCGTTCTTAAGCGGACTTGGCGAGAGCGGCCTGGGCTTGGTCGACCAAGGCCTTAAACGCGTCCGGCTCGCGGATCGCCAGATCGGAAAGCACTTTGCGATCGATCTCGATCCCGGCCTTGCCCAATCCGTTAATGAGCTGAGAATAGGTCATCCCGTGCTCGCGCGCGCCGGCGTTGATACGCTGGATCCACAGGCTGCGAAAGGCGCGCTTGCGGTTGCGGCGGTCGCGGTATGCGTACTGTAATCCCTTCTCGACCCGCTCGATGGCGGCCCGGAACGTGTTCTTGGAACGGCCCTGATAGCCGCGCGCCCGTTTGATGACTTTCTTGTGCCGGGCGTGGGTGGTCACGCCCCTTTTCACTCTTGCCATGGGTTCGGTTCTCCGGCTTTTAAGCGTTCGGCATGTAGGACTTGACGATACGGGCGTCGGCGTCACACAGGATCATGGTGCCGCGCGCCTGGCGTTTCATCTTCTGCGGGCGTTTGCGCATGCCGTGGCGCTTGAAGGCGACATTGGCCCGGACTTTGCCCGACCCAGTCAGACGGAACCGTTTCTTGGCGCTGGATTTGGTCTTCAGCTTGGGCATTTCGTTTTCCTTCTATTTCGTTCGTGTTCTTCAAGGTCAACCTGCGAGCGGCTGGGCATGCCCCGCCGGACCACTCGTCGTCGAGAAGCGCGGTTTATAGCGCTCGCCAGCCTCCATTGCAAGGTGTCCCGGAGGTTATCTCTTTGAAAACGGAGAGGCGTTACTTGGGCGCAATTACCATCGTCATCAGGCGGCCTTCGGTCTTCGGAAACTGTTCGACCTTGGCCAGTTCATCGACTTCCTCGCGAACCCGATCCAGCACCTTCATGCCGAGTTCCTGATGGGCCATCTCCCGGCCGCGGAAGCGGATGGTCATCTTGACCTTGTCGCCGCCATCGAGAAAGCGCCTGACACTGCGCATCTTGACCTGATAATCGTGCTCGTCGATACCGGGGCGCATCTTGATCTCCTTGACGTCAATGGTCTTTTGCTTCTTGCGCGCCTCGTTGGCTTTTTTCTGCTCTTCGTACTTGTATTTCCCATAGTCAAGAATCTTGCAGACCGGCGGCTCCGCATTGGGGGACACCTCGACCAGATCCAATCCGACCTCGTCGGCCATTTCGATTCCTTCTGCTACGGGGAGTACGCCGACCATCTCTCCATCGGCATCGACAACGCGAACTTCGGGCGCCTCGATCTGATCATTCACCCGCGGACCCTGGCGGGTCGGCGGCTGGTTCATGGGTCGTCTCGCTATTGAAATATCTCCTCTCGTTCGTTACGACGCTTGGCCCTACGGCGGCCCGCCCGCTAGCGCCCTTGAAGCAGGCCGGCCGGGCTGACCGATTCGTTCCGCAGTCTAGCGGTTGCCTCTTCAAGTTCAAGAATTTCCTGGTCTTTTCCACCCAGGCGCCGCACGGCGACGGTGCCGTCCTCGGCCTCACGCCGCCCGACCACCAGCATCACCGGGACGTGGGCGTGGGAGTGTTCTCGAACCTTGTAATTGATCTTCTCGTTGCGGAGGTCGGCTTCCGCTCTGAGACCGGCGTCTTCGCAGGCAGCTAGGACTTTCCTCGCATAGTCGTCGGCGGCGTCGGTGATGGTGGCGACGACAACCTGCAGCGGAGCCAGCCAGAAAGGGAAGCGTCCGGCATAGTTCTCGATTAGGATGCCAATGAAACGCTCGAAAGACCCCAGAATCGCCCGGTGCAGCATGACAGGGCGGTGTTTACCACCGTCCTCGCCGACATACGCGGCGTCGAGCCGTTCGGGCAACACGAAATCGACCTGATGCGTCCCGCACTGCCAGTCGCGGCCGATCGCGTCCCTCAACACGAATTCCAACTTCGGCCCGTAGAAGGCGCCCTCGCCCGGGTTCAGCTCGACCTCGGTGCCGGCTGCCGTGGTCGCATCCATCAGCGCCTTCTCGGCGCGATCCCAGGTGTCGTCCGATCCGGCCCGCACGTCCGGCCGGTCCGAGAACTTGACGACCACGTCCTCGAATCCGAAGTCTTTGTAAATACTCATCAAAAGGTCGATGAAACGTTTCGTTTCACTTTCGATCTGATCTTCGGTACAGAAGATGTGGGCATCGTCCTGAGTAAAGGCGCGAACCCGCATCAGCCCATGCAGCGCGCCCGACGGCTCGTAGCGGTGACAGGAGCCAAATTCGGCCATACGGACCGGCAGGTCGCGGTAGCTGGTGATGCCTTGTTTGAAGATTTGCACATGGCACGGGCAGTTCATGGGCTTCAACGCCAGAAACCGGGTCGCCGCATCGTCGCCAGGCCTGGCGCTGGGGTCAGGCGCAGCGTGGGTCTCGCCGCCACCGCGGCTTTCGTCGACCTCGGCGATGAACATATTCTCGCGGAATTTCTCCCAGTGTCCCGAGTCCTCCCACAGCGCCCGGTCGACCAGCTGCGGGGTGTTGACCTCGACATAACCGCCTTCATCGAGACGCTTGCGCATGTAGTCCTGGACGGTTCGGTACAGGGTCCATCCCTTCGGGTGCCAGAACGCCGAGCCGATGGCGACATCCTGCAGATGGAACAATCCCATCTCGCGCCCCAAACGCCGGTGGTCGCGCTTTTCCGCTTCCTCCAGCATATGCAGGTGCGCTTTAAGTTGTTTCTCGTCGGCCCAGGCGGTTCCGTAAATCCGCTGCAGCATGGCGTTGTTCGAATCGCCGCGCCAATAGGCGCCGGCCAACTTCATCAACTTGAAGGCCTTGCCGATGCGGCCGGTGCTGGGCAGATGCGGACCGCGGCACAGGTCGAACCACTCGCCCTGCCTGTAGATGCCGATTTCCTCGCCGTCGGGAAAATCCTCAATCAATTCGGCCTTGTAGACTTCGCCCTTCTCCCGGAAGGTGGCGATGGCCGCGTCGCGGTCCCAGACCTCGCGCACGAAAGGTTCGTCGCGCTCGATAATTTCGAGCATCTTGGCCTCGATGGTCCCGAGGTCGTCCGGGGTAAACGGTTCGTTGCGAGCGAAATCATAATAGAATCCGTTTTCGATGGCCGGGCCGATGGTTACCTGGGTGCCGGGGAACAGTTCCTGGACGGCCTCGGCCATGACGTGGGCGGCATCGTGACGGATCAGTTCAAGCACATCTTCGTCCTTCGACGTGACGATCGAAACTTCGGCGTCGTCCTCGATCACGGTAGCCAGGTCCCGGATCTCGCCGTTCAGACGAATGGCGAGTGCGGCCTTGGCCAGACCGGGGCCGATATCGGCCGCCAAATCGGCGCCGCTGACCGGCTTGTCGAATGTGCGGACGTTGCCGTCCGGGAGGGTAATGGCGACCATCGTTCCGGATCAGTATTGGAAGACGAAAACGGCCGAAATGTATAGCGAATCGGCTGCCTGTCAAGGACGCCCCAAGCGTTCGGTTTCGGCGATGACCTCGTCGATGTCGAGATCGTCCAACCGGGGCCGTCGGAGTACACCGACGACCGGTCCCCTCTGACCGCATAGGGACGGATCGGAGGCGTTGGAGAAAAGGACTACGCTGGGACAGCCGGCCGCCGCGATCAGGTGCATCGGTCCGGTGTCGTTGCCGACGGCGAGCGCCGCCCGGCGGCCGAGTTCAGCCAGATCGAACAGGTCCGTCTGCCCGCTCAGATCGACGGCGTCGCCGACGGTTTCAGCGATCGACGCAATGGCGTCGCGGTCCGCCGCCTCGCCGATCAAGACCGGTTGGATGACGCATTCGGAAAGCCTTTCGGCCAATTCCGCGAACCGCCGAGCCGGCCAGCGCTTGTCCGATCGGTGGCGGGCGCCGCCGGGCACCAGCAGCGCGAACGGACGGTCGAGGCCGAACCGCTCGATGTCGCTCCTCGCCCAACCGACATCGGGCGGCGGCACGCCTTCGACCCCGGCCATACGCAGTTGCTCGGACTGGCGCTCGACGGTGTGCATGCGGTCCCGGTCCGGATTGTCGTGAGGGTGAGAGCAGCCCTTGGCGATTCCCGACCATTCCGGTGCCGGCCCCGGCCAGAACAGGCGAAAATAGCGGCAGCTCCTGTCCGAGGTCTGAAGATCGTATACCCGACGGAAACTGCCGGACCGAAGACGGCGCCGCAGGGTCAGCCAACCGCCGAGGGCCAGCGCGCCCGGGCGGTCGTCGATCCATACCGTATCGGCGTAACCCGACGCTTCGGCAAACGCAGCATAGGGCGCCGTGGTCAAGAGAGTGATGGCGGCGTCTTGGTGATGACGCCGAACGGCGGCCATTGGACCCAGGGCCTGGATGAAATCGCCGAGCGCGCCGAGCTTGATCACCAGAATGCGCTCGCTCACGCCGTTGGGTCCGCTTTCTCACGCAGGATTTCGTTGTAGACCTCCAGCGTCTTGGCGCACATGTCCTGTTTGGAGAACTTCTCACGCACCCGAGCGACGCCTTTTGCCGCCAGTTCGGTACGCTCGGCTTCGCTCAGCGAGAGAACTTTCTCCAGGGTCGCCGCCAACGCCTCGCTGTCACCCGGCGGTACCAGCCAGCCGGTCTCGTCTTCGACGATGGTCTCGCGGGCGCCGCCGTGATCGGTGGCGATAACCGGCCGGCCCAGCGCCTGGGCTTCGATGATCACCCGCCCGAACGCCTCGGGATCGGTCGAGGCGGAAATCACTACATCGGTCAGCATGTAGGCGGCCGGCATGTCGTCGCAATGGTCGACGATGCGAATGACCTCGCCCATGCCGTGCCGAGTGACCAGTCCTTCGAGTTCGCGGCGGTAGTCCTCGCGGCCCTGGTCGCCGCCGACGAGCAAGCAACGGATATCGCGGCGGCCGAGCTTGGCGATGGCGTCGATGAACACGGTCTGGCCTTTCCAGCGGGTCAGCCGTCCCGGTAACATGACGATGGGCACGCCGTCCGGCAGCCGCCAATCGGCGGCAAGCGAGGCGACTCGTTCGGCGCTCACTTTCTGTGGGTCGAAACGGGCCAAGTCGACACCGCGGTGAATGGTCCTGATTTTGGATGTCGGCACCCCGTAAACGCGCCGCACGTGACCGGCGATGAAGGCGGAAATGGCGATCACCCTGTCGCCGAGGGTCATCACCGAGTTGTATTTGCGCTTCAGATAGCCGCCGGTCGAATAGGTGCCGTGAAAAGTGGTGACAAAGGGTCGCCCGGTCTGTTTGGCGGCGAAATAGGCGCTCCAGGCCGGCGCCCGGGACCGGGCGTGGACGATATCGACGTTCTGCTCCTCGATGAGCTTGGCGAGGCGATCGATATTGGCGCGTATGACCAGCGGGTTCTTGGAATTCAACGGCAGGATCACGTGCTCGGCCCGAACGCGGGTCAGTTCGTAAGCCTTGGCGCCGCCGGCCGAGGCGACGATGGCGCGGCCGCCGGCTTCGACGATGGCCTGAGCGATTTCCACGGTGCCGCGCTCGACGCCGCCACCGCTACCCAGTTCCGGCACCACCTGAAGCACGGTCGCCATGCGGGTCGGCTCGTCTTCGGGCAACTCCGTTTCATCGCCGCTGCGTCGTTCCTCCGGCGTCGGGTTGATGGTATCCTTCGCGCTCTCGTTCATGATCCCGAGCCTGCCATGACCAATTCCCCGGACTCCGTACCCCAGAGTGTAACACGGGAAGGCGGCGCGACTATTGCTTACCACCGGCGCCAGGGCAAGTCGCCCGGCGTGGTCTTCCTGACCGGGTTCAAGTCGGACATGACGGGCGGCAAGGCGCTGGCAATGGAAGCCCTGTGTGCCGAGCGCGGACAGGCCTTTCTGCGCTTCGATTATACCGGTCACGGGGCGTCGTCGGGCGCCTTCGAGGATGGCACCATCGGCGCCTGGGCGGACGATGCGGTGTTTGCGCTCGATAGGCTGAGCGACGGTCCGCAGGTTTTGGTCGGTTCCTCGATGGGCGGCTGGATCATGTTGCTGGCCGCCCTGGCCCGCGCCGAACGCATCGCCGGACTCATCGGTATCGCCGCCGCCCCCGACTTCACCGAGGACTTGATCGCCGGCGAACTGACGCCGGCCCAGAAAAAGGAGATGGAGCGCGATGGCTGCGTCCACTTACCCAACTGCTACGACGATGGCGAGCCCTACATCGTCACCAAGGCGTTGATTGACGACGGGCGGGAGCACCTGCTGTTGCGCGCTGACATCGCGTTGGATGTTCCGGTCCGCCTGATCCACGGCATGAACGACGAGGACGTGCCGTGGCGGACCAGCCTGGTCCTGGCCGAAAAGCTGCGCTCGACGGACGTCGAAATGGCCTTCGTCAAGGACGGTGATCACCGCTTGTCGGAAGGTCCCGACCTGGACCGACTCCGGCGCATCGTGACAGCGTTGCTCGACGACCTCGAACGGACCTAGCCTGGATATTTCATGAAAGCCCGCGGTTTGACGGGATTTCGTTTATGCGG
>CAYFMP010000064.1:15683-22094 GCA_964344215.1 uncultured Thalassospiraceae bacterium | reverse complement strand
GCCTTCGTTCGACTTGCATGTGTTAAGCATGCCGCCAGCGTTCGTTCTGAGCCAGGATCAAACTCTCAAGTTAAATTCTTCCACGCGCGCCGAAGCGCTCGCGCAAGAATGTCGAGAGCCATCCTATGCACAAACTTTTAAGAGTCTTAAAAGATGCACAGATGGACGAGTCTCGATTACGTCCGAACGGCGATTCCGCCGCCCGCGCATCCCTTCTAAACCTATTCACAATGTCAAAGAGCACCGGGCCTGAAAAAGACCAGACCACACCGTCGGAGTTGTTGCCAACTCCGTCGGCGGAGGCGCTTTCTAGGCGCTCACGAACGTCTTGTCAAACCAATTCAGGCCGAAAAAAGTATTATAGGCGAAAAACTTCACGGATGCCACCCGAAGCCGCAAAAAACCGGCGAATTCGGCCACTCCCGGTTGGCCTGGAGCGGCCGGGGTGATATACGAAGAAGGGGAAAGATTCCCCGGGCCGGCCTCACGCCCAGCGGTCCGCAAGTTCGGGGGTCATGCGCGCCATGCCAAAGCTCTTCCGATTCGGATCCACTGCCTTCCGCCGAGGCTGCCTCGCCTTCGGCCTGCTCATCCTGGCGTCGTGCGGCTCCGGCGGCTCGTTGCTGCCGCCACGGGCCGGATCGGACGATTCGAAGAAGGCCAAGGTCGCGTTCTCGCAGTTCCCCGACCTGCCGGTGCCCGAGGGCGCCAAGATCAATATCGAAAAGACCCTGGTGTTCGGGTCGAACCCGTGGTTCGGCCAATTGGCGCTCAAGACCTCGTCGAAATCCGATGTCCTGTTCGATTTCTACCGGCGCGCCCTGCCGCAGCACCAGTGGCAGGAGATCACATCCGTCAGGGCGCCGACCAGTATCCTGACCTACGTCAACGGCGAGCGGGTGTTGGCCATCGCCATCACCGATTCGGCGCTGCTCGGCGCCAATGTCACCCTGACCGTATCGCCGCGCGGCACGCCGAGCCCGCCGGCGCCCGCAGGCGGTATCATCCTGCCGGCGCCGGTACAACCGGCCAACTGACCCCACACACCCGAGAGGCCATCATGAACGAAGTCGTCATCATCGACGGTGTGCGCAGCCCCATCGGCAAGTTCGGCGGCGTGCTTTCCTCGATCCGGCCCGACGACCTGCTGGCCGAGGTCTACAAGGGCCTGATGGCGCGCACCGGCGTCGATCCGGCCCGGCTCGACGACGTCTTCGCCGGCTGCGGCAACCAGGCAGGTGAGGACAACCGCGACGTGGCGCGGATGTCGGTGCTGCTGGCCGGGTTCCCTAAGGAGGTGCCGGGCGTCACCGTCAACCGCAACTGCGCCTCCGCCCTGGAGGCCGTCAACCAGGCGGCCCGCGCGGTCATTGCCGGCGAAGGCGATCTGTTCATCGGATCGGGCGTCGAATGCATGAGCCGGGCGCCGTGGGCGATGGCGAAGCCCGACCGGACGCCGATGATGGGGCACCCGAAGATGTGGGACACCACGGTCGGCTGGCGCTTCGACAATCCGCGCATGGACGAGCTCTATCCGATCCAGAGCCTCGGCGAGACGGCCGAGAACATCGCCGACGAGATGCAGATCAGCCGCCACGACCAGGACGCCTTCGCCGTCGAGAGCCACGCCCGCGCCGTCGCCGCCATCGACGGCGGCCTGTTCGCCGAAGAAATCGTCCCCATCGAGGTCCCGCAGCGGCGTGGCGACCCGCTCGTCGTCGATACCGACGAGCACCCGCGCTACAAGCGCTCCAACGGCCGCTTCGAACTCGACACCTCCGTGGACGACATGGCCAAGCTGAAACCCGCCTTCCGCCAGGGCGGCACCGTCACCGCCGGCAATTCGAGCGGCGTCAACGACGGCGCCGCGGCGTTGCTGCTCGGCAACCGCCGGCACGCCGATGAGCTCGGGTTGAAGCCGAAGCTGCGCTGGCTCGGCTCGGCCGCCGCCGGCGTCGATCCCGGCGTCATGGGCTACGGGCCGGTGCCGGCGACCGAGAAATTGCTGAAGCGCCTCGGCCTCTCAATCGACGACATCGGCCTGGTCGAGCTCAACGAGGCGTTCGCCGCCCAGACCATCGGCTGCATGAAACGCTTAGGGCTCGATCACGCCAACACCAACGTCAACGGCGGCGCCATCGCATTGGGCCATCCGACGGGCTGTTCAGGAGCGCGCATCCTGGTCACGCTGATGCACGAGATGCAGCGCCGCGCGGCCGACGCGCCGCGCCCGTTCTATGGTCTGGCGACGCTGTGCATCGGCGTCGGCATGGGCCTGTCGACCGTCGTCGAATGGATCGGCGACTAAGGGCGAGGAGCGATCCCGGCCATGCCCGAACGATCGACACCGGCGGCGTTCTACCGGGGCGGCACGTCCAAGGCCGTGTTCTTTAGAACCGAGGACCTGCCGGCCGAGCCGGCCGAGCGCGACCGCTTGCTGCTGCATGTTCTCGGCAGCCCCGACCCCTACGGCCGTCAGCTCAACGGGCTCGGCGGCGGCATCAGTTCGTTGTCGAAGGCGATGTGGGTGGAACGTTCGCGGCGCAACGACGCCGACGTCGATTACACCTTCGCCCAGGTCTCCGTCGACAAGCCCGAGGTCGACTATTCGGCCAACTGCGGCAACATGACGTCCGCCGTCGGCCCGTTCGCCGTCGACCAGGGCATCTTCCCGGTCGACGACGGCGAGGCCACGGTCCGCCTCTACAACATCAACACCGACGTCGTCGTCCACGCCCGCTTCGCGGTCGCCGCCGGCCGCGCCGTCAGTGAGGGCGATCTGGAAATTCCCGGCGTCGCCGGCACCGGAGCGCCGATCCGCCTCGCCTTCCAGGCCCCCTTGGGCGGGCTCGCCGCCAGCGCCCTGCCGACCGGCAACGCCCGCGACGTGCTCGACGTCGAAGGCGTCGGCGAGGTCGAGGCGACGATTGCGGCGGCGGCGGCGCTGTGCGTCTTCGTTAAGGCCGACGATTTCGGCGTCGGCGGCGCCGAGCCGCCGGCCGTCCTCGACGACGACCGCGACCTGATGGAAAAGCTCGATGCCGTGCGCCGTACGGCGGCCGTCGCCGCCGGTCTGTGCGGGCGCCCCGAGGACGCACCGGAGGGATCGCCGAAGGCGGCGCTGATCGCCGGGCCCGGCCCGTTCACCGCGTTGGACGGGCGACAGTTCCGGGCCGCCGAGTCCGATATCGCCGTCCGCATGGAATCGATGGGCAACATCCACCGCGCCGTGCCGCTGACCGGCGCCATGTGCCTGGCGGCGGCGGCCCGGATGTCCGAGAGCCTGGCCGCCGAGTTGAGCACGGCGGAAGCGGACGCCGACCTGCGTATCGCCAACCCGTCCGGCGTGCTGACCATGAACGCCGACGTGCGGCGAACCGATACCGGCTGGCACGTCGCCAGCACGACGGCGCTCAGGACCTTCCGCCGCCTCATGGACGGCCGCGTCTATCACCCATAAGATAACCGGGACCACGCTTAAGGAGAACACATCATGGAACGCCCGCTTTCCGGCGTCCGCGTCACCGGGCTGGAGCAGTACATGGCCGGCCCCTACTGCACCATGCTGCTGGCCGACGCCGGCGCCGAGGTCATCAAGATCGAGCGACCGGGAAGCGGCGACCCGAGGCGCGCCATGCCGCCGTTCGCCGAGAAGGACGGCGTCAGGAAGGCGGCCGGCTTCATGGGTTACAACCGCAACAAGAAGAGCCTGGCGCTGAACCTGCGCGAGCCGGCCGGCCAGGAAATCTTTCGGAAGCTAGTGGCGGCATCCGACGTCGTCGTCGAGAACCTGCGGCCCGGCTCGATGACCCGCCAGGGCCTCGGCCAGAAGGAGATGCGCGAGCTGCACCCCGGCCTGGTATGGGCGATCATCTCCGGCTTCGGCCGCATGGAAGGGTTCCGCGGCCCCTACTCCGACCGCCCCGCCTTCGATATCGTCGCCGAGGCCATGAGCGGCATGATGAACCTGGTCGGGTTCGCCGACAAACCGCCGAGCTGGACGATCTACGGGCTGGCCGACGTGTTCTCGGGCTGCATGACGGCGTACGGCATCATGCAGGCGCTCTACATGCGCGAACGCACCGGCCAGGGGCAACTGGTCGATTCGGCGATGTTCGACAACATGCTGTCGCTGAACGAGCAGATGGTCACCTATTATTCGGTTGCCGGCCAGATGGGCGAGCGCGGCAAGCTCACCAACTACTACCCGCGCGGCGCTTTCGAGGCCAAGGACGGCTACATCGCCCTGCACTGCCCCGATAACATCCTGTGGGGTCGGCTGTGCGAGGCGATGGACCGCTCGGACCTGATCGACGACGAGCGCACGTCGACGGCGCCGGCCCGCTCGGCCAACTCCGACATGCTCGCCCCCATCATCAACGACTACCTCGGCGCCATGAGCCGCGACCAGGCGGTCGAGACGCTGAACGCGGCCGGCGTCCCGTGCGGCCCGGTCTACACGGCCGAGGACGTGTTCGCCGACCCGCACGTGGCGGCCCGCGGCATGCTGATGGAGATCGACGACCCCGACGTCGGCGCCTTCAAGTTCGCGCGCACGACGCCGCACCTGTCGACCGCGCCCGAACTGGCCGCTCTTCCGGCCCCCAACCTCGGCCAGCACACGCGGCAAATTCTCACCGAGCTGCTCGGCTACGATCCGAAGGACGTCGACCGGCTGGCCGCCGACGGCGTCGTCCAGACGGACGATTGAGGAGATCCATGGATCGGCCTCGCGGGCGCAAGGGTTCCGCGTCGCACTCGACCGAACGCCTGGCGGCCTGCCGCGTTAGAGCAGATCATGTTTTGTCGGAATCGCTCAGGCGATCCGTCAAAGCATGTGAATCTGCTCTACATCATTGAAACCGATCGGATTCACACGTTTTGTCGTCGACACCCCGTGTTTCCGACAAAACGTGATCCGATCTAGTGAGACGACGGAATTGAATCGATGAGACCGGTATGCCCGATCGAATATGCTTTCGGAGACCAGACGGACGACGATCGCCCTTATTCGCCGGGTCTGCTGATAGCTGAGGCTGTTGAAAAACTCCTCTGCCGGCGCGTAGTGCGAAATTTCTTACCCACTCGCTGGCTTCATGTACCTTCGACACGAAGGGACCGGCAGAGGAACCTAAAACCTTGTCCTGACGGCGCGTAGGACCGTAAAGACGACCTCTGGAGCCATTCGTCCCTCGAAAAATGAAATCAGGCAAATCCTAGCGCCACCCTCCAGCCAACTTTTTCAACAGCCTCAACTATAAACGGATGTTGACAGAGGCCGAGCGAGCCACCATCAACGTCGCATGGTAATCCGTGAAGAAACTCCCGCCGATGGATCGGCGGTCAGAAGTTTGGTCATCGCCGCTTTCGACCAAAGAGTGGAGGCCGACCTTGTCGATGCTCTGAGGGATTCCGGCGATGTGGTGATATCGTTGGTGGCCGAACGCGACGGTAGAATCGTGGGTCATATTGTGTTGTCGAAACTTCAAGCGCCTCACCGGTGTCTTGCCCTGGCGCCCGTATCAGTCGCACCAAGCGAACAAAACCGTGGTATCGGATCAAGTCTGATTTGGGACAGCATCGCTCGGGCGAGAGGCGATGGCTGGCGAGCCGTTTTTGTTCTCGGGGACCCGAAATATTACGAGCGCTTTGGATTTAGTTCAGCAGTGGCGGGCAAGTTCAAAACGAACTATCCCAAACCATACTTCATGGCGTTGGAACTCTTGCCAAGTTCTCTGAACGATCAATCCGGTGAAGTGATCTACGCGTCGCCTTTCCGGGCGCTAGAGTGAGTTTGTTTCGTGCGTTTCGGGTCATGTGTGGACGAACCGGCCCCCGAATTGGGCCAGCACACGCGGCAAATCCTCACCGAAATGTTGGGCGACGACTCGAAGGACGTCGATAAACTGGCCGCCGACGGCGTCGTGCGGACCGACGACTAGGTGCCCCGTAGGGGGGCCTCGCGAGCCGGAGGGCGGCCTCCACACTCGGACCTACGTCCAGCGGTCCGCCGTGCTGGCGAACCGATGGAACCGGTTCTCTGGGGAGTTCAGTCCGTTCGAGCCGCCACCATGGACAAATCGAACCACAGTCGCGTCCTTTCTCCGTGTCCGTTTGCAGCCGGAGACGGACCTCGAAAAGCGGTCGAGACCGAGGCCCTATGGCGTTCCTCTTATTTCCAAACCCGCTTTACGCAAACCATCCATCAGGCCCTCGATCAGTTCCTTCGGCATGCCGCGGGTTTGAAATGGCGCGCGCGGATCGTCCGCATAATCCGGTCGAATTTTGAGCAGATGCTCGAGAGAGCTCTTAGCTTTTTCCAGTTCGTCGTTCATCGCGTAGGCGGCCGTAAGACTGGCCTGAACCATATAGTTACCCGGCAAATTGATCCTGAGGGCAATGTCGCGGGCA
>CAYFMP010000064.1:3015-15673 GCA_964344215.1 uncultured Thalassospiraceae bacterium | reverse complement strand
ATCTCGATACTCGCCCTTGAGGTAATGATGAAGGTGCCAAATGTAGTCCAACCAGCTCTGGTGCTTGGGGTTCAGAAGCTTGGCACGAGCCACCCACCTTTTCCCCAATTCCCATTCGCCGGAGTAGCCCATCCATGTACCGAGGTCGGCGAGGATGAATGCATCGTTGGGGTTGAGATCGACCGCCTTCCTCGCCAATTCTCTAAAAACGCTCGAATTCTTGGTCGTCATTTGGGTCAGAATTGCGAGGGCGTAATAGGCGTTCGGGTTGTCGGGGTCGATGTCGACCGCGCGCTCTGCGGCCGAGCGGCTCAGTTCGGCCCAATTGGCTGGCGTATCGATCGCATACTTCTTCGATTCGATATAGCTGAACGCTAGGCGGGACCAGCCAAGCGAGTAGTCGGGATTGGTCTCGACGGCACGTTCGAGACAGGTCCTGGCCCGGCGATGCCGGTCCGGCGCGAAGGTCTCGTAGAACCAATACGACAGCAACACACACTCATACGCAGCGATGCTTTCGGGGGCTTTACGGCGAATCCGATCTTGAATCCGAGAGTTGAACAAGGGCGCATCCGCAGATCCGATTTCGGCGACTACCCGTTTCGCGATCTCAAACTGAATGTCGAGAACGCTCTTCACGCTCAGATCGCGATCAAACGGCCCCGGCGAGTCCAACTGACGACATGTCTTGGCGTCAATGAAGGACGTCGTCACTCGGAGATCGTTTTGCGACCGGCGCAGGCTGCCTTCGAGAATATAGTCGGCTTTCAGTTCTGCCCGGACATGTTCGCAACTTGAGTTGTCACGAAAGCCGCGGACCGAACTCGGCGCGATAACGAACAGGTTCGTGAACCGCGAGAGTTGCGCGTTGATATCCTTCGTCAAGCCGTCACTGAAGAAGTCTTCTTCCCTGGCGTTACTGAGGTTCTTGAATGGAATCACGGCGAGCCGAGGACCGGTCGGCGTAGTTTCGCTCTCGTCCTGTGGAAAAAGTAGGAAGGCGGCTATTGCCACCACGGCAACAGCGCCCGCAACCAAGGCGGCGCCAAATTTCAGGCGTTTCTCCCGTGCCGCCGAGGACCTGCCGGTGCCACCAGAAACAGTCGAGACCCGCTCCCCGAGGTTCGCAACGAATCGCTCGATTGCATAAACCCTGACCGGATGAGAAACGTGTTTTACATTCTGTTCGCCCCAATCCTCGAAAGCTTCATCGATCCGGTTGCGCACTTGGTGGTAGACATCGCCGGAAACGCAGATGCCGCCGCTGTCTGCCAGTGCCTCGAGTCTCGCTGCGATGTTGACGCCTTCGCCATGAACATCCTGCCCGTCGTCGGTGATGTCACCGAGACTGACGCCCATGCGGAAATCCAAGGGACCGGGTTTTAGACCGTTCTGCAGTTCAATGGCGCATTCGACGGCGTCTTGGACTGTGTGGAACTCGGCGAGGAATCCGTCGCCCGTAAGCTTGATAATACGTCCAGCATGCTTGGTGATGCCCGGATCGATCACGCCGTCACGCGCCGTCTGCCAAGCGGCCACCGTCGCAGCCGTGTCCTCTTCGACGAGGCGCGTGTAACTTGCCACATCGGCAGCCAGAATCGCGGCAAGCCGTCGAGTGACACTTTCCTGCGTCATTCTTTTCCCCCAGCAAGAGCTCGGCTAGTTTAGCGCGATCCCTAGTCGAATGATATCCAGAGCATTGTTCGCCCCACCCCCAAGACTTCCGTTTTTCGAGTCGGGAGCGGCGATCGGCTTTCTCACCGAATACCGTTGGGCTCATTCGATTTGGCCCCGGTGGGGCGGAGCAAAGCTAGCTGCTCGGCCAGACCGGGTGATGAAGATCGATAATGTAGGGATGCCTGTGCCGTAGCGGGGCATGCCGGTGAGGATGGCGGTGCGGTTCCGGTCCCTCCCAGCCTTCGTGCGGGTGCTGATGGTGCTCCTCATGGACATGGATGTGCTCGTGCTTCAGGGCCGGGTGAACATGCTCGAATGCGCCGGGATCGCGCCCCGGCCACAGAACCAGGGCCGCCGCCGTCGATGCCAGAGCGATACCCGCGAGGACCGCAAAGGTGACGGAAAGGCCGATCATTCCCCCCAACAATCCGGCGAGCGGATAGGCAATCAGCCAACACGCGTGCGACAAGGCGAACTGCGCGGCGTAGACCGCAGGCCGATCCTCTTCGTGTGCGGAACGCCTGAGAACCCTGCCGGCCGGCGTCTGCACGAACGACGAGCCGACGCCGAGAACGAACCACACCATGAGCAAGGCGGGAAGGTCCGACGCCGCGAGGCCGAGCGCCAGGCCGCAGCCGAGCAGCGCGCCACCGAAGAGCATGAACGGGCGGTCCGGTAGTTTCTCGAGCAGGCGGGGCAGAAGAAGGGCGGCGACCATTGACCCTCCCCCAACGGCCGCAAACGCCAGTGCGGTCTCGCTCTCCGTACCGCCGAGACAATCACGGACAAAGACCACCGTGTTGACGATCACCATGGCGCCCGCCGCCGCGACGGCAAGGGAAAGCGCGAGAACGCCGCGCAGCCTCGGTGTCCCGAGGTAGGCCCGGATACCAAACGTCAGATTGTACCAAATTCCCGCCCGGTGCTCCCGTGGCTGGGGCGAGGGCAAGGTGACGGAATACACCAGGAGCGCCGACGCCAGAAACGTAGCCGCGTTGGCGTTGAACAACGCATCGTAGCTCATGAACAGAAGCGCGGCGGCGGCAAGAACCGGACTTAAGAGGTTTTCCAGGTCATAGGCGAGCCGCGACAACGACAGGGCGCGGGTGTACTGCCGCTCGTCCGGAAGCACGTCCGGGATCGTTGCCTGAAGCGTCGGTGTGAAACCGGCCGAGCAGGCGTTCAACAGGAAAATCAGCAAGTAGATCTGCCAGATTTCGGTGACGAAGGGCAGACAGACGACGAAGCCCGCGCGCGCGACGTCGAGAACGATGAGAAGCCGCCGGCGGGGTAGGCGATGGGCGAACCCACCGACGATGGGTGCGATACCGACGTAGGCCACCATCTTGAGCGCCAGGGCCGTCCCGAGAACCCTTCCGGCATCCCCCCCGGCCAAGTCATAGGCAAGAAGAGCGAGTGCAACCGTCGACAGTCCGGTACCGACGAGCGCGATCACCTGGGCGGTGAAAAGCCTGCGATAGGTGCGGTCCACAAGTGGAGACATCGTGGTCGGATGCTACCGGACTTGTGCCAAAAAGAAAGGCGGAGCAGCTTCAACGGAAATGGGCGCAGTGCCGGGTGCCCGTCGGCCCACTTCCCCCAGGACGGTGGAACGGATTCTCTACGGAGTTGAGCGCGATCGGATCCCTTATCGGAGACAGAGCGGACCTGTCGGCAGAGCTCGTGTTTCGTCCTTTCTTAGCGATTAACGGAACTTAGAGCGTGCAAGGGCGCGGTGGCCATGATCGCCTCAGTGTCAGGCTGCGATCGGCACTCGAATGACGAACTCCGCGCCACCCATCGGATTGTTCCCGACTTCCACCGAGCCACCGTGGGATTCGGCAACTCTTCGCACGATAGGCAAGCCGAGACCAAAGCCGCTTGCCCTGTTGTCAAAGCGCGCAAATCGATCGAACACGGAATCCCCAACGCTGGCGGGAATGCCGGGCCCAATATCGAGGACACGGACCGTTCCGTCGTCGGAGACGTCAATGGTAACAGTCGTGCCGTCGTCCGAATACTTGATTGCATTCTCGACCAAGTTTCGTAAAGCCATTTCCAGGGCTTCCGCGTTGCCCCTGACATGCACCGGACCGTCGGCGCCGACAACTTCGACAAGGCGGTTTTCCTTGATGGCAATCGGCGCCAGATAAGCTGCCACGTCAACGCAAACAGCGTGAAGGTCCGCTTTATCCTCCGGACCAACGGTAATCGAATCTGCTCGCGTCAAGGCAAGTAGCTGCTCGACAAGCCGCGACATCAAGTCCACCTCTTTGAGGAGTTCCCGGATTGCCGGGCTGTCCGGCTGATTGTCCAGATGGGAGTGGAAATAGGCGAGAGGGGTGCGAAGTTCGTGGGCCGCGTTTGCCGCAAACTCCCGATTTCGCCGTTCACTTTTTCGCAGTGCGGTTTCGGCAGCTCGTATCTCGGCGACATATCGGATCAGCGCATACGTGACCTTCTTTGTGTTGCGGTAAAAAACCAGAGCGACGACGACAAAGACCACCAACAACAGGCCGATCAACGGCATTATCCACGTGAGGGTTTCCTGTGCGGGAGTCTCGGGCCGCCAAGTTAGATTGGCCAGTTTTGTTCCATCCGGCGCCGTTAACGCCAGTTCGGCCGGCAACATAGCACCTGCGGGCGGCGCCAGCCGTAGGTCAACGAGCAGATAGTTCTTACCGATCTCGGCAATCATGTCGGCATCGAGAGCCTTGGTGAACATAAGGACCGATTCCGTTCCAATCGCCTGCTCGCTTCCGCCCTCCTGAACGTAGGTCGTCAACCGGCTGGCCGCAGCGAAATGGACAGCGCCATTCACGGTCAAAAAACCGCTCGCAGGCACCGGTTCCGCTGTCGGCGGCGCGGCGCGGGCGCGGTCCAACAGCTTGTCGATGCCGCCGGCGAACCGCGTCAGGGCATTATCTTCGCGTCGCTCTCCGTCGATCATCGCGTATACGGTCTGGTCGTTGGCATCGAGCACAAAGCTCGAAGCCATGCCTAAACTGTCGTACGCGTAAATACCGACGTTGTTGTCGGCCCACTCGGGATCCAGTTCAGTGACAAGTTTATCTACTGCCACGTCCCAATAGCTGTAATCTACCAACTGGCGGGCAAGTTGACGTTCAATCTCGTCTAAAACCGATCGCGCCAAATGGACGGAGTTGTCCTTCGCAAGTCGATCCTGACTTTGTGCCATGATCACCGCTAGGGCGCCGATCGCCACGATGCTGACAATCAGGACAGCCGTGAACGAGAATACATTTTGAATTAGGGATTGACGCTCGATTGGCGATTTCTCATCCATCGTAATTCGCCTACTTAACGTGCCAACTGGAGCCCGAGGTATTTTGATGTAGCTCATCGACACCAGCAATCGGAATGTCTGCCTCGGATCGGAAACGGACGAATCCCGTCTCGGATATAGCCGTCCGCTTCTTGGGGCACAGCGGGCGTCGGTTCCCGTTCGCCCAATGGGGGGCGAAATGTTGAGACGGGCCGGCCGTCAACGGAAACCGGCGCCGCGCTGCCGCCCGTCGGTCCGCTTCCCTCGAGACGAGGCGTTTCCTCTAACCCGCCTCCATGGTGCTCGGTTCGCAGAACTGGCGGCGGCGCTTGAGCTTGTTGCAGATGTCCTTGGCCGCCGCCGCGTCGGGCAGCGGTCCGGCCTTCAAGCGGAAATAGACGCCCTTCCTGCCGAGGTCGACCCGGGTCACCGAATGGGCAAGATCGCCGAGCAGGTTCTTGTGCGCCCGCTTGATCTGCGCCCAGCCGCGGTCGGCCTGTTTGCGCGAACGGTAGGACGCCAGATGCACGGCCGGTTGCGGTCCCGCCGGCATCGCCTTCATGGGGGCTTCGGCGCCTTCGACCGGTTTCATGGGCATCGGCTCGAGCGCCGGCGCTTTCGGGGCCTCGGGCTGCATGGCCATCTCGATGGCCTGGCGCTCGCGGGTGTATTCGTCGGAACTGATGTAGCCGCCGTCGCGCAACTGTTCGAGGCGGCGCACCGAATCGGCCGCTTCCATCAGGCCCCTGGGCGGGGCCGGCGAATGGGCGATGACGACCGGGGCCGACGGCATCAGCGCGTCCAAGATCATCGAGCGCTCGGCCGAATGCTGCGATACCGAGATCGCCCGCATCTCGAGCGCCCGGCCGATCGCCCTCAAGCGTCCCGAGATCTGTCCCGTCGACGGTACCGGCCTATCCAGCCCGGCCGACGGCGGCGGCGAGGTCAGCGGCAGCAAGGCACCGATGTTGGTGCGGCGGCGGGCGTTGAATTCGTCCTGGGTGAGCAGTCCCTGATCGCGCAGCGCGCGTAGCGTCGCGAACCTGGAGATCACGTTGGAATCGCCGTCCGCGAACTTGCCGAGAGGCGCCGTCTCGGCCATCGGCGCCATCGGTTCGGGGGGCGGCGGCGCGGTGCGGCCGAGCATCGTCGTCGTCGTCGGCGCGCCGCTGACCATCGGCTGTGCCGGCGGCGGGGCCGGCGCCGGCATCGGCTGGGCACCCGGGGCACCCATGGCGGCCGGCACCTGGCCGCTGTCGAGCAGCGACAGGTTGACGCTGGCGATCTGCGAGGCCGGCCTGGTGGTGATGCTGTTCCACACCACGAACTGGTGCGAATCGTCGGGCCGCAACGCCAGCACCGCCTCGTACATCTCGCGCGCTTTGGTTGCCTGGCCGGTGTTCTGATACAGAATGCCGGCGCCGAGCAGAGCGTCGATGTCTTTCGGGTTGGAGCGCAGCGCCCTTCTGAAATGACCCTCGGCGGTCACGTAGTTGCCCTTGGCCATTTCGGCGATGCCCAGTTCGGCCTCGTCGCCGCCCAGGAACGGGCTCGACGCCCAGAACTCGTTCGAAAAGACGTCGGCATCGAACAGACCGCAGCCGGTCAAGCCCGCGGCGGCGACAACGGCGAGCGCCAAGCGTTTCAACCGCCTCATTCCTGCTTCTCAACCCCTCGCACCAGGGCCGCCCCCTCGCGTTAACCCATGGGTTCGGACCCATGGACGATCCGAACCCGGCGGAAAACCTACTAAGTATAGTAGCCCGCCTCCCGCCTAAATACTAATGATAGATTAAAAAATGGCAACAAATATCAACGTCACGGCGCCCCGAAACAGCTATTTTTCGGCCGTTCGGGGTCTCAGGAGGCGAGCGCCATCTCCATGTAGGTGACGTCGTCGAGGGGATTGTCGTAGTAGGACGGGATTTCGACGAATCCCATCGAACGGTAAAGCTGCTTGGCCTCGTTGAGGTGGCCCAGGGTGTCGAGGCACATGCGCCCGTAGCCGGCCCGGCGGGCATCCTCGACGACGAGCTCGGCGAGACGTCGACCGAGCCCGCGGCCGCGCCACGGCGGACGCACGTAGAGGCGCTTCATCTCGCACCTGCCCTCGTCCAAGGGCCGCATGCCGACGCCGCCGGCGACGGCGCCGCTGGCGGTGGCGCGGGCCAGCCACAACGAGCCCGCCGGCGGCCCGTACTTGCCGGGCAGGCCGGCCAGTTCCTTTTCGAACCCCTGGAAACAGAGGTCGACGCCGAGCCACGCCTGGTATTCCTCGAACAAGGCACGGACGTGTTCCATGTCGGCCGCGCCGGCCGCCCGATCGAGCTTGATACCCTGAATGGCGGCGGTATCGTTCAAATTCGTATCTCTCCCTGCATATAGAGGACGGCGCGGCCGGCCATGCGGACGCGATCGCCCACCAACTCGCAGAACAGCTCGCCGCCGCGGGCCGAGATCTGGCGGGCGTGCAGTTCGTTCTTGCCGAGCCGTTCGGCCCAATAGGGAACCGAGGTGCAATGGGCCGAACCGGTCACCGGGTCCTCGGGGATGCCGACGTGCGGCGCGAAATAGCGCGACACGAAACCGCAATCCTCGCCGGGCGCCGTGCAGATCAGGCCGTCGCCTTCGAGGCCGGCGATATAGGCGAGATCGGGATCGAGGGCGGCGACCTCGGCGGCGGTCTCGAACACCGCCATGTTCTTCGACGCCCGCCACATTTCGGCGGGCGCCGTGCCGACGGCGTCCGTGAACCCCGTTGGAACGTCGCAGCGCTGGGGCGGCCGCGACGGGAAATCCATGACCAGGAGATCGCCGTCGCGCGAAACCTCGAGCCGCCCGCTCTTGGTTTCGAAGCGGACCGCCTTCAGGTCCGGCGCCAACTCCGAGAAGATCAGGTGGGCCGTGGCCAGCGTCGCATGGCCGCAAAGGTCGACCTCGGCAGCCGGCGTGAACCAGCGCAGGCCGTAATCGCCGGCCTCACCGGTCCCGGCCGGGACGAAGTAAGCCGTCTCCGAGAGATTGTTCTCGGTGGCGATGGCCTGCATGGTGTCGTCCTCGAGCCACGCCTCGAGCGGACAGACGGCGGCCGGATTGCCGCCGAACACCGCATCGGTGAAGGCGTCGATTTGATAGAGGGGAAGGGTTCGGCTCACAGCGCGTCCTCCACGGCCTGCCCGAGGTCGCGGGTCGAGGCCTTGCCGCCCATGTCCGGCGTCCGGGTGCCGCCGTCGGCGATCACCCGCTCGATGGCCGAAACGATCGCCGCCGCCGCCTCGCCCTGGCCCAAATGATCGAGCATCATCGCTGCCGACCAGATCTGGCCGATCGGGTTGGCGACGCCCTGGCCGGCGATGTCCGGGGCCGAACCGTGGACCGGCTCGAACATGGACGGGAATTCCTTCTCCGGGTTGATGTTGGAGCCGGGCGCGATGCCGATGGTGCCGGTGACGGCCGGTCCCAAATCCGACAGGATGTCGCCGAACAGATTGGAGCCGACGACGACGTCGAACCAGTCCGGATTGCGCACGAAATGGGCGCTCAGGATGTCGATGTGGAACTTGTCCGTCGTCACGTCCGGGTAGTCCTTCGATACCGTTTCGAAGCGTTCGTCCCAGTACGGCATGGAGTGGATGATGCCGTTCGACTTGGTGGCCGACGTCAGGTGCTTGCGCTCACGGGTGCGGGCCAGCTCGAAGGCGTAGCGCATGATGCGGTCGGTGCCCATGCGCGTGAACACGCTCTGCTGGACGGCCATCTCGGCGTCGGTGCCGCCGTAGAGGCGTCCGCCGATTTCCGAATATTCGCCTTCGTTGTTCTCGCGCACGATAAGGAAGTCGATGTCGCCCGGCGCCCGGCCGGCCAGCGGACAGTCCATGCCCTCGAACAGACGCACCGGCCTGAGCGCCACGTATTGCCGGAACTCGCGGCGGATCGGGATCAACAGCCCCCACAGCGAGACGTGGTCCGGGACGCCGGGAAAGCCTACCGCGCCCAAGAGGATGGAGTCGTGGTCGCGGATGCTTTCGAGGCCGTCGGCCGGCATCATCGCGCCTTCCTTATGGAAGCGCTCGCAGCTCCAGTCGAACTCGTCGAACTGGAACGACAGGTCGAACTTGCGCCCCGCCGCCTCCAGGACCCGGATCGATTCCGGGACCACTTCCTTGCCGATGCCGTCGCCGGGGATGACGGCGATCCGGTAGCTGTTGGTCGTCATGGGTATCCTCGTTGCTATTGGTGGTCGAGATGGATGTTTATGCGGCGGTTCTGCTTGCCCTTGTTCTCGATCTTGCCGACCCGGAGCCGGCCGATCTCGCCGGTCCGCGCCACGTGGGTGCCGCCGCACGGCTGCAGGTCGGCTCCCTCGATCTCCATCAGCCGCACCCGCCCCAATCCGGTCGGCGGCTGCACCGACATGGTGCGGACCAGGTCCGGATTGGCGGCCAGTTCGTCATCGGTGATCCAGCGCGCCTGCAACGGGCGGTCCTCGTCGACCAGCCGGTTGAGGTCTGCCGCCAACTGCTCCTTGTCGGGGGCTTCGGCCAGGTTGAAGTCGATGCGGCTCTTGTCGGCGCCGACCTGGGCGCCGGTGATCTCGGCATCGACCAGCGCGCACACGAGGTGCAGCGCCGAGTGCATGCGCATGTGCCGGTGGCGGACCTGCCAGTCGATCTCGGCGGTGACGGCCTCACCCGCGTTGAGCCCGGGCGCGCCGTCGGCCGGCACGTGCAGGTGGCGGCCGGTGTCGCGGCTCTTGATCGTATCGACGATCTCGACCTCGCGGCCGTCGGCGGTGCGCAAGCGCCCGGCGTCGCCGGGCTGGCCGCCGCTGTTGTAGTAAAACACCGTGCGGTCGAGCTCGATGCCCTCGGCGCCGGCCGATACCACCGTCGCCTCGCAGGATTTGGCGTAGGCGTCGTCGCGGAATATCTCTTCGGTCATGGCGAACTCCAAGTATGTCGAATGCCCGGATTCTCAGGTTGGCGCAATTTGACAGTTGCCGAAAAATCCGTTTCGGCATACATTGTATTCATTGTATACAACTGCACGCTCGATCTTGGTAAATCCGATGCCGCAAACTGTTCCGTTGTCTCTTCGCATCTCTCCCGAAAAGGCCCGAAGGCTCGATGCGCTCGCCAAGACCACCGAGCGAAAACGGTCGTGGATTCTCGAAAAAGCCCTCGACGCCTACCTTGAGGACCAGGCCTGGCAAATCGCGCGTATCGAGAAGGGCTTGACCGAACTCAAGGCGGGCGAGAGCGTTGCCCACGACGACATCGCCGCCTGGCTCGATACGTGGGGCGGCGATGCCGAGGGCGAACCGCCCGAATGAAGATCGTCTGGTCGCCGACGGCGGTCGCCGATCTGACAAGTCTCCGCGCTTACATCGCCGAGCACGATCCCGATGCCGCCGCTTCGGTGGCCCGGGCAATCGTCGAGGCGGTCGAATGGCTTCGCCAGTTCCCCGATAGCGGACGGCCGGGTCGGGTTCCGCATACGCGCGAACTGGTTCTTTCGGATTACCCATACCTCGTTCCCTACACCGTGCGCGGCAATCGGATCGAGGTCATCGCCGTGCTTCATACTTCGAGGCGGTGGCCTAATCCGGAAACCTCGTGACCATCGTATCGGTGCCGCTCAAGGCCAGCATCCATTAAATAACACGGTCGTTCGGTCCGTTCCCTTCAAATATTGTCACAATGACAATCCGCGAAGGGATCACAATCGAACAAGCCGCTTTCCAAGCGCTTGGGCTCGGATCGAAGCGGCGCTATCCTGGTTGCCATGTCGAAACGTCCTTATCCGGAGGACCTGGAGGAGCCTTGTCTGTTGCCGGATGGTCGCCAGGTGTGCCTACGTCCGATCCGGGAAGACGACGAACCGCAACACTACGACCTGCTGGCCCATGTCTCTCCCGAGGACCGCCGGTTTCGGTTTTTCGCCGTCGTGCGCACAATGTCCGACGAAACGATGGCTCGATTCACCCATATCGACTACGACCGCGAAATGGCCTTCATCGCCAGCGCCGAGACGGACGACGGCGAGCACGAAACCCTTGGCGTCGTTCGCACGATCGCCGACGACGACGGAAAGGAAGCCGAGTTCGCCATCGTCGTTCGCTCCGACCTGAAGCATCACGGGATCGGTCACGCCTTGATGGACAAGGCCATCCGCTATTGCCGCGAACGCGGGATCGAATGCCTCAAGGGCCAGGTCCTGAGCGACAACACGTCGATGATCGGCTTCGCCAGGAGCCACGGATTCTCCACGCGTTCTTTCTACGAGGAAGGCGTTGTCGAGATCGAACTGGTTCTGGCGCCGCCGTAACGACCTAGGCCCGTCCGAGCGCGCGGCCGAACAGGTCCTTGTCGGCGTTGCCGCCGGAAAGGATCAGGCCGACCTTCTTGCCGGCCATGGATTCGCGCTCCTTGAGCAACCCGGCCAGCGGCGCCGCGCCGGCCCCTTCCGACGTGTTGTGGGTGTCGGTGAAATAGGCGCCGATGGCTGCCAGCATCTCGTCCTCGCTCAAACTGACAATGCGCTCGGCGCCGGCCAGGATGATGCCGAGGGCGTCGGGGTCGGGAATCCGGCAGGCCATGCCATCGGCCAGGGTATCGGACGAATTGGTCGAAACCGGCTTGCCGGCCTCGAACGACAGCGCGTAGCAGGCGGCGTTGTCGGCGACGACGCCGACCACCTCGGTCTTCAGGCCCAAGGCGTCGCGGGCCGAGATGATGCCGCAAATGCCCGACCCCATGCCGATCGGCACATAGACCGTATCGAGATCGGGGACGGCCTGCAGGAACTCCAGGGCGTAGGTGCCGACGCCCTCGACCAGCCACCGATGAAACGGCGGTATGGTACGAAGACCACGCTCGCCGGCCAGGCCGTCGGCATATTCGCGGGCTTCCTGGAAGTCCTCGCCGTGCTCGATCAGTTCGGCGCCGAACGCCTTCATGGCGGCGTTCTTTTCCGGGTTGTTGCCGCGCGGCACCAGGATGGTGGCGCTCAGGCCGACCTTGGCGGCGGCCAGCGCCACGCTCTGGCCGTGATTGCCACGGGTCGCGGTGATGACACCGGGGCAGTCGGGCTCGGCCTTCTTCAGCTTGGTCATGAAGTTGAGGCCGCCCCTGACCTTGAAGGCGCCGATCGGGGTCTGGTTCTCGTGTTTGACCCAGACCTCGGCGCCGGCCCGCCGGGACAGCAGCGGCCAGTGGATCTGCGCGGTCGGCGTCATGTGCCGATAGACGGTATCGGCGGCTGCTTCCAGGTCTCTTTGTCGGGGCTTATCCATGACGTTCCTATATCAGGTCAACGGAGCATCGGCCACAACGAAGCGGCAAGCGCCAGCCCCATCGCCACGTTGAAGGTCCTCAACCTGCGGGGATCGGCGAGAAAGCGCTTGAGGCTCGCCCCGAACATCGCCCAGGTCGACACGCACGGCAGGTTGATGGCGGTAAATGTAACGACGATGACGGCAAAACTGGTGAGGTATTGTGCCGGTTCGGTATAGGCCGCCATGGCGGTTACCGCCATCATCCAGGCTTTCGGATTGACCCACTGGAAGGCGACGGCCTCGCCGAACAGCATCGGTCGGCCGCGGCCTTCGTCGGCTTGCAGCGGGCCCGAGTTGGCGCTCCGCCAGGCGAGGTAGAGGAGGTAACCGTCGTCCTCCGGCGAGAACAGGTAGTCGGC
>CAYFMP010000064.1:0-3005 GCA_964344215.1 uncultured Thalassospiraceae bacterium | reverse complement strand
CCGCCGGCGATCTTCAATGCCAGATAGACCGGTGGCGCGCGATCCAGCAGTTGCCCCAGCCCCAGCCCGACGCACGCGAGCAATACGGCGAATCCGGCGGCGATGCCGAGCGCGTGCGGAACGGTCCGCGCAAACCCGAAGTTCGCGCCGGAGGCAAACAGCATCAGGTTGTTCGGTCCGGGCGTTATCGAGGTGACGAAGGAAAACGCCGCCAGCGCCAGGAATATCTCGACCGTCATCGTCCCCTATCCTTCTCTCTCCTCAGCCGCGGCGCGAAACTGCGATGCCCGAAAGGACCAAGGCGCTGGCCACCAGCACCGTCACGCTCAGGCTCTCGTCGAGCAACACGACGGCGAGGGCCAGGCTGACCACCGGCATGGCGAACTGCATCGGCGCCATGCGCACGGCGCCGCCACGGGCCAGCGCCCAGTACCAAGCGACGTAGCCGAGGATCGACGAGGCCAGGGCCAGGTAAAGAACGGCGTTCCAGGCCTCGACCGGCACCGCCGCCCAGTCGAGACCGGCGCCCCACAAGTAGACCAGCGGCGCCTGCGCCAATCCGGCCAGGGCGATGCCCCAGAAGGTGACGCTGGCGGTGCCGATGTCGCGCGCCAGGTGCGATCCGGCGACGTAGCCGAGCCCGGCCATCGCCGACGAGGCGACGCACAGGAGATCGCCGGCGACGGTGGCGCCCTCGGCGGCGGCGCCGCGCCCGAAGATCAACACCGCTTCGCCGGCGAAAGCGACGGTGATACCGACGAACCACAGCCGCCCCGGCACGCGGCGTTCGGCGATCGCTCCGAACAGCCCGGTGAACAGCGGGATCGAGGCGTTGATGAGGGCGGCGTGGGCGGCCGAGGTGCGCTCGACACCGAGGCTGAACAGAACGGTGAAGCCGCCGAACCCAGCCGCCGCCGATACCGCCAGCAGCATCCACGCCGCGGCCGTCGTCGGCAACGGCAGCCGGAACAGGGCAACGGCCGGAACGGCGATCGCCGCCGCCAGCACCGTTCGCAGGAACGCCGCCATCACCGGGTCCATGCCGGCGACGGCGATCTTGGTGGCGACCGGCGTCGCCCCCCACAACAGAACGGCTGCGGCGGCCGCCGCGTAGGCCGCGCCCAACGGGCTGATGGCGCGGATCGCCGCCGTCATGCCCGCCAGAACGGTTTGGCGATTTCTTCGGCGATGCGGCGCGGAGAGCGGGAGATGTCGGCCCGCAGGCGGTCGTCCAATTCGGCCAGCGCGCGCCGCTCGTCGGTCCGCCGCTGCCAGACGTAGAGCGTCCGCCAGACCCGTGCTAGAGCGGCCGCCGGCAGATTCCACAGGCTCTCCAGGTCAGTCGCCTGTGAGCCGCCGGCGGCGGCGCGGTCATGGCCGATAAACTTGTCCTTCAGTTCCAGGGGAATGTTGTTAAGCATCGTATTGTCCTCCTCGAATGTATCAATTGTATCTATATTGTTGACACAATGAACCGGTCAATGTATTTATTGTCCCCATGACAATTTGGATGCCGAACCTATCCGAACGGAGCGGACCGAAGTATCTGGCGATCGCCAACGCCATCGCCGACGACATCGCCGGCGGCGCCTTGCCGCCCGGCGCCAAGCTGCCGCCGCAGCGCAACTTGGCCTACGACCTCGGCATCACGCTCGGCACCGTGACGCGGGCCTATGCCGAAGCCGAGCGACGCGGCCTGATCGGCGGCGAAGTTGGGCGCGGCACCTTCGTGCTGGCGGCGAAGAGCGGTGCCCGGCCCGACGGCTTCATATCGTTGGGACCGGAACAGCCGGGCGAGATCAACTTCGCCCACGCGACGCCGGTGCGCGGAAGGGCGGGCCGTTATCTGGCGAAGGCGCTGCGCTCGATCTCCGACGACCCGGGGATCGATCTTCTTGCCAACTACCAGATGAACACCGGACTGCCCGCCCACCTGCAGGCCGGCGCCCGTTGGGTGGCGCAAGCAGGCGTCGACGCCAGCGCCGAGCGAATCGCCCTGACCAACGGCGCCCAGCACGGCATCCTGACGACCCTGATGGCTCTCACCCAGCCGGGCGACACGGTGCTCGCCGAGTCCCTCACCTATCCCGGCTTCATCCAGATCGCCAATCAGCTCGGCCTCAAACTGGAACCGGTCGAAATGGACGACGACGGCATTCGGCCCGATGCCCTCGAAGAAACCCAGCGCCGGACCTCGGCGCAACTCCTTTACACCATGCCGGCCGTCCACAATCCGACCGCAACGGCCATGCCGCTCGACCGTTTACAGGCGGTGGCGGCGACCGTCCGTCGGCTCCGTATCGGCGTTCTCGAGGACGAGGTGTGGAGCGGCCTATCCGAGCGCGCCACCCCGCCGCTGGCCGCCCTGGCGCCGGAACGGACCGTCTACGTGACCAGTCTGTCGAAAACAATGGCCGGCGGTCTCAGGGTCGGTTACGTCCTGGCCCCCGAGGAATGGATCGGCCGCATCCGCTCCAACGTCCGCCTCAGCGGCTGGATGACCGCGCCCTTGATGGCCGAAATCGCCAGCCGCTGGATCGAAGACGGAACCGGGCGCGAATTGGCCCGGTGGCAGAGCGGCGCCGCCTCGAAGCGCTTTCAAATCGCCGGCAAGCACCTTGCCGACTACGATCCGAAATACCATCCGGCCGGTCACTATGTCTGGCTCGAACTGCCCGAGCCCTGGCGGGCCGGGGACTTCAAGGCGGAGGCCCAGGCGCGCGGGGTAATCGTGCTCAGCGGCGACACGTTTGCCGTCGGTCGGACCCCCGCCCCGCACGCCGTCCGCCTCGGAATCGGCAATCCGGATACGGACGACGAAGTCGCCGGAGGCGTCGCCATCCTCGCCGACATCCTCAAACGCGGCCCCGGCGGCGCCCCGGCCGCCGTCTAACACCCACGGCCGCGGCCACAGACGAACCGCTCGAAACAGCCTAGAGCGGTTCACGTTGATAGGGAATCGCTGAGACGCGCTCTCCGGTCTCCTGGCAAGGAGCGGCTCGCGC
>CAYFMP010000063.1:0-22529 GCA_964344215.1 uncultured Thalassospiraceae bacterium | reverse complement strand
GGCGCCACTGGCTCAAACCGCGGGGCGGTTGAGAAGACGACGGCGCCGAATTCGCTCGGCTCCATTCATTGGTCGGGTTCGATCAATCGAAATTTCCGTATGGCCTGGTCTGGGTCGATAACCTCGCCGCCAAGAAATTCTCGGACCAAGCTGGCGATCGCGTAAGGTTGAACCCGCTGCCCGGGCCAGATCGCTTCCTCAAAACCAGGCCAGTGGATGATGATCGGCATATCTCCCGAGTCCCCCCCGTGATCCGCGGTAAAGATGACCATCGAAGTTTCCCACGCGCCAGACTTCTCCAAGTTTCGCCGGAGACGCCCAATCGACCGGTCGACCAATTCGAGAGCATCCCGGTAGCCGTCCGGTACGGCCGAAGGCATGACGAAGTCGTTTTTGAACCGATCATAAAAGAATGGCCCGTGCGGAAGCAGAAGATGCGCATAGACGAACTGGAAACTGGAATCAGTTAGCGCTCTTTCGATTGCCTCCATATCACTTAGATAATTGTCGGCAAATGGATTGGCGTGCAGCTTGGGTTCCATGATGGGGCGCAGTAGAGCAGCACCCGGAAATTGCAAGCCGATCAATACCAAGACATCGTCGATCCTTGTTAGGACACTCTCATTTGTTCGCGACGGCCAGTACCCTAGTCCGCGGCAACTCGAGATAACGTCACGGAACAATAAACATAAGGGATGAACACCAACTCCTACCGCCGCGCTATTGCCGCCAAGGGCGAAAACGTCATGGAAAATCGTCTTATTCCGGCTGAACAGAGAAGACTGTTCAGGGTTGGCATCTCCGATCCTGAGGTCTATCCCTCTTACCGCCTCTTCTGTCACAATCTCTCGACCAGTTATTAGCGAAGGTATCGCAACCAGCGTATTTTCCCCGAAAGACGCCGATCGCAGGAGTATCGAGTCTGCCGTCAAACGATTTATTTCTGGAAGTTCGACCGTGGGGTCTTCGGGTTCGAAAGTCTCTTCGAAATCCCAGGCGTCGAATACGAAGATCATTGCGCGTCGGTTGGCAAATGAATTGACCCGGCGGGTCGGGTGCATGGAATAATCCGCCGAAATCCAACCGGCGCCAACCGGCCGCAATTGCGTAATCGCGAGGGTGCCGTTGACAAATACAACAAGTATCACCGGCGATAGAATTACCAAGACCGTTCCGGTATGGGCGGCAAGGCGTTTGCGAAGAGAATATAAAGCGGCGGCCAACAGGACAGCCAGGATACCGAAAATCAATTTGATTGCCGGCGGCGACGTAATAAGCCTGCCAAAGGCGAGTTGTGGGAGATACAAGATTCGAACGGCATTGATTGACGTAATTACGGCAAAGACCAGAAGAGCGATTACTGTTCCACGGGCCACCGGATTTCGTTCCTGCCGGGAAACGGGAACGTAGACCGCTATAGAGACCAGGACCAACAAGAGCATTGCCGCTTCCACGGAGAGGAAGCCAAATTCGTCGTTGTGATAGTGGTTGAGCAAGAAGTCATCGTCAAAAGGTATACCCAGAAAGGTGAATTGCACCCAAAAGGGCAGAATCATCAGATTTGCCAGTGATACGGATTGCAAATAGAACTTACGCATATCGTGCAATTGCCATATGTCCAGGTAGTCGTTGCGTTCGAATGTGGAGATATCGCAGCAAGCAAAAACATTGTCGCGTATTCGAGCATCTCTCTGCTCTAATATCGGGAGGGATGTATCAATCCGATAAAATACATATTGAAGTTTGTCAGGTATAGTGGTCCTTGGCCTTTCCGGCTGAAGCCACCGAATCGGCGGCGTTCGATTCTTTTTTTGGGATGCGCTGCATCCGTGCCGACTATAAGGAAATCTGTAAGATACAGCTTGTCGAGAAGCGGCGCATTTTCGGAATAACAGATCCTTTCAGATCCGCTTCTGACTTTAGACGGACATTCGGGAGCTTCGTCCCCTGGGGCTGCACTCGCTCCGAAAGCCGCCCCGCCCGCTCACTCCCGCTCCTCGTGGTGGGATTGGATCAGCGCCCGGTTGTAGGCGGCCATCACCTCGCGGTGATGGACGCAGCCCAGGAACTTCATGGAATCGGTGTCCTCGACCACGGCGACGTGCTCCTCGCCGGTCTCCGACATCAACGACAACGCCGATTCGAGGTCGTCGTCGACGGTCAGCACCGGCGGGTGCGGGCGGGCCACGTCGAGGGCCTTGATGAGGTCGTCGGTGGCGGCGTCGAAGGCGAGCTCGCTCAGGTCGGGGAGCGTGATGGTGCCGTACAGCCCGCCCCGATCGTCGAGCACGAAGATCTCGCCCGAGCGCGACGATTGCAGGGTGGCACGGATCTCGCGCAGGCTGGCGGCCGGCGTCATGGTGTCGGCGTCGCCGGCCAGCACCGCCTTGATGCCGATCGAGCGCATGACTTCCGATTCGAAGCCGCCTCTGATGTCGATACCGCGGCCGCGCAACTGTTTGGCAAAGAACGAGCGACCGTAGAAGTGATGGGTGATCTCGGAGGCGATGACGACGGCGACCATGACGGCGAGCGTCAAGGCGTAGTCGCCGGTCATCTCGAAGACGATCAGCGTCGTCGAGATCGGCGCGCCGAGGACGGCCGCCGCCACCGCTCCCATGCCGACGATGGTATAGGCGCTGGGGCCCGACGACAGGTCGGGGAAGACGGCGGTGGCGATGAAGCCGAAGGCGGCGCCCAGCGTCGCCCCGATCACCAGCGACGGGCTGAAGACGCCGCCGCCGAACCCGAAGCCGAGGCTGACGGCGGTAGCGACGATCTTGGCGACGACCAGGACGATGCACAGGTACAAGGGAAACTCCAGGAGCAGGGCCGATTCGGTGACGCCGTAGCCGACGCCCAGGACCTGCGGGAAGGCCAGCGCGATGAGGCCGACCACCAGCCCGGCGACGGCCGGCCTGGACCAGCCGGGCAGGCGGCTCGCCTCGGCGGCGCGGGCGGCAGCGCCGATCGCGTTCATGAACAGGATGGCGGCGACGCCGGCGACGATGCCGAGCAGGGCGAAGGCCGGGAACTCCCAGAACGACGCCAGGCCGATGTCGTGAATGGCGAAGGCCGGGAAATCGCCGAACCAGCTCCTCGACATGGCGGTGCCGGCGACCGAGGCGATGACGATGGGGGCAAAGGCTTTCAGCGCGTAATGGCCGATCACCACCTCGCTGGCGAACAGCGCGCCAGCGACCGGCGCGTTGAACGACGCCGCCACCGCCGCCGCCACCCCGCAACCCAAGAGCGTCCGGGTCAACGACCTGGGCAGGTGCAACCGCCGGCCGAGCCAGCCGCTTAAACTGGCGCCCAGATGAATGGCCGGGCCCTCGCGGCCGACCGAAGCGCCGAAGCCGATCGAGGCGGCGCTGGCGATGGCCGCGCCGAGGCCGACCCGCGACGACATCCAGCCGCCCCGGAGCGCGCACGCCTCGATGACGTCGGCGACGCCCTGCGGGCGGCGCTCGGGCATGACGTGGTGGACGATGGCGCCGACGATGAGGCCGCCCAAGACCGGCATCGCCAGGATCTGCCACCACGGCAGCTTCTGAACGTGCTGATAGAACCATTCGGTCCCGGAACCGTAGGCCGCCGTCTGAAACAACGCGATCGTCTCGCGGAAGCCGATAACGGCGGCGCCGGCGGCAACGCCGACGACGAGGGCCAGCACCGACAGCACCAGGTGGTCGTTGCGGAGCAGACCGCGGAAGCGCACCAGGATGCGCATGTATGTCAAGCGTGGATGGGCCATGGTCGATCGAGCCAGAGTATACGCTCAAACGGTGAACGAAGTCTTTACCTAGGCCTATGATTTCTTTGGGGGAATCCCGATCGATCGGGCGGCCTGCTCGGGCGCGCCCAGGGCCGCGTGGTCGGCCGCCAGGGATTGCAGGGTTTGCAGCACGCCGGTCGGGAACGGCGTGGTGCGGCGGCTCGTCATGTCCATGTGCAGGATCATCAGCTCGTTGGTGGCGGCGACGTCCGGCGAGCCGTCCGCATACATGCGATGAAACAGGTGCAGGCGCTTACCGTCCGCGCCCAGAACCTGGGTCGAAACATGGAGCCGCTGGCCGGCGTGGACCTCGCGCTCGTAGGTGACGTGGGCCTCGACCACGAACACCGAGGCCCTGGCCTCTTCCCGGTAGGCCGGGCCGAGGCCGACGTGGTCGAGAAGCGCGTCGGTGGCGTGGTCGAAGACCAGAACGTAATAGGCGACGTTCATGTGGCCGTTGTAGTCGACCCATTCGGGGAGCGCCGTCTCGGCGTGGACGGAGAACGGCGTGGCGGCGGCGGTGTTGGCGGTCATGGCGCTGTACTTGTCCGTAATCGACGCACGGGTCAATATGAAATTGGGGAGGGGGAGTCCTTGCTCGAAATCCGCAACCTGCGCCGCGCCGCCGCCGATGCCGCCCAAGCGCCGCTGTTGGAGGCGGCCGAGCTGAGCCTGGCGCCCGGCGAATGCGTCACCGTCTCCGGCCCGTCCGGGTCCGGCAAGTCCTTGCTGCTGCGCGCCATCGCCGACCTCGACCCCAACGACGGCGAAGTCCGCCTCGACGGCGTCGAGCGCGACGACCTGCCGGCGCCCGAGTGGCGGCGCCGCGTCGTCTACCAGCCGGCCGAGACCGGCTGGTGGGTGGACCGGGTGGCCGAGCATTTCACCGACCTGACCGCCGCCGAGGGGCTCGTGCCGCGCGTCGGCCTCGAGCCCGACTGCCTGGATTGGCCGGTGGCGCAGCTGTCGACCGGCGAGAAGCAGCGCCTAGGGCTGGTCCGCACCTTGCTGGTCGAGCCCCGCGTGCTGGCCCTCGACGAGCCGACCTCGGGGCTCGATCGCGCCACCGTGCGCCTGGTCGAAGCGCTGCTGCGCGAGCGCTTGGACGCCGGCGCCATGATCATCCTGGTTTCGCACGACTCAGCCCAGGCCCGGCGCCTGGCGCGGCGCCGTTATAGGATGGCGGCCGGGCGGCTGATCGGGATCGAGGACTGAGCAGTGAGCGGCTACATCGAACTCGGATACGGCGATATCGCGCTGGCCGCCCTGCTGGTGCTCATCAACGCCACCCTCTCCCTCGTCAACCGGTTGGGGCTGGAACGCCGCCTCGCCGTCGCCGCCGTCCGCATGGTGGTGCAGCTCGGCCTCGTCGGGCTGGTGCTGAAGGCTTTGTTCGCCATCGCCTCGCCGCTCTACACCGGGCTCGCCATGCTGGTTATGGTCGGTTTCGCCGGCCGCGAGGCGATGGCCCGCCAGGAGCGCAAGTTCACCGGTTACTGGTCGTACGGCATCGGCACCGGCTCGATGATGGCGGCCGCCGCCATCGTCACCGGCTTCGCACTGACCACGCAGTTGCACGCCGATCCGTGGTACGATCCGCGCTACGCCATTCCCATCCTCGGCATGATCCTCGGCAACACCATGAACGGCGTCAGCCTCGGCCTCGACCGCATGTTGAGCGGCGCCAGCCGCGAGCGCGTCGCCATCGAGGCGCGGCTGGCCTTGGGCGCCGACATCGCCGAGGCCATGCGCCCGGTCGCCCGCGACTCGCTCCGGGCCGGGATGATCCCGACCATCAACGGCATGTCGGCGGCCGGCCTGGTGTCGCTGCCGGGCATGATGACCGGCCAGATCCTGGCCGGCGTCGAGCCGGTCGAGGCGGTCAAGTACCAGGTCCTGATCATGTTCCTGATCGCCGGCGGCACCGGCCTGGGCCTGTTCGCGGCGGTGACGGCGGCCGGCCGGCGGCTGACCGACGCCCGCCACCGGCTGCGCCTCGACCGCCTGGTCGGCCCGTGAGCGGACGCCGCTGCTGGAAAGGGCTTTGCGGGGCCGGGTCCGCGGTGTAAAAGCGGGCCGCATGAGCGCCGCCGAGAAGCCATCGAATCCCTCACCGACGCCGCCTGAGAGCGGTCCCGACGTCGCCGTCGTCGTGCCGGTTCGCGACGAGGCCGCCAACGTCGGCCCGCTGGTCGCCGAAATCGCCGCCGCCTTGAGAGGCACCGAATCGTTCGAAACCGTGTTCGTCGACGACGGCAGCGGCGACGGCACGGCCGGGGCGCTGGTGGACCTAGCCGCCGAGCACCCCGAGCTTTGCACCGTCACCCATGCTGAAAGCTGCGGTCAGAGCGCCGCCATCTGGAGCGGCGTCGAGGCCGCCCGCGGCGCTCTTATCGTCACCATGGACGGCGACGGCCAGAACGATCCGGCCGATATCGCAGACTTGCTGGCCCGTCACCGCGCCGCCGCCGATCCGGCCCGCACCATGATCGTCGGTCACCGGGTCAGCCGCCGCGACAGCTTCGTCAAGCGGGCCTCGTCCAGGATCGCCAACGCGGTGCGCTCTCGGCTGCTCGGCGATTCGACGCCGGACACCGGCTGTGGCCTGAAGGTGTTCCCGCGCGCCCTGTTCCTGGACCTGCCCAGGTTCGACCACATGCACCGGTTCCTGCCGGCTTTGGTGTTGCGGGCCGGCGGCACGGTCGAGTCGGTGCCGGTCAACCACCGGCCGCGGCAGCGGGGCGTCTCCAAGTACGGGCTGTGGAACCGGCTGTGGGTCGGCATCGCCGACCTCATCGGCGTCTGGTGGCTGTGCCGGCGCGGCTCGCGCCCCGAGATCGCGACCCAGCGAAGGCCAGACGCATGAACCTGAAACTGGTGTTGCGCGGCCTGGCGCTGTTGGCGGCGCTGGCCGCGGTCGGGTTCCTGATGGAGACGCTCGACGTCGACAAAGCGTGGATCGACGCCGACGTCCGCGGCCGGGGGATGGTCGGCGATCTCGCTTTCGTCGCCGTGCTGGCCGTTTTCACGGCCATCGGCCTGCCGCGCCAGGTGGCCGCCTTCCTCGGCGGTTACGCCTTCGGTTTCGCGGCCGGTACGGCGTTGTCGCTGGCGGCGACGGTGATGGGCTGCGCCATCGCCTTTTCCTATGCGCGGTTCATGGGCCGCGATTTCGTCAAGTCGCGGTTTCCCGGCCGGGTCCGCCGGATCGACGACTTCCTGAGCGACAATCCGTTCACCATGACCCTGCTGATCCGCTTTCTGCCGGCCGGCTCCAACCTGGTCACCAACCTGGTGGCCGGCGTCTCCGGCGTCGCCGCGCTCCCCTTCCTGGCCGGCTCCGGGCTTGGCTACATCCCGCAGATGGTGGTGTTCGCCCTTCTCGGCAGCGGCATCAGCGTCGACCCGGCCCTGCGCATTGCGCTGGCCGTCGCCCTGTTCGTCGTCTCCGGGTTGATCGGCGTGCAACTCTATCGCAAGCACCGCCACGGCAAGTCGTTCGACGACCGGGTCGAACGCGAGATCGGCGCGGACTGAGCGTTTCCAAGTTATTCGGAAAAAATACCGGACCGCCCTTGACAGCCTGCCCAAACCCGCCTAAATCCCTGGCACTCAATTGGGGGGAGTGCTAACAATCCCCGAAAAATTTTGAAATCTCAATGAGTTCATGGAGAGCAGACGATGAAATTCAGACCCCTGCATGACCGCGTTCTGGTAAAGCGCGTGGATCAGGAGGAAAAGACGGCGGGTGGGATCATCATCCCCGACACCGCCCAGGAAAAACCCATGGAAGGCAAGATCATGGCTGTCGGCAGCGGCACCCGCGGCGACGACGGCAAGATCACGCCCTTGGACGTGAAGAAGGGGGACCGCGTGTTGTTCGGCAAATGGTCCGGCACCGAGGTGACGGTCGACGGCGACGAGCTGTTGATCATGAAGGAATCCGACCTTCTCGGCGTCATCGAAAAATAAGGAAACAGAGACATGCCTGCTAAAGAAGTAAAATTCAGCACCGACGCCCGCGCCAAGATGCTGGCCGGCGTCGACATCCTGGCCGACGCGGTCCGCGTGACGCTGGGGCCGAAGGGCCGCAACGTCGTCCTCGACAAGGCGTTCGGCGCGCCGCGCATCACCAAGGACGGTGTCACCGTCGCCAAGGACATCGAGCTTTCCGACAAGTTCGAGAACATGGGCGCGCAAATGGTCCGCGAAGTCGCCTCGAAGACGGCCGACGAGGCCGGCGACGGCACGACGACGGCGACCGTGCTCGCTCATTCCATCGTCCGCGAAGGTTCCAAGGCGGTCGCCGCCGGCATGAACCCGATGGACCTCAAGCGCGGCATCGACCTCGCCGTCTCCGATGTCGTCGAGGCCTTGCACAAGGTCTCGAAGCGGGTTTCGACCAGCGAGGAAATCGCCCAGGTCGGCACCATCTCGGCCAACGGCGACAACGAGGTCGGCGACATGATCGCCCGCGCCATGGAGCAGGTCGGCAACGAAGGCGTCATCACGGTCGAGGAGGCCAAGGGACTGGATACCGAACTCGACGTCGTCGAGGGCATGCAGTTCGACCGCGGCTACACCTCGCCGTATTTCGTCACCAATGCCGACAAGATGACCTGCGACATGGAGAACCCCTACGTCCTGATCCACGAGAAGAAGCTCAGCGGCCTGCAGCCGCTGCTTCCGGTCCTGGAGCAGATCGTCCAGGCCGGCCGGCCGTTGCTGATCATCGCCGAGGACATCGAGGGCGAGGCTCTGGCCACGCTGGTCGTCAACAAGCTGCGCGGCGGCATGAAGGTGGCCGCCGTCAAGGCGCCGGGCTTCGGCGACCGCCGCAAGGCCATGCTCGAGGACATCGCCATCCTGACCGACGGTCAGGTCATCAGCGAGGACCTCGGCATCAAGCTCGAGAACGTCACCATGGACATGCTGGGCACCGCCAAGAAGATCAGCCTGACCAAGGAAGAGACGACCATCGTCGAGGGCGCCGGCAAGAAGAAGGAAATCGAGGGCCGCTGCGGCCAGATCCGCGCCCAGATCGAGGAGACGACGTCCGACTACGACCGCGAGAAGCTGCAGGAGCGTTTGGCCAAGCTGGCCGGCGGCGTTGCGGTGATCCGGGTCGGCGGCGCCACCGAGGTCGAGGTCAAGGAACGCCGTGACCGCGTCGATGATGCGCTGCACGCGACCCGCGCCGCCGTCGAGGAAGGTGTCGTCGCCGGCGGCGGTTCGGCCCTGCTGTTCTCGGCCGCCTCCTTGAAAAAGACCGAGGGCGCCAATTCCGACCAGAACGTCGGCGTCGACATCGTCCGCCGCGCCCTGCAGGCGCCGCTCCGCCAGATCGTCGAAAACGCCGGCGAGGACGGTGCCGTGGTCGCCGGCAAGCTGAACGACCAGAAGGACAAGAACTTCGGGTTCGACGCTCAGAACGCCGTCTACACCGACATGATCAAGGCCGGCATCATCGATCCGACCAAGGTCGTCAGGACCGCCTTGCAGGATGCCTCCTCGGTGGCCGGTCTGTTGATCACCACCGAAGCGATGATCGCCGAGAAGCCGGAGAAGAAGGAACCGGCCATGCCTCCGGGCGGCGGCATGGGCGACATGGGCGGCATGGGCTTCTAAGCGAAGAAACCCACCGCGCCCAGACGATCGAAGGGGCCGCATCCTCGAATGAGGGTGCGGCCCTTTTTTGCGGCGCCGACCGCAGGCTCGATGCCGCGCTCGGCCGGTCGGGCCGGCCCCGATCGCCTCCGATCGGGTAGGATTCTTGCGGCGACTGTGTTACGATTTACGCACGTTGTTGCGAAACAGTTCAGCCATTTGGAGGTTCCCATGGCTAGTCTCTTCGTGCCACGTTCCTTTGCATTAGCCTCATTGACGGCGATCGCCGCGGCGGTTGTGGCAACGCCCGCACAGGCGCAGCGCCCCGGCACCTATGACGGCGCCCAGATCCAGTATCTGTTCAGCGGTAGCCAGGTGATCGCGGAGGGCGGCGGTTGCAGCAGCAAGTCCGCTTCGATGACGCCGCAACGCCGCTATTGGTCGACGGACGTTCTGTTGGGCGCGGTTGGCGGCGACTATCGTCTGACGGTGCCCGGCTGGAACGGCGGGTCGGGCGGCGGCGGCAATGACGACGGCGCCACGCCGTTTCTCGAATATCGCCTCGCCGGCGAAGGCGGCGGCGACGGTGGCGATGGCGGCCACGACGGTGGCGAAGGCGATGGCGGCCACGACGGCGGCGGCGACGGCGGCGGCAGCCAGGACGGCGCTTTCGAAGGCGAATACAAGTGGGATTTCAAGTTCGCCGAGAACGGCGGCGTCACCATCGAGTACACCTGCTCGGCGGCCCTGCACATCCGCGGCGAAGGCACCGGAAAATGGTGGATCGATAGGAGTTGGCTGTGCTTGGAGAGTGATCTCCCGGCTTTTCGCAACACCTTTCCCGACGAAGGCGCCTGCTGGCAAATCGGCAAGGGCCGGTTCGGCTTCGTTGCCTACGACTACACCAACCAGACGGTGTTCGCGCATATGGCCGTTCACCACCCGGAACACAACGACAGGGACGAACTCATGGCGGCGCTCAGCGACATGCGCGGATCGGCCGTCGCCCAGGTACCCACACCGAGGCCGGCGGCGCCGGCAGTGCAGGCCGGACGGCTGGCCGAGGACATGGCGGCATGGAAGGCGGTCGAGAACAGCACCCGTATCGACGAGATCCAGGGATACCTCAACGCCTTTCCGCAGGGCCAATTCTCCACCGTCGCCAATATGAAGATTCAGCAGCTGGCGGCGCTCCAGGCGGCCCGGCAGCAGCAGGAACTGACCGCCTGGCAGGCGATCGAGAACAGTACCGAGGAATCCGACTTCGCCGCCTATCTGGCGCGGTATCCGAACGGCGTCTTCGCCGGCCTCGCCACGTCGCGTATCGCCGCCATCCGGGCGCAACCGGCGACCCCGGCGGTGGACCGTGAACTGGCCTTGTGGGAACAGGTCAAGGACACCAGCGTCGTCGCCGATCTCGACAACTACCTGAACAGCTACCCGTCGGGCCGTTTCGCCGGCCAGGCCCGGGAGCGCAAACGGGAACTGGCGGCGCTCGCCCGCCAGTGGGCCGACGACGCGCTGTGGAACTCGGTCCGCGGCACCGAGGACATCGGCGAGCTCGACCAGTACCTGGCGGCCTATCCGGGCGGCCGTCACGCCGACGAGGCGCGCCAGCGCAAGCAGACCCTGGCGGCGGTCCAGCGCGAACGGGCGGAGAGGGCGTTGTGGGCCTCGGTCAAGGGCAGCAATAGAATCGCCGATCTGCGGTCCTATCTCGAGCGCTTCCCGGACGGCGCCCATGTCGCCCAGGTCCAGGCACGCTTGGCCGTGCTCGAGAAGTTTTCCGAGGTCGCCGACGTCGAGTTCGGCGACTACCACGCGCTGGTCATCGGCATCGAGGACTACAAGCACCTGCCCAAGTTGCAGACCGCGGTCGCCGACGCCAAGGGCGTCGCCAAGGTGCTCGAGAAAGACTACGGCTTCAGGGTCACCCTGATGGTCAATCCCAGCCGCCTCGACATCATCGACGCTTTCGACGAATTGCGCGACACGCTCGGCTACAAGGACAACCTGCTCGTCTACTACGCCGGCCACGGCTGGATGGACGAAGAGACCAACCGCGGCTATTGGCTGCCGGTCGACGCCAAGCCCGGCCGCCGCGGACGGTGGGTGTCGAACATCACGCTGACCGATACCCTGCGGGGGCTGCAATCGAAACACGCCATGATCGTCGCCGACAGTTGCTTCTCCGGCACCCTGGTACGGGCCGCCAGCGTCGGCTTGAAGGGCGGCGACTACTGGCGGCGCATGGCCGACAAACCGGCCCGGGTGGCGATCACGTCGGGCGGCCTGGAGCCGGTCGCCGACAAGGGCGGCGGCAACCACTCGCCGTTCGCCAAGGCGTTCATCGAGGCCCTGCAAAGCAACGAGGTCGTCATCGACGGCAGCACCCTGTTCAACGAAATCCGCCGGCCGGTCATGGTTTCGGCCAAGCAGACGCCGCAGTATTCGGACGTCCGCGACGCCGGTCACGACGGCGGCGATTTCCTGTTCGTGAAGAGACGTTAGAGCGGGTCACGTTGATATGGAAGCGGCTGAGATCGGTTTTGCGGCCTGCCGGCGAGGAGAGGATGCGAAGGCGATGTGGGGCATCGGCGAGCCTCCTCGACGACGCCGGAAGGTCGAAAAACCGACCGCAGGCGCGTTCTCCGGCCCCCCGGACGGCGTCGCGGCCCGCTTCCGATGGCCCCGCATCGCTGCGCGAACCGCTCCTTGCCAGGAGACCGGAGAGCGCGTCTCAGCGATTCCATATCGACGCGAACCGCTCTAGATACCGGCCGACGGAGATACGGGCCGACCGACCCGATGCGCCCGCCGGCGGCCGATCGACGCACCGCTGCCGTTATCCGGCGGCCGCGCTACGAACGGGAGCCGGCCCGGCGCTCACGCTTCCGGGTCGATCGCCTTGATCAGCGCCGAGTGGTCGAGATCGCCGCCGCCGGCGGCGATCATCCTGTCGTAGAGATCGCGGCACAGCGCCGTCGCCGGCAGTTCCAGATCCATGCCGGCGGCCAATTCCAGCGCCTGCTCGAGGTCCTTGCGCTGGGTCGTGCATTTGCCGCCGGGCGCGAACGTGCCTTCGATCATCCTAAGCCCATGCACCTCGAGAATGCGTGAATCGGCGAAGCCGCCGGCCAACGCCTGCCTGACCCGGGCTGGGTCGACGCCGGCCTTGCGGGTCAGCGTCAGGGCCTCGGCGACGGCGCCGATATTGAGGCCGACGATCACCTGATTGGCGGCCTTGGCGACCTGACCGGCGCCGATGCCGCCGACGTGGGTGGTCTTCTGGCCGAGCACCTCGAACAACGGTCCGGCCCTCTCCAGCGCCGCTTCGGAGCCGCCGGCCATGATCGTCAGCTTGCCGGCTTCGGCGCCGATCTGGCCGCCCGAGACGGGCGCGTCCACGTAGTCGCCGCCGGCCGCCGCGACGGCTTTCGCGAACGCCCGCGTGTCGGGTACCTTGGTTGTGCCCATGTCGATGACCAGAGAGCCCGCATGAACGCCCTCGACGACCCCGTCCGCGCCGATGATGACGGCCTCGACGGCCGGCGTGTCCGACAGCATGCAGATCACCGTTTCGGCCCTTTCGGCGACTTCGGCCGGGGTGGCGGCCGGGCTCATGCCTTCGCCGGCAAGCTCGTCGACGACGCCTTGGCTGCGGTTGTGGATGACCATTGCGGCGCCGGCCGTCTTCAGGTTGCGGGCCATCGGTTTGCCCATCAGGCCCAAGCCGATGAAACCGATGGTCTGTCCGTCGAGCGTGGTCATGGCGGTTCTCCTGCTGCTTGCCGGGAGGCGGCGACGGCCGCGAGGATACCAGATTACGCGTTCCTTTCCCCCGACCCAACGCCGACAAACGCGCGGCTCGGCGCCCTTTTACTCAAGTCGCTACCTCAAAAACGTCTCCTAATTGTACGATACTCATCCTTTGAGTGCGCCCTAAGGGTGTTTCTCGCGAAGTAACTGCAAAACCAAGGGAGACTTCTTATGACTGCTATCACCAATGCGCTGGCTACGGCGCGGTTGATTTCGTCCATCGAGCGGATGAGCGCCGAACAGGGGATGACCCTCGAGATCAGCAACGATTTCGAGGAGTTCTTGGAGGTTCGTCAGAGCCAATCGGACCGGGTGCCGATTTCCGCCGTTTTCGACCCGACCCAGTCTGACGTGACCCACCACAACGGTTTCTGGGTCAAGGGCGTCGATTCGGAGGGAAGGGTGGTCCATGTCCAGGCCGCCCGCCTCGTCGATCTCGAGGGCAAGACGCTGGCCGAGCACCTCGACCGGCGCCGCCGGGATTATGTGCTGCCCGGCGCCGACATCGACCTCGAGCGCTCCGATTTCTCGTGGTCGTTGATTTCCCATAAGGCGATGGGCTGCGTCTGCTATCACGGCGAACATTGGCTGGAGCGCGAATACCGTGGACAGGGCCTGTCATCGGTGCTGCCGCGTCTGGCGCTGGCGCTGATGTTCATCCGGTGGTCGCCGGACTACGTGTTCGCGTTTGCGCCGCAGAAACTCGCCTACAGGGGGATTCCCATCCAGTACGGCTATATGCACCTGGCTCCGGGCGGCGTCATGTGGAAGATGCGCGACACCGGCGAAACGCTGAACGAGTGGATCATGTGGTCCGAACCGGGCGACCTCGACTACCTGATGCGGTTCAAACCAGGTCTGGAATGCTGACCGGACCGAACCGCGATAGGCAAACCAGAACCGGCCTGCCGCGGCGGGTCCGGAACGGAAGAAGTAGCCGGCGGTAGGTACGCCATTGAGGGTAGTCCGCTCTCCGCGTCATGGTGGCGCGGATGTGGTCGAACTCGGGCTCGCCGCTGGCCAGGACGTCGTAATACTTCCGGCTGACGCTGCGGTCGTAGACGTTGGCGGCGCCGACAGGCTCGCAGGGCTTTCCTTGCGCTTGCCTGATCCACTCGGCGCCCATGAACCGGCCGAAGTCGGTCTGCGCGCCGATATGGGCGTACGTCAACAGGCCGTCCGATCGGCGCGGCCGGAAGATGAGACCGTTGGCCGCGAGCAGGGACAACTCGACCGATCCGAGCCGGCCGCGGGACCGGCGCCAGATCTCGAGACCGTTTCGCAGCAATCTCGAATCGCGCTCCGCTTCGGCGAGCTCGTGGCGGCGGATGATGACCGATTTCGCGAACTTGACGCCTTCCCGCGCCTGGATGGTCTCGATCCGGGTCAAGGCGGCGCGCTTGCTCAGGCGGCGTTCGCTGGCCCACCCGAAAAGGTAGAACTGAAGGTTGACGCGGATGTCGTCCGAGCACGACTCGATGACCTTCCAGGCCTGTTCGACCGCCCTCCGCGAGGCACCGTCGACGATCCACTGGACCGAGATTTCGTTCGGCGCCATATCGATCTTCACCATCTTGAACTGGTGGAAAAAGAAGTTCTCGGTGTGACTGGGTATGGGGTCGGCGGAATGGAGGCCGGCCTCCTCGTCGATCCACCATCCCCCGACCGTCAGCGGCAGCTCGCTCCCGGTTGTCGAAAGAATACTCATCCCGCGTCGTCCGCTCTCCTGGAGAGCCTGTTGACCAACCCGGCCAATTGGTTCGATAGGTCGCGGATCGCCCTTTCGGCGTCGCCCGCAGCCGACGGCGCCGGCGCTTCCAGGCCCTCGAAGAAATAATCGACGCGAACGCCGAGCACCCTGGCCAGATCCCAAAGCTGGGCACCCGTCAGCTGGGTGTCTCCCGATTCGTACTTCTGAACCTGTTGTTGCGATTTGCCGATCAGCCTGCCCAGTTCTTCCTGGGTCAGATCGCGCTGGCGACGCCTCTTTCTTAGCTGCCGTCCCAGGTGTCTGGTGGTCGAAGAGGGCATATCGGGTTTGTCCCCACTGAACGATACAATAATAGGAGACGGCCCGACCGGGATACAACCCCAACTGTAAACGCCGCGAAAAATAACTGATTCAATCAGTATTTGGGTAAAATGAGAAAAATATTTATATTTGAAATCAATAAGTTACATGGCCCGGATCGGTTCGGCAAAATTCCCGTGAAAAGTGTTTTCTCGGGTATGTCGCCAGCCACGCCGGGTTTTCGGCGGCCGCTCGAGGTCTACGAATCGGGTGCGGCGCGCATCGGTTCACACCGCCTCGGGGCCGTTGCCGAGGTCTTGGAACTGCCACTCGTCCATTTTTTGCCGAAAGACCTGGTCCGGGAACTTACCGACGGTTTCGGTCCGCCTCCGATCTGTTGACGGCGTTGCCGGCGCCGGCCCGGGGCGGCTCCGGATTCAATCGCCGCCGCCGAGGAAGGCGCGGGTCTCGGCGACGGCGTCGGCAAGCCCCAAGCGGCGGACCTCGACGCCGTCCGGGAAGGCGCCGGCCAACCGGCTCGGCAGCGAGCGGTCCAACATCACGAAAACGCCGCGATCGCCGGTCCGCCGGACCAGACGCCCGAACGCCTGCTTGAGCCTGAGGCGGGTCAGCATTTCGTCGTAGGCGCGGCCGCCGAAGACGCCCTTGCGGACCCGGTGCAGGATGTCGGGGCGCGGCCACGGCACCCGATCGAAGACGATCAGCCGCAACGACCGGCCCGGTACGTCGACGCCGTCGCGGACCGCGTCCGTACCCAGCAGGCAGGCGTCCTCCTCGGCCCGGAAAATATCGACCAGGGTGCCGGTGTCCATGGCGTCGACGTGCTGGGCCAACAGCATTAGACCGGCCTCGTCGAGCGGACCGGCGATGCGCTGGTGGACGGCACGCAGCCGCGAGATCGCCGTGAACAGCCCGAGGCCGCCGCCGGCGGCCGCCAGGAAGAGCTCGCGATAGGCGGCCGCCACCGCGTCCGTATCGTCGCGGCGAACGTCGGTGACGGTGAAAACCCTTGTCAGCGCCCGGTAATTGAACGGCGATGGCTCGACGACGAGGAGGGCAGGTGCGCCCAAGTGGCGAACGCCGGTCCGCATCTCCGCCGCCGCCCAGCCTTCCTCGCCGACGTCGCCGCTGTCCGGGCCGGGCCGGTCGCACAGCGTCGCCGACGTGATCAGGGCGCCGTGGGCCGGGCGCACCACCGTTTCCGCGAACGGCTTCGTCGGGTCGATCCAGTGCCTGAAGTAGCCGACGTCGATGTCGCGTCCGGCTTTGCGTTCGACCCCGAACCAATCGACGAACGCACTCTCGACGCCGCCGTCGCCTTCGCCGGCGGCCGCCGGTTCGGCGGCCCCGGCCAGGTCGCGGAGCATGGCCCGCCAGGCGACGGTCTGCTGAAGGGCGCGTCGTTCGAGACCGCGGGCCAGCGCTTCGATGCGGGTCCGGGTCGCCGTGTCGAGGGTATCGGCGTCGGCATCGAGCTGGCCGCGAAGGCCGGCGATCAGGTCGGTAACCGGTCGGTGGAGGCGGGCCAGAGCCGCTTCGAGCTTGCCGGCCTCCTCGATCAGGCCGTCGACCGGCGGCGTCGTTTCGGTCTCCAGGCTATAGGGCGAACCGGCGTCGGCGGCCCGCGCGTAGACCTGCTGGCGGACCAGCGCCAGGAACGCCTCGGCCGGCCCGGCGGTGGCGCCGCCGCCGACCCGCTGACTCCAGGCCGGACCGGGCAGCGCGCGGGCCGCCTTGAGGATCTCGTGGAGGGCCGTCTCGGCCCGCTCGTCGCCGGCGATGAGGTCGCCGGCCCGCGCTTTCAGGCCGCGCGAGCGCGAGCGCGTTCCCTCCTCGGCGCCGACCAGCCAGCGCCTGAGATCGGCCGTCTGGTGGCCCGACAGGTGGGCCGCGAAGGCGCTATCGGCGGCATCGAACAGGTGATGGCCCTCGTCGAACACGTAACGGGTCGGCAACATGCCCTCCTCGCCGCCGCCGAGCGCCGCCTGCACCATGACCAGGGCGTGGTTGGCGACGACGATGTCGGCCTGGCGGGCGCGGCGCACGGTGTGTTCGATGAAACATTTGCCGTAATGGGGGCAGGCCGAATAGATGCATTCGCCGCGGGTGTCGGTGAGATCGGTGGTGAGGCCGCGCCCCAGCAGGTCCTTGAGCCAGGCCGGGAAGTCGCCGCCGATCATGTCGCCGTCGCGGCTGGCCAGCGCCCAGCGGGCCATCAGCCCGAGCGCCACTGCGTCGCCGCCGCCGCGAGCCGGCAGCCGCCTCACCGCCTCTTCCAGATTGAGCAGGCAGAAATAGTTCTCGCGGCCCTTGCGGATCACCACCCGCTCGGCCTTCTCGTCCGGCATCGGGCACAGCCGGTCCAGTTCGGCGTCGAGTTGGCGTTGCAGGTTGCGGGTGAAGGTGCTGATCCAGACCGAGCCGGCGTTCTTCTCGGCCCAGATGCTGGCCGGCGCCACGTAGCCCAGGGTCTTGCCGACGCCGGTGCCGGCCTCGGCCAGCACCAGTTTCGGCTCGTCGACGTGCTCGCGGGGTGCGAACGCGGCCGCCGTCGACAGTGCGTAGTCGAGCTGTTCGTTGCGTTCCTCGGCGCCGGGCCCGAGCAGGCGGAGCAATCGGTCCTCGGTCTCGCCGGCTTCGACGGGGACGTTGCCGGGCGGCGGCGGCGGCGGCGCTTCCTGCCATTCGGGAAGCCGGTTCCAGACCCTGAGGCCCGACGCGGTGTCGCCCGGTGCCGCCGCCTCGGTGCTGCCAAGCGCGCCCAATACCGCCGCGCCCCAGGCCCAGCCGCCGCGCGCCATGGCCCAGGCGATGGCGGCGGCGTCAGGGCCCGGGTTCTCGGCCAGGCCGGCGAGCAGGCGCCCGGCCGACGCCACCAGGCTCGCCGCCTCGGTTTCCGGTGTACCCGGAATCGGCGCGCCCAGCGCTTCGGCCAGTCCGCGCGGAGTCGGCAGCGCGAACGCGGCCGGCCGGGCAAAGGCGAACAGCTCGAGAAGGTCGAAGGCGGCGAACGGCTTTCGTCCGAGCCGCCGGGCGAGCGCCGGAGCGTGGCAGACGATGGGCCGGGTGTCGGGGCCGATGCGCGCCGCCGCCTCGGCCAGCGACAGGGTCTCGACCTCGCCGTCCGGCGTCAGCCAGACGGCCTGGCGCAGGCCGGCGACGAGGGCCGGCTGGGACGGGAGCAACGCACGGTCGGACATCGCCGCCAGTATAGCGGCGCCGGGCCGAGTGGACAGAAGCTAACTTCGGCGTATCGAAGGCACGTTCCCGGCCGCCGCCGGTCGGCCAAAGCAATATCCGGTCGGATCGTACCGTTCGGGTTCGATCCAAACGGATTTTCTTGCCCTATTCTTCAATGAATGGAGCGGTGTAATCCGATCGGTCGGAACCGTTGACCGGCGCCAACCGATCGGAAGCCGCTCTAGGACAGGAAGGGGAAATCCCGATGCTGTTCCTACTGACGGCGGCTCCCGGCGCGGCGTATAATTCCCTATCGAGGCTTCACAAAGTCCAGGACTCAACGGAGGATACAAATTGACTCCGCCGGACCAGACAACGGACATATCCAGACCTTAGAATTTTTACCCGGTCTATTGGATCGGGAGATGCTTCGAGCAGAATTCGAGGAACCCCGCCGCTTCAGGCGGGGTTTCAGCATCTTCGGGCGCGTGTGGCGCTCGGGCGCTCCGCCTCGCCGGCGGCCCGCCTACAGGCCTTTGAGCCACTCGGCCAACTGCCGCCACGCCTCGAGCGGGGTGTTCTTGTGGCCGGCCTCGACCTCGACCAGCCTGTTCTTCGGATGCTCGGGGGCTCGCCCGAACAGGTAGGTTTCGACCGAGCCGTACAGCCGGTCGCGGGTGCCGATGGCGACGAACAGGGGCACGCCGCCGAGCGCGGCTGCGTTGTTCGGCATCACCGCGGGTCCGGCCGGATCCCAATAGCTCAGATAGATGCGGGCCGTCGTCACCCGCTCGAACCGCCGTCCCTGGTTGATGTCGTCGAACGCCGCCGTCTCGTCGCCGCGGCCTTCGGCGAGCATGCGCCTGGCTTTGTCGAGAGCGCCGTCGAACTTGTGCTCGTCGCCCCAGGTGTCGGGCACGTGTCCCGGCGCCAGGGCGGCGACGCCGTCGACGCCGCCGATCACGGCCGCCACTCCCAGCGCCACGTTGGCGCCGAGGCTGTGGCCGCCGACGGCGACCTTGGCGACGCCGTCGGCGCGCAACGCGGCGACCGCCCCGGCGACCTCGTCGAGCGCTTCCCGGTAGCCGGTGTCGAAGGCGCGCGAGCGGTTCCACGGGACCTCGGGCAGGGAGACCCGAATGCCCTCGCCTTCGAGCCGCGCGGCCAGGTTGCCGACCGGTGAATCGGGTTTGCTGGTGCTGTCCTTGCCGGGCAGCAGGACGATGCCGACCTCGGCCGCCGTCGCCGCGCCGACCGCCGCCGAAGCCGAGACCAGGGCAAGCAACGACAGGGCGAGAAGGGACGGCCGGGGCATGACTGTAGGCCTCGCATTGGACGCTTAACAGACGCTCGCGTGAAACAACCGTAGCAAGCCGGCGGCGGCGGTGTAAATCGCCGCCTGCCGGCCGGCGGGAAGGCCGTTGCCTTGCCGCCGTCTTTGGAGCCGACCGCGGCGTCCGGTTTACAACGCCTTGCGGAGTTCGGTGAGAAAGGTCTCGATCCCGTCCTTCAGGCGGGTGCTCTGGGTCGACAGTTCGTTGGCCGATTCGAGGACTTGGCCGGAGGCCTGCTCGGTTTCGGCGGCGGCCGAACTGACGGCGGAGATATTGGTGGTCACCTCCGTCGTTCCGGTCGACGCCTCCTCGACGTTGCGGGCGATCTCCTGGGTCGCCGAGCCCTGTTCCTCCATGGCCGCGGCGATCGCCGTCGAGTTCTCGTTCAAGGTCTCGATCGACTGGGTGATGCCCTGGATGGCGTTGACGGCGCCGCTGGTCGATCCCTGGATGGCCGAGACCTGGTTGGCGATGTCCTCGGTCGCCTTGGCCGTCTGGTTGGCGAGGTTCTTGACTTCGCTGGCGACAACGGCGAACCCCTTGCCGGCCTCGCCGGCGCGGGCCGCCTCGATGGTGGCGTTCAGCGCCAACAGATTGGTCTGGCCGGCGATATCCTTGATGAACTCGACGACGTTGCCGATCTTGTCGGCCGCTTCGGCCAGCCCCTGCACGTCGTCGTTGGTTTGCCGGGCTTCGTTGACCGCCTGGCCGGCCATCTGCGAGGATTGGCTGATCTGACGGTTGATTTCGCCGATCGAGCTGGTCAGCTCCTCGGCCGCCGAGGCCACTGTCTGGACGTTGGTCGAGGCCTGTTCGGCCGCCGCCGACACCGTCGTCGACTGCTCGGAAGTGGTCTGCGCCGCTTTGCCCATGATATCGGCTGTCGATTGCAAGCTCGACGCCGAGGAGGAAACGGTCTCCACCACCTCCGACATTTCGCGCTCGAACTCGTCGGCGACGTTGGTGAACGTCTTCACCCATTCGCCGGTCGATTCGGTCGATTGGTTGATGACGGTGGTCGCCGCCTTGTAGCTGCCGACCATTCCCTTTTCCGAGATGGTCCGGAAGAATTTCTTGTCGCTGACGTATTCGATGCTGGTCGCGGCCTCGCGAACGAAGGATTCGGTGCGGTCGATCATTTCGTTGATGGCGTGAAAGAGCTCACCCAGTTCGTCCGTATCCTGGATGTTGGTGATGCGCGGCTCCAGGTTGCCGTCGGCGGCGGCCTGGCAGACGTCCAGCGCTTGTGCGATTCCCGTCGTTCCGTTGCTCATGATTTCGTTTCCTTAGGCTTTGCAGATCAAATTGTCGGGCCCGCTGTCCGGCGCCGCCGGCGCCGAGGCCCTACAGCGAAAAGACCAACTCGTCGTAGGCCACCCCCTTTTCCTTCAGCAGGTTGAGGACCGCGTCGAAGGAAGCCTGCATGCCGGCCTTGCGGTCGGCGTGGCGGGCTTCTTCGTCGAGCAGCGACTTGTAGAGGGGGATGATGGTATCGTTGAGCACGGCGCGGTCCGGAACCCGCCGGTTCGAGTGGTAGCCGATGATGTTGCCCGAACCGTCGTAACTCGGCGTCACATGGGCCAGCACCCAATAGTGGTCGCCGTTGGCCGAACGGTTGACCACGTAGGCGAATATCTCGTCGCCGTTCTCGATGGTGTCCCACAGCAGCTTGAAGATGCAGCGCGGCATGTCCGGATGGCGGATCATGTTGTGGGGTTGGCCGAGGACTTCCTGTTCGGAGTAACCGGCCAGCCGCAGAAACACGCGGTTGGCGTAGGTGATGTGTCCCTTGGTGTTGGTCTTGCTGACGATGATTTCGTCGTCGTCGAAAAATCTCTCGACGCCTGTCAGGCTAACATCGCGTGCCATGATCTCCTCCGTTCAATCGAAGTTCCTCAACGAATCTCCGGCCCGTCGCATTCGGCGCTCGACCCCCTCGGTCGGCTTCCGCCGATGCCGGGCAGCATAATATAGTATGTTTTAACCCCAAATTGAAAGTGGTTATTTATTATCCGCCTCGAACCGTCGAAGCTTCGTTGCGGCGCCTGCAACCGGCACCGCCGCGATCGGCCGCTCCGGCGGGCCGGCCGGTCGGGGTCGAGCGCCGCGAACCGAGCCGATACGAAAAAAAGTATTGGCTATTCGGCCGCCGGATTGACCATAATATCGTATGTCGTTCGAATGACGGAGAAGGAACCTTTTGGAATGGCGGGCAGAGTGTTCGACCGGCGCGGCCGCGCCAACTGGGACGAAGGCAAGCGTGAGGTCGAGGACAAGCGCCTGCGCGAGCGCCGCAAGGGCGGCGACCGCCGCGTTGCCGGTAGCGACGCCAACTATACCGGGCCGGAACGGCGCAAGGGCGAGCGCCGCAAAAGCCAATCCGGAGAGCCCAAATAGGCCCTTGTCAGAGGGCTCGTTTCAGCTTATTCGATGACCGACGACAAACCACGATTCCCCCACTTGTGGAGAAACAAAGGCCGTGTTCAAGAAGCCGAAAGCCGATATTCAAATTGGCGACAAGTTCGTGAAGACCGATGATCCACGGGTGGTATGGATCGTTTCAGGCAACGGCAGTCCGGTCGCGCCCGTTCCCCACTATCAGGTGGTGCGCGACGGCTCTGCGAACCGCGTGCGGACGCTCTCCGAAACGGTGCTCCTGGATACCGATTTCTATCGCCGCGTCGAGTAGAGCGCTGCCCGGTCGAATTGATGCCGATTGGCCGGCTAGCCCGGATATTTCATGAAAGCCCGCGGTTTGACGGGATTTGGTTTATGCGGC
>CAYFMP010000062.1:0-23017 GCA_964344215.1 uncultured Thalassospiraceae bacterium | reverse complement strand
AACGGCGACGGCACCAACGACGAGGTGGTCAGGGGCTTTTCCAACTTCTTCGGCTTGAACGACTTCTTCGTCGACGGCCTCGGCGACAACATCTACGAATCCGACGTGCTCAGCAGCGGCCTGACGACATCGGCCGAAACGCTGCAGTTCAGGGTTTTCAGCGCCGGCGCGCTGAACAACCTGACCGGCAGCCCGCTGACCGTCGCCGCCGGCACCAGCCTGACCGCGCTGGCGACACAGATCACCAACAGCGTCACCGACATCACGGCCAGCGTCGTTCCCGACGGCGCCGGCGTGCGCCTCAGGATATCTCACAACAACGGCACCAATTTCACCCTGACCCAGGCCAGCGCCGCCGGCTCCGGCCTGCTCGGCACGCTCGGCATGCACTCGGCCGATGTCCGCGTCGCCTCGACGCTGTCGGTGCGCACCGACATCACGGCCGCGCCGGGCAAGGTCACTACCGGCCAGCCGCAATGGAACGCGGCCTTGGGCGCACGCGGCGAATACTACGCAAGCGCCGGCGACGACACCGTCATCCAACAATTGGCCGAAGCCTTTACCACCAACCGTAGTTTCGATACGGCCGGCGGCCTCAACGCCGTCAGCACGACATTCGCCGGCTACGCCGGCGGCATTCTGTCGAACAACGCCAGCCTGGCCGACGTCAACGCCCGCGACATCAAAACGCAACAGTCGTTGACGGAAGCGTTGCAGTTCAAGTCGGATTCGGTGCGCGGCGTCAACTTGGATGAGGAAATGGCCGACTTGATCGTCTTCGAGCAGGCCTTCTCCGCCGCCGCCCGCGTCATCTCGGTAATCCAGAACATGATCGAAGCCCTGGAAAGGGCGGTCAGCTAGGAGCCGGACCATGACCCGCATCGCCAGCCTCGCCGCCAACAACCTTCTGGTCAACCAGATCTTCCGCACCCAGCAGCGGGTGTTCGACCAGCAGGTCCAGGTCACCAGCGAGAAAAAATCGCAGGTCTACACCGGCATCGCGCTGGATTCGCAACGCCTGGTCAACCTCGAGAACTCGCGCAGCGCCCTACAGCGTTACATCGACAACAACGAGCAGATGAACACGCGGCTCAATATCGCCAATGCGGCCATCGACGGCATGCGCGACATCATCAACGACTTCAAGCGCAATCTCGACGACTTCCAGACCGGCGCCGTCAAGGACCTGAACCGTGTCAAGGACATCCAGGAGGACGCCTTCCGGTCCTTGAAATCGATTCAGGACCTGCTCAACATCGAGGTCGACGGCAAGTTCCTGTTCGCCGGCGCCCGCACCACGACCGAGCCGGTCGATTTCGGGTTGACCACCCTGGCCGCCTTCCAGGCCAAGTTCGACGGCGCCGCCGTCACCTTCCCGACCTCGCGCGACGCCCACCTGGAGGACTTCTCGATCAGCCAGGATTCGGCCGCCACGCCGTTGACCAATTGGTTGGTGTTCGCCCGCGACAGCGGCACCGGGGTCAGCACCATCACCGCCACCACGGCCGAGTTCTCGAACATCTCGGCCGGCACCACGATCACCGTCAGCGGCACCCCGAGCGGCACCAACGACGGCACCTACACGGTCGCTTCCGTCTCCGGCGGCGGCACCATCATCAACATCCAGACCGAACAATTCCGCGACGAGGTCGGCGTCGCCGGCACCGTCTCGTATCGCGACCCCAACAACGTGCTGGTGACCAACTCGGTCGCCGATTCGTCGCTGACCTTCAACCAGGCCGCCAACACCCTGGTCTACACGGACAACGCCTTGGACGCGCTGACCGCCGGCGCCAAGTTCACGGTGTCGGGCACCTCCAACAACAACGCCTCGTTCACCGTCTCGTCGATCAACACCTCGACCAACACCATCACCATCAGCCCGACCCGTCTGACCAACCAGGGCGCCACCAGCTCCGAAGTCGCCGGCACCATCGCGTCCAGCCCGTATTACAAGGGCGACGGCGTCAACAAGACGCACCGGGTCGACGAAAACCGCGATTTCACGTTCGACATCAACGCCACCGATCCGGCCTTCGAGAAGGCGATCCGGGCGATGAGCATTATCCTGCAGGGCGTTTACGGCACCGAGGGCGGCCTCGACGAGAACTCCGAACGGGCCGGCCAGGCGTTGTTCCTGTTGGAGAGCGCCCTGCAGCGTACCGTCAGCGGCACCTCGCCTCTCGGCACCACCGAGTTGACCTCGAACATCGCCCAGTTGCAGATCGACACCGGCTACAATCAGGTCCTGATCAACGACACCAACGAGATCCATCGCAAGCTGATCGGCTTCCTCGATACCCGGATCACTGAAACCGAAAACGTCGATCAAGCGACCGCCATCACCAAGCTGCTCGACGACCAGCGCGCCCTGGAAGCCTCGTTCCAGGCCTTCGCACGAATCAGGCAGCTGAGTTTGACCAACTTCATCTAGAAGCGACCTAAGGAGGAAAGCCCGGAAAAACAATCTGTGATTCGAATCACTGACTGCCGCTCCGCAGGCGGAGACACTGCCGCTTAAAGAGTGGTCCGGGTTCTTTGTTAACTGATAGAATAGGATCGAAAGCATGTACGGGAACGCCTTGATGTCTTCTCACCAAGACCAAATTAGCCAATACAACCGGACGCCGGAGGCCGGAACGCCCGCCAACACCGAAGGATGGGCCCTGATGGAGGCCGCCAAGCGCCTGGCCAGCGCCATCGTTCACGGCAACGACGACGACAAGGAAACCAGAGAGGTCCGCAAGACGGCGCTGCGGCTGAATTGGCGGCTGTGGACCATCTTTCAGGCCGAGCTTACCGTCGACGGATGTCCGGTGCCGGAAGATATCCGGATGAACATGTTGACGCTCTGCAAGTTCGTCGACAAACACACCATTGGCTGCCTGGCCGATCCGACGGCCGACCGGATGCGTGTCCTCATCGATATCAACCGCAACATCGCCGCCGGGCTCCTGCAGATTCCGGAGGACGAAGTCAGGGCGCAGACCGATGCCGACAGCCCGTCGAACGACTCGCAGGCGCCGGGCGCCAAGCTGGAGACCGAAGCCTGAGCGGGTTACGCTAGGGTTTGTTCCCGACTCGCCATGATATAGGGTGGCGAGTCCGCTCGGAAAGCCAAGGACAGTTCCTCCCAGGGGGTTCTGGATGACAGACCGCAAAGATGTCGAGCATGTGGAATCCGTGAAGTTCACGGATATCGAAGCGGTGTTGGCCGAGGAATTCGGCGCGCCGTTCCTGCGCTATCGCGCCGACTATCGAAAGAGCCTGAATTACGACAACAACGGCTACATTCCCAACTTTCCCCTGACCGTGTCGCTCGAGCTCGTCAACCGCTGCAACCTCAGTTGCGTGATGTGCTACACGATCAATCACGAGGACCCGAAGGCGACTTACGAACTGCCGGACATCGAGCGCTTGATGGCCGAATGCCGCGACAACGAGCTTCCCGCCATGGTCGTCGGGATGGGGTCGGAAGCGCTCATCTACAAAGGTGTCCGCGATGCGTTGGCGGCCGTGCGCCGGGCCGGAGTGATGGACGTCTTCCTCGGCACCAACGGAGTCCTGTTGAACGAAGAGATGTCGCGATTCCTGGTCGAACAAAGGATCGCCCGCATCGAGGTTTCGCTCGATGCCGCGACACCGGAGACCTACGCCAAGATACGCGGCAAGGACGAACTCGGGCGGATCGAGAAGAATCTCGAGAAACTGATCGAGGTGCGCGATGCGCTCGAATCCAGGCTGCCGCTGATCCGGCTGTGTTTCTGTGTCCAGGACGACAACATCGACGAGCAGGAAGCCTTCCTCGACAAGTGGAAGGACCGGGTCGATTACATCGACTTCCAGGAAATGGTGGATTTCGGCAACGTCAGCCGACTGCGCGAAGACGCAGGCGCCTTCACCGCCACGCCGGACCAGGCGCCGCGACCGGCCAGCACGTACTGCGCCTACCCGTTCAACAGCCTCCATGTCTGGTCGAACGGCGACGTCACACCGTGTTGCACGTTCTTCGGCAAGGCGCTCGTCATCGGCAACACCAAGACGGAAACGTTGGCCGAGATCTGGAAGGGTCGCAAAATCGCCGAGGTTCGCGGGCAATTGCTGAGCGGCAACGTCAATCCGGTGTGCCACGCTTGCCTGACACAGCGCCAAACCCAGGCCTTCACCGCCGCCAAGTCCAATCTCAGCAAGATGAACACGGCACCGACCGCGACCGATGCTCCCCCGCCTGCCAATCCCTGAACATATCCAGACGGCATTTCGAAGATCGGGCCCGGGTATCACTCTTTGCACGGCTCCGGTCAAAATGCTATTTGGCTAAAGCGTCCCCAGCCCAACCACACGAAGGAAACGCCGAATGGCGAAACAGCAGAAAGCCGCTGACGACTATTACGAAAAGGTCAAAGAAACGATCGAAACCACGACCGAGGGTGACATCGAGGCGGCGCTCGATATTGCCGGCGACATCCTCAAGCAACACCCCGAACGCTCGGAGGGATACTTCGCGCTTGGTCTGATTGCCTACCACCAGGGCGACAGCGGCCGTGCCATCGAACTCGTCGGCAACGCTCACGAGATCGATCCGGACTGCCGCGAGTACGCCGACGCGCTGGCCGTCATGTATACGCAGAAATCGAAGCTATCGGACGGCCTCTACTTCGCCAAGCTGGCCACCGCACTGGACCCCAATCCCCATTTCAAGAACCTGCTGCCCGCGGAGCTCACTAACTATTTCCAGGCGCTGGCGGTGACGACGCCGTCCGTCCACTACGTCAAGGCGATGAGCGCCTACAACTTACGACTGTTCGAGGACGCCGCCGAGGAATGCGAAAGGGAACTGCGGATCAACGAGGACCATATCGACGCCTGCCGGCTGCTCGCCAAGACCTGTCTCGAGCTCGGAACCTACGACCGCGCCGAACAGGCGGCGAAGGCGGCCGTGGCGCTGGATCCCAAATCACCGGAGAGCCTCGGCACGCTGGGCAACGTCCTTACTCACCTGGGCGAGTTCGGAGATGCCGTCGAGGCTCACCGGGCGGCTTTGAACAAGGACAAGGAATCGGTCGACGCTGCCATTGCCGCCATGGCCGATGCGAGGTTCCTGCATGGAGAACTGACCGAAGCGCAAGCCGAATTTCGGGCGGAAGTCGGTCGCCGGATCGGCGATCTTCCGCACGAAAGGGACGAAACGCTGGTCCGGCCGAAAGCCGAAAGCCGCGAAAAGATCAACATCGGCTATCTTTCGGACTCGCTGTTCGACAGCGTCGAGGGCATCCGGATACAGACGCTGCTCGGTTTCCATAATCGAAACCGCTTCAATATCCACGTTTACCAGGTGTCGATAGTCGAGGATTCGGTGACCATCGACGTCTCGTCGCGGGCGACCACGTCGAGGCAGGTCTATGACCTCGACGACGACGTCTTCGCGATGATCCTCGAGAACGACGAGATCGACGTCCTGGTCGACCTTTGCGGGTATTCCCGCGGCCACCGCCTCGGCGTCGTTTCGGAGAAGGTTGCGCCGGTGCAGATCGGCTACATGCGCTATCCGTTCGGTTTCGAGGCGCCCGGAATCAACTACGTGCTGTCCGATCCGGTGACCGAGCAGGCCGACGCCGAGGCGCTCGGCAAGGACCAGCGATCGATCGTCTTGGATTACGGCCTGTTTGCCGTCCTGCCCTACTCGGCCATGCAGGACGTCAAGCAGGCGCCGGCCGCCGACAACGGATACGTCACGTTCGGCGGGCATTGCGATCTCGCCTACCTGACGCCGCCGACCGCCGATGTCTGGGCGGAAGTCCTGAAATCGATACCGGACTCGAAGCTGCTGCTCGGCAACATGGCGGTCATACCCGATGCCGTGCGCGAGCGCGCCGGCGCGCTGTTCGCGGCGCGCGGTGTCGGCGATCGGATCGAGTATTTCGAATCCGAACGGCATGGCTCGATCCGCGAGGACTTCTACCACCGGATCGACATCATGCTCGACACCTTTCCGGTGTCCGGCGAGTTGAGGCTGTGCGAGGCGCTGTGGCTGGGCGTACCCGCCATCTCCCTGGCCGGCGAACCGCGTACGTCGCTGATGGGCAAGAGCATCTTGGTTTCGGCCGGCAAGCCGAACTGGGCCTGTGACACCGGCCAACAGTTCGTCGAAGTGGCCGGCACACTCGCCGCGGACCTGTCCGGGCTCGGTCGGTTGCGCGAGGACCTGCGCGAAGAGGTCGGCAACAGCGTCTTGTTCAATCCGCGCTTCCTGGCCACCACTCTGGAAGACGCCTACGTCGAGGCCCTCGAGCAGGTTCGCGGCAAACCGGGCTGACGGCGCCGACCGAGGCATCCGACCGGCCGCCGCCGCTCCCGGGCGGGGTTTCGGCGATCAGGTAAAGAGGTTGAGAATCGAACCGGGCGCCGGCTTTTTCGCAGACAACCCGCCGGTTACGTAATCCGCGAAATTGGCGTTGGCCTCGAAGCTCAACGAGATGATGCGAAGCAAGTTCGCCGTTTCGACCCGCAAGTCCTCGATTTCCTCGTTGCGCCGCGCCTGTTCGACCGCCGTCAGATCGAGAAGTTCCGCTTGGCGGCTGGAGAAGTCGGCTTGGATCTTCTGTTCGAGGTCGAGCGCCGTGGCGACGGTAAGCTGCGTCGAAGCCAACGCCGTCTCGGTTTTGCTCTTCAAGGTGGCGACGGTGCTGGTCACGTTGCTGTTGGTGCCGCTGTCGTCAAGCGCTCCGACCACCGGCGTCAGCGCCCTCAGCGTATCGATGTCCTCCTTCAGTTTGAGGATGATGTTGCCGTCGTTGATGTCGGGGTGAACGAAGATATAGAGGTTGTCGAGCTTTGTGGCGACGATGTCGCGCTGGGTCTCGAACGCGGTGACTTCCTCGGCGGTGACGTTGGCGTCTTGGTTGATGGTCTTCTCGAGCGTCGTGAACTCGTCGATGATCGCATCGAGGGCGCCGGCGTTGTTGGAGTTGCCTTGGCGGTAGGCCTCGATGACCGGAAGGCTGTCGACGAGCTTGACCGATTCCTTCTGCAGGCGCTCGATCTCGCGCAGAGCGCCGCTGTCGGCCTCGATATCGTCAACCTGATCGTTGAACCGGCGGATCAACGTGTTCTGGATCTGGTTGAACTGGAGTTCGAACTGGACTCGAGCAGAAGCGTTCGCCAAGTTGGCGAACGTCGTCCCGAAAACGGATTCAGCCATGTTTCATCGCCTTTGAAGAGGTATTCTTCCTCATGCGGATTTATACCACAAAAGGCCCGAGATTGCCACTGGTTTCACCGATTTCGGGCCGGCTGGAAAAGCCTCAACGTGCTGTTTCAAAAAGGTTTTCCTTTCGCCTGCCGATGACCGTGCAAAGTTGGCGTGAATGATATACCGCGAGGTGTTAATTTTCCTTTGACACTTTTCGCCGAATATCTTTCGGGTCTATTCATCCCTCTCACAAATTTCCGGTTCGTCGAGCATGGCAAGCGCAAACACCCCCTCCAAGAAGCCGAAAAAGACCCCCGTAAAAAAGACAACCAAGAAGAAATCCGCCGCCAAGAAGGGCAAGCCGACGGAAAAGGACCGGCTCAAACTGCGACAGCGCAACCTCGCCGCGTTCGAGAAGCACCAGCCCGACCTGCACGCCAAGCTCGTCGACTTCAAGCCGATCTCCCGCCTCGAGTTCGACGACGCCGGCCTTGCCGATGCGGTGTTCAACGATCAGTACTTCTACAACAGGAAAGCCGATACCTACGTCGCCGAGCAGATGAAAGGGTTCTGGCGCGATCCGGTGCGTTTTTCCATCGCCACGCTGACCCCGCAGCAGTTCGATACCTACGCCGGCAAGTTCCTGCACAACGTCGTGCTGCGCGGGACCGAGGCCGGCATGGAGTTCGCGCCCTCGCCGGTCACCGAGGAGGCCTATTTCGTGCTCAGTTTCGGCATCGGCTTGGCCGGACACCTCGACCCGCTGATCGAACGCACCAATTGCCAGGCCCTGGTCCTGGTCGAACCCAATCTCGAATTCCTCAGCCTGTCGCTCGAGGTCTATGACTGGAAGGCGCTGTTCGAGCACTTCGAGAAGATCGACGGCAAGGTCGCCTTCTACATCGACAACAACCCCGAGGCGCTGTCGAGGAACATCCGTTACACGGTGCGCGGCACCAATCCGTGCTCGCTCGATGGCATGTACGTGTTCTCGCACTACAACAACGCCATCTTCTCCAAGACCTCGCAGATCCTGTTGGAAGACCGCGATCTGATCGTCGCCGGGCTCGGTTTCCTCGACGACGAGATCCTGATGATCAAGAACGCCCACGGCAACCTCTACCCGGGCACCTCGCGGCTCTACCTGCGGCCGCCGGAGAAGTTCATGTCGTTGCCCGCCTTCATCGTCGGAAGCGGCCCGTCGCTCGACCGCGACATCGCCTTCATCAAGGACAACGCAGACAAGGCCATCATCCTGTCATGCGGCTCGGCGATCCGGCCGCTGATGGTCAACGGCATCGTCCCGGACTTCCAGATCGAAGTCGAGAACGACGGCGCTTTCCCGCTGATCGCCCAGGTCGCCGCCGAGCACGATCTGTCGTCGGTGACCCTGCTCTGTTCGGTGACCGGCGAACGCCAGGTGCTGCAGTTCTTCGAGAACATCGTCTTCTACATGCGCGGTTCGCTGAGCCCCTATCCGATCTGGAACCAGACCGAATCGCAAACCCTGCGGTACTGCAATCCGACCGTGACCAACGCCGGCATCTCGTTCGCCCAGGAGATCGGCTGTCGCGAGTTCTATATGTTCGGCACCGACATGGGATCGATGAACCCGGACGTTCACCACTCGAAAGACGCCTACCATTACACGGAGGGCGCGGTGTTCGCCGACCAGACCTATTCGATCCCCATCCCCGGCAACTTCGGCGGCACCTGCTACACGTCGATGGGGCTCTATTGGGCGCGTGATTCAATGGCCAACGCCATGAAGTCGATCGCCATCGGCCGCACCTATTTCAATTGCTCGAACGGCGCCTTGATCGACGGAACGGTGACCAAGGGAACGCGGTCGATCGAACTCGACGAGGTCGACGGCGGCAAGCATGCACGGATCGATGAGATCGTCGACGGCTTCCCGGTCTATTCGGCCGAAACCTTCGATGCGTTCTGGCAGGACGACGTCATGGTCAAGTCCTTCACCAACTACATCCAGACCGTCCGAGAAGCGTTCGAGGGGATGGCGAACTTCGCCGACAAGGGCTATCTGACCGAGCTGATCAAGATCCTGGAAGACACGTCGACCCGCGAATTGGCTGCCATGGCCCTGTTGTACAGGGGATCGATCTATATGTCGGTGATGTGTTTCGAATACTACCGCGAACGGTTGACCGACCGCGAACGGATCGAGGAATTCGACCAGATCGGCAAGCAGGAGCTCATCGACCTGGTCAACTGGCTTCGCGACACCACGGTCGAAGCTGTCGGCACCCTGTCCGCCGAGGCCGGTCCGCGCGACGCGTTGAAAGCCTCCGCCTGATTTCAGCCTCGCCTGGCCGCCGGCCGGTCGCGGTTTCGGGCGCTATCGAAGACGGAAGGAAACCGGTGTCCGTTGCCAAGGACCTCGACGAAGCGAAGCGCCTGATTCAGGCCGGCCGGCTCGACGAAGCGTCCAAACTCTGTCGCCGTCTGGTCGACGGCGATGAATGCGACGAAGCGCTTTACCTGCTGGCCGTCATAACCGGCGAGAGCGGCATGTACGCCGAGTCCCAGACGTTTTTCGAGCAGGCCGTCGCCAAGCTGCCGGAGCGGGCCGACATCGCCTACAACTTCGGCGTCATTCTCAACGCCATGGGCAAACGCGGCCCGGCCATGGAGCAGTGGTCGAGAACCGTCGGCCTCGTCCCGAACCACGCCGATGCGCTGTTCAACCTGGGACGCGGCCATGCCGACGACGGCGCGCTCGACGATGCCGCCATTTGTTTGGAACGGGTCCTGGCGTTGCGGCCGGACGACCCCAAATCACTGCTCAACCTCGGCAACGTTCGATATCGGGGGCGACGGTGGGAGGAGGCACGGGAGGTCTTCGAGAGGCTCGTCAACGGCCATCCCGAGCACGTTCAAGGCTGGATCAATCTCGGCCTCACCGAGTTGCGCGACGGCCGCCCCGAACCAGCCGTGCAGCGCCTGCAGAAAGCCGTCGGCATCGATCCGGACAATGTCCTCGCTCACGTCAACCTCGCGTTCGCCCTGCTCCGCGCCGGCGACATGGAAGCCGGCTTCGCCGAGCATGAATGGCGGCGGCTGGTGCAGGAGTTGCGCTTTCCCGTCACTTCCGAGCAACCCTGGAACGGCGAGGATCCGGCCGGGCGGCGTATTCTGCTTTACGCCGAACAGGGCCAAGGCGACGCCATCCATTTCCTTCGCTACGTGCCCGTCGTTGCCGACGCCGGAGCCTTCGTCCGCGTCTATTGCCACCCGTCCTTGGTCGACGTCGCCGGTTGGGTCGACGGCGTCGACGGCGTCGCCGGTTTCGGCGAGCCGCCGCCCGAGTTCGACCTCTACGCGCCGTTGATGAGCCTCCCGCATCTGCTCGGGATGACGGAGATCGAATCGGCGCCACCCGGCCCCTACGTGGAGCCGCCGCCGGACGTCGGGTTGGCGCTCGACGGGCCAACGCCGCGCGTCGGCATCGTATGGGCGGGAAACCCGGAGCACGAAAACGACGCCGACCGGTCGTGTCCGTTGCACGAACTGGGGCCGCTGTTCGAAGCCGGGCACGCCGCGTTCTACAGCCTCCAGGTGGGTGAGGCAGCGGCGGCGATCGCCGATTGCGGGTTCGAAGACCGACTGACCGACTTGGGCCGTGATTTCCGAAGCTTCGCCGACACCGCCGCCGCCATCCGCGCCATGGATCTGGTGATCGGCGTCGATACGGCGGCCGCGCATCTGGCCGGCGCCATGGGCAAACCAACCTGGTTGATGCTGCCGCGGGTACCCGATTGGCGCTGGCCGTTCGACGGCGCCGATACGCCCCTCTACCCGAGCGTGCGACTTTACCGGAAGCGCGACGATGAAGACTGGGCGCCGGTTGTCGAAGACCTCAAGGTCGCACTGGGCCGGCTTGGCGGCGGACCCTGACCGGAAACGGCAGTCCCCAAACCGGATCGAAAAAAAGAAGATCGCCGCCGACCTTTCTGGCGGCGGCGTCTCCTTGACAGTCGGACCGGAAAAACCGGGCGCAAGGGTGTGATGCGCCCGTTTATCCGGTGACTAGGTTTATCTGAACAGCGCCAGGATGCCCTGTTCGGCCTGACCGGCGAAGGCCAGCGAGCTGATGCCGAGCTGCTGCCTCGTCTGCAGGGCCAGCAGGTTGGCGCCTTCCTCGTTGATGTCGGCCAAGGTCAGCTTCGCCGATCCGCCTTCGAGCTCGTTGACGTAGACTTCCGTGAAGTCGAGGCGGGTCTGAAGCAGGGCCACGTTCGAACCCAGCGTCTGCGCGTTCGAACGCAGCGTCGTCAGCGCCGAATCCAAGCGGGTGATGATGATGTCGACGTCGGCGGCGGTACCCTCCACCACATAGTCGACGGTCGCAGTGCCGGCGGCGCCGGTGATGGTGAACGCCTGCGAACCGGCGGCGATGACGCCGATGAAGTTGGTGCCGTTCGAGGTGACGCCGACGTTGGTGGTGATCGAGGTGTTGAGATCGACCGTGATGACGTCGCCGGCCGAAAGCACCAAGCCGCTCGAATCGCCGGACAGCACCGACAGGTTAACCGACACCGTGCCGTAGGTGACGACGATGGCGTTGGTGTTTACGGTCTGTTGGGTGCCCTGATAGGTCAGCACGATGTTGACACCGTTCGAGAACGCCAGGCTGGCATCGGCCGAATAGTTGAAGGTGGTGCCACCGGCCGCGGCCAGGTCGTTCAGCGAGAGACCGCTCTCGCGGACGTTGACGGCGTTGACCGTCAGCAGGCTGGCGGTCTGCTCGCTGAAGCTGACCGACAGCGTCTCCGTCGTCGAGTTGATCAGGTTGACGCCCTGATACGTGGTGTCGTCGGCCAGGTTGCCGATCTGCGTGCGCAGGCTGTTGTACTGCGTGATCAGGTCGGTGAACTGGGTGCCGGTCGCAGACTTCAGGCTGGTCGCCACACCTTTGAGCTGGCGGACGATGTTTTCGATCGCCTCGACGCCTTCCAGCGCCGTCGACAACGAACTGATGCCCTGGTCGATGCCGTCCTTCTTCTCGGTGAAGTCGAAGGCCCTGTCGTTCAGGGTCTTGGCCTGGAAAAAGGCGACCGGGTCATCGATGGCGCTGGCCACTTTAAGACCCGTCGACAGACGGTCCTGCGTCCGGTCGATGAGGTCTGTGGTGTTCTGCAAAGAGAGCAGTGTGCTGCGCACTGCAGACGAAAGTGTGACGTCAGACATTCGATAACTCCTTTCTAGAGTTCTGCTTCCGAACTTTTTCTGTTCGGCCTAGTCACCGCTCGGAATCCGATTCACAGATTTCCGAACACAGCCTGCCTACCATCTGCCGGTTCGAATGTAAAGTAATTTTTTTTCGGGGGTTAGCCTCTTAGTTTTCCCGCACGCGAACCGAAGGTCAGTTCGCGCGGCCTTCGAGCAGCCCTTCCGAAATCTGCAGATTTATGGAAATCAACGCATCCAACGCGGCTTCGGTCAGCCCGTCGCCGGCGCCGAACGTCTTGTTGACGACGAACTGGCTGAGTTTCACCAGGTTCACACACGTGCTCTCCGGCAACGAGCAGTCTTCGCGCATAACGATGGTGCGAAGCTTCAGCCAAACCTCGACATTCTGGTTCAGGGCGTCGATCAGAGCGGTCGGATCACCGTCGCGGTTCTGGCGCGCCAAATCCAACCTGATCGCCGCTTCCGAAAGCTGGTAGGCCTGCTCTTCGGAGACCGAATCGAGAACCTGCGTATCGTCGATCATGTTATTTTCCCACGGGCCGGCGGACCGCAGAAAACCTGCGCGCGGCCCGTCAGGTAGCGCAATACCGAGCGGCTTGGGGCTGGCGCCTTCGCAACGTTGACCCATATTAGCGGGTAACGTACGCTTCAGACATCATGGTTCCAAGCCTCTTCGATCGTAAAAGGGAAGAGTTACCTTGCCGTTAAAACTCGATTTCAAGGCCGGCGACAAGATGATCATCAACGGTGCCGTCATCGAGAACGTCGGAATCAATGCGAAATTCGTCATCCATAACGAATCCGCCATTCTCCGCGAGAAAGAGGTTTTGACGGCCGAGGATACGGCGACGCCGGCCTCGCGTATCTATTTCGCCCTGCAATGCGCCTACGTCTTCCCCGACAAGAAGGAAGAGAACTTGGAGCGATTCCGCGAGTTCCTGTCCGATTTCGTCAAAGCCTGCCCGAGCACCGCTCCGATCGCCGAGGAAATCGAGGACAACGTCGCCAACGACCGGATCTACAGAGGCCTGAAGCTGACCCAGAAACTGATAGCCCATGAAGCCAAAGTCTTGGAACAGCTGCACAAGGACATGGAAGAACAGGCGCAAGCCATGGACCTGGCCGAGCCCTCGATCGACGAGGGCGCGGAACCGGCCGGATAGCGTTCTGCCGGTTGCAAGGCGCCGCCGGGTAGCGGGCCTGCACCGGGGTCATCGCCCGTCGACGGGGCCGATATCATGAAGACGTTTCATTTCCACATCGGAAGCGAACGCTGCGGCTCGACGTTCGTGCAGTCGTTCTTCAACACCCCCGACGTCAAGAACGCGCTGGTCCGGTTCTCCATCGAATTCGATATCGACATCTACTATCGCCTGGGAGAGCTGTCGCCGATCACCGGTTTCGACGAGAAATCCTTCCGCGCGGTCCGCGACGCCACCATCGTCCGTCACAAGGAGGCCCCCCACGATTCCGTATTCTCGACCCAGGAATTGCTGTTCGGGCTGGCCCACGACAAAGGCGCCGCCAACCGTTGCGAGGCCATGTGCGACATCATCGAGTACCTGACCGATGGTTTCGAAACCCGTCTGATCATCGTGCTCAGGCGCCAGGACACGTTCATAGAATCCCTTTACAACCAACAGCTTAAGCATGGAGAAACCCGGGAATTCATGGCCTTCGTCGAGGACCTTCCCTTGGACAACTACCGGTGGGACGGCGTCGTCGGCGTATTTGCCGAGCGCTTCGGACCGGACAACGTCACCGTGGTGCCGTTCGAGAGACAGGTGCTGGCGAGCGCCGATCGCGCCAACTTCATCGAGGCGATCTTCCAGGCGCTCGGCCTCGATATGAAAGTCGACATCTCGAACCTGCCGATCAAGAACCCCAGCATCCCGGAGCGCGCCCTCGAGATCCAGAGATTGGCCAACCGGCTTTTGTCGAAGGACGAGGCCCAGTCCCTGGCCGCCCACTTCATGGACAACATGCCGAAGCAGCCGGGCGAAAAGTACCGGATGTTTTCCGACGGTGCGCGCGCCGAGCTGCTGCAACGCTTCGGCCAATCGAACCGGCGGCTGTTCTCGACCTTCCTTCCGTCCTACGCTCCAGACCACTACCTTGGCGGATGACCACGGCCGCCGTCATCCAGGCCCGAATGACCTCGACCCGGCTACCCGGCAAGGTCATGCTGCCGCTGGCCGGCGAGCCCGCCGTCTATAGGATCGTCGAGCGGATCAAGGCGATGACGGCCGTCGACGTCATCTGCTTCAGCATTCCGGACGGCGTCGAGCAACGGGACCTGATCGACTTCGCCGGCGGCCTCGATGGCGTTCAGGTCACGCGCGGCCCCGAGGAGGATATCCTCAAGCGCTTCGCGCTGGCCGCCGAGGCGACGCAGGCCGATACCGTCCTCAGGTTCTGGGGCGACTGCCCGGCCGTCGATCCGGCCGTCTGCTCGGAACTCATCGCCGCCTACGGCGGCGGCTTGAAATTCGCCACCGTCCCCGACAAGAGCGGCTATCCGGCCGGTTACGAGTTCCAGATCATCGACGCAGACAGCATCCTGTCGGCCGACTCGGAGGTCGTCGATTTCGGGGAACGGCATCATTTCCTCGGCATCTTCGCCTCCCAGCCACAACGCTATCCGGCGTTCCATCTGCGCCACCGACCCTATTTGTCGGACCTCAGCCTGTTGCTTGACACCAGGCCCGACTACGAGCGGCTGCAACGGGTTTTTTCCGCTCTCTACGCGCTCAATCCGGTCTTCGGCCTGACCGAGGTCGTCGACCTGGCGGCTCGCGAGCCCGAACTTTTCGCGCCGGAAACGTGACAGGGTCGGAACAACGGGAGTATCGTTCGGTCCCGAACCCGGCGCCACCGGGACGCCCCCCGCCTCTTCGAAGGAGTTCGGCAAGATGCGGCTTTTCGGCAAGAACCTGGATCGTGACGTTGTCGTCGTCGCCGAGATCGGCGTCAACCACGAGGGCGACCTCGAGACTGCCGTCGACCTGATGCGGCAGGCCAAGGAGGCCGGCGCCGACGCCGCCAAGTTCCAGACCTTCACGCCGGAGCGCTACGCGTCCGCCTCCGATCCGGCCCGGCTCGAGAGGGTGCGCGGCTTCGATCTCGGCGAGGACGGATTCCGGAGCTTGGCCGGCGAGGCCGCCGCCATCGACTTCCCGGTTTTTTCGACGGCCGTTTCCGAGGACGTCGTGCCGCTCTTGGACGAATTGTTTCCGGTCCTCAAAATCGCCAGCGGCGACATTGATTTCGAGCCGGTGATACGGGCCACCGCTACCACCGGCAAGCCGGTTCTGCTGTCGACCGGCCTCGCCGCCATGGATGAAGTGGCCCGCGCGGTCGCCTGGTTCCGCGAGGCGGCGGCAACCGACGACGTGCGCGACCGGCTGGTGCTGATGCAGTGCGTGTCGGCCTATCCGACCCCGGCCGAGCAGGCCAACGTGCGCGCCGTGCCGTACCTGGCCGAAGCGACCGGCCTCCGGGTCGGCTATTCGAATCACGTCATCGGTATCGAGCCGTGCCTGGCGGCGATCGCGCTCGGTGCCTGCGTCATCGAAGCGCACTTCACCGATCGCAAGACCGGCCGCGAATTCCGCGATCACGCGCTTTCCTGCGATCCCGACGACATGCGGCGCCTTGTCGAGGCGGCCGCCGCCGTCCGCGCCAGCCTCGGCGAGGCGGCCAAGGAGCGCCAGGCCTGCGAACTCGACAACCTGAGGATCGTCCGCAAGGGTGTCGTCGCCGCCCGCGACCTGGCGGCCGGAACGGTGCTGTCGCGCGACGACCTGATGTTCGCGCGCCCGGCCACGGAGATCCCGGCGACCGAAATCGACGAAATACCCGGACGCCGCCTGACCAGGGCGCTGGCCCGTGGTGAGTTGCTCTGCCGGGCCGACCTGGAGCCGTCGTGAAGGCGGCGTCCCTCTAGGCTGGCGTCGCCGACGCCGACGCCGCCGCCAGCAACTCGGCCATTTCGGCGACCGGCGCCGTCCAGTCGTAGCGCTGCTTGGCGGGAAATACCCGAGCGGCCGGATACCACGGCGCGTTGCGGTAACGCAGCGGCTCGGTGCCGGTGATCATCAGCCAGCGCCAGTCGGGAACCATGTAGGTCGGCACCCAGGTCGGGCGTCCCATGGCGGCGGCCAGATGGGCGACCGCCGAATCGACGGAAACGACAAGGTCCAGGTTGGCAACCGCGGCCGCCGTATCGACCATGTTGTCGGCCGCTTCGCTCAGTTCCTGCTCGAGACTCTCGAAGGCGACGGCAGACGGCAGGTCGGCCGCCTGCTCGGCGCCCGGCCCCACCTGAAGGCCGTAGAAGCGCACCCCCGGAACCTGTAACATCGGAAGCAGGTCACTGATTTTCATGGACCTTTCCTCGTCGCGTGCGTGGTCCGGATTGCCCTGCCAAGCGACCCCGACCGCGAGACCCGACCCGCCCAGCCGCTGCCTCCATTTCGCCGCCAATTCCGGCTCGGCGCTCAGATAGGGCGGTTCGGGGATATTGCCCGGCGCCGCATCGAACAGCACCGGCAGGCTGAAGGCGTCGATGTGGAGGTCGAATTCGGGGACCGGGTCGCCGACTTCGGCGATCCGGATACGGGGATCGACGGACGAAAAAAACCGCCCCATGCCTGCGTGCACGGCGAATATGGCCTGACCGACCTTCTCGGCCACGGCCGGCATGTAGCGGGCGCATAGGATGGCGTCGCCGATCCCCTGGTCGATATGAACCAGCAGGGTCCTGTCCGGCTGCTCGCCGCCGTCCCAGAACGGCTGCGGCAGGTTCATCGTCCCCTTGCGTCTGTAGAACTCGTCGTCGAGACGGCGCTGGAACAACGGCCACGCCGCCTCGTAGTCGCCGAGAAGAAGCTTCAAGTTGCCGTAGACGTAGTGCGCCATCGGGTAGTCGGGTTCGGCTTGAACCAGCTGGCGAAACAAGGCTTCGGCTTCGAACAGCCTGCCCTCGTTCCTGAAACTGGTGGCGCGCCTCGCCGCCTCGGCGAGCGGATGTTCGTTCATCAAACCGACCAAATCCCTGAGCTGACGGCAACCGGCGCCGTCGGACGACGATCTTATGGAAAAACACGGCGCCCGGCCAGGGGGCGTCGGCCGCGCCCATCCGTCGCTCCCTTGCGCCCTATCAGGGCTTATGTGAGATTAGAGAACGATGTGTGGAATCGCCGGCGCCATTGCCCCGACACCGCCGCCCCAGACGCGCATAGACGCGGCGATCACCGCCCTCGGCAACCGGGGACCGGACGCCGAAGGCGTCGTCAACCTGGGTTTCAACGGCGCCAACCTGTGTCTGATCCACACCCGCCTCGCCATCATCGATCTCGACCGCCGCGCCGACCAGCCGTTCGAGCGCGACGGCATGGTCATGGTCTTCAACGGCGAGATTTACAATTTCATCGAACTCCGCACCGAGCTGGAGGCGGCCGGCCACGCCTTCGAGACCGAATCGGACACCGAGGTTCTGCTTGCCGCCTATCGGCAATGGGGGGACGGGTGTTTCGAGCGCTTCGAGGGGATGTGGGCGCTCGCCTTGTTCGATTCGCAAGCCGGCGAATTGCTGTTGAGCCGCGATCCGTTCGGCGAAAAGCCGCTCTACGTTCAAGCCCTCGGTGATACACTCTATTTCGCTTCCGAGGTGAAAGCCCTGGCGGCGCTTGCGGGCCGCAAACCCGACGTCAACCACACCCAGATCCTGAGATACCTGGTCAACGGCTACCGGTTCCTGTTCAAGCACCCCGAGACCTTCTTCGACGGCGTCGCCGAGTTTCCGGCGGCTTCGCTGGCCCGCCTCGACAAGGCCGAAGCGCCGTCTCCCCGGTCCTATTGGCGGCTCGCCTTCGCACCGAAGCCGATGAGCGCCGAAGAGGCGCTTGACGGCGCCCGCCAGCGGTTGTTCGACTCGGTCCGCGTCCGCCTTCGGGCCGACGTGCCGCTGGCGTTCTGCCTTTCGGGCGGCATCGATTCGGCGACCCTGGCGGCGATCGCCGCCAGACGATTCGAGCGCGACATCCATTGCTTCTCGATCATCGACAAGGACGAGCGCTACGACGAAACCGCCAACATCGAACGGGTGGTTGCGCACCTGGGCTGCCGCCACCACGTCACCCATACCTCGACGGCCGGTTTCTTCGAGCGCATGGAACGGCTGGTCGCCTACCACGACGCGCCGGTCGCCACCATCAGCTACTACGTCCACTCGTTCCTTTCCGAAGCCATTGCCGAGGCCGGTTTCAAGGTGGCGGTTTCCGGCACCGCGGCCGACGAGCTGTTCACCGGCTATTACGACCACTACGCCCTATGGCTGGGCCAGATGGCGGAGCGCGCGAAAACGGATCCGGCCATCGACCTCGGCACCCTTGTTGCCGAGTGGAAAGGCGGCCTCGGCGCCCACGTCCAAAACCCCTTGCTGCAGGACCCGCTTGCCTTCGCCGACGATCCCGACCGGCGCGATCACCTGTTGCTCGACCGCGACCTGTTCGAGAGCCTGCTGGCGCGGCCGTTCCGCGAGGAGTTCACCGAGACCGATTACGGCGGCGAGGTGCTGCGCAGCCGCATGCTGAACGAGCTTTTCCACGAGGTCATCCCGGTCATCCTGCATGAGGACGACCGCAACTCCATGCTCTATTCGGTCGAGAATCGCTCGCCCTACCTGGACCGCCGATTGGCCGAGTTCCTGTTCACGGTGCCGAGCGAGCATCTGATCGGCGAGGGGTTTGCCAAGCTGCTGCTGAGGCGGGCCGGCGACGGGCTGGTCCCCGACCAGGTGCGCCTCGATACCCGCAAGCGCGGCTTCAACGCCTCCATCGACTCGCTGATCGACCGCGACGATCCGGCCACCCGCGAACGCCTGCTCGGCGACAGCCCGATCTTCGATCTGGTGCGGCGCGACGCCATCGAGGGTTTCCTGGCCGGCGACATGACTTCGAACAGCCTGTCGAAGTTCCTGTTCAGCTTTATCTCCGCCAAGACTTTTCTCGACCACCACCAGGCCTGGTCCCCGTGAAGGCCGCGTGATCGAATGAAACGAGACGAAATCTCTCCCGACATCGCCCGCACGGTCCATACGGCGGACCCGGCCCAGTTGCCGCGGCTGCTGGAGGTTTTCGGTCAGGCCCTGAAGGACGATCCGGATCACGTCGACGCCCTTTACGGGTCCGGCGTCGCCTGCTTCCGGCAAGGCGATCCGCTCGGCGCCATCGGGTTCTTCGAGCGCGCGCACGAGCGGATCCCGGACAACCTCGACGTCCGGCGCAATCTGACCGGCACCTACCTGACGGCCGGCAAGTTCGAGGACGCCTATCGTATGGCCGAGGGCTTGTTGGAGGACACCCCGGACGATATCGAGGTCTACCGCAACCTGCATTGGGCCTGTCGGGAGCTGGGAAGAGCCGAAGAGCTTCGCCGGGTTCGCGAATGGATGCAGGCGCATTGCGACCGCGGTTACCACTATCAACCCAATACCTTCGCCGCTTTCGACGGACCGCGCTCGGGGCGGATAGTGGATGGTGGCAATGCGACGATCGGGCCCGGAGCCGTGCGGACCTGGCATCCGTTGGCGGTCGGTCAAGGCGGCGCCGAGTTGGTCGGCGCGCTGCAATCGCCGGAGACGGCTGCCGCCTGTTTCTTGGTGTGTGGCGACGACGGCGAGGAACGCGAAATCGAAGCCGAGGTCGCCGACAACGGCGGCGACGGCGTCTCGGTCTACCAGGCAGCCGTATCGGATCTAACACCGGGAGCGGCCTACCGGACCCGCCTGTCGGTTGCGACCGGCGACGGCGAGAGCTCCGGCGAATGGGTGACGTTCGTCGTACCGCTCGACGGCCCGCCGCAAGCCGCCGCCGAACAGGCGACGCCGATCGGCACCGCCGGCCTCACCTTTAACGGCGCCGTCGGCGGCAGCACGTTGCCGACCCGCTTTCATTTCCGCTACGGGACCGATCCCGACAATCTGGAGAAGACGACACCGACGCGCGCCGTGCCGCCGCCGCGTGACCGGCGGGTCGTCGAGAACGGGGCCAACCGGTACTATCGCATTACCGCCTATTCGTTCGGCGTCGGTTTCCGCGACGCCGGATCGGAGCTCGACGGGACCGGTCCACAATCGGATGAGCCCGTCGTCATGGTCCTGCCCTCGCCGTTCGGCAAGGACCGCAACCACATCAACGGCATAGGCATCGTCGATCTGGTGCTCGGCTGGCATAGCGCCATCCATGTCCGCGACCGGGTCGGCGGCGTCTACGGCGGAGAGGTCTATCCCAAGAAGGCCTATCCCGGAGAGATGCTCGACCTCCGCGACGCCGAGTTGAGCGCCACCTTGCGAAGCGACGATCTGGATACCCGTGATTTCCGGCTCGTCGCCTGGTTCCACGCAGCCACCGGCACGGCGCTGATCCCTCACCACATGGAAGATGCCGTACCGTGGGCGCTGACCGGTTCGCTGGCCGGCCCTACGGTCGTCGCCGACGGCCAATGGCGGACCCTGACATGGCGGTTCCGCGACAACAGCGCCGATTGGTCGTTCGCCGGCAACAACATCGAGGAGATGGGTGGCCAGATGGGCCGTTACCGCTACTATCCGCTCGGCCAGTCGCTCAGCCGCAACCGCGGCAACCTCAATCTCTGCTTCGTCTGTGGCCGCGACATCGATACGCCGGACGGCGTTCTCGAACTGGCCGCACTGTCCTTGCGCTGTCGCTCCCACTCGCTGTTGGGACCGGGGTTCGGGAGCCGGATCGTGGCGTGGCCGGGCGGTTCGCTCGACGATCCGGCAGGGTTGACGGGCGGCTGGATCGGCCATGCCGGGCATTGCTGGCGCAGTGGACCCGAACCTGAGGCGCCGCAGGAGTTTGTTTGGCGGTTTGCCGGCGAAGCGAAAATCGAGAGCGTGCGCGTCTTTCAGGACCCGATTTGGCCGTCGAGACGGATCGAGGTGCTGGTGTCGGACGACGGCGGGGAATTCACCGAGGTCTGGTCGGCCGAACTTCAGGCCGATGCCGCCGGCGTCGTCGGCACCGCTCCGCTCGACAAACCGGAACCCTTGAACTTGGCTTCCATCTGTATCCTTGATGAACCGTTCGGCTGCCGTTTCCTGAAACTCCGCATCGTTTCCGGCTATCGCGGCGAACGCTGGGGACTGGACGCGATCGAGGCGTTTGGCGAGGGGTTGTCGCCGCTGCCGGAGATCGAGTCGTGCTCGGTCTCCGAAGACGTTATCGGCATCGAGCCGGGCGCCACCGTCCACTATCGGTTGGTCGCCGAAAACCAGGCGGGAATGGCCGAAAGCGCGGTCATGACCTTCGATGTGCCGAACCGGGCGGTTCCGATCGTTCAATGGGGACGCGTCATCGGGCGCGACGACAGGCGGGCGACGCTGTTGGTGCGGCTGACGGCGATGGGTACGTTCGCCGACCTCGACGCCGACATCGAGGACCGTTCGAGCGGCGAGACCCGCCGCCAAACGATTGCCGTCGGCCGTTCCGAAACACCCCGCCACGCGACCGTAACCATAGACGGACTCGAAGCCGACCGAGGCTACGCGGTCAAGCTGACGGCGACCAACGAAACCGGACGAAGCAACGAAATCGAGGTCGAAATCGACGCTTCGGGCGATCTCGGCAACGAAGATGCGTGAAATTCGTGGTATGATGGCCGCCCACGCCTGCCCGGTACCGCAAATCCGGCGGTGCGGGCGCGGGGCGGCGGGTTTTTGGAATGATTAAACATTTCGTAGGAAATTCTGGTTAAAAAACCCCACATACCCCAGGCGAGGCTCGGTTCACGATGGCACCGCCGAACGACCCATTCGAAGAACGAATTCGGGAGTTTCCATGAACCAGCGTGAAATCAATCCGATACAGGTCCACCAGACGGACGCGCGTCCGCAGGTTCGCGACCTCGACACCTTCCCGGTCACCGACCGCTCGCTGATCGATTACGACGCCTACCACCATTTCATCGGCCACGCCGGCGTCAAGCATTCGATGGCGGTGCAGGCGACCAGAGGCTGTCCCTACAAGTGCTTTTATTGCGACATCTACAAGACCTCGAAGAACCACTTCCGCCGCACGGTCGAGCACCTGTTCGACGAGATCAGGATGCTGTCCGATATCGGCGTCAAACGCATCGAGTTCATCGACGATATTTTCAACGTCAACCGCAAGGATTTCGTCAAATTCTTCGAACTTGTCCTCAAGCACGGCCTCGACTTGAAGTTCTTCTTTCCGACCGGCTTGAAGGGCGACCTCTTGGACAAGGACATGATCGACCTCATGGTCGAAGGCGGATCGGTCGGCGTCAATCTGTCGCTCGAGCACGCCTCGCCGAGGATGCAGAAGGTCATGCGCAAGGGCCTCGATGTCGATGTCCTGCACGAGAACCTGCAATACATCACCGAGAAATACCCGTCCGTCATCCTGACCCTGAACGCCATGCACGGCTTCCCGACGGAAACGGAAGACGAAGCCATGATGACGCTGAACTACATCAAGAGCATCCGCTGGCTCGACTTCCCGTATCTCCACAATGTCAGGATTTTTCCGGGCACCGAACTCGAGCACTTCGCCCTCGAAGTGGGGG
>CAYFMP010000061.1:0-23707 GCA_964344215.1 uncultured Thalassospiraceae bacterium | reverse complement strand
GGCCAGGTAATAGGCGGTCGCCAGACCGTGGCCGCCGCCGCCGACGACGACGACGTCATAGGACGGTTTCGGCTCGGGACTGCGCCAGGCCCGGGTCCAGCCACTGTGGTGGCGGAGCGCGTTGCGCGCCAGACTGAAGATCGAATACCGCCTCATCGGATTACCGTATCGCCCTCCCAGCCGACGCCGAGCACCCCCGGGGCCTCTTTTTTGGCGCCGCATCGGTCGGCGGCGGGGTTGCTGGATGAACCTAGCTAATCGCGTTCCAATCGCACCGTCAAGCGCCCCTGTCTGTCCCATGGGCGACGCCGCCGCGTCGCCAGCCGACGGCGTGGCGATTTGGCCTTGCAAGCGGTTCGGATCGGGTTCAACGTTCCGGCAAATCGGGGGTCCAGGGGAGGCGCATCCATGAAGGAACATGCCCGGGTCGCGGTGATCGGCGGCGGCGTCGTCGGTTGCAGCGTCTTGTACCATCTGGCCAGACCCGGCTGGACCGACGTTGTTCTGATCGAACGCGACGAGTTGACGTCGGGGTCGACCTGGCATGCGGCCGGCGGCTTCCACACCCTGAACTCGGATCCCAACGTCGCCAAGCTGCAGGGATACACCATCCGGCTTTACGAGGAACTGGAGGAAATCAGCGGCCAGGCCTGCGGCCTGCATCATGTCGGCGGCCTCGCCATCGCGTCGACGCCGGAGCGCATGGACTACCTGCGCGCCCAGGTCGCCATGCACCGCTACATGGGCATGGACACCGAAATCATCGGCCCCGACGAGATCAAGAAACGGGTACCGATCATCGACACCGACGGCGTCCTCGGGGCGCTCTACGATCCGCTGGACGGCCACCTGGATCCATCGGGCACCACCCACGCCTACGCCAAGTCGGCCCGCAAACTGGGCGCCGACATCGTGCTCCGCAACCCGGTCGTCGAACTCAACGCGCGCAGCGACGGCGGCTGGGACGTGGTCACCGAACAGGGCACGATGAGCGCCGAATACGTGGTCAACGCCGGTGGCCTGTGGGCCCGCGAAGTCGGCGCCATGGCCGGCGTCTACCTGCCGTGCCTGCCGTGGGAGCACCAGTATCTGGTGACCGACGACATCGCCGAAATCTACGAGCGCGACGAGGAGTTGCCGCACGTCGTCGATACCGACGGCGAGAGCTACATGCGCCAGGAGGGACGCGGCATGGTGCTCGGCGTCTACGAGCAGGGCTGCAGGGCGTGGGCCGAGGACGGCACGCCGATGGACTTCGGCCACGAATTGCTGCCGTCCGACCTCGATCGCATGATGGACAAGCTCGAAGTCGCCTACGGCCGTTACCCGTGCCTGCAGGAGGCCGGCGTCAAGCGGGTCATCAACGGCGCCATGGTGTTCGCGCCGGACGGCAATCCGTTGGTCGGGCCGGTGCCGGGCTTGAGCAATTTCTGGTGCGCGTGCGCGGTCATGGCCGGTTTCAGCCAGGGCGGCGGGGTCGGCCTGACGGTCGCCGAATGGATGATCGAGGGCGAGCCGTCGTCGGATATCTTCGCCATGGATGTGGCCCGCTTCGGCGACTACTGCACGCCCGAATTCACCGCCGCCAAAAGCCGCGAGAACTACCAACGCCGCTTCGCCATCTCTTTCCCCAACGAGGAGCTACCGGCGGCCCGGCCCTGGGTGACGACGCCGGCCTACGACATCTGGGCCAAGCAAGGCGCCGTGTTCGGCTCGGCCTACGGCCTCGAGCACGTCAACTACTTCGCGCCCGAAGGCGCCGATGCCTACGAGACCCCGTCGTTCAGGCGTTCCAACGCGTTCGAGCCGGTGGCCGAGGAGTGCCGGGCGGTGCGCACGGCGGTCGGCATCAACGAAATCCACAACTTCGGCAAGTACGCGGTTACGGGTCCGAAGGCGGAAGCCTGGCTCAACCGCATCCTCGCCAACAGCATGCCGGAGCCGGGCAGGATCGTCCTCAGCCCGCTGTTGAGCCCGAAGGGACGGCTGATCGGCGATCTGACGGTGGCCAGGCTCGGCGACGAGCGCTTCCAGGTGACCGGCTCCTACCTGTCGCAGGCCTACCACATGCGCTGGTTCCAATCGCACCTGCCGGACGACGGCGTCGAGCTCACCAACGCGTCGCTGGAACGCGTCGGTTTCCAGATCGCCGGCCCCAACGCCCGCGACCTGCTGGCCGAGGTTGCCGAGGCCGACGTCTCGAACGCGGCGCTGCCGTTCCTGCAGGTGCGCGAGATCGAAGTCGGCGGCGTTGCGGCCACCGTTTGCCGGCTCAGTTACACCGGCGATCTGGGCTACGAGATTTACGTCGATGCGGCCGATCAGCCGGCCCTCTACGAGGCGCTGGCTGGCGCCGGCGAAGCGCACGGACTCAAGCCCTTCGGCATGCGGGCGATGATGTCGCTGAGGCTCGAAAAGAGCTTCGGTTCGTGGCTGCGCGAATACCGCCCCGACTACACCCCGGCCGAGACCGGACTGGCCCGTTTCGTCGATTTCGGCAAGAACGACTTCATCGGCCGCGAGGCTGCCTTGCGTGATCGCGACAAGCCGCCCGAGCGCCGTCTCGTCACCCTGCTGGTCGAGGCGGAAGACGCCGACGTCTGGGGCGACGAGCCGATCGAGCACGACGGCGAGGTGGTCGGCTTCGTCACCTCCGGCGGTTACGCTCATTTCGCCGATGCCAGCGTTGCCCTGGGTTTCGTGCCGGTCGACCTGATCGACGAAGGCGTTCGTTTCGACATCGAAATCCTCGGCGAAAAGCGCCCGGCCCGGTTGATCCGCCGGCCGCTGTTCGATCCCAAGGGCGAGCGGCTGCGGGGCTGAGCGGCCGGCTCTGGCCGAGCCCGAAAAGGTTTTCCGAACCGGCCCGGACCATGGTGCCGGTTGATTTATTCATCCAATCGGATCAACATGTTCGACTAAGCTTTGCGCGGCGCGGGTTCTGTGGGGAATATGTCGCGCATGGGAAAGAATCGGGCGGCACCGGCACACCGATGCGATGGGCCGGTGCGGAACAATAACCGCCAGAATAACAAGGCTATACGTACAGGGGAGATCAATCATGTCACGCGAAGAAACCCCGAGAGAACACGTCTACATTCCGGAACTGAAAAACCTGTTCCTGAAGGGCGAAGTCGACCGCCGCGAATTCCTGCGGACGGCGACTCTGCTCGGCATGACCGCCGGCGCGGCCTATGCCTTCGTCAACGCCTTTTCACCGGAAAACCCCAAGTTGATTTCGGGCGCCAAGGCGGCGACACCGAAGAAAGGCGGCAAGATCCGCATGGCCATGCAGGTGCAGGACATGTCCGATCCGGCAATCTACGACTGGGTCGAGAAATCCAACGTCTCGCGGCAAATCGCCGAATATCTCACCATCACCGGCCCCGACAACGTGACCAGGCCGCTACTGGCCGAAAAATGGGTGCCGTCGGACGACCTCAAGACCTGGACCTTCCATCTCCGCAAGGGCGTCAAGTTCGGCAACGGCGACGAGTTGACCGCCGACGACGTCGTCTTCAACGTCAAGCGCTGGCTCGATCCGGCCACCGGATCGTCGATCCTCGGCCTCTTGAACTCGATGCTCGACATCTCCGACGGCAAGGACAAGGAAGGCAAGCCGATCAAGATCAAGAAGATGACGCCGGGCGCCGTCGAGAAGGTCGACAAGTACACGGTCCGCTTCCGCCTCAATTCGCCGGAACTCTCCATTCCGGAGAAGATGTACCACAATCCGGCCGCCATCATGCACCGCAGCTTCGAGGAAAAAGGCAAGAACATCGCCAAGAACCCCGACCTCGGCACCGGCCCCTACACGTTGGCCGAATACAAGGTCGGCGAGAAGGCCGTTCTCAAGCGCCGTGGCGGCGGCTTCAAGTACTGGGGTGAGGACCCGCTGCTCGACGAGATCCACTACATCGACACCGGCGGCGACGCATCCGCCATGCTGGCGGCTCTCGCTTCGGGCCAGGTCGACGCCATTTACACCCTCGACCTGACGACGTTGGGTGCCGCCCAGTCGCTGCCGGGCATCAAGATCCACGAGGTCAACACGGCGCAGACCGGCGTCATGCGCATCCAGGGCGTCAAGCCGCCGTTCGACGACATTCGGGTCCGCAGGGCCATGCAACTGGCGGCCGACAACGAGCAGATGCTGAAGACCGCCCACCAGGGCCGCGGCACGGTGGCCGAGAACCACCACGTGTGTTCGTGTCAACCCGACTACGCGCCGTTGCCGATCGTCAAGCGCGACGTCGCCAAGGCCAAGGCGCTGTTGGCCGAAGCCGGACACGGCGGCGGCCTCGACATCGCCTGCAACGTCGGCAACACCAACGGCACCTGGGAGCAGGATTCGGTGATCGTTCTGAAGCAGAACCTGGCCGAGGCCGGCATCAACCTGAAGGTCAACGTGATGCCGACTGCCCAGTACTGGGATCACTGGGACAAGGCGCCGTTCAGCCTGACCGTGTGGACGCACCGTCCGCTCGCCACCATGCTGCTCGGCCTCGCCTATCGGACCGGGGTTCCCTGGAACGAGGCCAAGTATGCGTCGAAGGAGTTCGACGACCTGTTGACGCAGGCAGAATCGACGGTCGAGATGAGCGAGCGTCACAAGGTAATGGCCAAGGTCGAAAAACGCCTGCAGGACGACGCCATCATGATCCAGCCGTTCTTCCGGGCGGTGATGTTGGCGGCCAGCGACAAGGTCAAGAACGTCAACGTGCATCCGACCAACTACCATCAGTGGTCGAAGGTCTGGATCGACTCCTGACGACAAGCGGATTGAGGGCGCGGAGGTCCCGATCGGGGCCTCCGCGGATCCGCTGACGAAAAAGAACGATGTCAAAGGGCCCTTGAAGAAGGCCCCCGATCGGTTCCGGGGAGGATCGAATGCTGGTTTTGATCGGCAAACGCTTGGGCGTCATGGCCCTGACCATGCTCGTCGTCTCCATCCTTTTGTTCGTGATCATGGAAGCCCAGCCCGGCAGCGTCGCCACCAAGGTGCTGGGCCCGTATTCCTCGGAAGAGCAGCGCCAGTTGTGGCTCGAGCAGAACGGCTATTTCGAGCCGCTGTGGTGGCGCTATGGGATCTGGCTGGGCAATTTCGTGACCGGCGACCTCGGCGATTCCGTGCGCTTCAAGGTGCCGGTCGCCGAAATCCTGTGGCCGAGGGCCTGGAACACCCTGATCCTCGGGTTCTGGACTTTCGCCTTCATGATCCCGGTGTCGCTGGTCTTAGGCATTCTGGCCGGCATGCGCGAGGGCTCGAAGCTGGATCGCACCATTTCCGTCACCAGCATCCTCACCACCTCGGTTCCCGAGTTCGCGTCGGCCGTGTTGCTGTCGGCGGTCTTCGTGTTCGGCCTGAAACTGCTGCCCGGCACGTCGGGGATGGCGGGCGGCTTCGAATTCAAGCAACTGGTGCTGCCGGTCTTGGTGCTGTTCATTTACGACTTCGGCTACGTGGCACGCATGACGCGGGCGTCGATGGCCGAAGTGATGACCACGCATTACATCCGAACGGCGGTCCTCAAGGGACTGCCGTACCGCCAGGTCATCTTGAAACACGCGCTCCGCAACGCCCTGATCGCGCCGTTCACGGTCATCATGTTGCAGATCAACTGGCTGCTCTCGGGCGTCATCGTCGTCGAGTTCTTCTTCTCCTATAAGGGCTTCGGCGCCCTGCTGCTGGAAGCCTCGTTCAACCAGGACCTCTACGTGATCGAGGCCTGCACCATGCTCGCCGTGTTCGTCGCCGTCGGCACCCAGACTTTGGCCGATATCGGCTACACCTACCTCAACCCGCGAATTCGGTTCAGTTAAGGGGAGGGCGTCATGGCGGAACTCGCGAAAGCAATCGATCCGGCGCCGTCGGCCCCGTCCGCCCTGCTGCGCGCAATCAAATCGTTCGGGCTCTTGAGGGAAAGCCCGGTCGGCGTGGTCGGCGCCGGAATCATCGCGTTCTGGATCCTGGTGGCGCTGCTAGCGCCGCTGCTGGCGCCGTTCGATCCGCTGGCCACCATGCAGCCCATGGCCAAGCCGGGCGTCGATAACGCCAAGTTCGGAACCTTCTGGCTCGGCACCGACCAGTTGGGCCGCGATATCCTATCGCGCATCATCTGGGGCACCCAGACGGTGCTGATCTACGCGCCGCTGGCGACCTTGAGCGCCTATATCGTCGGCATCATGATGGGGCTGGCGGCCGGCTATCATCGAGGTTGGTGGGACATCGTGCTTTCGCGCATCAGCGACATCATCCTGTCGTTCCCGGTCCTGGTCCTCTACATCATCATCATCCCGACCAGCGGCGCATCGGGCATCAACATCATCATCGCCATTACCTTCGCCAGCGCGCCGGGCATCATGCGCATCGTCCGCGGCCTGGTTCTCGACCTGCGCAACCGCGAATACGTGGCCGCCGCCCAGACCCGGGGCGAGCCGTCGCTTTACGTCATGCTGGTCGAGATCCTGCCGAACGCCCGCGGGCCGCTGATCGTCGACGCCTGCGTGCGGCTCGGCTACGTCATCATCACCATCGGCGTGTTGGGCTTCCTCGGCCTCGGGCTGCCGCCACCCGATCCCGATTGGGGCGGCATGGTCAACGAAACCCGTAAAATGGCGATGGTGTTCCCGCACATGACGATCTTCCCGTGCATCGCCATCTCGTCGCTGGTCCTCGGCTTCAACCTGCTGGCCGACGGACTGCGCGAAGTGTCGCTGCGCGATTGAGGAGCCGGACCATGACGGACAGCAAAGAAGAATACGTCCTCGAGATCGAGAACCTGTGCATCTCCTATTTCGTCCGCGCCGGCGAGATACCGGCGGTGGTCGATTTCTCGTGTACGCTGAAAGCCGGCGAGAGCATCGGCCTGGTCGGCGAATCCGGGTGCGGCAAGTCGACCGTGGCGATGGCCATCATGAACTACATGGGCCACAACGGCGGCATCGTCGGCGGCTCCATCAAGTTCAAGGGCCGCGATATGGTGACGTTGAGCGACGAAGAGCTACGCGGTATCCGTGGTTCCGAGATCTCGATGATCTACCAGGAGCCGATGGTCGCCCTCAACCCCTCGCTGACCCTGGGCTCGCAGTTGATGGAAGTCCTCATCACCCACGAGGACGTGTCGAAGGAAGAGGCCCGCAAGCGTTCCATTCGGATGCTGGAAGACGTCAAGCTGCCCGACGCCGAACGCGTCATGGACGCTTACCCGCACCAGATTTCCGGCGGTCAACAGCAACGCGTCGTCATCGCCATGGCGCTGCTGTCCAGCCCGGCGCTGTTGCTGCTGGACGAGCCGACGACGGCGCTCGACGTCACGGTCGAGGCCGGCATCGTCGAACTGATCGCCGAGCTTAGCCGCAAGTACGGCACTGCGCTGCTCTACATCTCGCACAATCTGGGTCTGATGCTCGAGGTGTGCGACCGCATCTGCGTCATGTATTCCGGCGAGGTCGTCGAGGAAGGCCATATCGATTCGATCTTCTCGTGGCCCAAGCACCCCTATACGCACGGCCTGTTCGGCTGCATCCCGTTGCCGCACGCCGACAAGAACGCGCGGCCGCTGAGCGCCATCAGGGGCCAGTTGCCGCTGCCGCACGAGCGCCCGCCCGGCTGCAATTTCGGCCCGCGCTGCGAGTTCTTCCAGGACGGCCTTTGCAACGGCGAAGATCCGTTGATGACCGACGTCACCACCGACAACGACCCGGCCCACAGAGTCAGGTGCCTTCGCTGGGGCGAGGTCGATACCTCGCAGCTAATGGCCGCCGGGGTCGGTTCCGAGCCGGCCGAGATCGGCGAAACCGTGCTCGAAGTCGACAACATGCAGAAGTACTACGAGGTCCAGGACACCTCGATCGGCGCCGTCCTTTCCGGCGCCGCCACCAAGTACGTGAAGGCCAACGAGGCCATCAGCTTCACCGCCAAGCGCAGCCAGACGGTCGGTATCGTCGGCGAATCGGGGTGCGGCAAGTCGACCTTCGCCAAGGTGTTGATGGGATTGGAGACGGCGACCGGCGGCGAGGTTCGCATGGCCGGCACCGATATCGGCTGTATGCCGGTGAAGACGCGCTCGGCGAAGCAGATGAGTTCGTTGCAGATGGTTTTCCAGAACCCCAACGACACCCTCAACCCGTCGATCACCATCGGCGCCGCGATCGGCCGGGTGATCAAGAAATTCGGGGTGGCGACAAAACCGGACCAGGTCCGCGAACGGGTTCTCGAGCTGCTCGATATCGTCAAGCTGCCGCGCGATTTCTACTACCGTCGGCCGCGCCAGCTGTCGGGCGGCCAGAAACAGCGGGTCGGCATCGCCCGGGCGTTCGCCGGCAACCCGGCGATGGTGATCGCCGACGAGCCGATTTCGGCGCTCGACGTTTCGGTGGCGGCCGCCGTCACCGAGTTGCTGATGGACATTCAACGCGAACACAAGACGACGCTGTTGTTCATCTCCCATGACCTGAGCGCGGTGCGCTATCTGGCCGACCGCGTGGTCGTCATGTACCTCGGCCAAATCATGGAGCGCGGCACCACCGACGAGGTCTTCAGCCCGCCCTATCACCCCTATACGGAAGCCTTGCTGTCGGCCGTCCCGATCGCCGATCCCGAGATCGAGAAACGACATATCGTTCTCGAAGGCAATCTGCCGAGCGTGCTCGACCCGCCGAAGGGCTGTCCGTTCTGTACACGCTGCCCGCATCGTATCGGCGAGATCTGCGACAAGGAAACGCCGCCGGTGCAGATCGACACCGACCGGCACGCCATTATGTGCCACATCCCCTTGGACGAGTTGCGCAAGGCCGAACCGGTGGTCAAGGTGCCGACCGAGTTGGAGAAGAAGCGCTCGCTGCTGGCCAAGGAATCCCGGGCCAAGGCGATGGCCGCCGAAGCACTGGCCGCCGAGGCCGCCGCCGCCGAAGCCAAGGCCGCCGCCGCCGCCGCCGAGGCCGCCGCCGCCGAGGCCCGCGTCGATGCGGCGACCGAAGAACTGAAATCGGAATGATCCCCGGCGGGCCGGCCGGCCGCCGCATTCGGTAGGGAAGGACGCCCATGTACAGCAAGGTCCTGGTATGCGTCGATGGTTCCGAGAACGCCCGCCGGGCCGCCGTTGCCGGCGCCGAGATCGCCGCCAGGTTCGACGCCGAGTTGCATCTGTTGACCGTGGTCAGGCCCTACAAGGTGACGCCGAAGCTGGAGCAGTTCCTGCAGGCCGAGAACCTGATGGGCGAGCCCAAATACGTGCTTGACGAGATGACCAAGGACATTCTCGGCGAAGCCAACAAGCAGGCCGAGGAAGTCGGTGTCGGCGAAATCAAGACCCACGTCGTCGAGGGCAAGCCGGCCCGTTCCATCGTCGATTTCGCCCGCGACCGCGATTTCGACCTGATCGTCATGGGCAGCCGCGGGGTCGGCGACGTCGAGGCGACGCTGTTGGGCAGCGTTTCGCACAAGGTCAGCACCCTGGCGCCGTGCACGGTGACGATCGTCCGTTAGTCTTCGTTCTCGGAGGTGTTGAGCACGTCGGCGGCGCCGAGCTCGGCGGCCCGCCGCTCCATCTCGACGATGACGCCGTAGGCGCTCCTCGATAGCACCTCGAAACCGTCGATCAGCAGCTCCGCCCGGACGCCGCCGAGTACGGGATCGGCCGCCGCCGCCAACACGCCATCGGTCAGGCGCCGGTGGTCGTCGTCCGATGCCACTGCCGCCGTCACGTAGGGCAAGCCCGGCGCCGCTTCGGTCTCGCCCAAAACGCGGGTGCCGGCAAGCTCGCTCGGCGCGTGGGCCGCGATCAGGGCATGGGTGACGCAATCGACGGTGCAGACGTCGGCTTCGCCCCGACCGACGAGGTCGATGCTGGGGCGGTGGCCGCCGCTGAGAATGACGTTCGAGAAGAATCGGCCGTCCTCGGCCAATGCCGCGATGGCGGCCCTGAACGCGTTGAAACCGGAATGGGAAGTGAAATTGTTGACGGCGGCACGGCCGCCGCGAAGGTCTTCGAGCCCGACCGCCGGATTGTTCTCGGCGACGACCAGCAGGCTCCGATAAAGAGCGCCGGAGCACCCCGGCGCATCGTAGGACGGCGCCCCGATCACCCGAACCCGGTCCGACAACGCATGGGTCAGGGGATAACCGCAGGTTTGGGTCAACACCAGGCCGGGGTCGGCACAGACGTCGTCGGCGGTGCGCGAGCGGTCGAGCCTGTCGGGAACGTCGTTCAGTCCGGCCGCCCTCAGATGCCGGGCCAAGCCCTCCCACCAGGCGTCGGTGGCCGGTCGGATTTCCGGCAGGTCGTACATGGCAAGCGCGGCGACGGGCATGGGAGGCGGGAGTCAAGCCGCGTTGGTGGTGATTTCCAACCTTCGCCGCTCGACGAAGTCGTCGAGCTCCTCGGCGACGGCGGCGTCCATCGGCGGCTGCTCGTATTGCTCGAGGACGGTCTTGAAAATGGCGTTGGCGCGTTGCTCGGCGGTCAGGCTGCCGGTTTCCTGCCAGGTTTCGAAATTGCGCCAGTCCGACAGGATCGGCTCGTAGAAGGCGGTCTCGAAGCGGGCGATGGTGTGCGGAGTGCCGAAGAAGTGACCACCGGGGCCGACGTCGCGGATCGCTTCCAGGCCGAGGCTGTCTTCGTCGACGTCCAGGGGGACCAGGAACTCGGCCATGGTCTGCAGCATCTCGGCATCGACGATCATCTTCTCGAACGATGCGCACAGGCCGCCCTCGATCCAGCCGGCCGCGTGCTTCAACATGTTGCAGCCACCCATCACCGCCCCCCAGATCGACATCATCGATTCATAGGTGGCTTGCGAGTCGACGCAGTTCGACGCGTTGGTGTTGGACGAACGGTAGGGCAGGTTGTAGCGCCGCGCCAACTGGCCGCCGATCAGCTCGGCCTTGGTGTATTCCGGCGTGCCGAAGGCCGGCGCACCGGATTTCATGTCGACGTTGGAAGTAAAGCCGCCGTAGACGTTGGGTGCACCCGGCGCCACCATCTGGGTGTAGGCGATGGTGGCGAGCGCTTCGGCATTCTGTTGGGTCAGCGCGCCGATCACCGTGACCGGGCTCATGGCGCCGGACAGCGTGAACGGCGTCACCACCACGCACTGCCCCCACTCGGCCGCCTCCTTGAGGCCGCGCAGCATCGGGCCGTCGACGACCAGCGGCGAGTTGGTGTTGATGATCGTGTGGAACGACGGCTCCGACTTGATCTCCTCGCGGCTCTTGCGGCGCACGATGCAGGCCATGTCGATGGCGTCCGAGATGCGCTCGGCGCCGAGCGCATAGGCCGAGAAACCCTTGTCCATGTCGGTCAGAAAGACACGCACCGAATCGAGGTGCCGGGTCTCGGCCGGGAGGTCGATGGGCTCGACCGGATGGCCGCCGATGAAATGGACGATGTTGAGACTCTGGGCGAGGCGCACGAACTTGCGGAAGTCCTCGAAGTTGCCGGGCCGCCGCCCGTCGTCGAGGTCGGAGCAGTTGGGCGGGCTGCCGACGCAGCAGAAATTGACGGCGTTGCCGCCCATGGTCAGGTTGCGGTCCGGGTTGCGGGCGTGCAGCGTGAACGAGCTCGGCGCCTTGGCGACGTAGTCCAGCACCATGTCGCGGTCCATGCGGACCCGCTGGTTGGCCTTGTCGACGTCGGCGCCGGCGGCGGCGGCGATGTCGCAGGCCTCATCGTCGAGGAAGACCATGCCGATCTCCTCGAGGATGCCGAGCGAGGCATCGTGGATCCGCTCGAGCTGCTCGGCGTCGAGCGGTTCGATCGGCGGGTAGGGGTTGACGACGTTGCGCCAGGGCAGTTGCTTGAAGGGCTGCTTCTGGCGGCGGGGCGACCTTCGGACCATGCGCGTTCCCTCCCGGGGTGGGCCGGCGCCGGAACTGCCGAAACGCCCGGACGCAATTTTAGCCCGCCATATTGAGACCATTCCGGCGCTCCCCGCAAAGGAAAAACGACGGGCCGGCGACGAAATCTTCGGGGTCCGCCGGCTCGCCGGAGGAGTCGTTAGCCGTCGCCGTCTGAAGGGGGCAACGGAGTGGCGCCTTCGTATTCGACGATATCGATACGGACGGTAAGGAGGGTGGTGGTGTCACCGGGCTTCGGCAATCGCATAATCGCCCAATAGAAGGCGGTGATCCAACCCCATACTGTCATTCCGAGGCCGAGGTTGAGGCAGTGAATCCAGAACAGATCCGGATGGCGCCGACAGGCGGCTATGATCGTCGGAAGCAGGTAGGCGGAGACCAGCACCAGGAGAGCCACAAAAGATGCCATCATGCCGGGTATTATAACACGATAGACCGGCAAATGGGGAATTCGCCGTCACACTGAAACGTCGCCGTCGAGCTTGCCTTCCGACGAGCCCGGAAACTGCGGCAGGTCGTCGGCGATCTCGTAGTAGTCGGCCTTGTCGGCGACGTAGATATGGCCGATGGTCTCGATGCCGCTTGGCTGGTCGAGGGCGCCGGCGGCGATCGAGGTGGTGTCGGCGCCGAGCGCCTCCCAGAACAACTGCGATCCGCAGACCCGGCAGAAGCCGCGGCGGGCGTCGGGGCTGGCGTTGTACCAGGTGATGTCGCCGCCGCCGCTCAAGGTCAGGTCGGTGTTGGCGGCGTTGGAATAGGATGCGTAGTGGCCGTGGGTGCGCGCACACTGGCCGCAGTGGCAGTTGATGGCGCCGCGCAGCGGCCCGTCGACGCGGAACCTAACGGCGCCGCACAGACAACCGCCTTCGTGAACCTCTCGGGTGTCGGTCATGAATCGCCTCCCTGCTCGGACATCGCTCAGTCTGCCGCAGCCGGCGGGCGATGCAAGCCGAAAGGCGCCCGCGCGGGGTTTCAATCACCGTGCGGTTTGGCCGGGCGGCGATCGAACACTTGGCGGAAGAAGCCTTGGAAGGCCTCGGCTCGCAGCCGGCGGGCGCGGCGAATGCCGGCATTGATGGCGGCGGGGTCGGCCAGTCTCGTCTGGGTCATGTTCCTTCTCCTGATCCGAGGTCGTCTGGGGCGGGATTCTCCCGCAGTCTCACCGGTAATGTAGTCTATTGCATTAAATTCGATAATATGTCATAAACGACAATAATTAATGAATATTTGTCATATGTAATCTCTTCCGCAAGGGGGTTCGAGGAAAAATGGACAAACAGAGCGAAATGGCGGTGTTCGCGCGGGTCGTCGAGGACGAGAGTTTCTCGGCCGCCGCCCGTGCTCTCAACCTGACGCCGTCGGCTGTCAGCAAGCTGATCGGACGTCTCGAAGACCGCCTCGGCGCCCGTCTGCTGAACCGAACCACGCGGCGCCTCAGCCTGACCGAGGAGGGCCACGCCTTCTACCAGCGCTGCACACCGATCCTGGCCGCCATCGAGGAAGCCGAGCGTGCCGTCACCGAGCTCCACTCGGAGCCGCGCGGGCTGTTGAAGGTCAACGCCTCGACGGCGTTCACCCAATACCACGTCGAGCCGCTGCTGCCCGATTTCCTGGCCCGCTATCCGGACCTGCGCATCCAGCTGACGTTGTCCGACAGCCTGGTCAATCTGGTCGAGGAGGAAGTCGACGTCGCCATCCGCATCGCCGAGTTGCCCGACAGTTCGCTGATCGCCCGCAAGCTCGGCCCGGCCCGACGCACCGTGGTCGCCGCCCCGTCCTACCTGGAGAAGTACGGCGCCCCGAATACGCCGGACGACCTCAAGAACCACAACTGCCTTACCCTGAGCGTGCAGACCACCTTCAACCAGTGGGAATTCGACGGTCCCGACGGGCCGCGCCGGCTGCGCGTCGGCGGCAATATCGAGACCAACAACGCCATCGTCCTCCACCAGATGGCGCGGGCCGGGCTCGGCCTGTTCCGGGCAGCCAACTTCATCGTCGGGCCGGACATCGAAGCCGGGCTGCTGGTGCCGGTGCTGTCGGAGTTCGAGACCGAGGGCAAGCAGAACATCTACGCCGTCTACCCGCACAACCGCCACTTGTCGCCGAAGGTCCGTGCCTTCGTCGACCTGCTGGTTGACAACTTCGTCCCCGACCCGCCGTGGGAGAAGAAAAAGGCGAACTGAGCCATGTGCGCCGGGCGTATGTCAGGTTTCCGTCATCATATATTGATACGATATAGATAGTTACTATATATATCGAGTCGATATATAAACACCTGCCGGTCGGCGACCGGGAAGGGAGCCTGACCGTGGACGTCAAAAATCTTTGCCTGGGCGCGCTCACACTGGGCGACGCGTCCGGTTACGAAATCCGCAAGCTGTTCGAGGAAGGGCCGTTCGCCCACTTCTACAGCGCCAGTTACGGGTCGATCTATCCGGCGCTCGGCAAGCTGCTCGAGGAAGGCCTGGTTTCGGTTACCGAAACCGCCCAGCAGGGCCGTCCGGCCAAGAAGGTCTACAGCCTGACCGAGGCGGGCCGCGCGCAATTCAGGCGCGCCCTGGCCGAACCGCCGGGCGGCGACGTCATCCGCTCCGGCGTCGTGCTCAGGATGTTTTTCGCCGAGCTGCTCGAACCGCAACAGCTCGAAGCCCTCTATGACGGCTACCTCGAACATTTCCGCGCCTATGTCGAGCACATGAAGAGCCTGGACCCGGCCGGCGTATCGGAAGGACGTCTGTTCGTCCGCGGCCTCGGGCTCACCTTCTACGAGACGATCGCCGCCTATCTGGAGGAAAACAGGGAGAAGCTGCTCGGCCGGGTGGAGCCTGAAAGCGATGCCGGCGGCGACAAAGGGAGGGCGGCGGAATGATCAGGCTCAGACCCTCCTACCTGATCGCCGCCGGATTGGCGGTCGGCGCCACGCTCTGGGTGCTGTCGGGCATGATCGATCGCGACAACCAGGCGGCCGGCGGCGAAACCGCCGCCGAAACCGCCGCCGCCGAACAGCCGCGCGCCCTGCCCCTGGTTCAGGTTCGCACCGCCACTGCCCGGCTCCGCGACACCGAGATCGTCCTGTTCGGCCGCACCGAGGCGGTCAACAGTGCCGAGATCGCCGCCGAAACCGCGGCCCGGGTGATTGCCCGGCCCGTCGTCAAGGGAGCCCCGGTCAAGAAGGGTACGGTCATCCTGCGTCTGGCCATGGACGACCGCCGGGCCCGCCTCAAGGAGGCCGAGGCCAAGGTCGAATACCAGGAAATCGCCTACAACGCGGCGATGCGGCTGTCCAAGAAACAGTTCCAGTCGCGGGTCAGGCTGGCCGAGGAAAAGGCCGGGCTGCAAGCGGCCAAGGCCGAGCTTGAGCGCATCCGCCTGGATATCGCCCGAACCTCGGTGCGCGCGCCGATCGACGGCGTCGTCGATGAACTGCCCGCCAACGTCGGCGACTACGTCCGCGTCGGCGACGTCGTCGCAAAGATGGTCAACCTCGACCCGATCCGGGTCGTCGGTCAGGTTTCCGAGCGCAACGTCACGCGTATCCGCATGGGCGCGCAGGCCGCCGTCGTCCTGCCCGACGGCCGCACCTTCGTCGGCACCGTCCGTTATGTGTCGAGAACCGCGTCGGAAACGACGCGGACGTTTCGGGTCGATGTCTGGGCCGACAACGCGGAGGGATCGATTCCGGAAGGCCTGACGGCGGAAATGCGGCTGCCGGCCGAGAGCCAGATGGCGCACGTCGAGACGCCGGCGATCCTGACGCTCGACGATGCCGGTGTGATCGGCGTCAAGGCGGTCGATGAAGCAGGGCGGGTCGTGTTCCATCCCGTCAGAATCCTGGCCGATACGGCGGACGGCGTCTGGCTCGGCGATCTGCCCGAGACCCTGACCTTGATCACCGTCGGTCAGGAGTTCGTACGCCCTGGCGAACGGGTCCGGACCATGGCCGAAGAGACCGCGTCGAGCGGCGGCGGTGAGTCATGAGCGCGATCATCGATGCCGCGCTTGCCCACGCCCGCACCGTTCTCTCGGCCCTGTTCCTGATCCTTCTGTGCGGCGGCGTCGCCTACGTCAGCATCCCCAAGGAGGCCGAGCCGGACATCAATATCCCGATCATCTACGTTTCGATGAGCCACGAAGGCATTTCGCCGGAGGACGCCGAACGCCTGCTGATCCGTCCCATGGAACAGGAGCTTCGAACCATCGAGGGGGTCAGGGAGATGCGCGCCACCGGCTACGAGGGCGGCGCCAACGTAACGCTCGAATTCGAAGCCGGGTTCGACGCCGACGCCGCTTTGGACGACGTCCGCGAAAAGGTCGATCTGGCCAAACCGGAACTGCCCGATGAGACCGACGAGCCGGAGATCCACGAGGTCAATTTCAGCCTGTTTCCGGTCATCGTCGTCACCCTTTCCGGGCCGGTGCCGGAACGGGCGCTCTTGAAGCTGGCCCGCGACCTGCAGGACCGTATCGAAGGCATTTCTTCGGTGTTGAAGGCGCAGATTGCCGGCGATCGCGAGGAGATGGTCGAAATCCTCATCGACCCCAACAAGGTCGAAAGCTATGGCCTGTCGGCGCAGGAGGCGGTCGACGCTGTCCGCAGCTCCAACCTGCTGGTCGCGGCCGGCGCCCAGGACACCGGCCGCGGCCGCTTCAGCCTCAAGGTGCCGGGACTTTTCGAAACGGTCCGCGATATTTACACGATGCCGGTCAAGGCGGAAGGCGACGCCGTCGTCGTCCTCGGCGACATCGGCGAAATCCGCCGCGGTTTCAAGGACCCGACCAGCTTTGCCCGCGTCGACGGCGACAACGCTATCGCGCTGGAGGTTTCGAAACGTACCGGCGAGAACATCATCGACACCATCGCCCGCATCCGGGCCGAGGTCGAGGCCGACCGCGAGGACTGGCCCGAAGCGCTCAAGGCCAGCGTCCACATAGGTTTCGCCAGCGACAAGTCGGACCAGATCCGAACCATGCTGAGCGACCTCCAGAACAATGTCATCGCCGCCGTCCTCCTGGTCATGATCGTCGTCGTCTCGGCCTTGGGCGCGCGTACCGCCGGTCTGGTCGGCATCGCCATCCCGGGCTCGTTCCTGACCAGCATCCTGGTTCTCGCCGCCTTGGGCTTCACCATCAACATCGTCGTGCTTTTCGCCCTCATCCTGGCCGTCGGCATGCTGGTCGACGGCGCCATCGTCGTCACCGAGTATGCCGACCGCAAGATGACCGAGGGCGAGCCCAGGAACATCGCCTACGGACTGGCCGCCAAGCGCATGTCGTGGCCGATCATCGCTTCGACGGCGACGACGCTGGCGGCGTTCATGCCGCTGCTGTTCTGGCCCGGCGTCGTCGGCGAGTTCATGAAGTTCCTGCCGCTGACTCTGATCTTCACACTCAGCGCCTCACTGATGATGGCGCTGATTTTCGTGCCCACCCTCGGCGCCCACGTCGGCAAGCCGGGCGGCACCGTCGATGTCGATCTGGTCAAGGAACTGGCCGCCGGCGAACACGATGGCGGCCTCGACAGCCTGAAGGGCTTTACCGGCACCTACCTGCGCGTCCTCGACAGGGCGCTGCGGCATCCGGCCAAGGTCCTGGCCGCTGCCGTCGCCCTCTTAATCGGCGTCCAACTCGTCTATGCCGACTACGGACGGGGGATCGAGTTCTTCCCCGACGTCGAGCCCGATTTCGTGAAGCTCCAGGTCAAAGCGCGCGGCAATCTGTCGGTCGTCGAAAAGGACTCCCTGATGCGCGGCGTCGAGGACCGGATCCTGGCCATCAGCACCGAGCGCGGCGAATTCGACACCGTCTATACCCGCACCGGCCAGGACGAGAACTCACGCGAGGCCGAGGACATCATCGGCACCATCACGCTCGAACTCGGCGATTGGCAGGACCGTCGCAAGGCCGACGCCATTCTGGCCGAGATCGAGGAGAGGACCGCCGATCTCGCCGGCATCTTCATCGACCGCCGCAAGGAGGAAGCCGGTCCGCCGGTCGGCAAACCGATCCAGGTGCAACTGTCCTCCAGACACCCGCATCTGCTCGGCCCGGCCGTCGTTCGGGTGCTGGCGGGCCTCGAGGAGATCGGCGGCTTCGAGAACGTCGAGGACAGCCGGCCGCTGCCCGGCATCGACTGGGAGATCGCCGTCGACCGCTCGCAGGCCGCCAAGTTCCAGGCCAACGTCGACCTCATCGGCCGCGCCGTGCAGATGGTGACGACCGGCATCAAGCTCGGCGGCTACCGCCCGGACGACGCCGAGGACGAGATCGATATCCGGGCCCGCTACCCCGAGCGCTACCGGACCTTGGAGCAATTGGACGTCATTCGCACTCAGACCGAGGCCGGGCCGGTTCCGATCGCCAACTTCGTCACCCGCGCCGCCCGGCCGCGGGTCGGCAAGATCGAGCGCTCCGAAGGCAAACGGATGATGACCGTCAAGGCCGACGTCGTCGAAGGGCTGCTGCCGGACGACAAGGTCAAGGAAATTCAGGCCTGGCTCGAGACCGCCGGGCTCGACCCCAGGATCGAAGTGATCTTCAAGGGCGAGAACGAGGAGCAGGAGCGGGCCGAGGACTTTCTCGGCAAGGCGTTCGCGGTGGCGCTGTTCATCATGTCGGTGATCCTGGTCACCCAGTTCAACAGCTTCTATTCGGCTTTCCTGATCCTGTCGGCCGTCGTCATGTCGACGATCGGCGTCTTCATCGGCCTGCTGGTCACCGGACAGCCGTTCGGCATCGTCATGAGCGGCATCGGCGTCATCGCCCTGGCCGGCATCGTCGTCAACAACAACATCGTCCTCATCGATACCTATGACCGTCTGCGCGAGACCGAGACCGACGCCCGCGCCGCCGTACTCAAGACCGGCGCCCAAAGGCTCCGGCCGGTGCTGCTGACGACGGTGACGACCATCCTCGGCCTGATGCCGATGGTGTTGGGCGTCAACATCGACTTCGTCAGCCGCGCCGTCACCGTCGGGGCGCCGGCCATGCAGTGGTGGGGGCAGTTGTCGACGGCCATCGTCTTCGGGCTCGGGTTCGCCACCATATTGACCCTGGTGGTGACGCCGAGCGCCCTCATGGTCAAAGCCAACGTTCACGACTGGCTCGAGCGCCGGCGCGGAAGCGGCCGGCGGGCGACCGCCTAGGCCTTGCTCTTGACGCCGGTTTCGCCGCCGGCGAGTCGGCGATGGTCCTGATAACTGATCGGGATCGAGGCGATGTAGGCGAACAGGATCGCCGACAGGGTGAGCCACGGCACGCTGACGAAAAAGGCGGCCAGCCCGGCGACGATCAGCATGGTCGGCAGGATCCAGCGGTTGGCGATCTTCAGTTTCTTGAACGAGTAGGTGGGGATGGCGCTGACCGTCAGGGCGCCGACCACGAACAGGAAGAACGCCACCACCCACGGGCTGCGGAAGAACACGTCGCCGACCTGGAAGGACAGGATCATCGGCAGCAGCACCAGCCCGGCCCCGGCCGGGGCCGGGACTCCGGTGAAGAAACGCGCCTTCCAGGCCGGGGCGTCGGCATCGGCGACGGAAACGTTGAAACGGGCCAGCCGCAGCCCCATGCACATGGCGAACAGCATGACCAGGATCCATCCCGCCCGGCCGGCGTCCTGCATGGCCCACAGATAGAGCATCATCGCCGGCGCCACCCCGAAACAAACGAAATCCGACAGTGAATCGAGCTCGGCGCCGAACTTGCTCGCACCCTTCAGGAGGCGGGCAACGCGGCCATCGAGGGCGTCGAGGATGGCGGCGACTAGGATCGCCATGACGGCATGTTCCCAGCGCTCCTGTAAGGCGAAACGCATCGCCGTCAGCCCGGCCGCGATGGCCAGCAGGGTCAGGATGTTGGGGATCATGCGGTTGAACGACAGGCCGGCCGGGAGGCGTTTCCTGCGAGGCGTTGCAGAGGCGCGGGGCGTTTTCATAGGCCCGCTCTCTAGCGTGCTTCGCCGGCCCGGGCCGGCTCCTGGGCGCGCAGGTCGGCGATGACGGTCTCGCCGGCCACCGCCAGCTGGCCGACGCAAACCAGCGGCGCCACGCTGTCAGGCAGATAGACATCGACCCGGCTGCCGAACCGAATCATGCCAAAACGCTGTCCGGTGCGGTAGCGGTCGCCCTCGCGGGCCTCACACAGAATGCGCCTCGCCACCAGTCCGGCGATCTGCACGAACCCGACCTCGACGCCGTCGTCGGTCGTCACCTTCAGGCTCTGGCGCTCGTTGAACTCGCTGGCCTTGTCGAGCGAGGCGTTGAGGAACTTGCCTGGGCGGTAGGCGGCGACCGAGATGGTGCCGCCGATGGGGACGCGGTTCACATGCACGTTGAAGACGTTCATGAAAACGGCGACCCGGGTCAGCGGTTGGTCGCCCAGGTCCAACTCCTCGGGCGGTACGGCCTGCTCGATCGATTGCACGACGCCGTCGGCCGGCGCCACGACCAGGCCGTCGCGAAGCGGCGTGATGCGTTCGGGGTCGCGGAAGAAATAGACGCACCAGGCGGTCAGCACCAGGCCGACGAATCCGGCCGCCTCGCCGAACCAGCCAAACGCGACGGCGATGCAGGCGAAGATCGCGATAAACGGCCAACCGGCACGATGAATCGGCACCAGGACAGTATCCAACATGGCTCCATTTTACCTTGGCGCGGACGACGTTTGCGAAGGTTTATCCCTATTCTCAAGGATTTATCAAGGTCTCAGGGCGGTTTGCGCCGAAATCGCCGCGACCGCGGGGCGGCTCGGGTCGAATGCCGGCGGCGTTGCTGCTATAATTGAATGGAGACGCGGCTCCCGTCTTTATCCGTTTCCGTCGAAAGGAGGACCTGCGATGCGGATACGCGGCTTAGGCTTCGTTGTCGTCCTTTCGTTGATCGGGAGCGGGGTTCTCTTCGTCCGGCCGGCCGGTGGCGAGCGCGGCCGCATCTACAACGGCGGGCAACTCAGATACCTGTTCTCCGACACCAAGGCCGAAGTGATCGGCGATTGCCTCGACGATATCGAAGGCGGTTCCGGTTTCGGCCGCGGCGCCTTCGAGTTCAAGGCCGACGGCACGCTTTCGGGCAAGTTCACCTGTGAGACCGAAGATCATCTCACCACCCAAACGGATACCGGCACTTGGCGGATCGACGGCGACACCATCTGCATGGAAGCCGACAATCGCATCTTCGCCAGGCTTCTGCAAACCGACGACAAGTGCTGGCGGGTCAGCGAGGGCCGGTTCGGCGAGACCTCGTTCGACTCGGCCAATATGAAGCTTTGGGAGTTTCGCATCGCCCATCCCGCGCACGGCGCTCGCCCGGAATTGCTGGCCGCCCTCGACGCGCTGCCGGCCGGCGGCGCCGAGACGGCTGCGGTTGCCGCGCCGGCCGCGGCCGCGCCCGCACCGAAGGTGCCGCCAACGCCGGTGACGGAACTGGAGCCCGGCCAGGTTTACAGCGGCGCCCAACTCACCCACATGTTCTCCGGCGTCGAGGCCCGGATCGAAGGAATTTGCGAGGATTCGGAGGGCCCGATGACCGGCGTTGGTTCGATCGAATTCGCCGCCGACGGCACATTCGAAGGGAATATCGTCTGCGAGGATCCGGAAGATGTATTTCCGTTCTCCGGCTCCGGTACTTGGCGGGTCGAAAACGATACCCTTTGCATGAAGGACGAGGCCAGCGACTTCATTGCCGTGCTGCCGACCGACGACGGGTGCTGGAAGGTGAAACACGAGGCCTTCGCCGAAGTCGCTTACGATTCCAACAATCGCCGCCTGTGGAGTTACCAAATATCCCACCCCAAGTACGGCTCGCGCCGAGAACTTCTGGCGGCGCTCGGCGGATTGCCGTCGGTGCCGGTCGAAGTAGCCGCCGCGCCGCCCGCCGCCCGCCCGGCGCCGAGCGCCGAGGCCGTCGCCGCGAAGGCCGCTGCTCGAAAAGCCGCCGAAGCCGCTGCTCGGAAGGCCGTCGCCGAAGCCGCCGCAGCCCAGACCGCCGCAGCCGAGAAAGCGGCGCGCATGGCCGAAGATCTGGCGGCCTGGCGGACGGTCGAGAACAGTACCCGCATCGAGGACGTCCAGGGTTATTTGAACGCCTATCCGCAAGGCCAGTTCGCCAATCTCGCCACGGTCAAGATCCAGCAGCTGGCGGCCCTCAGCGCCGCCCGCCAGCAACAGGAGCTGGCCTATTGGAACCGCGTCCAGAACAGCGCCGAGCCGGGCGATTTCCAGGGCTACATAGCGGCCTACCCGAACGGCCTGTTCGCCGATACGGCGAAGGCGCGGATCGCCGCCCTGGCGGTGGCCAAGGCCCGTGCCAAGGCCGACAAGGCACGCAACGAGGCCGACAGCGAACGGACGTTGTGGGCGTCGGTCAAGGACAGCCGCCGCGCCGCCGACCTGGAGGGTTATCTGAGAAGGTTCCCGCAAGGCCAGTACGTTGCCGAGGCCAACGCCAAAATCAAGGTGATCCGCAAGCTGGCTTCGGTGGCCGACGTCGATTTCGGCATCTATCACGCACTGGTCATCGGCATCGACGATTACCAACATCTCCCGAAATTGAAGACGGCGTTGAGGGATGCCCGAGCCATCGCCGACGTGCTGAAGCGCGAGTACGGTTTCCGGGTGACGCTGCTGGAAAACCCGAGCCGCGGCGACATCATCGAATCGTTCGACGTGCTGCGCGAGACCCTCGGCTACAAGGACAACCTGCTGGTCTATTACGCCGGCCACGGCTGGCTCGACGAGGAAGCCGACCGCGGCTATTGGCTGCCGAAGGACGCCAAGCCCAACCGGCGCACGCAATGGGTTTCCAACTCGACCCTAACCGATACGCTGCGCGCCTTGCAGGCCAAGCACGTCATGGTCGTCGCCGACAGCTGCTTCTCCGGTACCCTTGTGCGCGGCGCCAACATCGGGCTCAAGGGCGGCGATTATTGGCGGCGGATGGCCGAGAAACCGGCCCGCGTGGCGATCACCTCGGGCGGCTTGGAACCGGTCGCCGACCAAAGCGGCGACGGCCGCCACTCGCCTTTCGCCAAGGCCTTCATCGACGCCTTGATAGGGAACGACGCGGTCATCGACGGAACCACCTTGTTCGGCCGGCTGCGTCGCCCCGTCATGGTCGCCGCCGAGCAGACGCCGGAGTATTCGGACGTCCGCAACGCTGGCCACGAAGGCGGCGATTTCCTGTTCGTCCGGCGGTTCTGAGCCGTCCGTCGAATTCCCGGATCGACCCCCTTGCCGGGCGGCCGATTCGTTGCTACTGAATCGGTGCAGACGGGACAATACCGCCGAGCACGGGAGGAACCTTCGTGGACACGTCGTCCGTCGCCAGCCGGGAAATCCTCGAAGTCGCCGAAGAGGCGGCCGAAGGCCGGCTCGGTCTCGATCGCGCCACCCAGCTGGCCGGTAGGGGATCCGGCAACGAGCTTAATTTCTCCTTCGAATACGACGGCTTCCTGTTCGCGGTCCGGGCGACGACCGCCGAACAGAAGACCAACGTGCGCTTTCACGCCCATCTCGGGAACTTGCCGTACACCGGAGAGAGCAAGCATTCCCGAACCGACGCCTTGGCCATCCTGTGGGCGGCGGAACCGGCGCTCGGCGGCCGCGTCAGGCTGACCCATCGCCAGCGCATCATCTTTACCGAGGAAATCTGGATCGACGAGCCGCTGACGCCGGTGACGCTGATCAGTTGTTCGGCCCGCCTGTTGCTTCGGGCCAAACCCTATCTGGCAATGCTGTCCGAAGTAGTCTCGCCGCCGACCTCGTCCCAGCTCGATGCCTGAAACGCCGCCGTTCGCACCCTAGCCTGGATATTTCATGAAAGCCCGCGGTTTGACGGGATTTCGTTTATG
>CAYFMP010000060.1:0-23910 GCA_964344215.1 uncultured Thalassospiraceae bacterium | reverse complement strand
GGCCAGTTCGGTGACGGTCAGCGTCCGGCCCTCGGCGGTGCCGTTGCCGAACGAGGTGTTGTTGAGGATGTCGCTCAGCATGTGGGCCTGGGCCTGCTGGTCGCCGGATGAGTTGAACAGCGCCAGCACCACGTCGTCGGCGCTGCTGGTCGGGTCCAGCGTGATGGTCTGGGTCGACGGCGCGATGAAGTTGCGGGTGCCGTCGTAGGTCTGGGCGCCGGGGAACGATACGCCGCGGTTGTGGATCTGGTTGACGGTATCGCGCAGGTCGGCCGCCATCTCGTCGAGCTGGCTTTGTAAGTCTGTGAGAATGGTGTCGCGGAGCTCGACCAAGCCTTTCAGTTGGCCTTCGCGGACCTCGTTGGTGATGTCGTTGGCGGCGATCTTGTCGCCGACGAAGATGCCGGCGATGTCGCCCTCGGCGTGCGTCGTCGTCGAGTTGATGGTGGAAGCGGCGTCGTGGGTGAGGGTCGGCGGAATGGTGTCGACCAGGGTGCGGCCGCCCGAAGTGAAGACCACGACGTCACCGTCGTTGCGGAAGAAAAAGCGGATATCGACCAGTTCGGACAGCCGGTCGATGTTCTGGTCGCGCTGGTCCCTGAGATCGGTGACGTCGCGCCCGACCGAGGAATTCGAGATGATGTCGTCGTTGAGCTGGTCGATGGCGGCGGTGATCTTGTTGATCTCGGTGACGATGTCGGAAATCGCCTTGTCGGTCTGCAGGCGGAGTTCCTGGATGGTCTCGCTCATGTCCTTCATCTTGTTGGTGACGTCCTGAGCGCGGCGCACCAACTCGGCCTGTTCCAGGGGCTTGTCCGGCGAGATCGCCAGCAGCTCCATGGCCTCGGTGAATTCCTGCATCAGGTGGGCGATCGAGTTGTCGTCGCCGGGCGCGCCGAACAGCTCCTGCATGCGCGCGTAGTAGCTCTCCTGGACGGAAACCTTGTTGAGCTCGCCGTTCTCGATGCGCAGACTCTTCAGCAGGTTCTCGTCGATCTTGCGGGTGATCTCGGAGATCTTGACGCCGGCGCCGACCCCGACCACCACCTGCTGTTCGGTGTTGATGATCTTCTTCGAGTAGCCCTCGGTATTGACGTTGGCGATATTGTTGGAAACGCTTTTCAGCGCCTGCTGGTTGACCAGCAGGCCGCTCTGCGCTGTCCGTAGGGCTTGGGTGATATCACCCATGGGAACCTCCGAGTCCGCGGCCTAAAGGGTTTGATCGACCGAAATGGCGACATTCTGGGCGCCGGCGCCGGGGGCGTCGGTGGCGCTGACGCCGGACGCCGAGTAGGTGCCGGCGTTCGACGCGCTTTCGCGGACCGCCTCGGCGATCAGGTTGACGACCCGTTTGTTGGCCTCGATGGCGATCTTCAGGAGCTGGGCGTTCTCCTCCATCAGCGCCCCGACCTTCTGGCCTAGGCCTTTTAGGCGCTCGCGCAGCTCGAGGTCGACGCCGCTGAGGTCGACGTCCTCATCGGTCAGCCCCATGATCCGGGACTCATAAACGCGCCCCAGCGTCACCTTTTCGTCGAGGATGTCGCTGAGGTCGCTGTTGCGCCGGTTGCGGAGCGCGTCGTTCTCGCGCTCCAGCAGTTCGGACAGGCGCCCGGTAATGGTGATCAGGTCGTTTACGCGCTTGGTCGGGTCCATGATTATTGAATCTCCTGCATCTTGATTATTTCACGGAACACGGCATCGGCGATCCCGACGCCGCCGGCTTTGGCGATCGCTTTGCCGTACTCGTCGGCTTGCATGCCGCGCCACACGTCTTCCGCCGAGCCGCCGCCGAAAGGCTTGTCTGCGCTCAGGTTCTGGAACATCGGTTGCAGCATCTGCGAGATGAACACGGCCTCGAAATCGACTGCCACCTTGCGGGCCTCGGCGACGGTCTGGGCGCGGCCCGGGTTGGGCGTGCCACGGGCCGCCAGCAGGGCGTGCTCGGTCTGCAGGGCAAACGTGTTTTCGCCGAGACCGCTCATCACATCACCTCGATTTCCGCCTGCAACGCGCCGGAAGCCTTGATCGCCTGCAGGATGGTGATCATGTCGCGCGGGCCGATGCCGAGCGCGTTCATACCGTTGACCAGCTCCTGCAGGGTGACGCCGGAAGGCAGGACGGTCAGGCGCCGGTCCTCGCCTTCCTCGATCTCGATGTCGGTGCGAGCGACGGTGACGGTCTCGCCGACCTCGGCGAAGGGGCCCGGCTGCGAGACCTGCTCGGCCTCGGTGATGCGGATGGTCAGGGAGCCCTGCGCGATGGCGACGGTGCTGATGCGGACGTTCTCGCCCATGACGATGGTGCCGGACTGCTCGTCGATGATGACACGGGCCAACTGGTCCGGTTCGATGCGCAGTTGCTCGATATCGGTCAGCAGGTTGACGACGCTTTCATCGTAGGCGCCGGGAACCTCGATGTTGACGGTGGTCGGATCGCTGGCGCGGGCGGCCGGCGTGCCGAGGAAGGCGTTGATGGCCTGGGCGACGCGCCGGGCCGTCGTGAAATCGGGGTTGCGCAGCGTCAGGTTCACCGATTCCATGTTGCCGAGGTCGAAACCGAGTTCGCGTTCGATGATCGCCCCGTTGGCGATTCGGCCACTGGTCGGCACGCCCTTGGTGACGGTCTCGGCCTCGCCGGTAGCGGAGAAACCGCCGACCGCCAACTGGCCCTGGGCGACGGCGTAGACCTCGCCGTCGGCGCCCAACAGCGGCGTCACCAGCAGGGTGCCGCCGAGCAGGCTCTTCGAATCGCCCAAGGCGCTGACGGTGACATCGATGCGGCTGCCCTGGCGCGAGAAGGCGGGCAACGAGGCGGTGACCATGACCGCCGCCACGTTCTTCGAATCGAGGCCGTCGTCGGTCGGCTTGACGCCCAAGCGGTTGAGCATGGATTGCAGGCTCTGCTTGGTGAAGTGGCCGGTCTTCAGGGTGTCTCCGGTATTGTTGAGGCCGACGACCAGGCCGTAGCCGACCAACAGGTTGTCGCGGACGCCTTCGAACTCGACGATGTCCTTGATCCGCGAGGAGGCTTCGGCGGCGGTCGCCGTCAGCGCCAGAAGGGCCGCCATCAGGGTCGCCATCGCGGTCAGCCTGAGCACGCCCTTGCCAACGGCGGCGCATCCGGAGCGGATGATCGTGGTTCCCGTTATTTTCATGTCACTTCTACCGATCCCATTGGATGCATTGGTTTTTCTGGGTTTTCGATGCGATTTCCGTGCCAAGCCCGGTTTTGATGCAAGTATCTGTAAAATAATGACTTTCGGTCAATCCGGAGGGGTAGGGAAGGGAACCCGACGGCAATCGCCGTCGCGTCGTCGGCAAATATTGCCGGGTGTGGCGCGACGTACGGCCGGCACGCCAAAACGGCGGCCGCCCCGAGCCGCCGCCGCGCCGTTGATGGTGGAGGCAAGAGCGTTAACCCTTGAGGTCGCGCGCCACGGTCGTCATCTCGTCGACGGTCTTGAAGACCGTCGCCGACGAGTTGTAGGCGTTCTGGACCATGATCATCTTGGTGAACTCCGACGCCAGGTCGATGTTGGACAGCTCGACCGTGAACGGGTTGAGTTGGGCGATGCCGCTGGTGTCGATGAACTGCGAGTTGGCGGTGCCGGAAAGCTCGGTCTCGGCAAACACCATGCCGTTCCCGGCTTCCAACCCGTTGGGGTTGGAGAACGAGGCGATCGGCACCTTGTAGATTTTGCGCACGGTGCCGTCGTCGAAGGTGCCGACGACGTGGCCTTCGTTGTCGAACTGGACCCGGTTTAGATTGGCTTGGCTCAAGCCGTTGTGGCTGTAGCCGAACGGCGTGAAATCGCCGGCCAGCTGGATAAAGTCGCTGACGTCGAGGGTGAAGCTCGAGGTGGCGCCGTCGCTCCAGGTGGCGCTGACCGTATAGGACTTGGTGGCCGGCGTCTGGACGGCGCCGGTGTCGGAGAAGGTCAGCCGATCGGAGATGACCTGGGTCGAGGTGAGCGTCGTGCTGGCCACCGTCTCGGTGGTGGCGACGCTGCTGATCGTCAGCGTCGAGAAATCGCTGGAAACGCCGCTGATCGTGAAGGTGCCGTTGTTGGCGCCGGCGGCGCCGGCGACGGTGATGCTGTCGCCGGCCTTGAGGCCGAAGAAGGCGCCCGGTTTCGCCAAGCCGGTGGCGGCGGTCTGCACGATGAGCTGGTTGTTGGCGGAGTCGAGCTTGAGTTGGGTGCCGGGGCCGGCGCCGGTGGTCAGCGAGAACGCCGATCCGGTCAGCGACAGCGTCGTCACGTTGTCGGCGGTCGGGATGATGCCCCACTGGCCGGTCGGCTGGTCGCGCAGGAAGGCGAGGTTGATCTCGCGCCGGGCGCCGTTCGAATCGTTGATGCTGATGTTGTAGTTTTCGGCCGCTTCACCGAACTCCTTCTGAGCCGGCAGATTGAGGGTGAGTTTGGCGGTCGAGGTCGGCCGCGTCGCGTTGATGAAGGCGAACTGGTCGACCCGCATCGGCGCCAGGGTGCCGGGCGTTGCCGGGAAGGTGCCGTCGGTGGCCGGCGCTTCGCCGAGCAGGAAATAACCGTTCTTGTCGGTCAGGTAGCCGTTGGAGACGCTGATGGTGCCGCCGCCGGTGCCGGTCGCGGTCGTCTTGGCGCCGGCCACGTTGATCTGGAAACTGCCGTCGCGGGTGTAGAAGATCTCGTTGGAAACGGTCAGGGTCGGGCTGACCTGAAAGAAACCACCGCCGACGATGGCGACGTCGAGATCGCGATCCGAGCTTCTGAGCAGGCCCTGTTTGTCGACGTTCTGCTTGGAGACCGGTCTGAGGCCGCCCAGGTCGCCCTGGTTGTCGATTTCCTTGCTGATCAGGGTTTGGAACTGGGTATCGGTTCCCCTGTAGCCGCCGGTATTGACGTTGGCCACGTTGAGGCCGATGGTGCTGAGCGCTTTCGCCTGCCCCATCATTCCGAGCGTGCTGGGCTGGAAAAATCCGTATGCCGCCATGCTTCTTGCTCCAAGATTGAACCGTCGCCGGGACGGGCTTTACATCAATGCACGGAAATTGAAGCAAGAAGGGTGCCAACGGGCGCTTTCCCGTAATTATTTGATATCGTTGAATTTCTTATCGGGACCGGAAACACCGGCCGATACAACCTGCCCTGTTGCCGCCGATCGAAGAAATTATTGCCGGGTCGAGGCCACAGCTCAGTCGGCGCGCCGTCTAGGACGCCGCGAAAACGTGTGCCTCGCGCCGGTTGACGCTGACCGTCACCAAGCTCCCCGATTCGGGTAGAAAGACGCCGGGAATGCGGGCCTCCATCCGAAGCTCGGTCCCTTCCGGTGCCGGTGCCGCAATCACCACGTGGCTGGCTCGGCCCAGCGGGCGGGCCGACAGCACCCGGCATTCGACGCCGTTTTGGGCGAGCGGCGCATCGGCCCGGTTGGCCGGACTGCACGGCGCATCGCCGGCTTGGTGCGGCGGTGTCGATCCGTCCTGGGCCAGACGCAGACCCTCGGGGCGAATCAACACCTCGACCGCGTCGCCGTCCTCGAAACCGTCTGCCGCCAGCCGACCGAACGGGGTCTCGACGCGGCCGTCCTCGACGGTTCCGCCGAGCCGGTTGACGGGGCCGAACAGGGCGGCGACGAAAGCGTTTTCCGGCTCGAAGTAGGTTTCCACCGGGGTGCCGTCCTGGACGATGCGGCCCTCGTTCATGACCAGGATGCGATCGGCCATGAACATCGCTTCGTCGGGGTCGTGGGTGACCATCAGAGTGGCGACGCCGCTTTCCTTGAGAAGGGCCAGGGTCTGTTCGCGGACGCGGGCGCGGCGGGTCACGTCCAAACCCGAAAACGGCTCGTCGAGGAGAAGCACGCGCGGATTGGGCGCCATCGCGCGGAGCAGGGCGACGCGCTGCTGTTGTCCGCCGGACAGGGTGTGCGGATAGCTGCGGGCATACTCGGTCATGCCCATCTGGTCGACGGCGTGCTCGATCCACCGGCGTTCGTCCGGGCTCGGCTGGTCGAGGCCGAACGAGATGTTCTCGGAGACCGTCAGGTGAGGAAACAGCGCGTAGTCCTGAAACATCAAGCCGACGCCGCGATCCTCCGGCGCCAGATGAAAGCCGTTGCCGCCGTCGGCCACCACCCGCTCGCCGATGTGAACCTGGCCTTTCTGCAAAGGCTCGAGACCGGCGGCGACGCGAAGCAGAGTGGTCTTGCCGCAACCGGACGGTCCCAGCAGGCAAACCAACTCGCCCGGTGCCACGAACACGGAAACGCCGCTGATCACCTCGAGGCGGTCGTAGCGGTGCGACAAGTTGTTGATATGGAGGCCGCTCACGGGACCGCCACCTCCGGGGTTGCCGCCTCGTGGCCGGGCCTGGAGCGCACGATGTTGACGCTGAGCAGGATGACCGGAACGATGCCGGCGGCGACGATGGTGAGCGCCGCCAGCGCCGATTCCTCGAGCAATTCGTCGGAAGCGTACTGGAAGACGAAGGTGGCCAACGTGTCGTAGTTGAACGGCCTGAGGATCAGAGTCAGCGGCAACTCCTTCATGCAATCGACGAACACCAACAGTCCGGCCGTCAGCAGGCTGCCGCGGACCAGAGGAAAATGGACCCGCGACAGGGTCGCCGCCGGACCCAGGCCGAGGGTGCGCGCGGCGCCGTCCATGCTCGGCGTCACCTTACCGAGGCTGGCCTCGAGGGTGCCGTACGAAAGCGCCTGGAAACGTACCGTATAGCCGTAGACGATGGCGGCGATGGTACCGCTGAACAGCAGTCCGGGAGATGCGTTGAAGACGCTCCGGCCAATGGCGTCGATAAGGTTGTCGAGGGCGCCGAGCGGGAAGATCACGCCGATCGCCAGAATAGCGCCGGGTACGGCGTAGCCGATACTGGCGAAACGGGTGGCGGCGCGGACGACGAAACCGCCGTTGAGGCGAACGCCATAGGCCATGAATAGACCGAGGGCGATAGCGGCGAGGGCGGCGAGGGCGGACAGGCTGAGGCTGTTCCAGGCGTATCGGAGGTAGTTGGCGGATAGGGTGTCGGCGTAGAACTCCGCCGCATAGGCGGCAAGCACCCCGGCCGGAAGCATAAAACCGAGGGCGACCGGCAACAGACAGACGATGAAGGCACATGCTCCCCTGATGCCGTGCAGGCGGTAGCTTGGTAGAGCCCGGTACTTGGTCGAGGTATGGTGAAAACGCTGGCCGCGGCGGGCGATCCGCTCGGTGGCGATGAGGGCGAGAACGAAGATCATCATCACCGACGCCAACTGGGCGGCGCCGGATCGGCTGTTCATGTTGAGCCAGACGTCGTAGATGCCGACTGTGAAGGTGTTGACGGCGAAGAACTCCACCGTTCCTAGATCGTTGAGCGCCTCCATCGCGACAAGGGTAACGCCAATCACGATGGCCGGGCGCGCCAGCGGCAGGGCGACCGAGAAGAACGACTGCCACGGCCCCTTGCCGAGCGTGCGGCTGACTTCAAGGACGCAGACCGATTGCTCGAGGAACGCCGCCCGCGCCAGCAGGTAGACATAGGGATACAACACCAGGGTCATCACCGAGATCGCGCCGCCGAGCGAGCGGATCTCCGGAAACCAATAGTCCTGGCGGTTCGTCCAACCGAATACGGCCCGCAGCAGGGACTGGACATTGCCGGCATACTCGAGTTGATCGGTGATGACGAAGGCCAGAACGTAAGCCGGCACGGCAAGCGGCAGCAGCAAAGCCCAGTTGAACACCGCGCGCCCCGGAAACCGGCACATGGTGACGAGCCACGCCGTCCCGGTACCGATCACCGTCGTGCCCAGCCCGATGCCGAGGACCAGAAACAGGGTCGTCGAGACGTATTTTCCGAGCACCGTCGACACCAGATGCGACCATACGTCGTCGCTTGGCGCTAGAGCCAGGCCGAAAACCGCGACCAACGGCGTGGCGATCAGAACCGCGACAAGCAGCGTTCCGACGGTCCATCGATCGAGCAAGAGCCGCCGCTGGTTGGCAAGGCGAGAGAAAAACTCCGTCGCGGTTGGGGTTGGAGCATGTTGCACGGGTTGATCCCAGGATGGTTGCCGCACTCTCCTACAGAAAAAGCAGGACGGGCGAAAGGCCCGTCCCGCAATTCAGGTTACGATGTCCGGCGACCGGCGCGCAACCAGGCGCCGCCGTTCGCCTAGCTGCTCGGGCCGTCGTTGAAGCCAACCTTGTCGACCAGTTTCGAAGCCGCCGGGCGGTGTCTGGCAATGGCTTCGATACTCAGTTGATCCTTCTTGAATTCGCCCCAGGACTTGACCAGGGCCGAGACGCCGACACCGGGCTTGACCGGGTATTCGTGGTTCTTCTCGGCATAGATCTTCTGCGCGAAATCGTTGCTCAGGAATTCGATGAGTTTGACCGCGGCATCGCGGTGCTTGGCACCGCGCACGACCGCCGCGCCCGAGACGTTCATGTGCTGACCGCGACCGCCCTGATCCATGTAGACCAAACGGACCGAGGCCGCCCACTGCTTCTGTTCGGGCTTCTTGTCGTTGGTCGTCATCTTGCCCATGTAGTAGTTGTTGGCGAGCGCGACGTCGCAGACGCCTTCGTAAATCGCCTTGGCCTGGGCCCGGTCGTTGCCTTGTGGCTTGCGCGCCAGGTTCGATTTCAGGCCGCGAAGCCAGGTTTCCGCCGACTTCTCGCCGTCGTGGGCGATCATCGAGGCGATCAGCGCCACATTGTAGGGGTGCTTGCCGGAGCGTATGCAGACCCGGCCCTTGAAATGGGGGGCGGCGAGATCGGCGTAGGAGGCGAGTTCGCCCGGCTTGACCCGCTCACGGCTGGTCAGCGCGACGCGGGCGCGGGTGGTGAGCGCGAACCACAACCCGTCGGGATGGCGAAGGTGGGCCGGAATGTTGGCCTCGAGGGTGGCCGAGCGCACCGGCTCTAGGACACCGGCCTCGCGCAGCTCGTTGAGGCGACCGATATCAACGGTGAGAACCGCGTCGGCCGGGTTGTTGGCGCCGGCCGCCTTGATCTTCTCCAACATGCCTTTCTTGGCGTATACCATGTTGACCTTGATGCCCGTACGCTCGGTGAATTCGTCGAGGAGCGGCTTGATCAGAAACGGCTGGCGGTAGGAATAGAGGTTGACCTCGGGGCCGTTTCCTCCGGCCGCCCCGAAGGCGGCGCCGGCGATGGCGGCGGCTCCGACAAAGGCGGCCAACTTGATTGTGCGGGGTGTCTTGAGGAGTTTCATTTTTAGAGGCTTTCCAAAGTTGTTATTGATAATCATTCGCAATAACCAATATGTCTTTATACGCCCATTTAAACGATATTGCAAATCATTATCGTCTGCGCAAGGAAGGGGATGAATACGCCTGTGAAATCAACCTGCTGGCGTTGGGACGGGAAGCCGATTGTGCTGGTAATCGATTCGCGAATTAGGCAGAATCAACGTGGCCGTCAGCCGCGTCGTCTTGGCCGGAGGAGCCTGGCTGGTCGGCGCCGACGTCCCGGAATCGATGACTCGGGTATTTCATGAAAGTTTCGAAAGTCGGATCACCCAAGGATACCGGCGCGATCAAGAGAAAGAAGGTCGCCGCCACCGACGGGGCGTTTGCCGAATCGCTGAAGAGTGCCGACCCGGTGTCGGACAGCGCCGGGACGGTGGAGAGCGGCACTGTCGGCGCGGTCGATTCCATCCTCGCCGTTCAGGAAGTGCCTGACGCCACCGTCGGCCGCTCGCGCGGTCTTTACCGGCAATACGGCGAGGACTTGTTGGAGCGCTTGGACGACCTGCGGCTCGGGATTCTCGCCGGTACTTACCCGAAGGACAAGCTGGTCGACCTCGCTCACCAACTGCGCCAACGGCGGCAGGCAAGCGACGATCCGAAGCTCAACGAGATCATCGAAGAAATCCAACTTCGCGCCGAGGTCGAGGTGGCGAAACTTACCCGGGACCGTTAGTTCCCCGGACATCCCGTATTTTCTCTTTTCATATCAATACTTTGTAGGCGGCGCGCCCGGGCGAAATCGAGTCTTGCGGTAAACCGGACTCGCACCTATATTCCCGGCGCGGAGCAATCAAGATCCTGGAGTTAAGGGAACAATGAACGTCACGTTGCCGCCCGACTACCGTCCTTCTCCTGATGAAGATTTCATGAATTCGCGGATGCTCGAGTTCTTCCGCCGAAAGCTTCTCAACTGGCGGGGCGAACTGGTCAGCGAGTCGAACGACACGCTTCAGCATCTGCAGGAAGGCGGCATCGTCGAGGCCGATATCGCCGACCGCGCCTCGATCGAGACCGAGCGTTCGCTCGAACTCCGAACCCGCGATCGTGCCCGCAAGCTGATCACCAAGATCGACGAAGCGCTGGACCGGATCGACAACGGCTCGTACGGCTATTGCGAAGAGACCAATGAGCCGATCAACCTGTCCCGGCTGGAGGCGCGCCCGATCGCGACTCTCAGCATCGAGGCTCAGGAGCGCCACGAGCGCATGGAGAAGACCCACCGCGACGATTGAGCGCCGGGCCGCCGGCCCGGAGCCTCTCCGGCAAAAAAAAGAGGCCGGCGCGCTGGCGCCGGCCTTTGAGGTGCTAGGTTCGGCGTTACGCCAACCTAGAACGGGAAGACGATATCCCAGATCTGCATTCCCCAGCGCGGCTGCTGCAACTCGCTCAAGGTGCCCTGACCGCCGTAGGCGACGCGCATCTCGGCGATGTTTTCGTGGGAAATGGTGTTGTCGGATTCGATGTCGCTCGGCCTGACGACGCCGGTGACAAAAAGCTCGCGCAGCTCGGAATTGACGCGGATTTCCTGGCGGCCGACGATGACCAGAGCGCCGTTCGGAAGGATCTGCGTGACGACGGCGGCGACCGTCAAGTCGATGGTTTCCGAGCGGTCTATCTCGCCTTCGCCCTTGGTGTCGTGGTCGGCGCCGAAGTTGGTGGTTGTCGCCGGGGCGATCGCCTGCGGCAGGACCTTGCTGAGTTCGGCCTCGAGGCCGAGCAGGTTGGTCAGTTGCGAAACCTCGGTATCGTCGCGCTCGCGCTCGGTGCTGTTCTCCAGCTTGGCGCTGTCGGCCAGGTCGAGCTTGACGGTGACGACGTCGCCGATCTCCTTGGCCCGGTGGTCCTTGAAAAAAGCCCGGGCGCCGGCCCGCCAAAGCGAGTTGGGGTTGTCCTCGGCGACCTGCGGGGCCGGCATCGGCAGGCTGACGGGCTTGTAGTCGGGTCGCGAGATCGGGTTCTGGATCTCCGACAACTGCGGCCCGTCGCCGACCGCCGATAGGCGCGACAGGGCGTTGCAGCCGGTTAGCGCCGCCGCCATCAGGCCGAAGGTAAGGACCCGGGTCGCGTAGGGCAGGTGCGGCCGATTGGATTTCCGGTTCATTTAGGTTTCTCCTAGTTCAACAACGCTCGAAACCGGGTCACCGATTGAGCGCCAGTAGTGTCGTGGGGCGGACAGCGACCCGGCCGGTGCCGATGACTTCGGCTTCGACGGTAGTGCTGCTTTGGGTGTTGGTGACGCGGATGGTGTCGCCATCGCTGCCGTGCTCGAGGGCCTTACCCTGCGCCGTCAGCATCATCTGCGGCGCCTTCAGGATGATCGTCACCAAGCTGCCCTTCTGAACCAGGATCGGCCGCCGGACGGCCGAGGTGCGGACCGGAAGACCGTCTTTCAGGCCGCGGCGCGGCGCCATGCCGATCAGATCGGCCTCGTCGACGACGATGTCGGGCTGCAGGCGATCGGATCGTACCTTGATCCACTTGATGTCGTTCTTGGCGATGATTTCGCCGCTGAGCAGCCGCCGCGCCGGCACCGGAACGTTGGTGAACCTGTGCAGGCGGCCGGTGAGCCGGACCCGCTGCGCCGCCGGACTGCCGGCCGGGGCGCTGATGATGGCGGTGAAGCGCCTGGTTCTCGGTTCGTAGACGACGTCCTCGACGGCCAGGCTGGCCAGGCTGTCGCTCGGCACGTAGAGGCGCAGCATGCGGTTGTTGAGTTCGACGTTCATGCCCGGCTCGACGCCCTTTTCCAAGAGGGCGGCGAGGATTTCGTCTTCGATCTCCTCGCGGCTGATGACGACGCTGGCGCGTTCCACCGTGACCCGAACTTTCTTGCTCATCGGTTTCCAGTTCAACCGGTAGGCGCGTGCCACTCTGTACAGCCAACGGGCGTCGAAAACCGCGCGCTTGCCGGGATCGGGCGCGTAGGCGATGCCGATATCGGCCTGCTCGCCGGTGTTGGTGAAAAGATCGCCTAGGCGGATGATGTCGTCCTCGACCTTGACCGACGACTTCAGGACCGATTGTTTGAGCGATCGCGCGGTTACGCCGGTCGCCGATTGCCCGGCCAGCACTGCGGCCGGCCAGGGCACGACGAGGGCGGCCAGGAGGGCGGTGAATATGAGCTTTTTCATTGGTCGGCTCCTACCTCATGGTGGTCAGGGTGCCCATCATTTCGTCGGAGGTCTGGATGACCTTCGAGTTCATTTCGTAGGCGCGCTGCGCGGAGATCAGATTGGAGATTTCCTCGACGGCGTTGACGTTGGAGGTTTCCAGGAAGCCCTGAAGGATGGACCCGAAGCCGGTCGCGGCCGGATTGCCGGTGGTCGGGTTTCCCGATGCCGGCGTTTCCGAATAGAGGTTGCTGCCGAGCGCCTGCAACCCCGCTTCGTTGGGGAAGTTGGCGATCTGCAGCTGGCCGACGGTGCTCAACGCCACCTGCCCCTGGATCTTGACCTGGACCTGGCCCGAGTTGTTGATGGTGACGTCGATGGCGTTGGTCGGGATGGTGACACCCGGCTGCACGGCGTAGCCGTCGTGGGTGACGATTTGTCCGTTGGCATCGAGCTGGAAGGTGCCGTCGCGGGTGTACGCGGTCTCGCCGCCCGGCAGCGTGATCTGGAAGAACCCGCGACCCTGAATGGCGATGTCGAATGTGTTGTCGGTCGCCGTCAGGTTGCCTTGTTCGTGGATCCTGTAAACGGCGGCCAACTTCACACCCAGTCCGAGCTGCACGCCGGAAGGAACGATGGTGCCGGCGTCCGACGAGGTCGTGCCGACCCGCCTCAGGTCCTGGTAGATTAGGTCGTGAAATTCGGTGCGGCGGCGCTGAAACGCGGTGGTGTTCATGTTGGCGAGGTTGTTCGACACAACCTCCACGTTTCTCTGCTGCGCCTGCATGCCGGTCGCGGCAATATCCAATGATCTCATGTTCCCGTCCTTTCTTTTGTTGTCGGTTCCGTCGATGTCTCGACGCCCGGTCTCGGCGGCATCAGACCGTTTCGCCGAGATCGTCGATCATCTTCTTCTGACGTTCGTCTTCCCTTTCGATGAAACTCTTGACGTTCTCGTAGGTGCGATGGGTGTTGATCATGCTGGTCATCTCGATGATCGGCAGCACGTTCGAGCCTTCCAGCGCGCCCTGGAACAAATTGGGGCGCTCGAGGACGGTCGGCACCTCGTTGGTCGAATACAGTCCGCTGGCGCTGGGAACCAGTCGGTGGCGGTTCTCGAAGCGGACCACGGCAATCTTGCCGAGCTCGCCGTTTTCGGTCGAAACGGTCCCGTCGCGGGCGATGTTGATCTGGGTGTCCTCGGGTCCGAAGAAGAACGGCTGACCGGTATCGGAAAGAACCGGATCGCCGCGCTGGTTGACCAGTTGTCCGCCTTCGTCGAACTTGAAGCGGCCGTTGCGGGTGTAGCGGTTGCCCTGTTCGGTCTGAATGGTGAAGTACCCGTCGCCGCTGATCGCCACGTCGAGGGGGTTGCCGGTCGTTTCGATGGGGCCTTCGCTGAGGTCCTGCATGGTCGCGATATCGCGGGTGAAGGTCAACTTGGCGTTGATCTTGCGGTCGGAACCCGGACTCTTGACCAGGTGTTCGACGAACATCATCTTCTCACCCTTGAATCCGGCGGTGTTCATGTTGGCCAGGTTATTGGCGATAACATCCATTTGGCGCCGTAACCCGCCCTGTCTCGACAGGGCTATGAGCGTTGAAGTTTCCATCGTTCCACAATCCTTTTCACGTTCGGTTCACACGTTCCCGCCCACTCCTATGCATGGCCCATGCCAATAGAAAACAACTCCCGGAAACAATAGCTTAGTGGAAAGCCCATAACCCGGAGCCGGGTCACCGGGCGGGTTTTGGGTAGGCTTTGCCGGGCAGGAATTGCCGCGGTCCGCCGGGCCGCTGCCGAGACCGCCCGGCGATGCCGGTGCGCCGGATGTTGCCCCGGTGCTGCCGCTTTTGGTATTCTGCGATTCGCAAGGGCATTGGGCCGTTCGGCGAGGTGAAGCCGTAGCCTTGCCCAAAGAGCGGGACGATAGGTTTCCGATGAGAAATACTTTGACCGTTCGCGCCGTGAGTCCTGATTTCAATCAGTTGTTAACCTACCCGTTCTATGTTTTTGACGTGCGGCGCCTGGGTCGAGTGGCCGGACGCGTTGCCGAAGGTGGCTGATGGCCGACGAAGACGAACTAGACGACGAAGACGAAGCGGGGGAAGACCTTGATGACGAAGAGGGCGAGCCGCCATCCGGAGGCAAGAAAAAGCTCTTCATCGTTATTGGGCTGGTACTGCTTCTGGTTGTCGGCGGATTGGCGGCATCGTACTTCACGGGACTTCTGGACCCGTTGATCGAAATGATCGTCGGCACAGCGCCGGTCGAGGAAGAAGATGAGCAGATCATTTCGACCGGAGAGGTGGTATTCTATGATTTGCAGGAATTGCTGGTGAATTTGAACACGGGTGGCCGAAAATCGAGTTTCTTGAAGATCAGGATCAGCCTCGAATTGGAAAAGGCGGAAGACATACCGCGCATCGAGAACGTCATGCCACGCATCGTCGACAATTTCCAAACCTATCTGCGCGAACTCAGGATCGAGGACCTGAAGGGCTCGGCCGGCATGTACAGATTGCGCGAGGAACTTCTGGCCCGCGTCAGAACCGCGGCGGCCCCGGCCAAGATCAATGACGTGCTGTTCAAGGAAATGCTCGTTCAGTAGCCCATCCGGCTTGACAAGGAGCACATTGGAGAAATGACCGCGCCCGGCGACGAAGCTGAAGATCAAGATGCCCTAGCTGCCGAATGGGAAGCCTCGATGGCGGCCGAAGACGGCGAAGGCGGCGAAGGCGGCGAAGGCGGAGAAGGAGACGAGCAGGACGATCTCGCTGCCGAATGGGAAGCCATGGTCGGCGACGGCGAAGAGGAGGGCGAAGGCGGCGCCGACACCACGACCCGCGAATCCACCCGCGTCCTCAACCAGGAAGAAATCGACAGCCTGCTCGGCTTCGACGAAGACCACGACGAGGACGATTCCAAATCCGGCATACAGGCCATCCTTTCGAGCGCCCTGGTCTCATACGAGCGCCTGCCGATGCTGGAGGTCGTGTTCGACCGGCTGGTCCGGCTGATGTCGACGTCCTTGCGCAACTTCACGTCCGACAACGTCGAAGTGTCCTTGGACAACATCGCCTCGATCCGCTTCGGCGACTATCTGAATTCGATCCCGCTTCCCGCAATGTTGAGCGTGTTCAAGGCGGAGGAATGGGACAACTACGGCCTGATCACGGTCGATTCCTCGCTGATCTATTCGATCGTCGACGTGCTCCTGGGCGGTCGCCGCGGCACCGCCGCCATGCGTATCGAAGGCCGACCCTATACGACTATCGAGCGCAGCCTGGTCGAGCGCATGGTCCAGGTTATGCTCGGCGACTTGAGCGCCGCCTTCGAGCCCTTGAGCCCGGTTACCTTCCGTTTCGACCGGCTCGAGACCAATCCCCGTTTCGCGACGATTTCGCGGCCCTCGAACGCAGCCATCGTCACCCGCCTGCGCATCGACATGGAGGACCGTGGCGGCCGTCTCGAATTGCTGTTGCCTTACGCCACCCTGGAGCCGGTGCGCGAGTTGCTGCTGCAGATGTTCATGGGCGAGAAGTTCGGCCGCGATTCGATTTGGGAGACCCACCTGGCCGAGGAACTGTGGATGACCGAGGTCAACCTGGAGGCCGTGGTCGACCGCCAGATCATGCGCCTGAGCGACGTCTTCGACCTCAAGGTCGGCTCGCAGATCATGTTGAGCGCGACCCCCGATTCCCCGGTCGAACTGCACTGCGGCGATATCCCCATGTACACCGGCCGCATGGGCCGACGCGGCAAGCGGATCGCCATACAGATCGAAGACCGGATAGACAAGATCAACAAGAACATCTGATCCTCGCCGACGAGGATGGAGCTGAAAGCAAGGTAGGGTTTGGACGTGGAATTTTCCTTGATACTCGACGTAGTGGTGGCGATCCTTTTGATGGTTACGATCGGATACGCCGTGGTTTTGAACAAGCGTCTCGGTAACCTGCGCCGCGACAAGGCGGAACTCGAAAAACTCGCGCTCGGCTTCAACGATGCCACGACCCGGGCCGAAGACGGCATTGCCGAACTGAAGGCGACGACCGACCTTCTGCAGGGCCGTATCGACAAGGCGGAATCGCTGCGCGACGATCTGGTTTTCCTGGTCGACAGGGGATCGTCGGCGGCCGACCGTCTCGAGGAACAGGTCCGTGTCGCCCGCGACGAGGCCGGTGTCGTACCGGGCCGAACCGTCGCGCCCGAGGCGACTCCGGGGCCGGTCGCGGAAGCGGCCGACGAGCGGCGCGTGTCGAGGGCCGAGGCCGAGGACCCGTCCCTGGATGCACCGGCCACCGATGCCGAACGCGAGCTCTTGAGGGCCATCCGTTCGGCCGGTTAGGACCGTCGCGATCGGCCGAAACGAAAGTGAACCCGTCATGAAATTCCTCACCAAGATCCGCTTTCTGCCGCTCACCATATTCGTCATCGCGTTGATGTTGACGGTGAAGATCGGCGATATCTGGACCAGCGTCGACGGTCTGATGAGCAGCGCCATCCGGGTCGCCGGCGCCGTCGCTCAGACCGAGACCCAGCCGGGAGCGCCGGCCAGCCCCGATCCGACGGCGGCGGCGCCGGGGCCGCTTCCTCCCGCCCAGCCGGCCGCACCGATCGAACCCGACGAAATGGGTGCCACCACCTCGAAGCTGATCACCGACGATCCGACCTTGTTGACACCGGCCGAGATCGATCTTCTGCAACAGTTGGCCGAGCGCCGCGAGGTCCTGGAATCGCGCGAACAGGAGCTGGAAATGCGGACCGGCCTGCTGAGTGCCGCGGAAGCGCGCATCGACCGCAAGGTCGAGGAACTGAAGAACCTGCGCGAGACCATTTCCGCCCTGATCAGGACCTTCGACGAACAACAGGACGCCAAGCTGCTGAGCCTGGTTAAGATCTACGAGAATATGAAACCACAGGATGCGGCGCGGATTTTCGAGGAGCTCGAACTGGACACCCTGCTCGAGGTGGCGGAACGGATGAAGGAGCGCAAGTTGGCCCCGGTCATGGCCAAGATGGACCCGGAAAAGGCTCGCGAGATGACCGTTGAGCTGCGCCGCCTGCGTGAACTGCCCAAGGTCGGCGGATAGGCGAGATCGCGAACGGAAATCCGCCATGCCGGTTGGGTGAAGAATTCTGAAATTCCAACGCTATAACCTTGATTTTATGAATGAGCTGTGTACGATCGTATGCGAGAAGAAGCCTTTTTCTTGAGTGGAGCACCGAATGGCCGTCGATATGAACATGAACATTCTGATCGTGGACGATTACAAGACCATGCTCAGAATCCTCCGCAACCTCCTTCGTCAGCTCAACTTCGTCAATATTGACGAGGCCACGGATGGCTCGATGGCTCTACAGAAGTTGCACCAAACCGATTTCGGCATCGTGATCTCCGATTGGAACATGGAACCGATGACCGGCATCGAACTGCTCCGGGAGGTCCGCGCCGACGACAAGCTCAAACATCTTCCGTTCATCATGATTACCGCCGAGAGCAAGTCCGAGAACGTGATCGCGGCCAAGCAGGCCGGCGTTTCCAACTACATCGTCAAGCCGTTCAACGCCGAGACGTTGAAGACCAAGATGGTCAGCGTCCTCGGCGATTTCTAGGCGACGTTGCCGACGCCAGTTCAACGTCCGCGCGATCGGAAGTGTGAGATGGCCAAGAAGGCGAAACAAGCGACCAAGACCAAGCCGAAGGGAAACGGCGAGCTCAAGGCGCGCCTTGCCGAATTGCGCGACAAGCACGGCGACACCGTGAAGGTCGACGATATCGGCGTCGTCGTCGAGAGCATGATGGCGACCATGAAAGGGGACCTGTCGGCCACCGATCTCGAGCTTTTTTCCGAGCTTGAGGCGCTGGCCGCCTATATCCATGCGGCCAAATCCGACATCGCCGCCCTGCGCCCCGACGAGGTCAAGGACGAATATCTGCCGGCGGCCACCGATGAACTCGACGCCATCGTCCAGGCCACCGAAGTCGCCACCAATTCGATCATGGACGCGACCGAACAGATCGAGGGCGTGATGGCCGAACTCGAAGGCGAGCCGGCCGACACCTTGATGAACGCAACCACGGCCATATACGAGGCTTGCGGATTTCAGGACATCACCGGGCAACGGATCACCAAGGTCGTCAAGGCGTTGCAGGACATCGAGGAGAAGATCGATGCGCTGGTCAATGCGTTCGGCAGCGAGATAGAGAAAATCAAGGCCCAACAGCCCAACCAGAACAAGCAGCCCGACACCGACGCTCCCCTCAGCGACGAAGACCTGCTCGAGGGGCCGCAGTTGGAAGGCGAGGCCAACACCCAGGCGGAGATTGACGCGCTACTGGAAAGTTTTGACTAGGTCCGCATGGACGAACTGAAGGCGCCCATCACGCCGACCGCCGAACGAAGCGGTCCCGACGTTACTCTCCTCTTCTTGGGGTTGTTTCTGCTCGTTCTGGCGTTCTTCGTCCTTCTGATCACGATTTCGACCGTCGAGGACGTCAAATCGCGGGCCGTCATGGACAGCCTGTCCTCGACCTTCACCACGGTGGTGATGCCGGCCACCGATCCGACCCAGTTTACCGGTAAGGACGGCGAAATCCTGGCCGCCAACCAATTCCAGGACAAGATCACCAACCTCTTCACGACCGCCGTACAGGTCGATCGCGTCGAGATTGTCCAGCCGGGTAAGCGGATGCGGGTCGTGGTTCCGACCACGACTTTGTTCGAGGACGATTCGAGCGCGCTTAGGCCGACGACGCCGGCGCTGATCGAGCGTATGGTCGCCGTGTTGAGCGCGCGACCGCCGGGATTGCGATTCGACATGGAATTCGTCATCGGCACGCCGCGTTCGGCCGACCGCTCGCTGCCGCTGGAGCAGACCATGGAGATGGAAAGGGCCGGGATGTTTGCGCGCGAACTGACGGCGCGTGGCGCACCGCCGGACAGCGTCGCCGTCGGGATGGCGCCGGGCAAGCCCGAGCGGGTGACGATCTGGTACTATGTGCGCCGCGCCGACGAGACGCGGGTCAGGTTCGAGGTAACGGAGACCGGCGGTGGTGGATAGGAGATTGCGGGAGCGGGTATCGCCATGAACGATCTCGAACACTCGGCCCCTCGGGAATGGCCGGACGGCGTGCCGAGCGCGGAACAATCGGCGAGCCGGGTATGGCTGGTCACGTTCACCGACCTGGTATCCCTGATGCTGACGTTCTTCGTGATGTTGTTCGCGATGTCCAACGTACGCCTGAACGACTGGGAAAACGTTATCGATTCCCTGTCGCAAACGCTGCGCCCGAGCCAGGAGAAGACCGTCGCGACGTCGGCGACCTACAACATCGGGACGGTCCTGCGCAAATCGGCCATCAATCTCGACTACCTGGACTCGGTTTTTTCGAAGGCCGTCGGCGACATCGAAGCGCTTTCCGAAAGCCGCGTCGTGCGCCTCGAAGACCGGCTGGTCATCGCGCTGCCGGGCGAGTTGGTGTTCGAGGCCGGCGGCGCCGTCCTGACCGGGCGCGCCCGCGAGGCGCTGTTCGTCCTCGGCGGCGTGCTTCGGAACATCGGCAATCAGGTGTTCATCAACGGCCACACCGATCCGACACCTCCGTCCGGCATCGAATACCTGTCCAATTGGGAGCTTTCGACGGCGCGCGCCATCGCTGTCGCCAACGCCTTGACCGAAGCGGGATACACCGATGACATCACGGCGTTCGGGTTCTCCGACGGCCGTTATGACGATCTGTCGGACCTGCCCGAGGCCGAACGCCGGGTCATGGGACGGCGGGTCGATATCGTGGTTCTGCCGACCGGGGGCGATATCTGATGGGCAAGCTCCTTGGCGCCGCCGTGATCGGGCTGATCGTCGCCGCCGCCGGCCGGCAGGCGCTGGCCGAACCGGTTTCGGTGCGGGCCGCCCGCCACGAGGATTTCGGGCGCATCGTCTTCACCTGGGAATCACCGGTCGGGCACCGACTGTCGAGCGACGGCGGCACCGCGGTAGTCAGTTTCTCGCGGCCCATCGAGGCTTCGTTGGGCATCGTCACCAGAATGCTCGGCAACTACGTGAGCGGCGCCGAAGCGGAACCGGACGGGGCCGGCGTGCGCTTGACCCTGAGCGGAGATTTCGACGTCTACAGTTACGATTCGGGGAGTTCGGTGATCGTCGAGATCGCCGACAAGGAGACGCCGAGCCCTGCCACCCAGGAAACGGCGGCGGCCCCGGCAACGCAACCGGCGGAGGCCGGGGCGGCTTCCGCATCCGAACCCGGAGTGCCGACGGTCGGCGTCCGGTCCGGGGCGCATCCGACCTACACCCGCCTCGTCTTCGACTGGACGGCGCGCGTCCCCTACACGCTCGACCAGACCGGCGGCGTCGTCACCGTCGAGTTCGGGAAGCCGGCCAACATCGATCTGAAACGTATACGAGCCCGGCTGCCGAGATACGTCGGCGGCATTCGGGCGCGGCCGGCCGGCGACGGCGTGCGGGTGACGCTGTCGGTTCCCGAAACCTCGACGGTTCGGCATTTCCTGTCGGGACCGAAGGTGGTGCTCGATATCCGCCAGCCGAGCGGTTCGGAGACGGCCGCTGCGCTGCCGCCGGAAGCACCGGTCCAGCCGGCAGCCCCGGAAACAACCGCCGAACAGACTGCTGAACCGCCTTCCGCGACGCCCGCCGAGCCGGATCGGGTGGCGGCGGCACCGCCGGCCCAGCCCGAACCGAGCGCAACCGCCGAGACGACGACGGAAGCGGCGGCGCGGTCGGCGGCCCGGGCCGCAGCCCAGGTGCAAACCGGCGCGCCGGCGACGGCGCAACCGCAACCGCCGGCGGCGGCCCAACCACAGCCTCTGACGGTAGCCCAACCGCAGCCGCTGGCAGCAGTCCAACCGCAGCCGTTGACGCCGGCTCAACCGCAACCGCTGGTTCCCGCCCAGCCGCAACCGCTGGTTCCCGCCCAGCCGCAACCGGTGGCAACGGGGCAACCGGTTCCGTTGACGCCGACGCCGGCCGCTCCCGTTGCCGCCGGCACCGCCCCGCCGGCCGCGGCATCGGCCGGTCAACTCGCTACCGCCCCGGGCGCGCCGGACCAAGCCGGCGGCCTGCCGCCGCTTCGATTCGACTGGAGCGAACCGGCGGCGGCGGCCGTTTTCCGGCGTAGCGGGGTGTTGTGGATCGCCTTCGACAGGCCCAGCGACATCGAAGCCGAGACGGTCAAGGCGATGGGTGGCAATGCCATCCGGTCGATTCAGAGAGTGCCGGCCGCCGACGCCACCGTGTTCCGGCTGACGACGATTTCCGGCCTCAATCCGACGGTCCGCCGCGACGGTATGAGTTGGCTGCTGAGTTTCCAACAGAGCGAATTGACGGCCGACACCGCCGTCGAAGCCCTGGCGCAGCCCGACGCACCGGAAGGTGCGCGGGTCTTTCTTCCGATTGCGGAAGCCGGCCGGCCGATCGGCGTCACCGATCCCGAGATCGGCGACAACCTGGTCGTCGTGCCGGTGATCCCGCCGGGCCACGGCGTCAACCAGGAGTACGTCTATCCGGAAGTGCGGCTGCTGCCGAGCGCTCAGGGGCTCGTGATCAAGCCGATCACCGACGACATCAAGGTTCGACGGATCAGCGACGGTGTCGAAGTGACCAGTTCGACGACCTTGCAGATCTCACCGGTGACGCCGGAAGCGGCCGCCCGCAGCCGGCTCGCCGCCTCCGCCGCGTTGAGCAAGATCCTCGATCTCGAGAAGTGGAAACTGGAAGCGGCGCACGAATTCATTCCAACGCAGAGGACGTTGTTGGACAACATCATCGGGGTAAAGGGCGACCCCCGCGAGGCGCGCCGTATGGACCTTGCCCGGTTCTATTTCGCCAACGGCTTCGGCGCCGAGACGCTTGGCGTATTGCGCCGCATCGCCGCCGATCGGGCGGAAGTCGAGGACGACCCCGAGTTCCGGATGTTGCGCGGTGGCGCCAACTACCTGATGGCGCGCTACTCGGAGGCGGCCGAGGATTTCGGACATGCCAGCCTCGACGGCAACGACGAAGCGGCGCTGTGGCAGGCGGCGGTCCTCTCGCAGACCGGTGAAATGACCTCGGCCGCCGTCGAGATGCTGCGCGCCGCTCCGATCAGCCAATCCTACCCGAAGCCGCTGAAAATACCGATGGGAACCCTGGCCGTGGAGGCGGCGATGGCGATCGGCGACGTCGATCAAGCCAAGCAATACATCGACGCCCTCAAGGCCGACCGGCCGACGCGCACTCAGCTGTCGCGGCTCAAGTATGTCGAGGGACGGATGTTCGAACTGGCCGGCGACGTCGATTCGGCGGTTGCCCTGTGGGAGGAGGTGATGGGCAGCCGGCACCGTCCGAGCCGCGCCCTTTCCGCATGGGCCCGCATGGAACTGCTGGTGAAGGCGGAGCGCATGACGCCGGCCGAAGCCATCGAAGAGTTGGAGAAGCTTCGTTTCGCCTGGCGCGGCGACGAGTTCGAGTTCAGGCTTCTTCGGCGTCTCGGCACCCTTTACATCGAGCAGGGGATATTTCGCCATGGGCTCGAAGCGCTGCGCCAGGCGGCAACCTATTTCCGAACCCACGAGGAAGCGCCGAACGTCACCCAGCAAATGGCCGACGCCTTCGTTGATCTCTATTTGGAGGACGGAGCCAACGATCTGCCGCCGGTTACGGCGATCGCGCTCTATGACGAATTCAAGGAACTGACGCCGGCCGGCTCCCAGGGCGACGAGATGATCCGCAAACTGGCCGACCGTCTGGTCGGGGTCGACTTGCTGGACCGCGCCGCCGAGCTTCTGGAAGGGCAGGTCCGGTTCCGGCTGCGTGACGTCGAACGCACCCAGGTCGGGACCCAACTGGCGCTCATCTACATGCTGGCGCTGGAATACGACAAGGCGCTTGCGATGCTCGACGAAACCAACCAGGAAGGCCTCCCGGAAGAGCTAACGGTACAACGCCGCCACCTGCGGGCGCGCAGCCTTATGGGGCTGAAGCGAGACGAGGATGCGCTCGAGCTGCTGGACGACGACAAGACCTTCGACGGCGATCTGCTGAAGACCGAGATCTTCTGGACGTCGCGGGATTGGCCGAAGGCGGCGCAGGCCTTACGCCGCGTCGCCAACGCTTCGGGCATTGCGCCGGGCACTGCCTTGGACGACCAGCAGGCCATCCGCGTCCTCAACCTCGGTATCGCCTATACGCTCAGCAACAACGAACGGGCTCTGGCCCGGCTCAGGCGTGACTACGAGGGAACCATGGAGGCGACCGACTTCAGGGACGCCTTCCGGCTGATCACGTCGCCGACCACGTTGGGACTGGTCGACCCCAGCGCCGTCGCCGACAAGGTCAAGGACGCAGAAAACTTCCAGACGTTCATGGCCGCCTACCGCGAACGCCTCAAGACCCAGGCGCTCAGCGAAACGGTGGCGAATCCGCCGGCCGACGCCGGCGCGCCAGCCCCCGAATCCTGACCCGTCGGCGTCTAGAGCGGTTCACGTTGATATGGAATCGCCGAGACGCGCTCTCCGGTCTCCTG
>CAYFMP010000059.1:0-24163 GCA_964344215.1 uncultured Thalassospiraceae bacterium | reverse complement strand
AAATACAAAATATGGGAATCCCGTTTCGAGTCACCATCAATGTCGCCTGGTATAAAACGTAATCGGAAGACATTCGATTTGCTTTTCTCCTGACCGCTGCGTCAATTAAACTACCTATCGAGGTGTAACGAGCGCCGACCGGGCGCAGTTTCGCCGTCAGATCGCCTTCATCTTGCGAAAGGCATAGACCACCATTTTCACCAACAGCCATCCATGGCGGAAACGCGATATCTGGGTTTCGCCGTAGGCGCGGCCGCGATAGCGGATGGGAATTTCAACGATCTTCAAGTTGGCCTTGGTGGCGCCGAACAACATGTCGAAATCACCGAACGGATCGAACTCCCCGAAATAATCGCGCCCTGCTTCGATGCGCTGGTAATGAGCCTTGGTCAGAACCTTGGTGCCGCACAGGGTGTCGGTGATGCGCTGACCCAAAAGCCAAGTAAATATCTTGGCAAAAAGACTGTTGGCCATCAAGTTGAGAAATCGCATGGCCTCTTTTTCCAGCGGATAGACCAGACGGCTGCCGTTGACGAAGTTGGCCCGCCCGCTGGCGATGGCGTCGAAAAACTTCGGCAAATCCTCCGGCGGCACGGTCAGGTCGGCGTCGAGGATCAGGAGAACATCGCGGGTGGCGGCGGCGAAACCGGCCCGCATGGCGTCGCCCTTGCCGATGCCGGGTTGGGTCAGGGAAACGATGTCGAACTCTTTCGCGTATAGCTTCTTGACCCGCTCGATTTCTTCGGGCGTGCCGTCCTGGCTGTGCCCCTCCACGAAGACGATTTGAAGGTCGTCGGCGAACCGGGGCATACGTTGTAGGGCTGGTTCTATATTGCCGCGTTCGTTGCGGCACGGGATGACTACGGAAGCGCTCAGTTCGGCATAAGGCGCGTGCTCAACCGAACGGGCAACGGTGAAATTGCGTAGGCACAGGCGATTGACGATCGGCAGCGGCGCCAGGTAGCGGTTGAAAATCTCACCCAGCCCGAACAGGCGCTTGGGCAGCAGGATCCGCCGCTGCTGGTTGACCACGTCGAAGCCGGAAATCTCCATCAGGTTGGAAATATCGGCCGGCGATAGAAAGTTTTGCGGTCCCTGCGGCATCCGCAGGCCGAATAACTCGGCGGTTCGAAGTATCCACTCCCAAAGAAAATTATAGTAGCAGACGACAACACGGGTATCGCGGTGACAGACCCCGGCCAGGGACTGGAAAACCCTTTGGCAATCCTCGAGACTGCCGATGGTGTCGGACAGGATGATGTAGTCGAACGGCCCATGCGGCAAGGCTTCGATGACTTCTGAGTCTTCGATATCACCGGCAACGAAGTGAAGATGGGAAAACGCCTGGCGGGCCTTTTCGACGACGGCCTCGCTCAAATCGACGCCGACGCCGAGCGAGGGTTTGAGGGCGACCAACAGGTCGCCCGGGCCGCATCCCAGGTCGAGGATCCGGGCGCCTTGCGGCACAATGAACTGAAAATACGCCAGTTCCTTGTCGTAGAAATAGCGGTTGCGTTGCTTCCACCACATCCGCTTCGCCGCCATGTGATCGGCATGGGTTCGGATCAGCGCTTTTCTCTTCTGATTGGCCGAACCTTCGTGGGCGGTGGTGGTTTCGCAATTGGAATCGTTCATGGCACCAGCGGACTGAGTTTTTCGGGAACGGTCTTGTACTTCATGTTACACGCACCGTAATCCAAAAAAACGGCGGTAAAAATCGTCACTTACGGACACTCATCGGAATTCACCCGCCAGACCGACCAATGACGCTTCTGGGCGGCCAATCCGCGAACCGTCCGCGACAGTTCCCAGTGCACGGTGAATGCCTTGATCTTTGTTAGGCAGCCGCGCCTTGCAAGATTGCCGATCGCCTCGTCCACGGATTTCGACCCTGAACTGGCGGATGTCGGGGTGTCGGTCAGGATGTGGCTAATCCCGAGATCGCCAAGTTGTCGCCGGAAGCGCTCGCTGTTGACGAAGCCGCGGCGGGTTTCAACCAACTTCTGTACGCCGGGGAAGGCGAAATAGGCGGGCGGTGCCACGTAGAACTGAAAATGGCGGTTCATCAACAGAAGCTTTTTCACGTCCGACTGCCCGTTGATCCACTCGACCGCCGCATAGACGGGCAGGCTCCGCCTCAGGAACTGGGCGCGCGTCTGGTCGGTAAAGGCATAGGCCGCGTAGGGCCTGACGAATATGGAGATAACCGCCATGTTGAGCGCGATGGCGACAGCCGCGGCCACGCCGAGGGGCCGGTGCAGTTCCGGAATCCGCTCGGCCGCCCGCGCCGCCGCCGCGCCCAAACATATCAATACCAGCGGAACGACGGGAACCAGGTGACGAACCTTGGGAATACCGCCGAATTTCAGCCACAGGAAATAAAATGCAATGACAGCGACGGCGATGGGCCATAGAGCGCTGGCCGGTATCCGCCGACGGACCATCCATAAGCCGGCCAGGCTGGCCGGCGCGATCAGGATGAAGAACGGGCCCAGGCCGACCCGCCCGGCTTCCATGGGCAGGGAAGGAAAGAACGTCACCGCGATGGGATAGGCCAGCCACCTTTCCCACCAGCTAATCTGATCGTACCGAAGCTCCAAATAATCCTTCATGGCGGCGGCGTAAAGGGCGTCCCAATAGGTGCCGTCGGGCAGGCCGAGGGCGGAGAAGAAAACCGGGAATACCGGGTCTCCGGTATGCCAGGCGTTCCAGCCGTACCACTGCCCGCCGGCGATCACCGCGACGAACGCGCAAACCGCCCAACGCCGCCAATACCATCTGCTCGTGACAATCAGTGACAATCCTGCGGCGGCCAGGAACAGCAGGCCGGTGTACTTGCTGCCAGCGTAAAAACCGGCTCCGATGCCGACCAGAACAATGGCCGCCGTAGAGTTCCGGGTTCGCCTTTCGGCCAGTCCGAAGGCAGCGACCAGCACGAACAGTGCCATGCGCGGCTCGATCGTTCCGCCGCCGGCGCCATACAGCATGGTCGGCAGGGTCTGGAATATGAGGGCGAGAGCCAGCGACCACTCCCGGCTCAGCCAACGCCTCGCCAATACGAACATCAGCGGGGTCGCCGCCCAGCCGCTAATCAGCGTCCATAAAGTCAGGGCGCGTTCCGAGCCGTCGCCGACCAGCAACGCCGCCGCATATGTCATCTGCACCAACAACGGCACGGCCCCGTCGAGCGCCCGGGGGACGAAGACGATTTCGCCCGCTTCGACGAAGCGACGCGGCAACTCGAAATGATAAGCCAACGAATCCGCTTCGACGGGCGGTGCCAGGGCTTCGAGTAAATCGGCGGCGAAGGCGGCGGCCAGAAGTGCCAGAAGCAGCCGTCCGGTCAGGCTCCATGGTTCGCAGCCGGTCTGCCCGGCGGCTGGCAAACGAACCATCGCCATTCCACCGGTCAGAGCCAAGCAAACCGCCCAGGCGGTGCTCGGATTGAACATGCCGATTGTGCCCAGCCAGAAAAAAACCCAACCCAAGAGTCCAAAGCCGATAGCAAAGGCGAGACAGCCGCGCTCGAACGGCCCCCGGGAGCGCCACGAATTCAACATCGTCAGAACCAACGCGCCGCCGCCGAGGCTGGCCGTGGTCAGAACGATAACAGCAAACAGCGCGGACATCGGCTATCCGGTAAACTGTTGGATCAACGCCTGGGCGATCGGACGGAACTGAAGTCCATACAATGCAAAAATGACGGCCAGCCAGATGTAAAACAATCGGGGCAGGGCTTTCCCTTTTTCAAGGGGCTTTGATCCGTCAACTTTTTTTTCGTTGCTCATCAAGGCGACGGTTCTACTCCGTGTCAAACGAGCGGGGGATGGCGTCGACGAGTTTCCAAATGAACATGGCCGCAGCGACGATCAGCAACGGGCCAGCTGTGCTGAACAAGGGCCGCCCGATGTTTTCACCGGCGCCGGCACCAAACGCCAATAACAGAGCCAGGGTGACAGAGACGCCCGAAGCGATGGCCCAATCGCGAGGCATCCAGCGCAAGCCGAGGAATCCGAACGGCAGGAGCCAGAAGAACGTGTAAAGGAAGCCTTTGTTGAATATATTGTAGGCGAACATTTCGAATAGCCCGTCTTCAACGATCATCAATCGGCTGGAGATGTCCCATGGCATGACGAGGTGTCCGGTGACCATCGACCTGAGCCCCATGGCGGACAGCAAGCCGAGTACAACAATCCCGCCGACCATTGCCAAAGGATGAAACCTGAAGCCTTCGCGCTGGCCCGCCGACAGATACCACCCCGCCGCGAAAGCGCCGGACAACGGAACGAAAGTTTCCTTGGCGAGGCCGCCCAAAAAACCGATCAAGGGCAGCGGCGCCCAGAGATTATTCAGAAGAGACCACGCGAGGACGATCATCAGGAACACCTCGCTGGAATCAACGAGGCCCGAAAGATAAAAGTTCGAAATATTGAAATGCCCTAGAAACAGCAATCCGCAGACCAGCCCCACCCCCCGATTGGCCGTCAATTGCGAGACTATCAGCAAAAGGACTAAGGCTGATGAAGCCACAAATAGCGAGTTGACGATCAGCAAGGCAAAGTAGACGGGGTTCCAAGTGCCGACGTTGTCCTTAACCAGCCAGTAGATAGGCTTGGCCATGTAAGGGACGATCACCCGGTAGCGCCAAACATGATTGCCGATACCGGAAATCCCCTCCTCGACCAGCGTTGTGTAGTGTTCGACATCGGCAAGCCCCTTCTTCGCCGGGTCGTAACGGTTCAGAGAGGGATAACCAAGAGATAGACAAATTCCATAAAACAGTGCCCATACTAGCGCCATACGAACTGCAAGACTTCGGGCATTTATGTCCGGTTTCAATTTTGGCATTCCTTCGCCTACCTTGCGGAACAATAAATTTCGGCTCCAACTTCAATTATTTTCATGCTTCACCGTAAATCGGAATCGGACAGCGATGTCTCTGACGCACCGATAGTGGATAACCTAGAAAACATTGACAACAAAATGGGACTGTCGAATCATAGTTTCCGGCGCCCAAACCATTTAAACCAATTCGGCCTAAGACCGAGACCGATCCTAAAATATAGATAGAGACAAATGGTAAGCGGAAGTAAGCTTCCGGTCATAACCGAGAAGTTCGATTCCTGATATACCAACGGAAAGAAGACGGCGAGTCCCGTCACCGCCTCGGGGGGACTCATCCGGACGGAATTGAAAAAACCGTTAAGAAGGGCCATCAGCAGCCCGAATACAGCCATCCCAAGCACAGTGCCGACAGGGCCAAAATTCACAAACAGCTCTATGATCCACGGCAGGTTGACGGAGGTCTTCCCTGTTGGGACGACGAGCCCGTATCTTTTTCCGAACACGCCGCCGGTGTGCTCTTCGGGTTTGTTCGGCCACAGTACCCTGGGGATGAAGCTCGTGAACAACGGCTTGTAGGTTTCGCCGCCCCAATAGTCCACGGGGTCGGGCGTTTTCGACTCCACGTAGGAAAACAGAGGCAGGAAGGTAATGCGTCGGGTGATGTGCGATATGGCAATGGTCTGAGGGTAGTAGTAGCCCTCTCCCCGCAGCAGAGGTTTGGGATAGGCCCACAATCGAAAGGAGATGAGTCCGAACGCACTGAGTTTTTCCGTGATGGGGCTGGCCGATGAGAGGTTGATGTCTTCATTAAAATGAGTAGCTCTTTGAACCGATCGCAGGGTTTCCCTGTAAGCGGGGATGGTCGGGTAGAAGGCAAAGAAGAGAATGGAACAGCTGGTCACCAAGAGAATGGGAAAGCGCTTGTTCCAATAGAAAAATAGAAAGAAAAACAACAACGCGAACATGATTACCGGAGTCAGAAAAGCACCGATCAGAGTCTTCGCGAGAATTATCGGCAATACGAAAAGAAAAACGAGGCAGGCATGAAAACGACCGAGTTTCCCTTGTTTCCACAAGATGAAGAACAGTCCAAGACCGACGTATACGGCCGGTTGCAGAAACTGACCGACCGAAGGAAGCGATCTTATGAAGGGAATAAACAAGTACGCGAGATGGCCCGCAATCAGCCCCCAGGCCAGGACGATGAGCCGCCAATCCTCGTAGGTCTGCGGAATGCTGAAATGCGGGAACTTCGCAGGGATGTGACGTCTAGCGAGATAGAAGGTCCCTACATAAGCGAGAAGCCCGCCGACGACCATCATCATGGTCGACACACTGGCCGCGTCTTCATGGTGCTCAAGCGAGGATGCATAGACACTGATGGGATGGGTTCCGAGCCATATCAGGTCGAAGATGAAGACCGAAAGACCGAAAGTCACCGAGTAAAAAAGGCAGGAGACCTCGAAGATCGGTATGGTCTTCGGCTCAGTCGAGAAAAGACGAACAAGACCTGGAACACAGCCCAACCAGACGATTGCAAGACCGAGAGAAGCCCGGAGCGGTGAAATATCGTCCGGGCGAACGGCCCACAACACAGAACTGAATACGATGCCGATCGCCAGGAGAGCGAGGGTTCGTCGGTCATGGATCAATGTGGTATCGATTGGAGCCGCTCCCTCGTAGGCAATCATTGTTCGTGCAGATGTTGCCATCCACTCTCCCTCGACTCAACCAGGATTCAAAATAGCCGGGATGGCTCCGGACCGTCTTCCGCCAAATGAAACCGAGGTCAGGGTCAACTTGCGATAGGTTGCGTTTCAATTTAAACAGCAAACTGATTGTGCGAGTTGGACTAGAGATCGACCTCGCGTCCATACCGTCAACCGACAACGTCTTTTCAAGAGTTACATGACCCAAGAAATTGAACGCATCGAACACGACGGCCGGTTGCTGGCGATCATCATCCCGGCCGATTGCCGTCCGCCCGGCATTACCTTCCTGACGGGAAACGACGAGCCCATGCAGTTGGGCGTGTTGCGCCATCCGGCCGGCAAGACGATCGAGGCGCATTCCCACCCGGAACAGGCGCGAACGATAACCCGTACCCAGGAGGTCCTGTTCGTGCGTGCTGGGCGAATGCGCGCCGATTTCTACGACGACGACGGAAATTTCCTCGAAAGCCGCATCCTCGGCGCCGGTGACACCGTCTTGCTGGTATCCGGTGGACACGGGTTCGAAACCCTGGAGGAGACCGACTTCATCGAGGCCAAGACAGGCCCCTATCTCGAGGACCGCGACAAGCGCCGCTTCGGGTCCGAAGGCCCGGCCGGCGGCTGACACCGATGGCCGACGATTTCATCCCCGTCAGCGAGCCCATCCTCGACGGCAACGAAGCGGCCTATCTCGCCGAGTGTATCGAAACCAAGTCGATCTCCAGCCAAGGCGCATTCGTGCGGCGGCTGGAGGAGGGATTGGCGGCCCTTGCCGGTCATCGGTACGGCATCGCCGTCACCAACGGTACGGCGGCGCTGGAGCTCTGCGTCAAGGCGCTCGGCGTTGGCCCCGGCGACGAAGTGATCCTGCCCGCCTTCACCATCATCTCGTGCGCGGCCGCAGTCGTTCGCGCCGGCGCCACGCCGGTTCTGGTCGATTGCGAGCCCGATACCTGGAACATGGCGGTCGACCGGGTGGCCGAGAAGATCACACCCCGCACCAAGGCGATCATGGCGGTCCATATTTACGGCCTGCCCGTCGACATGAACCCGCTCGCCGCCGTGGCCGGCGAACACGGCATCCCGATCATCGAGGACGCCGCCGAGGCCATCGGGCTGACCTACGGCGGTCGCCAATGCGGCGGCATCGGCCTTATTTCGGCTTACAGTTTTTATGCCAACAAGCACGTCACCACCGGCGAGGGCGGCATGGTGACGACCAGCGACCCCGAAATTGCGGAGAAATGCCGTTCGTATCGCAATCTGTGTTTCGGCTCGAAGCGCTTCGTCCACGAGGAGCTCGGCTGGAACATGCGCCTCTCCAACCTACAAGCCGCCATCGGCGTCGCCCAGTTGGAACGCCTCGAGGCGACGCTCGGGCGCAAGCGCGCCATCGGCCGGCGATATACGGAGAAACTCGCCGGCGTTTCCGGCCTTCGCCTGCCGCTCGAGCGGACGGACAAGGCCGACAACGCCTATTGGGTCTACGGGGTGGTCCTCGATAAAGAGATCGGGTTCGATGCCGCCGAAGCCATCCGCGGACTCACAGAACGACGAATCGACAGCCGGCCGTTCTTCTGGCCGATGCACGAACAACCCGTTTTCAGGCGCATGGGACTGTTCGACGGGGAAAGCTATCCGGTCTCGGAAAATCTGGCGCGGTGCGGCCTCTACCTGCCGAGCGGCGTCGCCCTGACCGACGACCAGCTCGACCGGGTCGTCGAAGCTGTTCACGAGGTCTTGGCCTAATCTGGCCGCAGCCGGATGGCGACGATCCTCGCGCAGTATTTGAACCCGAGCCACAGGAAGCTCGGCAGATCGGGGCACGATTTCGATTCGCCGTCGAGTCGCGTGGTCAAAGTGTAAGGAGTCTCGGTCACCCGGAGGCCCCTGCGGCAGCAGTCGTAGACGAACTCTATGAAAAAATCCCCGAAACCATAGGAAATCGGCAGGACCGAATCGAACACCTCACGCCTGACGGCGACCACGCAACTGTCGTAGTCCTTGATGCCGTAACCGAGGACGAGGTTGGCGAAGCCGTTGACCAAACGGCTGGCGACGACCCTGACCGGATGGCGCTCGTCGCCGCCGCCATCGACAAACCGCGACGCGATGACCACGTCGTTCGCCGAGGTCAGACGGACCATCTCAGGCAGGTGCTTGGTTTCGTAGGCCATATCGGCGTCAATCCAGCAGACGACGCCTCCCCGGCTCTCCATGATGCCCCTGAGAACGGCCGAGGCGAGGCCCCTACCCTTTGGCCGCTCGACCAACCGGATGCGCGAATCGTCGAGTTGGCGGACGGCGTCGGCCGTGCCGTCGGAGGAATTGTCGTCGACGACGACGATTTCGACTGATTCCTTGAAATTTCCAAACACAGCGTTCGCGGTCGCGGTGATGTTGTCGCGTTCGTTGTACGTCGGTATGATAATGGAAACCGCAGGCTCGTCTGTCGCCACGGTCGGCTGACATGAGGTCATTGCAGTATCTTCGACTCGGTGGTCTTGCAAACTAACGTTCCGCGCCCATCGATTTACCCTCGCGACCGAAAAACGGAACCCCATGAACAAGGCACTTATTTTAGGCGTCACCGGCCAGGACGGCAGCTATCTGGCCGACATCCTGCTGGAAAAAGGCTACACTGTCTACGGGATGGTACGACGCTCGGCAACCGGAAACACCGGTAACATCCAGCATCTTCTCGACGATCCCGAGGTATTCGGCAAGACGTTTTTCGTCGAGCGTGGCGATATGGCCGACCCGACGTCTCTCTTTCGCATCATCAACGAAGTGCGACCCGACGAGATTTACAACGAGGCCGACCAAGACCATGTCCGGTGGAGTTTCGACATGGTCGGCTTTTCGGCCGACATCACCGGCGCCGCCGTCGCCCGGCTTCTTGAAATCGTCCATCAGGTCGACCCCAAGATCCGCGTCTTCCAGCCGTGCTCGTCGCATATGTTCGGGCAGGCCGAAACCACCCCGCAAAACGAAATGACGCCGTTCAATCCGCAGAGCGTCTACGCCATCGCCAAGACCAGTGCCTACTACTACGCACGATATTACCGGGAGAATTTCGGCGTTCACGTCTCGACCGGGATCCTGTTCAATCACGAATCGCCGCGCCGCACCGTCGAATACGTGACGCGCAAGGTGACCAACTCGGTGGTCCGTATCAAGTTGGGCAAGCAGACCAAACTGAAACTCGGCGATTTGTCGGCCGAGATCGATTGGGGGTACGCGCCCGAGTTCATGGAGGCGGCCTGGCGTATGCTGCAGCAGGACGAGGCCGACGATTACGTCATCGCCACCGGCGAGGTCAACTCGGTCGAGTTCTTCGTCAACGAGGCGTTTCGCCACGCCGGCCTCGATCCAGCCCAACATCTGGAACAGGACAAATCGCTGTTTCGGCCGACCGAGACGAGTGTTCTTCGTGGCGATATCGGCAAGGCGCGGGAGCGCCTAGGGTTCGAGCCCGAGGTCAAGATGGCCGAATTGGCCCGCATCATGTACGAAGCCGACCTCGCCGCCGAGACCGATTCGTAGGCGGCTGCCAGGCGGTTCGGCCTACTCCAAGACTTTGAATTCCGGCAGCGGCACGATGAACTTGCCACCGCGCGTCCGCCATTCCTTCTCGCGGGCATAGAACTCGTCGATGAAAGCCCACGGCAGGACCAGGAAATAATCGGGCTTGGCGGCCCGGGCCTCTTCTTCCGAAACGATGGGGATGCCGGTGCCGACGGTGAACTTCCCCCATTTCTCCGGGCTGCGCTCGGAGGCCGCCGTGATCAGATCGGGACCCAGGCCGTAGTACTGTAGCAGCGTGTTGCCCTTGGTCGAGGCACCGTAGACGTAAACGGTCTTGCCGGCGGCGACTTCGTCCCGGATGAAGTCCATGCACCTATCACGGTTGTCGTTTATGCGCTCTACGAAGGCGCGGACGTCATCGGCGGTGATGGTTTCGTCGTAATCGATGCTGCCGTTATTCAGGTGGCGGGCGAAGATCCGGTAGCTGCCGCCGTTGACGTCGTTTTTCTCGACGCGGAACATCTCGAGCCCGTTGGTCTCGAACAGATATTTCAGCGAATCGAGGGAATAGAACTCCAGGTGCTCGTGACAGACGTTGCCGAGGTCGTTCTTCTCAAGCATCGAATTCAGGCACATCAGCTGGGCGATGAAAACACCGTCCTCGGCCAGCGCCGCCGCCACGTCGGCGATGAACTGGCTGGGCTCTTCCAGGTCGTAGAACATGCCGAGCGCCGTAATCGCCTTGGCCTTGCCGAATCCCTCCTCGGCCGCCAACTTCTGGTAGCCGTCCATATTCCAGAAATCGTGCATCACGTGATCGGCGTTTGCCCTGAGGCTGTCGATCAGGTTGTCGGCCGGCTCGCAGCCGACCCGATGCAGGCCCGGTACGTCGAAAGCGGCCAGAAGGGTGCCGTCGTTGGCGCCGATGTCGAGGACGGTATCGCCGGGGATGAGATTGACGACCTCGCCGATCACCTCGACGACCTCCTTCAAGGCGTCGCGCATGGTCTGGGTGACGCCGGACCGATACCAGTAATAGCGCGCGTACATCAGTTCCATCGGCGCCGTGTGGCGAAGCTGGAAGAGCGAACACTTGGGGCACATGACGAGATCGAGCGGCGCCCTGACGCCATTCGCTATGTCGGCCTCATCGACGAAGTTGGAGACATAGAGATCGCCGAACGAGTAAACGTCGACCAGGTCTTCCGACCCGCACAACCGACACTTGTTATGTTTGACGACTTCCATCACAAGCTATCTCCAGCCGGACCAACGCCTGCCGCCGGTGATGCGCTCGGAAACGGCAGGTTCATGTTACACACAACGCGGTGATCGACACCCCTACGTTGGATGTTATTTTAGGAGATGGTTGTCAACCACCTTTATTCCCGAACAGCAACATGAAGAGCCTCGATTTTCGGCTCGAATTCATCGGCAATGCGATTCGCTCGGCGCGCGCCTACGGCGTGTTCGGGACCATGCGCCTGGCGGCGTTCGAGGCCTTCTACGAGAGCAAGTTCCGCTCCGGAACCTCGCGCATGGTCAATCGCAAGGACCTCGGGGTCGAAGAGAAGATCTGGCGGCCTGGTAGACCCTACCTGCCGTCTCCCTACTATATCGCCCGCCGAAGTTTTCGTGCCGCTGGGAAGAGTTGTTCCGGGCAGACCTTCGTCGATGTCGGGAGCGGTCTCGGTAGGATGTTGTTTTTCGCCTCGCAGTTTCCCTTCCGCCGCCTTATTGGCATCGAGGCCTCCCGGCAGCTTTGCGAGGAAGCGGAAGACGCGCTTGGCACCTACTATCGGCGCCGAGGAAAATCCGGGCCGCCTTACGAAATCGTTTGCTGCGATGCGCGCGAGTTCCCGGTGCCGGAAGGAGACGCCATCTTCTTTTTCTGCGACCCCTTCGACGATAGCGTTCTGGAGCCGGTCCTGCGGCGGATCGTCGATACCAGGGCGGCCGCCAACGAGGGTGTAACGGCGATCTACGTTCACCCGGCGTACGCGGACGTGTTTAGCCGCCTAGGTTTCGAGACCGTGGCCCAAGAAGTCAATGATCACGGGCGTGGGTTCATGGTGTTCAGGCGGCGGGCAGAATCCTTATCTTCCGATCCAACGACGGGAGCGACGACCATTTCCGACCAAACGAATAATTCCGCCGAGCCCGCCGGCATCGATCCGGCTCCGCCGAGTTACCAGGAGGACTGGGACGCCTATTGGACGGCCGAGAGCTATCGCGGCCAAGACGTCTACGACCTTATCGCCGCCTTCTACCGGCGCTTCATCATCCGACCCGCCGTCAACCATTTCCTCGGAAACGCTTTCCCGCCGGGCGCTGCCGTCCTACACGCGGGGTGTGGGAGCGGCGCGGTCGATGTCGACATGGCCGAGCGATTGCGGATCACCGCGCTCGATATTTCGCCGGCGGCGCTTCGCCTTTACGAAGGCCTGCATGCGGCAGGGACGGAACTGGTCGAGGGTAGTCTGTTTGATGTGCCGATTCCCGACGCCTCCTTCGACGGTCTCTTCAATCTGGGTGTCATGGAGCACTTCACCATCGATGAAATCCGCATCATTCTTAGCGAGTTTCATCGGGTCCTTAGACCTGGCGGCCGAATCGTTCTGTTCTGGCCGCCGGCCTGGGGGCTTTCGGTGAACGTCTTGAAATCGGTGCATTGGGTGTTGTCCACGGTTTTCAGATCGGACGTTCGGCTCCACCCGCCCGAGCACACCCACATCCGCTCAAGAGGAGAAACATCGGACTGGCTCGAGAAAGCCGGGTTCGAGATGAAGCGGTTCTACTTCGGGCCGCGTGATTTCTTTACCCATCAGATCATTGTCGCCGAGAAAACAGGCATCATCGAGCAGAGCGCGAAATAGCCGGTACCGGCTACCTGTTGGGATCCTCCAGGCCGTCCGCCTCGAGCGCTTTGAGGAAGGTATTCCACATGATCTTGAGGTCGAGCCACAGGATACCGAGGGCCGTATCGTTCCGGTATCGATCGATCAGCTCCTCATCGGCGTCCAGGTACGATCCCAGGACGGCGATACACATATCCAGGAAATTCTTGTGTGACATATCTCACCACCGTGGCAGGTCGTGAAAAAATTTGGCTCGGGGCTCGCCGGTATGAAAACCTACCGAACCACCACGTCGGGCAGCGGCACGATGAACCGCCCGCCGCGTTCTTGGAACGCCCGGTTCTTTTCGATGACGGGGTCTGCGAAGTTCCAGGCCAGGATCAGCAGATAGTCGGGCGCCCGTTCCTCGAGGACGCCGGAGGCGACGATCGGGATATGCAAGCCCGGCGAATAGAGGCCCTGTTTCAGGGGGCTGTCGTCGACGATGAAGTCGATGACCTCCGCGCCGATGCCGAAATGGTACATCAGCGTCGTCGCCTTGGCCGGCGCCCCGAAGCCGGCGATCGTCTTGCCTTCCCGCTTGAGGCGGACAAGCGTTTCCGTCAGCTCTTTTCTGACCGCTTCGATGCGCTTTGCGAACGCCTTCAGGGTTTCGGGGCGATCGAGCCCGGCCGCGTCTTCCAGCCCGATCAACCCGGCGACCGACGGCTCGACGTCGCGGGGGCCGCCGGCCAAATGCGCGACGCCGCGCAGGCTGCCGCCGTGTGAATCGACGCGCTCGGCTGAGATCATCCGCAGGCCGTGGGCGGCGAAAAACCGTTCCAGCGGTTTGACCGAATGATAGGCCAGATGCTCGTGATAAATGGTGTCGAACAGGGTGTTCTCGTAGACGTCGAGCAGATAGGACACCTCGAAGACGAAAACGCCGCCGGGCGCCAGCAAGGTTCGAACCCCGTCGACGATCCCTGCCATATCGTCGGCGTGGGCAAAAACGTTGTTGGCGGTGATCACCGACGCCGGTCCCTGCTCGTCCAGGATCGCCGCCGCCAGGTCGGGCGTGAAGAACGCCGTCCGGGTCTCGATGCCGCGCGCCGTCGCCTCGGCGGCAATGTCGCGGGCCGGGTCGACGCCGAGCACCCGATAGCCGGCCCTGTTGAAGAAGCCGAGCAGCGTGCCGTCGTTGGAGCCGATGTCGAGGACCAGCGAGCCCGGGTCGGGGCGAAAACGTTCGATGACGGTTCCGGCGTAATTCTCGAAGTGCCTGACGAACACCGGCGAGGTGCCGGAAACGTAAACATAGCTTTCGAACAGGACCGCCGGGTCGACCACGTCCAACAGTTGAACGTGGCCGCAGCTCTCGCACATGAAGACATCGAGGGGAAAGACCGCTTGTTCGCGACCCAAATCGTCTTCGCCGACGAAGGCGTTGGCCGGCGGTGTCGGGGTCAGGGACAAGACCTCTGTCAGGTCGCCGCTGCCGCACAGCCGGCAATCGGATCGGTGACGGCAGGCCTCACTCATCGGCGCCGCCGTCTCCGCTCGGGTCGCCCGGTTTCCACGACGTCAGCCCTTCCACATCGAGCATCTCGATGCGGATGACGTCGGCCTCGTAGGATTCCTGGTCGCGCGGGTTGCGCGACAGGGTGAGGAACACCGTATCCTCGGGGAACTTCATGCCGTGATCGACCATCGGCGGCGTGAATACCATCTGCCCTTCACGGACCAGGATCACCTCCGGTTCGGCTTCGCTCCCCGTCGGCCGGTGATAGTACTCGATACAGCCCGACACCACGTAGCAATAGTGCCAATCGGTCTTGTGGTAGTGGTTGGCGCGCAGCGATCCCTTGGCCGAGGTGATCATCACGGCGCTCTCCATCATCATGTCGACGAGGGGCTGGATGGCGCCGCGGGCGTCGACGAAGGGTTTTTCCAGGCTGACGAGCGGCTCTTTCGGCCACGTCGCCTTTTCCTCCTCGGTGAGGGGCCTGATCTTGGGGTGCGGGCTCTCGGACATTTGGTCTCCTCGTCGATAAAAGGCCGTGATCTAACCCGCTAAGCGTTTCTTGATGATCGTCCAGATCACCGGAATCGCGTGGTGGGCCTTGATCTTCTTGCCGTCGGCATAGGACCGGCCGTGGTAGCTGATCGGAACCTCGTAGATGACATCCGCGCGCCTGCTCGCCAACGTCAGGATCTCGGCGTGCTGCTCCCAGCCGCGGGTCCTGAGTTCGGCCGGGTCGACAAGATCGCGGCGGAACATCAGGTAGCAGCTGTAGATGTCCGAAAACGTCGTGTTGTTCATGACGTTGAACAGGAAGGTGATGAACCGGTTGCCGACCTTGTGCCAATAGTAGTGAACCCGGTTCATGCGCGGTGCCACGAACCGACTGCCCATGACGATATCGGCGCCATGGGCCGTTACCGGCGCCAGCATCACCGAATACTCGGCCGGATCGTATTCGAGATCGGCGTCCTGGAAGAGAAGGTAGTCTCCGGTCGCCTCTTGCAGGCCGGCAATGACCGCAGCACCCTTCCCCTGATTCGGATTCTGCGTCACCAGATGGTCATAAAGGCCAGGGTTGTCCTCGAGCAATTCGGGCGTTCGGTCGCTCGACCCGTCGTCGATGACGATGATCTCGAACGTGAAGCCGGCCACCGATTGCGCGCGCACGCGCGTCAGAAGATCGACGATCGTCGCCTCTTCGTTGTAGGCGGGAACGATGACGCTTATTGTCTTCAAGGGATCGTCCTAAATTGGCAGTGCCGGAAGGCTAACAGATGGGCGGCGCTCGTTCAGCCTGAATTCTCGGCGATCAGCAGAAGGTTCTTGCCGATCGGAATCCGGACGAATCCTTCGATCAGGCGCGTCACCGGCATTCCGATCGTATCGTAAAGCCGGACCATGCGGGGATCGAAGTCGGTTCTGCCGCCGACGGTATTGACCAGCCACCACGGCACCATCCCGAGAAAGTCCATGTAACGCGCCGTCAGTACGGCATATCCGGCGCTCTCCACGCAGCCCTTCAGACTGCTCAGCGTATAGCGCCGATAGTGACCGAACTCCTCGTCGAGCTTGCTGAACAGAAACGGAGTCGCCGGCACGAACAGCAAGAGCTTGCCACCCTTCTTTAGTCGTCCGCGAAGGCCCTTCAGGGCCGCCAGATCGTCCTCGATATGTTCGAGGACATTAACCAGAACGGCGCTGTCAGGCCTGGTTTCCGTTTCGCCGTCCAGATACTTTTCGATCGTCGACATCCGAACGGTGACGCCATCCGACCCGGCGAACCGCTTGTTCAGTGTCTCGACCAGATTAGTGGACGGTTCGACAAGGTCGAGCCTTTCCGCATGCGACAGGAGCAATTTCGATATGGCGCCCCTACCGGCGCCGAACTCAACAACGTGGTTTCCCAAGTGTGCTTCGAAATGGGCCACGATCCATCGATAATAGTTCGGCATCTCGGCCAGAACCTCCAGATCGCGACCATCGTAGGAGTTGTGCGTCGACAAAGGACCGGACCAAGGTTCCGAGGAATGGGGTCAACTGAAGATTCGATAAGCCTTGTATTGGGTGGAGGTGGAGTTTTCAAGCAAGACCTTAACGGGCGTAGAAGCCGTCCGATGTGCGGAAGTCCGGTTCGACGGGTCAATCATCGATCGTGTAACCGGCGGCCGAAGCGTCGTTGAAAAACATGCCGACCGTCTCGAGGGAATACTCGTCCAGATCCTTGTTGATCAAATGGAGTTTCTTGAGGATGTCGTGGGTGACGGTGATGATGTGGCAGCCGATGGCATCGGCCTGGAATATGTTAAGGAGTTCGCGCGGGCTCGCCCAGATCAGTTCGGCGTTCGGGTTTTGATCGATGATTCGAAGGGCGTCGCGCACGACCGGAACGGGATCGACTCCGGTATCGGCGATCCGCCCGGCGAAAAACGATATCTTGGCGGGAACATGCTCGGACAACGCCTGGACGACGGCGCGTGTCTGATCCAGCGTGAAGACAGCCGTAACGTTCACCGAAACACCTTGGTTCGAAAGCCGCTCGATAAGGCCAACGCTCGATCGGCCCCGTGTATTGGTGATCGGAATCTTGACGTTCACGTTCTCCCCCCACGACGCGATCTCCAACGCCTGGCGTTCCATCTCGTCGAACTCGTCGGCCAGGACCTCGAAGGAGACCGGCCGATCGGGGACCACGGCCAGAACCGCCTGGGCGAAGGTCTTGTAATCGTCGACCCCGGCTTTTCTCATCAGGGTCGGGTTGGTGGTGAAGCCCCGGATCAAGGGGTTGGCGCTCAGTGCCCTGATATCCTCGACGTCGGCGCCGTCGGCGAAAACCTTGATCCGAAGGTCTTGAAGCTCTGTCATGCGGTTGCTCCGTAACGGTACCCGATCCGGTCCTCAGCGGTTCAAGATGATTCGGCCGGCGTCCGCCAGATCGGTAACGACGAAATCCGGTTCTTCCGGACCGGGTTCGGCATACCCGAAGTCGACGAAGTACGTCCGGCACCCGGCCGCCCGCCCGGCCCCGATGTCGCGCCAGCGGTCGCCGACCATGTGGCTGGCGCCGAGGTCGATATCCCAGTCGCGGGCGGCCGACATCAACATACCCGGTTTCGGTTTGCGGTTCGCACAATCGCTCGAAGACGGGCAATAGCAGACGCGGATGTCGTCCAGGGGCAGGGCCGAATTGAGGCGGGCATGAATCTCCTCAACGGTTCGCCGGTCTGTCTTGCCGCTCCCCACGTCGGGTTGGTTGGTGACGACGATCAACAGGTATCCGGCCTCGCGAAGCCGGACCAACGTATCGGCGACACCAGACAGGATTTCGAGCTCCGAGGCGTTGGCTGGCGGATACGGCCTGCCGTCGCGGACGACGGCCTTGTTTAGAACGCCGTCGCGATCGAGAAAAACGGCCTGTCTCATTGCGGAAGGCTTCCGAACGCGGTCGCCCGGCCTACCACGTCGTCGCGCGGACCTGAAGGTCCGGATGGGATACGAGACAGTGCCATATGACCGCTTGAAATGCCTCCGCGTGCGGGGTGACAAGTTTAGCGTCGGGTGAGTTTACGACAACGCAAATATCGGCCCGCTTGGCCGTGTATCCGTCGCTCCGGCCGACGATCCCGAGCACCGTCATGCTGCGGCGTTTCGATTCGTCGATGGCCTCGATCAGATTGATGCTCACGTTGCGTTCCTTGTCGCCGCCGCCGACCGAAAACACCAGAACGGCGTCGTTCTCGCTCGCTTGGCTGATCTTCAGCCATTCGGCGAACACCGTTTCCCAGCCCTCGTCGTTGGTCCGCGCCGTCAACTCGGCGACGTTGTCGGACGGCGTGTAGGCCTCGATCCCGCACAATTTTCGGAAATCGTTGACCGCATGTGAGGCGTTGGCGGCGCTTCCTCCGACCCCGAGAACGAACAGGCGTCCGCCGCGTGCGCGAAGTCCGACCAGGGCCTGCGCCAACTGTTCGACCTTTTCGCAATCGAGTTCATTGGCGATGGCGCTGGTCTGATCGAAGAACGTCTTGCAGAAGCTGGCGTCCGTCATTCGACCCGTCCGTCTGTCAATTTACCGGTCCCATGCCGGCACGCTACCACCATCCGCGCGAAAACGGCAGTCTGTTTGCTGCATGCTGCCCCGGCCCGGTGAAACCGCCTGCGCCGTTGAACAACCCATCGAAATCGGCCAACATTCGAGCCATGCCGTTTCCCGACAGGAAATACGCCGATATCGCGGCCTTCGCCGACGATTACGCGCTCCGTTACCAAACGGCGGCGGCATCGGTCGACCGCGACCGGCTGGCGGCGGCGGCGAGCATCCTGGAGCAGGCCTATATCCGCGGAGCCGGCGTCTATGTCTGCGGCAACGGCGGCTCGGCGGCGATCTCCAACCACTTGGTGTGCGATCATCTTAAAGGGACGCAGACGGACACCGATCTGCTGCCTCGCGTCGTCTCGCTCAGCGCCAACATCGAAACCATTACCGCCATCGCCAACGACATCGCCTACGACGACGTTTTCGTATACCAGCTCCGGACGCTGGCCGCCGAAGGCGACGTGCTCATCACGGTAAGCTCGTCGGGCGATTCGGAGAACGTCGTTCGCGCCGCTCAATGGGCGCGTGATAGCGGCCTCGAGATCATCGCCATGACGGGATTCGACGGCGGCCGGTCGGCCCAACTGGCCAGCGTCAACCTGCATGTCGACGGCGACAATTACGGCGTCATCGAAGACTCTCACCAGAGCCTCATGCACATCCTCGCCCAGTTCATCCGTATGCGTCACATGGACGACGCGGCGGTGTCCGAACGCAAGTTCTGACACGGCCGTCCGGACTGCTTGGCGGGCATGCACCCGCGGGTCGGGTGGCCGCCGGGCGAGCCGCCTTTTCCTGTTGTCAGCGCGCCGAACAGTGATACAAAGGCCGCGCACCGAATCGCCTCAGCCAAATCAGATTTCACCCCATGGGCAACTATCTCGACTATCTGGTGCCGCCCGCCGGAAACCTTCCCGGCTTGGCCGCAGTGCTTGCCGTCGCCCTCGGGTTCATCGCCCTCGGCGGGCTGGTCTGCGGCCCGAAACGCTTCGCTCCAGCCGATCTGGTGAGCGGATGGGGCGTGGCCCTGGTCCCGATGACGCTGTTCGGGGTCGTCGGTCCCGTTCCCTTCACCTTTACAGCGGCAGGGCTTGCAGTGGCCGCCGTGGCGGCGGGATGGTTCTCCTTTCGGCGCGATCGCCGGCTTTTGCCGGAGGGCGGCGGCAAGATCTTGGCGTTGGGCTCGGTTCTGTTGTTGATCGTCACCGGCATGGCGCCCTCGCAGTGGGACGAATATTCGCATTGGCTGCTGGCCGGCAGGTACCTTTTCGACGTCGACGCCTTTCCCCGCGTCGGCTTCCCACCGATCATCGCCGATGCACCGGCCTATCCCTATGGCGTGCCGTTGGTCGGCTATCTGGCGAGCCGGCTGATCGGCGCTTTCATCGAAAACGCCGGCCCCCTCTTCAACGTGCTTCTGCTGTTCAGTTTCGGCCTGGCGGCGCTTTCCGTATTCCGCTCCGCGACCGGCCGCACCCCGGAAACTAAAGTCGGATGGAGCGACGCCGCTCTCGCCATCCTTTTCGCCACCACGTTCAATACCACCTTCGTCCAAAAGGTCATTCTGACCGCGTATGCCGACCTGCCTTCGGCCGCGGCGGTCGGTATCGCCGCCGTTCTTGGATGGATGATGCTCGAACGTCTGGCCCGTCGCGATCTCGCCGGCGCCAGAGTTCAGGCCCTGCAGATGAGCCTCGCCCTTGTCGTCTTTCTCGACGCCAAGGAGACAAACGTCGTGATTTTCGTCTGCCTGATGCTCGGCCTCGTCGTCGTTGCGCTGCGCGATCCCGACATTCGGTTTGCCGATTTCGTTCGCTTGCTTCCCCTGATAATCGGCCCGCCGTTGGTCATTTACGGGCTGTGGCGCTACCACATCACCACTCACGACCTTCACCGGGCGGTTTCGCTGAGACCTTTCGAATCCTGGAATTTCCACCTGCTGCCGCAGATGCTGAGCACGATCGGCTCGATCATGTTCAAGAAGGCGGCCTATTTCGGACTGATGTTCATCGCGGTCGGGTTCGCGATCCGCGGACTGGTGCGATTCAAAGGCCCTCTCGATCGCATGACCATCCTGGTCGCCGGCACCTTCGCCGGATTCAACCTGTTCCTGGTGTTCGCTTATCTCGCCGCATTCGGCCCCTACACGGCCGCTACGGCGGGGTCCTACTGGCGCTACAACATGCATTTGGGGCTCGTCGGCGTCGTCTTCGCCGCCTATGGCGCCGGCCTGCTGTGGGAGCGTTACGGAGATCGCCTGGCAGGCCGTGTCACGGTCAATCTGCCCCGCCTCGCCGTCGTTCTCGTCGTCGCCCTACCGGTCGTGTTCGCCTACAAACTGCGATTCGACGTACGCGCCCCGAAGATCTATGTGCGCCAGGTCGGCGATGAGATCGCCCGGATCGTGCCAAAGGACTCGCGCATCGTCGTTCTCGATCCGCTGGAAACCGGATTCTACGCCAAACAGATGCGCTACCGGCTGTATGGGGTGGCGACGCTGATCGGTGATTCCAACGTCTTTCGATACACCAAGCCGGAAGGCGTCAGAGAGTTGCTGGAACTGGAGCCGACGCATATCTGGGTACATACCCAAAACCCGGCGGTCGGTCAGGTCCTCGGACTGTCGCTGCCGCTCCGCAACTCCCACCTCGTCGAAAGGGAGGGTGAGAAGTGGCGGCTCGTCAAGTCGTGGCCGTATCCGGGTTACGACCTGCCGTCCGATATCCCCGACTGACCGCTGTCGGTAACGGAAAGCGAAATCGTCACCAGTAGCGCGAACGAGGCTTGCCACCACACCGACCAGAAAGAGAAGTTGAACAGTCCCGAACCCCAGTAGACGGCGGCGACCGAAAGCGCGATCAGCGTGCCGAGGTCGCGGTCTCGAAAGAAATGCCGGCCCAGTCGTCCGAAGAAGACCGCGATGGCCGCCAACAGCGGCACTGTGCCGACGATTCCCGTCTCCGCCAGACTTTCGAGAAACCAGTTGTGGGGATGGCTCGGGATGTAGGTCAGCGAGGTGACACCGGGGATCTTGGTGTCGGCGCCCGGCACGAAGTTGATGGTGTTGATGCCGCGGCCGACCCATGGCGATTCGCCGATCAGATCCAGAGTAAAACCCCACACTTCCTGGCGCTGGTAGTCGATCAGCCATGTCGGAAAGAGCCATTCCCCTGGCAGTTCGGGATTCGTCCGGGTCTCCTTCAGCCACACCAGCACCGATACCAGGGCGACGGCGAACAGCACCGAAAGGACGATCTTCAACGGTCGTTTCCCGGGGGTCAGGGCGACGGCAAGGACGATGACCACGGCCATCGCCAGAAACCCGGCGATGGCGGCGCGGTTGTAGGTCATCCACACCCGCGCCAGCAGCCCGGCGACGGCGACGACGGCGCCGGTCAGCCAGCGTCCACCGAGCCTGTACCCGGCCCACAAGAGAACGGGAACCAGCAGGCTGCAGGCGGCGGCGAAGGATTTGAGCTCCGTCTTCAGCGGCGTAGAACGCCATCCCTTCAGATGCAGACCCCAATAGAGTTCCGGAAACGCAGTCATCGCCAGAATGGCGATGACCGCGGCGACCACCGAAGAAACGACCAGCGCCTTCAGGCACAGCTCGGCAAACCGCTGGTTTTCGCGCAACGCCGACCACAACAGGTAAAGGACGCCGACGATGGCGATGCTGCGCGCCGCCGCCTCCAGGGAGCGCACCGGATAGGGCGAAACCACGACGTTGGGAAGCCACAGCAGGAACGTTGCGACAATCAGTATCCCGAGCGGGCCTCGAGCCGCTTCCAACAGGGACCGCCAATGCTCGTCGCGCCGCTCCAGCGTCAGGAAACAGATGAAGGAGATCGCCACCGCCACCGCCATCGCGACCCGGCCGACGACCAATGAAGGGACAGCAAGACCCAGGAACACGGCCAGTAGCCGGTGGCGGTCAAGGACGGTCGACGTCATGGAAATTCAAGGTATCGATCAGTACGTAAACGAAGCCGCCACATATAAACCGGTTTTTTACGGGCCTTGCAAGCGATCGTGGGACGGCCGGGTCGGCGGCGTCTTCTCGAACCGGCGGCCCCCGCCATTTGACATCGACTCCGAGTCATCCTATGTCACGCGCTCTGGTTTGTTCGAGGGGACTCCATGCCTGCCATTTCGCTCGAAAGCGCCCGATTGGCCGTCATCGGACTCGGGTACGTCGGCTTGCCTTTGGCGCTCGGCTTATCGCGCCACTATCCGGTCGTCGGCTTCGACATCGATGAAGCGCGGGTCGCCGAGTTGCGCGACGGGCACGACAGAACCGGTGAAACCGATCCGTCCGCCCTTCGCGAATCGCCGTTGGATGTCAGCGCCGATCCCGCCGACCTCGAGGATTGCACGGTTTTCATCGTCGCCGTGCCGACCCCTGTCGACGCCGACAGCGAACCCGACCTTTCCGCCCTGATCTCGGCCTGCCGGATCGTCGGTGGCGTCCTGCCGAAGGGGGCGGTTGTGATTTTCGAGAGCACCGTTTATCCCGGCGTCACCGAAGAAGTATGCGGCCCCGAATTGGAGATCGGCTCGGGACTTGAATGCGGTCGCGATTTTTTCCTCGGCTATTCGCCGGAGCGAATCAATCCGGGCGACGAGGAACACACCGTCGACAAGATCGGCAAGGTAGTGGCCGGGCAGACCCCGGAAGTCGCCGATCTCATGTCCCGGCTCTACGGCGCCATGACCTCGGGCGGGGTTTTCGTCGCCCGCGACATCAGGACGGCGGAGGCCGCTAAGGTCATCGAAAACGCCCAGCGCGACATCAACATCGCCTTCATCAACGAAGTCTCGATGATCTTCAACCGCATTGGCCTTCGCACCCACGACGTCCTGGAAGCGGCCCGCACCAAATGGAACTTCATCGGCTTCGAGCCGGGGCTGGTCGGCGGTCATTGCATCGGGGTCGACCCCTTCTACCTGGCTCATCTGGCCCGCCAATTGGACCACGATCCGGAAGTGATCCTGTCGGGACGCAAGATCAACGATGCCATGGCCGGCTTCGCCGCCGGCCGCATTGATGGCGAGTTGAGAAAGGATCTCGGCGTCGGTTCGAGCGCCCGAATCCTCGTCCTTGGCCTGACCTTCAAGGAAAATGTCGCCGACCTCCGCAACACCAAAGCGGTCGACCTCGTCAACCACCTGAAAGACCGCGGCCACCGGGTCGACGTCCACGACGCCATGGCCGATGCCGGTGAGGCGAAGAAGTTCTATGGCATCGAGTTGTTGCCGGACCTCGCCGGCGCCGACGGATACGACTGCGTGATCGGCGCGGTTCCCCACGCCGCATATGTCGATCTCGCGGCCGCCGACCTCACCGCCTTACTCAAGCGAGGCGGCTTGGTCGCCGACCTCAAGGGCATGTGGCGGCATATCGATCTGGGTGACGGGTACCGGCGCTGGGAAATCTAGAGCGGTTCACGTTGATATGGAATCGCTGAGACGCGCTCTCCGGTCTCCTGGCAAGGAGCGGCTCGTGCGGCGATGCGGGGCCATCGGAAACGGGCCGCGACGCCGTCCAGGGGGCCGGAGAACGCGCCTGCGGTCGGTTTTTCGGCCTTCCGGCGTCGTCGAGGAAGCTCGCCGATGCCCCACA
>CAYFMP010000058.1:0-25316 GCA_964344215.1 uncultured Thalassospiraceae bacterium | reverse complement strand
GGTCCGCGCCGAAGGGGCAAGGAGCGAAGCGAGTTAATCCCTCTCTCTCCGCCATCAACCCGAAGCCCCCTTCCAAGGGGGCTATGGGTTGATGGGGACGGGGGATCGGTGAACGGAGCCTTGTTCGACCCCGAGGCGCGGTCCTTCGGGAAAGACTAGGTCCGCGCCGAAGGGGCAAGGAGCGAAGCGAGTTAATCCCTCTCTCTCCGCCATCAACCCGAAGCCCCCTTCCAAGGGGGCTATGGGTTGATGGGGACGGGGGATCGGTGAACGGAGCCTTGTTCGACCCCGAGGCGCGGTCCTTCGGGAAAGACTAGGTCCGCGCCGAAGGGGCAAGGAGCGAAGCGAGTTAATCCCTCTCTCTCCGCCATTCTTCCTTATTTTCCGCCGTGTTTCGATAATACTGCTCGATCGGCCCATCCGCCGCCGGCCGCAAGGGTGTCGCCGAGTACCTTGCCGTGACGTCTGCTCCTGGTTCGTTTCCGGCCATGCAAAGAGCAGTGATCGCAGGTCCGGGTTCAGCCACAGGTGCAAATCCGAAAAACCGAAGTGGGCGCGAATTGACGACGTATAACGATTATTCGCAGACGAAGCGGAGTGTCATCGCAATGAGAGATTCAATCCACACACGGCAGGGGATAGGTGGTTCTGTTTCCTCGCAAGTATGTTCGCTGTTTGTCGAAGCATGGAATCTGCCCGGGCCCGTCGTACCAATAGTCGTGCAAGTTCACATGTACCCATTCGTTTCTCAATTGCGTTTTCATTTCGAAATGCAGGTGTGGATAGCCGTCTGTACGACCGGTGTTCCCAACCGTTCCGATGACGTCGCCTCTGCTGACGTACTGACCTTCCCAAACCAAGATGTTCTTTAGATGAGCATAGGCTGTCGTTACCGGACGGTTCCCTTGATCAATCTGGTGGTAAATCAAAACGAAGTTGCCCGGATTGCCGCCCGTCCGGCGCGCCCTTGTGACAGTGCCGTCGTTCGCGGCGATGACCGGATACCCGACAGGCGCCCCGATATCTATCCCACGGTGAATTCCCCCGGTCGATTGCCGCTGACTACCCGGAAAGTTTCTGCGGTCCAAATAATCGGAAGCGATCCATGGCGCATTCGCCGGGATCGAGACCGGATAGCCGAACGTTTCCCCCGCGTTCTTTCGGACCTCCCCGAGCTTCGTTCCAGAGCCTTCTTTCCACGCTGCAAAGGCTGCAACGTCATCGGTTGACTTGCGATCGACTCCTGTCGTTTGGCACGCCACCACGGCTATGAATCCAGCCAAAAAAACCGTTCGGGTCAGGAGCTTGCCTTCGATCATTTCGGGTCATCCCATCGACGCCCAGCCTAAGGCGCCGATAAAAATGCCGCCATGATTCAGGTCATCGGGGTCTAAAACGATCTCGGCTAAGGATCCTTCGATCCACTCGAGAGGGATTGTCAGTCCAGGGTCATTTCCGGCCCTTCGTCGTGTGGTTCGAGAACGACCGGTTTTCTCCAATACGCGGACGTCGTAACCGCCAGCGTCATTTATGGGTCCAGAACCCGGGTTTGGAGCGATCGAAGAATGGGTTCGAATTGTAGCTCGCGGCCAATCGGTCAACTACCTGCCGCCAGGCATTCCGATTTTCAGCATTCCGACGGAAGCCGCGTTTCCATGGATATGGTAAGCGCGATGTTGAACAGCCGCTCGGACATCGTTCAGGCTTCTCCGACATGCTGCCCCCAAAAAAACGACGCATACCCGCCCCATACTTTGTGGCGATCGCCTGTGGAAATTCCACGCTGATCGATCACGAGCCAAAGTTTTCCAACGATCTCTGATGTCAGCTCGATCGCTCGCTCAAGCTCACTCCACCTCGCTCGCGCGATCTCGACGCCGGCATCTTCGAGTTTCCGTTGCAGCCTCGGTTTCTCCGTGTTGTGAGCGACATACCGGTTTCGCCAAATCTCGATCTTGACGAGCAATTCGCCAAACTCCTCTGCCTTGCTAAGATTTCTTGGGATCGGCAATATGTCGAGACCGACGATGCGCGCCGCGCCGACCGCCTGGGCGCCGACCGCATGGCGATACGAACCGCCTTCATTTGGCTCACCCCTATCCAGCCGGCTCATCGTCGAACGCCGGCAACCGCACCATGGAACGTTACCGGCGCTCGGCGACCGCCGATCCGCCTCAGCCGCCGGGCGGCTCCCCGACCGTCTCGGCGGCGCCGATCAGCATATCGACGCAGAGCTTGCCGTCGACCAGCCGCACCGTCTTCAGGGCGGCGCGCGGGATCGGGATGCGGTGGCCGACGCAATATGAGAGCAGGCCTTCCCGGACCTCGGTTTCCGGCAGATCGAGGGTAGTGACCCGGCCGCCGCCGGATTCGATCACCGTCAACGCGTAGACGAAGCCGCCGCCTATCGATTTCGAGGCCACCGAAACGACATTGCCCTTCGACAACGCCTCGATATTTGCGTCGCCTCGGTCCTTCAGGGCGGCCGGCAACTCGTCGAGGCCGAAGGTCAGGCGGCGAAACTCGTTCGGCATGAGGTCTCCCATCGTTTAATTCTCGTTTAAGAGGAACATTACAGCGGCGATCCCGCCGTCGTAAAGGCGGGGGAGGGGCGCTGTGAATAACTTGCCTCTCACGCAACTCGGTTTTTTTGTTACATTCGGTTCTTCCAAGACCAGAAATCACCTAGTGTCTGCCGGGATGCTCAAGAACACCTTTATCCACCTTCCGGGGGTTGGCCGAAAAAAGGAGCTAGCCCTGTGGGAAGCCGGCATCCTGACCTGGGACGACTACGAGAAGGCCTTTCCGCGGCAGGCCCACCTTTTCTCCGACCACTATCATGAGATCGAATCGGCCCTGGAGAAATCGCGCGAGGCCCTGAAGTCGGGAGACCTGGATTTCTTCGCCGAAAGGCTGCCTAAGAACGAGCACTACCGGATCGCCCTGGCGAAGCCTCACGACACTCTGTTCCTGGACATCGAAACGACCGGGCTCAGCCTGCATTACGACGTGATTACCCTGGTCGGCGCCTCCTACGACGACCGCTACGAATGCTTCATCAGCGGCACCGACAAGAAACATATCCGTCGGCTGTTGGAACGTGCGAAGTGCCTGGTCACGTTCAACGGCACGCTTTTCGATCTCAAGTTCATCGAGAAGGAATTCGAAGGGATCAGGCTTCCCAAGGCCCATGTCGACCTGCGCTACCTGTGCAGAAGAATCGGCCTGACCGGGGGACAAAAGGCCATCGAAACGGAGATCGGGCTGCGGCGTCCCGAAGAGATCGAAAGCGTCGTCGGCGAGAGGGCGCCCTTGTTGTGGCACGAATACCGCATGGGGAACCGCGAGCCCGGCATGTTGTTGGTCGAATACAATCACGCCGATGTCGAGGGGATGAAATCCATTCTCGATCACGCGGTCGGCAAGGTGACCAGGTCCGATCTCGGCGCCCTCAACGGCAAATCGTTTCATCGGTTCTCCGACAACCTCAGCCGGTTGAGTTTCACCGAACAGCGCTCGGCGGTTCGGAAGAACCGGGTCTTTGTGCCAGTCTACCGGAAAAAACACGGACCGCAGATCACCTACAAGGAACTCGGCAAGGACATAGACCTGGACGGCCTTCGTATCGTCGGTATCGATCTGACGGGTTCCGAGAGCCGGGCGACCGGCTGGGCGTTGCTCAGAGGCAATCGATCCGAGACGAAACTGATCCACACCGACGCCGACATCATCGTCGAAACGATCAACGCCCTTCCCGATGTCGTCTCCATCGACTCGCCGTTGTCGCTGCCCGAGGGCAGAACGCGGGTGACCGACGACGACCCGAAACGGGAAGAAGCCGGAATCATGCGAAAGTGCGAGCGCGAACTGAAGCGCCGTGGCGTCAACGTCTATCCGAGCCTGATCCCCAGCATGCAGCGGATGACGGCGCGCGGCATCCGGCTCGCCGGCCAGTTCCGCTCGCTCGGCATCCCGGTTATCGAGAGCTATCCGGGAGCGGCCCAGGACATCATGGACATCCCGCGCAAGCGCGCCGGCCTTGCGCACCTGAAAAAGGGACTGGCCGATTTCGGCCTGGAAGGCGATTTCACCGATTCCGACCTTAGCCACGACGAACTCGACGCGATCACGGCGGCCGCGGTCGGGTTGTTCTTCTGGAGCGGCAGGTTCGAAGCGCTCGGAGACGAGGTCGAGGACTATCTGATCATCCCCGATCTGTCTATTTCGCCGGAGGAATGGCTGTCGCGAAAGGTGATCGGGTTCAGCGGCGCCATCTCGGCCGGCAAGACCACGGCGGGGAGATATCTGGAAGGGAGGGGGTATTCTTACGGCCGATTCAGCCTCGAACTCGAACGGCAATTGAGAGACAAGGGTATCGAGCCGACGCGCGAAGCGCTGCAAATGTACGGCGAAGAGGTGAACAAGGAACCGGGGCAACGCTGGCTGTGCAACCGGCTCGCAACGTCGCTGGGCGACAACAGCAAGGTTGTCGTCGATGGCCTCCGTCACCCTGAGGACCACGCCTTCCTGATCGAGAAATACGGTCCCGCTTCTCGGCATGTCTTCATCGAAGCCAGCGAATCGGTTCGCAGAAATCGCTGCAAAAAGAGAAGAATGCTGGTGAGAGACTTCGTCGAAGCCCAGAAACACCCCATCGAATCGAAGGTTAACCTGTTGAAGAAACTCGCGAGTTCGACTTTAGCGAACGAAGGGACAATCAGGGGGTTCCACAAGGGAATCCGCGAACTTATAAGAGCCTAGAGGACAACCTCCGGGAGTAACCTGTTGCCGGTAACAGTCGTCGTTGGCGGTCAGTTCGGGTCCGAAGGCAAAGGGAAGGTTGCGCACGCCTTCGCCAGGAACCAACGCGCGGCCGCCGCCATACGGGTCGGCGGCTCGAATTCTGGACATACAGTCATCGATCCCGATGGCAACCCGAGAATCTTCCGCCACTTGCCGACGGCGGCCGTCCTGTCCGACGTCACCTGCGTCATCGGCCCTGGCAGTTACGTCGACCCCGAGGTACTTATCTCGGAAATCGAGGACGTAAGGTTAAGTCCCGAACGGCTGCTGATCGACCAGAACGCCGTCCTCATCACCGAGGAACACAAGGATGCTGAGCGGCGATCGGGGCTGCGCGAAAAGATCGGCTCGACCGGCAGCGGCACCGGTGCTGCCGTTATCGACCGAATAAGCCGCGGCAGCGCGGTCGCGTTCGCCGGCACCGACGAGCGGCTCGCCCGCTTCGTCGTTTCGACGCGCCCTTTCCTGCGCGAACTCCTGAACCGCCGGGAACGGATCGTCGTCGAGGGCACCCAGGGCTTCGGCCTTTCGCTCCTTCATTCCGGCCATCACCCCAAGGTGACCAGCCGAGACACCACGGCCGCAGCCTTCGTTTCCGAAGCAGGCCTGAGCCCGAGGGACGTGGACGAGATCGTTCTGGTGATCCGCGCCTTCCCGATCCGGGTGGCGGGCGACTCGGGGCCGCTGCCCAACGAAACGACCTGGGAGGCGATTACCCGGGAGAGCGGCAGTCCGGTGCCCATCGTCGAGAGGTCGTCGGTCACCAAGGAGATCAGGCGGGTGGCGAGGTTCGATCCGGAGGTCGTGCTCAGCGCCCTCGAGGCGAACGATCCGACATGCATCGTTTTGAATCACTTGGACTATGTCGATTCAAGTTGCCGCCAGTCAAATATCCTCACCAAGAAAGCAGAGAATGCTGTGGCAGAGGTCGAGAGCGGACTCAGTTATCGGATTCGTCATTATGGTTTTGGTCCTGCATCCATAGTTGCGAGCGACAACTTTGATCTGGGGGAGAAGGCGTCATGACGGACCAGCAAAGGCCTCGATACGCCGAAACAGAAGAGGATGCAAACGAACGGTACGAGACATACCGTAGCATCGATCCGTTTCCATCAATTGCCCCTGCGCTATTGAATAGTGCTGATATAGCCGACTATGTGGCCGCTACAGGAATGATTTTTCCGTTTGACCAAAGTGAATTGAAGCCAGCTTCGTACGGTGTTCGACTAGGAGGGAAATGTGTTTACTGGAATGATGACGGACAGAAAAAGGTCGTTGTTCTAACGACCGAGAAAACAGGGCAAATTGATGGAATAGAACACACAAAAGAAATAACCATAAGAAGAAATTCTATAGTATTTGTATCTTTGGAACCGTCATTTCGTCTTCCTGAATATATCGCTCTTAGGTTCAATCTGAAAATAAAGAATGTATATAGAGGTCTCCTCCTGGGTACCGGACCTTTGGTGGACCCAGGATTCAAGACTAGGCTTTCCTTTCCTTTGCACAACCTAACAAATGAAGAATACACTCTAAGAGCCGGTGAGATCTTCATCTACTTAGAATTCACCAAAGTCAGCGCATGGCAGAAATGGTATCCCGACAAGACAGAAGATTCCCTGGGCAATGATTTACTGAGTAAAGAGGGTACGTATTCGCCTTTTCCTGATCGTAAGCTAACTCGCAAGGATATCGACGATTACCTTCATCATGCCAATAGTGGTAGAGCGGTCCAGAGTTCGATTCCAGTTGTATTGAGAAGTACGGAAGAAGCAGCAGCAAAGTCCGCCGAGTCTGCCGAGGCGGCACTTGGTGAACTCAGAGATGCCAGACGCAGTTTCGCAATCGGAGCTTTGATCGCTGGTGGAATATCTCTTGTATCGGTCGTGGTCGGTATCGGTGGCGTTGTTTACGAAGGGTATCAGTTGCTGCAGGACTCTCGAGTGCTGGCGGGTGACCTACGGTCCGACATCGACTCTACCAGACGGATCGTTAATCAAGTTGCCGAAACACTTGATTCTCAAAACGCTGAACTGAGAACGGAAATTAATTCCCTGAAAGACGAGATTGAGAAGGTCCGGAATTCGACCGATTCTAATTCCGAGTCCAATGAAGCATCAAAAGACTAGTTCATTCGGCTCCGTCTACCTCTCAGAAGTCCCGACATAGATATTATGGCCAATGGAGTCCGAATCGAAGTTTGTGGGGGAATAGCATCAGGCAAGACGACACTCGCAAAGACAGCGAGAAGCAAGGATTGGGTGGTGGTCTACGAGCAGTTCAAAGAAAACCCATTCTGGCAAGACTTCTACGCTGATCCGGTCCGCTACGCCTTCGAAACCGAGATCACCTTTCTCCTCCAGCACTACAGCCAATACCGCGACGCGACCGAGCAAGCCGAGGTCGTTGTATGCGATGCCTCTCTCCTTCTCGATCTGGCCTACGCCGACGTCAACCTAACAGGTTCGAAGTTCGAGGCTTTCAAGGCCGTCTACGACGAGGCGACCCGAACCCTGGGGGCACCAGAGCTGGTCATCCATCTCCGATGCGGCGCTGACGAGGAACTCGCGCGGATCAGGGCGCGTGGCCGCGACGAGGAAAGCGGCGTCACCACCGACTACTTGAAGGCGCTCAACGACGCCGTCGGGAGGCGCGTCGCCGAGGTCTCGCGGGAAACGCGGGTCCTCGAAATCGACAGTGAGAGATTGAATTTCGCGGACGTTCCCGAGGACAAGAGAGCGGTTGTCGATATGGTCGAGACGGCGTTGGAGGGAATGGCCTAGGTCGCGGCCGATTAGCCTTTATCAGTAAAATATTCCTTGACAATCTACATAAATAGGTGTATACACGCTATTTATGTATTTCGACATTGCAACAATGGAACTCACCCGCATCGGTCCACGGTCACTGACGGGGGCAGACATTGATCTTCGGGACGCTTTCCGAACCCACTGGATTCCCGCATTCGCGGGAACGACGGAGGGATTGCGGAAATGACGATGCGGCAGAATCCTCATCCTGAGCAGGGCCGAAGGCCCGTGTCGAAGGATGAAACGGGGCCTCGCCCTTCGACTGCCGCCTTCGGCGGCACTCAGGGTGAGGCCGAGGCGAACGGATTTCGGGTGGGACCGGGAGCCCGCGTGTCGAACTCGGCATTTGTTGGCATTCATCAACATTCATCGACATTCCGCCACCGCCACGGCGGCCGAATGATAAGAAATGCTAAGGATAAATCGGCCCGGGGCGGGTGCCGCTCAGCCGCCCGAATGGCGCCACAGGCCGCGGCTGTCGATGACCGTCTTGCCGTCCAAGCAGCCGCGGTCGACCTCTCTGAAGGCGGCGTGGTCGGTCAACAGGACGACGACGTCGGCGCGCTCCAGCGCCGCCTCGAGGTCGCAGAGCTCGACCGCCGCGAGGCCGGCCAGTTCGGCCGGAAGCGCGTCGACGTGAGGTTCGACGACCAGCACCGGTTGGTTGGCGTCGGCGGCCAGCTCGGCGACGATGGCGACGGCCGGGCTTTCGCGGAGGTCGTCGATGTCGGCCTTGTAGGCCAGCCCCAGGCAGGCCACGCTCGGCGTCTCGAAGGCGGCCGCCGCCTCGCGGACCTTGGCCGCGACGTGTTTCGGCTTGGCGTCGTTGACCTGGCGCGCGGCCCGGATCAGCGGCGTCAGTTCCGGCGCCGAATCGACGATGAACCAGGGATCGACGGCGATGCAGTGGCCGCCGACGCCGGGGCCGGGCTGCAGGACATTGACGCGCGGGTGGTGGTTGGCGAGTTCGACCGTCTCCCACGGGTCTATACCCAATCGGTCACAGACCATGGAGAGCTCGTTGGCGAAAGCGATGTTGACGTCGCGATAGGCGTTCTCGGCCAGCTTCACCAACTCCGCCGTGCGGGCGTCGGTCAGCAGGCAGGCGCCGTCGACGGCCAGCTCGTAGAACGCCGCGGCGCGCTCGGCGCAGGCGCGGCTGACGCCGCCGACGACGCGGTCGTTGTCGACCAGCTCGACCATGACGCGGCCCGGCAGCACCCGTTCCGGGCTGTGGGCGATGCGAACGTCGGCCGCATCGCCCGAGTCGTGCGGGAAGGCGAGGTCGGCGCGCAGCTCGGCCAGCCATTCCGAGACCCGTTCGGTGGCGCCGACCGGCGAGGTCGATTCGACGATGACCAGGTCGCCGCGTTTGAGAACCGGCGCCAGCGCCCGGGCCGCCGCCTCGACGTGGGCGAGGTCGGGTTGGTGGTCGTCCTTGAACGGTGTCGGCACGGCGATGATGAAGGCGTCGGCCGCGGCCGGCTCGAGAGCGGCGCTGAGCTTGCCCGACTTGACGGCGTCGCGGACGGCGTCGTCGAGGTCGGGCTCGACGATGTGGACGCGGCCGTCGTTGATCAGCGCCACGGTGTCTTCGTCGATGTCGACGCCGAGCACGTCGAGGCCGCTGCGCGCGAAAATCACCGCCGTCGGCAGCCCGACGTAGCCGAGCCCGATCACGCAAACGGAAGAGAAGCCGGGTTCAGCTTGCGGCATGGCTGACGAGCTCCTCGACGATACGGCGGCTGGCCTGGCCGTCGCCGTAAGGGTTGTGGGCCCGGCTCATTTCGGCGTAGGCGTCGGCATCCTCGAGCAGACGGCGGCTCTCTTCGACGATGCGCTGCGTATCGGTGCCGACCAGGCGGACGGTGCCGGCCTCGATCGCTTCCGGGCGTTCGGTGACGTCGCGCATGACCAGCACCGGCTTGCCCAAGGACGGCGCTTCTTCCTGGATGCCTCCCGAGTCGGTGATGACCAGGTGGGCGCGATCCATCAGGTGGACGAAGGGAAGGTAGTCGAGCGGTTCGGTCAGGTGGATGTTGTCGGCGCCGCCGAGAATGCGGTTGACCGGTTCCTGGACGTTGGGGTTGAGGTGGACCGGATAGACGATCTCGACGTCGTCGCGCCCGGCCAATTGCGCAAGCGCCCGGCAGATGTGCTCGAAGCCCTCGCCGAAGCTCTCGCGGCGGTGGCCGGTGACCAGGATCAGGCGGCGGCGGGCGTCGAGGAACGAGAAGCGCTGGTCCAAGCCGGCGCTCAAGTCCGAATCGGCGCGCAGGCGTCCGACCGTGTCGAGCAGGGCGTCGATGACGGTGTTGCCGGTGACGACGATTCCGGAAGCCTGGAACCCTTCGTTTCTGAGGTTGACGGCACCGGTCTCGGTCGGCGCGAAATGCAGATCGCAGAGGCTGTCGGTGAGGCGGCGGTTGATCTCCTCGGGGTAGGGGACGTAGATGTCGCCGGTCCTGAGGCCGGCTTCGACGTGGCCGACCGGGATCTTGCGGTAAAAGGCGGCCAGCGCGGCGGCGAACGTCGTCGTCGTGTCGCCGTGGACCAGGACCCGGTCCGGTTCGAAATCGTCGAGCACGCCCATCATGCCGAGCAGGACCGCTTGCGTGATGTGGGCGAGGTCCTGGTCTTGGCGCATGACGTCGAGGTCGTAGTCGGGCGCGATGCCGAAAAGCTCCAGCACCCGATCGAGCATATGTCGATGCTGGGCGGTGACGCAGACCCCGGCTTCGATGGCCGGCGCCGCCGCCAGGGCATTGACGACGGGCGCCATCTTGATGGCTTCGGGCCGCGTCCCGAAAACGCTCAAAACTCGCATCGGCCGGAATTCATTTGATTACCCCGCGCACACGCGCCCGGCTGGGCGCCGCTGATGGATATCGCGCCCGTCGGGATTAGGCAAGAACGGCTTTGCGGCCGGCCGGGTACCAATTATGGTTGGCGTCGGCGGTCCGAGGCCGGTTGTAACTGGCTCGGGCTGCCATTAGACTCGGGGCCGCTTGTTTGGGGGCGATGCGTCATCTGATGAGTGCTTGGCGGAAAATTGCGGGGAGCTTCGGGGTCATGGTCGGCGCCCTCCTGCTGGCCGCTTTCGCGGTTCCGTCGGCGGCCGCCGCCGAGGCCGGGTTCTCGGGCATGCAGGTGCAGGGCATGAAACCGAAATCGCCGCCGCCCTCGGTATGAAGAAACCGACCGGCGTTCTGGTCCGCGACGTCGCTGTCGGCGGGCCGGCGGCCATGGCCGGCGTCAACCGCGGCGACCTGATCGTCGAGTTCGCCGGCGCCAAGATCGATTCGTTCCAGCGCCTGGTCAACGCGGTCCGCGGCACCAAGCCGGGCCAAAAGGTCGAAATGACGGTCAGCCGCAACGGGAAAAACGTCGATCTGATCCTAAGGCTGGGCCAGAAGCCCGATGCGTGGCGGGTCTCCAGGGACGCCGTCGCCAAGCTGCCGGCGGTCGGGCTGACCCTGGCGGCGATCACCAAGAAGATCCGCGAACGCTTCGGGGTCCGCTGGGGCACTATCGGCGTGCTGGTGACGCTGATCGATCAGGAGGTCGAATCGACCATGCAGTTGGTGCGCGGCGACGTCATCGTCCAGGTCAATCAAGAGGATGTCTGGCAACCGAAGCAGATTCTCGCCATGTACAGGGCCGCCAAGAAGGACGGCCGCAAGCGCCTGTTGATCCTGGTCGAGCGGGTCGGCGGCTTCGAGTATATGCTGTTGCCGGTCAAGTAGCGGCGAGCGCCTCAACCGCGCCTGGCCTCGTCGATCAATTGCTTGAGGGTGGCCAGGTCGATGGCGCCAGGCACCAGCGCGTCGCCGATGACGAAAGCGGGCGTGCCATTGATGTTGAGGGCTTCGGCGAGCCGGTAGTTCTGTTCCAGAATGCGGTCGATTTCCGGCGCCTTCATCGCCCTCTTGAGAGCCGCTCTGTCGAACCCGGCCTGGCTGGCGATCCTCAGGACCCGGCTCTCGGAAAGGGCGCCGAGCGTTTCCATCAGCCCGCTGTGAAAGGCATGGTACTTCTTCGGCTCCAGACGCCAGGCCGCCAACGCGGCCCGCGCCGCCGTCACCGATTCGGCGCCGAGAATGGGAAACTCCTTGAAGACGTACCTGATCTTGGCGTCCTCCTCGAGCACCTTCATCACGGTCGGATAGACCCGTTTGCAAAAGCCGCACTTGTAGTCGAAGAACTCGACGATGGTGACGTCGCCGTCCGGGTTGCCGCCGACCGGAGAGGTCGGATCGTTCACCAACTGATCCCTGTAGACGATCAGGTTGGCCTTCGCCTTCTCGCGACTTTCGCGTTCGCGGCGGGCCTGCATTTCGCGGATCGAATCGACGAGGATTTCGGGGTTCTTCTCGATGAACTCGCGGATAATTTTCTCGATCTCGCCTTTCTGACTGGCACTGAAGGCGTCGTTGTCGGCCATTGCGTAAGATGGCGACAACAGGACGAAGAAGCCAAGCAACATCCATGCGAAACGTGTGCAAAAGACTCGGCGACAACTCACAGCTTTCCGCTCCCATCCGTTTCGGAGTGGCGGCATGATCGATGAGATGTCCGCTCAACGCAAGCCGTTCGAGCACGTGCGGAAGTTCGCTCACGCGAAATTGAGCGCTTCAGCGCGATAGCCGGATGCCTGAGACCAGGGCGGAACTGGTGAACGGACCCCCGGCGGCAGCGATACCGATGAAGGCAATTCGTACGTGCTCGAAACCGTTGCCCGGCCAGGCATCGGCATAGATCCGTGAGAGATCGACCGTTTCGAGCCACCAGGAGCCGGTATTCTCGCGCCCGCCCCGAACCGTGTAGCGGACGATCTCGGTTTCGTCGCCGTCAACGGCAAGCCTGCTCAAGACGCCGCGCCGGAGGGCCGAACCGGCCCAGGCGATCCTCAACGCGCGGTCGTGGATCGGCAATTTCCCCTTCGCCGTCAGACTCGATAGGCGTTGCCATGTGGAGGGTGTCGAGCGTCCGTCACGAAATCCGACCACGAGGTGAATAGGATGAAATGAGTTTTCGTAAGGAGCCATATTCCAGGCCCAACTCAGATAGGGCGTAGCCAACATCAACGCCTCGGTTCGGCGGACGACGAACAGATCTTCCGCGCCGCTGGCGATGCGCAACGACGGCACGCCGCCGCTTCTGGCGACGGACAGCTGATTCGGACCCGCCGCACCGATGACAACCCAATCGGAGGGGAGTGCATCGGTCGAAAAACGAGGGTCGGGTCCGAGAACGTTCAGGACGCTGCCGGGCTGTACAGTCGCGGAAGGAGACGTGCAGCCGTCCAGCATGACAAGTGAGAGGACAAGGACTGCGATGGTTGGTGTGGGACGGCGGCATACCGCCGCCCGCCCCGAATCTAACGCTCGCCGGGTCGAGACCGCATCACCGATTTTCCTGCGCGGCAATATTCTTCTCCAGTTGCTTGGCGGCGAGATGAATATCGCGGGCCTGAATCCACTCCCGGGAACCGCTGGGAAACAGACGTTCCGCGAGACCGGCGTGGTACACGGCAACAGCCGGCTTGCGGGTGAGGAGAGCTTCCTCGGCGAGGGCGAGCGAACTGTGGCCCTTCTCGCCCTTACGGCCGTATGCGATGGCCAGCTGCCGCCAAGTGAACGAGGACTGACGGTCGCGGGCGAGAACCGCCTTCAGGTTGTCGATCGCCGGATCGAGAAAGGCCGGATCGTTTACCTCGAGTTGGACCCGGGCCAACTCGCGCCTGATCAAATGGGCATCAGGAAGCAATGATACGGCTGTCTCGTACGAGGCCAACGCTTCGGTTGTGCGGCCATTCTCGAAAAGCATCTGGCCCTTCAACTCGTGGAAATACGGATCGCGCGGGCGCTCCGCGATCAGTTCGTCAACCAGTCCGACCGCCCTCGGAAGATCGGGTTTTCGATAATGGGCAATCGCCCGGGCGTACCGCGCAGGCAGGCTGTCGTCGCCTTTTTTGTAACGCCGCAACGTGGTGGAGAACGGGTTGATGAAGGCAAACAGCTTGGCGACCAACCGCTCGTGCATGGCTATGAATTCGGCTGTGTCCCGGGTTTCCGAATAGGGCGACGTGGCGACATGGTTGGCGAGCGTGGCGATTCTATCCCGGGTCAGAGGGTGGCTGCGCACGTAAGGGTCCTGACGGGCCGTACTCAGCAGTTCCTGATCACTGAGAACGTCCATGAAATTCAACAATCCTCGTGCCGACTGCTTTGTCCGGTCGAGAAACCTGAGAGCGGCATGATCGGCAGCGGCTTCCTGAGTCCGGCTGTACTTGAGGAAGTTCTTCGCGGCCACCGTTTGCCCCCCGGCGATAATTGCCGCACCGACATCGCCTCGTCCCGTGGCGACGGTAGCGGCGCTGCCGAGAATGAAGGAGAGGATGACCGGCACCGTGCTCTTGGAGAGGGCATCCTGTACGCGCGACAAGTGGCCGCCGGCGATGTGACCGGTTTCGTGAGCGATGACACCGATGATTTCGTTGGCGCTGTTGGTTCTCAACAGCAAGCCGGTGTTGAGGAACACCTTCTGACCGCCGGCGACGAAGGCGTTGAGGCTGTTGTCCTTGACCAGGTAAATATCTATCCCGTCGGGCTCAAGACCGGCTGCCCTGAAAACTGGCGCCGCGTAAGTGCGAATGGTATTTTCTATTTCCGCATCCCGAATCAGGGACACACCTTTCGCAAAGGCGGCACCCGGCGCGACGCCGAGAGCGAAAACGACAACGGCGATAAGCTTAAGGGCCAGAATGCGCTTCAACACAAACCTAGTTCCAAGACGGCGGCACCGAAGACGTGCTTCTTTTGAGCGAGCGCAGGAGCGTAGACCTGCCGCGCGGTGGCGTCAAATACGCCCGCTTCTCATCTGTGTTGCGCTCGCCGGCTGTGTCGTTTCGGGTGGCAAGAGCGATGTGCCGTTTGGCTCGATCGGCTTCGTCAGTGGATTTCTGGGGGGCGTCGCCGCCGACGAGCCGCAAGCCGCCCTGATCGGACGCAACGTATTGTCCTCAGGCGGCTCCGCGGCCGATGCCGCGGTGGCGGTCTATTTTTCGCTTGCGGTGACGATGCCGTCGACGGCTTCTCTCGGCGGCGGTGGCGTTTGCATGGTATGGGACGCCGCCAGTGGCAAAGCAGAAACGCTGGATTTCATGGGCGTTGCATCGAATGCCGCCGTGGCAGGCGGGCGGGCGGTCAATCTGGTTCCAGGAAACCCCATGGGCTTCTTCTCACTGCATGCCAAGTACGGCCGACTGAAGTGGGCCGAATTGATCCGACCAGCCGAAAACATGGCTCGGTTCGGACATCGGGTCTCCCGAGCGTTGGCCGCCGATATAAGGCGACAGGAAGCGGTTCTCGTTCGCGACCCGGCGACCCGATCGATCTTTCGCCGCTCCGACGGTGCAGGATTGGTCCGCGAAGGGGATATCTTGATACAACTCGACCTTTCTTCGGTACTTGCCCAGATCCGGGCGCGAGGCGCGGCTGCCCTCTATCGTGGGCCGCTGGCGCGCGAATTCGTGGATGCGGTGAACGCCTCGGGCGGTTCCCTCGATTACGAGGACATGAGAACGTATACGGCGACATGGCGCGGAACGTTCAAGATTCCCTATACGCTGGCGGCGTCCTTTTATTTCCCGATGACGCGAGACGGGACTCTTCCCTGGCCGGCGATCGGAACGGCGTTACTTGCCATGGATGATCGATATGAGGATGCCGACCCCGCCGAACGACCGCATCTTCTCGCCGAGGCGTTGCGACGAGCGCGCGGTGACGATAGACGATCATTCGGTTCGAGCAGACAGGAAGAGGTAACTATCCAGGAAGATCACCTCGACAGGCTCTGGGAATCATACCGAACGGATCGTCTTACTCCGGTAAGGACGGCGGCCGAGGGAAACATCGATCGAAATGGTTCGGAACCGGGCAACAGCTTCGTCGTAATTGATTCACAAGGATCGGCCGTTGCGTGCTCTCTCATTCACAACCAGTTCTTCGGTATGGGTCGGGTCGCTCGCGGGACAGGCGTTTTCCCGAGCATGGCTTCTGTTTCCACTACGCACCGCCTGGACGGTATTGGCGCCATGCTTTTGGCCAGCAAGGTCCATAAGGCCGTCTATCTGGCGGCGGCCGCCTCCGGTGATGAGATTGGTCTGTCGGCGATGCTCAATGTCGCGGCTCGGGCCGCCATGGGAACCCCTGACGACCTTGAGACGGCAATCGCCAGAAAGCGAATTCATTCGGGGGAAGGAAACGGGGCCACCTATTATGAGGAAGGACTCGAGTCCAAGATTGTCGACGGCCTCTCGCGGCGCGGCCACCGAATGCGAATGGTTCCCGCGCTTGGCCGCGTGAACGCGGCGTTCTGCCCGTCGGGCCTCCCTGCAAAAAACATTACCTGCTCCGTAAAGACCGACCCCCGGGGCTTCGGCTTGGCCGCCAGCGGCGACTGAACAGGCTTGGTTTTCTATTCATGAAGTTAAAGGTAGCGCACCGCAGTCGAATACCGCCGTTCATCGTCATGGATGTCATGCGAGCCGCGAACCGGCGCGAGAAGGCGGGGGAGAATGTGCTGCATCTGGAGGTGGGACAGCCGTCCACCGCTGCCCCCCGGGGAGTCATCGAAGCGGCGAGGTCCGCCTTGATGGAGGATCGGCTCGGCTATACCGATGCCTTTGGCGTGCCGGACTTGAGGGAACGGATCGCCGACTTCTATGAACAGCATTACTCGACCAACGTTGACCCGAATCGCGTCGTGATCACTACCGGTTCGTCGGGCGCGTTCGTATTGTCGTTCTTAGCTGCCTTCGACAGCGGGGACAGGGTGGCTCTGGTAAGTCCCGGTTATCCAGCTTATCGAAACATTCTAAGAGCGCTCGGCGTAGAAGTCGTCGATCTTCCGGCCGGCCCGGAGACGAACTTCCAGCCCACGCCCGGACTGATCGAACATGTCCTCTCGAAAGCGGGGAAGTCGATCGACGGCCTGATCGTGGCCAGCCCGTCAAATCCCACCGGAACGATGGTCCATGCAGCGGAACTGAAATCCTTGGTGGAATTCTGTCGGGATGAGGGAATTCGGCTCATTTCGGACGAGATTTATCACGGCATTACCTATGGCCCGCGGGCGGAAACGGCGCTGGCGCTGAGTGAAAACACCGTCGTCATCAACAGTTTCTCAAAGTACTTCTCGATGACCGGATGGCGATTGGGATGGATGGTGCTGCCGGACGATCTGCTGCGCTCGGTTGAATGCCTTTCCCAGAACCTCTTCATTTCGCCACCGACTTTGTCTCAGTTAGCGGCCATCGCGGCTTTCGACTGTACGGACGAACTTGACGAAAACGTCCGACGGTACGGGGCCAATCGGGCCTTGCTCCTGGATCGCCTGCCCGAGGCCGGATACGACAAGTTGGCGTCGGCTGACGGCGCGTTCTACATCTACGCAGACGTCACCCATCTGACCAACGACAGCGAAGAATTCTGCCGACGCATGCTGGCCGAAGTCGGCGTGGCGACAACACCGGGTACCGATTTCGATCCGGAGCGAGGAAACCGGTTTCTTCGTTTCTCCTTTGCTGGCGCTACTGCCGAAATGGAAGAGGCGGCGGACAGACTCCAAGCCTGGCATGGTTGATCATACCGACCGGGTCCGCACCGTCAGTCGGCTGGCTTTTGCCACCATCCCCTGCGGCCGCTGCCCTCGGTAGTTTGGGCTTCCGCGGCACCAACGTCGACGACGACGCCATCGGAGGATCTCTTCTTGGCCGCCGCTTTTCCGGCCGGCAGCTCCGGTTCGTTGGGCGAAGCGGTCGGCGCTGGGGGAATCTCGATATCCGGCGCGCTTTCGATGACAACTGGATCCTGCTTTGCCTTCTTGCTGCGCGGCTTGCGGCGACGCGGTTTGGGTTTCTCGTCGTCACCGGCTCCGGCAACATCCTCAGCTGCACTGTCGTCCGCTTTCTTGGTTCGCCGTCGCCGACCCGGCTTTTTCTCCTTGTCGGCGGTTCGCTCCGATACGGCATCGTCGTTCTCGGCCTTGGTCTTTCTCCGGGGCGTCTTGCCGCCGGCCGACTCATCGGGAAGCGCGATAACCTCCGGCGGCTCGGCGCTGTCGGGTGCCTCATCGGGCTCGACCAAGCTTTCGGTTGCTCCCTCGGTTGACTCTGAATCGGTCTCCGACGCAGCCGATTTCCGTCCTCTGCGGCGTCCGCCACGGCGCCCGCGGCGACGGCGCTTTGAGCGCTCTCCTTCTTCTTCATCCGTTTCGGCATCCGATTGATCGGAATCGGCGCTCTCCGAAATCGTTTCGAACGCCGTTTCCTCGGGGGCCAGCGTTTCCTCCGATTCCGGGCGTTCTGAGTCAGGCCGCTTGCGGCGGCGCGAACGGCGGCGCTTGCGACGCTTACCGCCTTCCTCCTCGCCGATAGGCTGCTCGACGCCGGTCTGGCGCGCCGTCGCCTTCGCCCCAGACGCCACCGGTTCTCCGTCCCGCTCGATACGGTGGTCCGGCGGAATAAGCGAATCGTCTCCCTCGAGAAAGACCGAAAGCTCTGAACGCTGCTCGATCTCGGCCAGCATGGGACGCTTGTGGTTGAGAAGATAAAGCGCAACCGCGGTCGGCACATAAACGGTGATGTCCTTGCCGGGTTGGTTCCTGGCTTCTTCCTCGATCACCCGCAGCATGTGCAGCGCCGTCGAGTCGGTCGAACGCCGGAGGCCCGTGCCCTCGCAGTGTGGGCAAGGCTCCGAACTGGTTTCAATGAGACTCGGACGGAGCCGCTGACGGGAAAGCTCGAGCAACCCGAACGGACTGATACGCCCAATCTGAATGCGCGCCCGATCGGAACGCATGGCGTCCTTCAACTGCCGTTCGACCTTGGTTTGGTTGCGGTTGACTTCCATATCGATGAAATCGATGACGATCAGGCCGGCGAGGTCGCGAAGTTTCAGTTGACGGGCGATCTCGACGGCGGCCTCGAGGTTTGTCTTGAGCGCGGTCTCTTCGATGTTTCTTTCTCGCGTCGCGCGTCCCGAATTGACGTCGATGGAGACCAGGGCTTCGGTCGGATTGATGACGATATAGCCCCCCGATTTCAGTTGGACCTGTGGGGAATGAATGGCATCCAACTGGCTTTCGACCTGGTAGAAACTCGTTAAAGAGACGTTTTCCTCCTTGTACGGCTGGACCCTCTTTGCGTGACTGGGGATCAGGAGCTTCATGAAGTCCTTGGCCAATCGGTAGGCCTGTTCGCCATCGATGATGACTTCGTCGATGTCCTTGGTATACAGGTCTCTGATCGAGCGCTTGATCAGGTTCGCCTCTTCGTGGACCAGGCACGGCGCGATCGATTCGAGAGTCACCTCTCTGACTTGGGTCCACAGCCGGATCAGGTAATCGTAATCCCGCTTGATTTCCGCCTTCGAGCGTTTGGAACCGGCGGTACGGACAATTATCGCCATGCCTTGCGGTATCTTGAGCTCTGTAAGAATGGATTTCAGGCGTTTGCGATCCGCCCCGTTCGAAATCTTGCGTGAGATTCCGCCGCCGCGCGCGGTGTTGGGCATCAACACGCAATAGCGCCCCGCCAGCGACAGATACGTCGTCAGCGCCGCGCCTTTGGTACCGCGTTCCTCTTTGACCACCTGAACCAACAGGATCTGGCGGCGTTTGATGACTTCCTGAATCTTGTAGTGGCGGCGTGTTTTTACCGGGCGGCGCACTTCGACTTCGTCGCTATCGTCGCCACCCAGCGTCTCGACATCGGCGACGGCGCCGTTCTCGTCCTCCGCGCCATCGACATCGGACGAGTCTTCCTTGCTACTGGCGGCCTCCTCGGCGATCAGCGCTTCGCGGTCGGCGACGGGAATTTGATAGTAGTCGGGATGAATTTCCGTAAACGCGAGGAAACCGTGGCGGTTTCCACCGTAGTCGACAAATGCGGCCTGCAGGGACGGTTCGACCCTGGTGACTTTCGCCAGATAGATATTTCCCTTGAGTTGTCTTCTGGATTCAACTTCGACGTCGAAGTCTTCCAGGCGGGTTCCGTTGACGGCCACAACCCGGGTCTCTTCCGGGTGCGAGGCGTCGATAAGCATTCGTTTGGTTGCCATTACTGTAATAACTCCAAAGCACCACTGCGTCGGCGTCAATGTATTCGACCGCGCGTGGGCGTATTCGGGGATTGCCGGCGGCGCATGCGAGAACACCGTTCGGAACCTTGTCCAAAACGGAGATGTTCGAGAGATCTCGCGCTGCTCTATCCGGCATGAAAAAAACCTCGGGTATTCCGATTTCGAATGTCCAGTCGGCCCGGGTTCCAACCCGCAGATGACCGTACACCTATAGATTGCGAACCACCCTAAGACGCCGCCCTCGGACAATGGTCTCTGGGCCGGGCGAACGACGGCGTCGCATCACGCTGTTAACATAACCGTAGTAATATGGTTCGACAATGTTGTTGTTTCGAGCCTTCGGTATGAAATAGTTGATCGAACCGGCGGGCTTGGAGCGGTTTTGCCATTGATGCAGACTCGCGGTTGACCGTATATTTAGCGGCGAGTTGAGATTCGGGGTCAATATATGGGGGTTATGCGGATTCATCGGTCGGTTCTCTCGATTCTCGTCGGGGTCATGCTCGCGTGCGCCTTCGCCGGTCCGGGCGCGGCCGCCCAGGCCGTGGTGACCGATGTACGGGTCGGCGGCAGCGCCAAGGCAACCCGGATCGTCTTCGAATTCTCGCGCCCGTTGTCGTTCAGCATTTTCTCCCTGACCGATCCCTATCGCGTGGTTATCGACATGCCGGAAGTGGGGTGGCGCTTGCCGCCGCGGCCGCTGCCGAAACGGATCGGCGTTTTCGACAAGCTCCGCTACGGGCTGCACCGCCCCGGGAATTCCCGGGTCGTGCTCGACATGACCGGCCCGGTGGCGATCCGTCAGGCGTTCGTGCTGGCGGCCGAACCGAGCCGCGGCCATCGATTCGTTTTGGACCTGGTGCCGACCAGCCACGAGCGCTTCCTGGGCGGCGTCAAGGGGCCGCCGCTCACCGTGGCTGCGCAGGGGCCGGCACCGAGAACGGCGGCGACACCGGCACTCGCTCCACCGCAACGCCGAGTGCAGCCGGCCGAACCTAAGAAAACCGTCTATCGGCTGCAGACGCCGACGACGCCGGGCGGTCAAGCCGAGCCGGCGCCGCAGTCGGGTGCTGCGACCGCAAATGCCTCGCCGGCCATTGCGTTCAACCTGGCGCCCCGCAAACCGGCCATCCGCCCACGCCGCGAGAAACGGACCATCGTCATCGATCCGGGTCACGGCGGCGTCGACCCGGGCACCATCGGCATTTCCGGCGTTTACGAGAAACACATCACGCTTTCCATGGGACGGGAGTTGAAGCAGCACCTCGAGGCCGGCGGCCGCTACCGGGTTATTCTGACGCGGTCGCGCGACCTCTTCATTCGGCTTCGCGACCGTGTCCGTTTGGGGCGCGAAGCGGGCGCCGATCTGTTCATTTCCGTTCACGCCGACACCGTCAAGAACCGTGCGATCAGCGGCCCCGCCGTCTATACGCTGTCCGAGAAGGCATCGGACCAGGAGGCCCAGCAACTGGCCGAGAAGGAAAACAAGGCCGATCTGATCGCCGGCGTCGACCTCACCCACGAAAACCCGGATGTCGCCAATATCCTGATCGATCTGGCGCAGCGCGAGTCGATGAACCAATCGGCCCGCTTCGCCAATCTATTGATCAAGCGCCTGAAGCACCGCACCAAGGTGCTCAGGAACACGCATCGCTTCGCCGGCTTCGCCGTTCTCAAGGCGCCCGACACCCCTTCCGTTCTGCTGGAGCTCGGCTTCCTCTCCAACCCGCGCGACGAGCGCTCCCTGCGCCGCCGCGCCTACCGCGCCCGGATCGCCGCCGCCGTCGGCGAGGCGATCGACGAATACTTCCTTCGGGTAGAGGAAGCCAACCGCCAATAGCGGCCATCCCATCGCCACAATTTGTTTGTTATGATGGTGCCGATCGGAAGATGCGAAAACCGGACGGGCGTTCCTCGGCTAGGCGCACCTGCCGGTGGGGGTTTCGTTTAGGCGATACATGCTCAGATTTCTTCTGACCGTACTTGGACTGCTTTTCCTCGTGGCCGTTGTCGGCGCCGCCGGGTCGGGCTACGTCCTCTATCGATTCGGGCGCGACCTGCCCGACTACCGCCAGCTCGCCGATTACGAGCCGCCGGTGATGACCCGCGTTCATGCCGGCGACGGCCGGCTGCTGGCCGAGTTCGCCGTCGAGAAGCGCGTCTTCGTGCCGATCGGCGCCATGCCGAGGCGGGTCGTTCAGGCCTTCCTGGCGGCCGAGGACAAGAACTTCTATACGCATACCGGCATCGACTTCCTGGGCGTCGTGCGCGCCGTCGCCACCAACATCAAGAACCTGGGCCGCTCGCGCCGCCCGGTCGGCGCCTCGACCATCACCCAACAGGTTGCCAAGAACTTCCTGCTGACCAACGAGGTTTCCTGGTCGCGCAAGATCAAGGAAGCGATCCTGGCGTTTCGGATCGAGCGGGCGTTTTCCAAGGACCGAATTCTCGAGCTTTATCTGAACGAGATCTATCTCGGCTTCGGCTCCTACGGCGTCGCCGCCGCCGCCCTCAATTACTTCAACAAGTCATTGGACGAGTTGAGCGTCGACGAGACCGCCTTCCTGGCCGCCTTGCCGAAAGCGCCCAACAACTACAACCCCATCACCAAACCGCAAGCCGCCAAGGATCGCCGCGACTGGGTGATCGGCCGCATGGTGGCCGAACGGTTCATCTCGGACGACGAGGCCGAGGCCGCCCGCGCCGCCGACCTCGTCGTCGCCAAGCGCGCCGACACCGAGTACGTGACCGCCGATTTCTTCGCCGAGGAAGTGCGCCGCGAACTGGCCGAGCGCTACGGCGAGGAGAACCTGTATAAGGGCGGGCTGTCGGTGAAGACGACGGTCGAGCCGAAGCTGCAGGCGATCGCCGAGAAGTCGCTCAAGGACGGTCTGATCGCCTATGACCGCAGGCATGGCTGGCGCGGCGCGTTCGGCGCGCTGAGCGAGGAGACGCCAATCGACGAGCCGGCCCAGTGGCGGCGCGCGCTCGCTCAGGTGCAGCGGCCGAAGGGGCTGGGCGCGTGGTCGCTGGCCGTCGTCCTCGGCACCGATTTGGAGCGCGCCTACATCGGGCTCGACAGCGGCCGGCGCGGCACCATCCCGCTGGCCGAACTGACCTGGGCCAGGGCCTGGAAGGAAGGCCAGAAGCGCGGGCCCAAGGTCAAGGTGCCGGCCGATGTGCTCAAGCGCGGCGAGGTGATCGCCGTCGAGGCGGTCGCCGTCGATGCCGACGGCAAGGCCTATCCGCCGGGCAGTCACGGGCTCAGGCAGCTTCCCGATATCGACGGCGGCGTCGTCGCCATCGACCCGCACACCGGCCGGGTGCTGGCGATGGCCGGCGGTTACGCCTACGAGCGCAACCAGTTCAACCGGGTCATCCAGGCCCGGCGTCAGCCCGGCTCGGCCTTCAAGCCGTTCGTCTATTTGGCGGCGCTCGATTCGGGCTACACCCCATCGACCCTGATCCTCGATGCGCCGTTCGTCATCGACCAGGGACCGGGGCTGCCGAAATGGCGGCCGGCCAACTACACCAAGAAGTTCTACGGCCCCTCGACGATGCGCTTGGGGATAGAGAAGTCGCGCAACCTGATGACGGTGCGCCTGGCCCAGACCATCGGCATGGAGCGGGTCGCCGAATACGCCGAGCGTTTCGGCGTCGTCGACACCATGCCCGGGCGCCTGGCGATGGCGCTTGGCGCCGGCGAGACCACCCTGATGCGCCTGACCACGGCCTATGCGATGCTGGTCAACGGCGGCAAGAAGGTGACGCCGACCCTGATCGACCGCATCCAGGACCGCCACGGCGCCACCGTGTTCCGCCACGACCGCCGCACCTGCGCCAAGTGCCGGGCCAGCTTCTGGACCGGCCAGCCGGCCCCGGTCGCCCCCGATGCGCGCCCGCAGATCACCGATCCCGGCAGCGCCTATCAGATCGTCAGCATGCTCGAAGGCGTCGTCGAGCGCGGCACCGGGCGGCGCGTCCGCGCCGTCGGCAAGCCGCTGGCCGGCAAGACCGGCACCACCAACCAGGAAAAAGACACCTGGTTCATCGGTTTCACGCCCGATCTGGCGGTCGGCGTTTTCGTCGGCTTCGATACGCCGAGACCGCTGGGCCGCCGCGAGACCGGTTCGTCGGTGGCGGCGCCGGTGTTCCGCGACTTCATGTCCGCCGCCCTCGTCGACCAACCCTCGATCCCGTTCCGCATCCCGCCCGGCATCCGCCTGGTCCGGGTCAGGGCGCGGACCGGCGAATTGGCGCGCGGCGGCGATAGCGACGTCATCCTGGAAGCCTTCAAGCCCGGCACCGTGCCGACCGGCCGCTCGGCCGTGCTCGAGGGGCGCAGTTGGTCGGCCGGCGGCCTCGACCCGGCGGTGGCGCCGGCGTCGGGCACCGGCGGGCTCTATTAGCCCCAACGCTAACTTCTTTCGGAAAAGGCGAGGTGGGCGGCCAGCCCGACCAGGGCCGAGCCGGTCAGCCGCCGCTGCCAGCGCCACACGGCGGGCCTGGCCGACAGCCATTCGCCGAGGCTGCCGAAGACCAGCGCCAGCGACACGATCCAGACGAAGCCGCCGGCGTTGAACAGCGCCCCGAAGAACAGCATCTGGACGGTGAAGCCGCCCAGCGCCGGGTCGACGAACTGCGGCAGGAAGGCGAGGAAAAAGAGCGCGATCTTCGGGTTCAGCAGGTTGACGGCCAAGCCCTCGCGGTAGATGCGCCAGGCGCCGGCCTTCGGTCGGGCCCGGGCCGCGCCGAGACCGCCGCCGTCGCCCGCCGTCAGCACCCGCACCCCGAGGTAGAGCAGGTAGGCGACGCCGGCCCACTTGATGACGGCGTAGGCGATCGGCCACACCACCAGCAGCGCCGACAGCCCGAGCGCCGCGCCCAGCATGTGGGTGAGCAGGCCGGTCGAGACGCCGAGCACCGAGATCAGACCGCCGCGCCGGCCTTGCGCGATCGAGCGCGAGGCGATGTAGATCATGTCCGGCCCCGGCGATACGTAGAGGGTCAGCGAGACGGCGGCGAACACGGCCAGCGTGGCGGGATCGGGCGCGAACATGGCGCAACCCTACACGGGCCGCCGGCGCCGCGCCATCGGCGCATGGCGGCCGGGCCGACAAATCCTTAGCATTCCTTAACATCCGGCCGCCGCCGCCGCCCCGGCCGGACATCCGAAAATGCCGATGATTGACGACAAATGCCTATAAATGCCCATATCAACCGTTCTCCGCCCGTTCTTCCCCGGGATGTTCGCCGCCGTTCGCACACCCTCGCCGCCGTTTCCGCAATCTCCGCTCCATCCTTCTACACGCGGACCGTCGCCCGCCGCTCAGGATGAGGAAAACGCGCACAACACCTCACCCCGAGCAGAGTTGAAGGATGAGGCGGGAAAACATCCTGGCCTCACCCTGAGCAACGTCGAACGGCGAGGCTCGCCCCGGGCGGTCCCGATCATCCTTGGCTACCCCCGCCAACGCATGCGCGCCGTAAGGAAGTTGCCCCTATTCACACATAGCGTGATTGCGGTTGGTCGCTCTCCGGGCCGATGATACGGGGT
>CAYFMP010000057.1:0-26187 GCA_964344215.1 uncultured Thalassospiraceae bacterium | reverse complement strand
CGCCTTCGCATCCTCTCCTGGCCGGCAGGCCGCAACACCGATCTCAGCCGCTTCCGTATCAACGTGACCCGCTCTAGAAGCTCAAGGAAATATCGCGATGCACGGAAAGGCAGCTGGCCACTTCCTCGGCCTGTTTGGAAGTCAGCCGTTCCTGTTGCCGTAAGCCGATGGTGTGGCGGATGGCGTCATCGTAGGTCTCGAGACCGGGAGCCAAGTCTTTCGACGCCTTGCGGCGCCACGCGACCTCGGCCTCGAACGCCGCCAGTCCCTTGGCCAGTTCCGCCGCCGCCTTTTCCCGTTTCGGGGCGTCGCCCTTCAGGGCGCGGCGGGCTCTCGACAGTTTCGATTTGATAGAACTGGCGCCTTGAATCGCGCCTACCGCGCCTTCAGCCGCTTTGATGGCGGTCATGGCCTGATCGGCCGGATCGTCGGCGATGACGGCGGCGAGCGCTCTTATTTGCTCCTCCAGCGCCGCCAGTTCATCGGTCTGCGAGATCAACGTGCGTATCTGGGTAACAGCCTCATAAGCATCGTCGACGTTCCGCCGGTAGACGCGGCGCGCCTTCTTCTCGGCATCGGCGAGCTTGACGTAGGTCTTGCGGGCCTCTTCCCAGTTGGCGGGGAAGTTCGAGTTGACTTCCTTTTTCGCCCGGTTGAGGGAGTCGATCCGTTTCAGCACCTCGTCGAGTTTGCTTTTCGCCGTTTCGCCTTGGCGGGCGAAATTCGCGCGGTCCTTGTCAAGTCCCTGGAGCTTGCGATCGAGGCTGCCGATTTCGACCCGCAGGTCACGGACCGTCGTATGCATCGGCCGGTAAGTCGGAATGTATTCGTTGACGGCGCTTTCTGTGGCCCGGACTTTCTCGATCAGACCGAAGGTATTCTCGGCCGACGCCAGACTCTCGGCGAACGAGGTCCGGTATTTCTCCGGCAGGATTTCCGTGTTCAGTTCCTTCGCCGTCTGGATGGCGGTCCTCAAGGTGCCGGCTTGTTGGTCGAACTGAACGAACAGAAACCTTTCCACGCAAATCTGTAGTTTCGGGTTTTGCGGCGGCGGCGCCGTTTCGGAGGTAAGGTAAACCCGGTTCGGCAGATAGTTCACCAGCGGCGGGTAAAGCCCGACGATGACCAGGCCGGCCAACTGCAGGAGGATGAACGGCACCACGCCCCGGTACATCTCGATGGTCTTGACCCTCGGCGGGGCGACGCCGCGCAAATAGAACAGCGCGAAGCCGAAAGGCGGCGTCAGGAACGAAGTCTGCATGTTGACGCCGATCATAACCCCCAACCACACGGCGGTGACGTTGGCCGAAGGATCGGCCAACAGGATCGGCGCGATGATCGGCACGACGACGACCGCGATCTCGATGAAATCGAGGAAGAAACCGAGCAGGAAGATGACCGCCATAACGACGACGAATTTCGATATGAAGCCGCCGGGCAGGCCGGTCAGGAACTCCCTGACCAGTTCCTCGCCGCCGAACGCCCGGAACGCCGCCGTCAGCATGGCCGCCCCCAACAGAATGATGAACACCAGGGAAGTCGTCTTGGCGGTCTCGATCATCACCCCTTCCAAGGTGTTCTCCACTCTGTAGGCTCGCCAGCCACTCCAGATGACGGAGACGAGAAAGGCGGTCGAAGCAACCGTGGCCAGGATGATGCCGATCCAGTCCTCGGTGCCCTTGATGTTCTTGACGTTGATATCGAAGGCGCTGAGCAACCAAACGATGGCGGCAATGGAAACGACGGCGAGAATGGCTGGATAAAAGGCGCCGCGTTTCCCTTCCATCAGACGGTAGCCGGCCATCACCAAGGCGCCGACGGCGCCGATGGCGCCGGCCTGGTTCACCGTCGCGATGCCGAGAACGATGGAGCCGAGGACCGTGAAGATCAGCGTTAATGGCGGCACCAGCACCACGAACACGCGGATCGCGAACTTGCGGTCGAATTTTCCCTCGTACGGGGCCGGCGGTGCGACCTTCGGCCGTAACAGCGAAAGCGCGAGGATATAGAGAATATACAGACCGACCAGGACGAGGCCCGGCAGGAAGGCGCCGAGGAACATATCTCCGGCGCTGGTCGACGTCAGGCTGTACTCCGTCGGCAGGGAAATCTGACCGGTGCCCGCCTTGTAGTCGGCGGTGCGGATGGCGTCGGCTTGATCGGTGGCGTTCGACAATTGGTCGGCCAGGATGATCAGCACGATGGAGGGCGGAATGATCTGGCCCAGGGTGCCGGAGGCGCTGATGGTGCCGGTGGCGAGGGAGTGGGAATAGTTGGCGCGCAGCATGACCGGCAGCGAGATCAACCCCATCGCGATGACGGTGGCGCCGACGATGCCCGTCGTCGCGGCGAGAAGCGCGCCGACGACCACTACCGAGATGCCGAGACCGCCGGGGATCGGGCCGAACAACTGCGCCATGGTGACCAGCAGATCCTCGGCGATCTTCGAGCGCTCGAGCATGATACCCATGAAGATGAAAAGCGGGATCGCGATCAGCGTATCTCGTTCGGCCTCCCAATAGATCCCGCGGAAATTGGTGACGCCGGCGTTGAGCCACTGGATCGGGTCGCCGTGTGCGAAAAAGGCGTCGGCCTGTCCCTCGAAAATCACGCCGGTGATCGCGGCCAGCGCAATGCTGAGGATGGCTGATCCCGGCAGCGCGAACGCCACCGGAAAGCCGACGCCGAGCGCGATCACCATCAGCACGATCAGGACGACGAGGAAGAAGATTTCCATGGCGGTTGGGTTTCCGGCGCCCTAGACGTTGGCGTGTTCGGTCATGTCGGGGTGGTATCCGCGTTCGTGCAGGAGCACGGCGGCGTTGCCGAGGAGATAGCTCGCGAACTGAACCAACATGCCGAGAGCGAAGATCAACAGGAACGCAGCCAGCAGGTATTTCACGTACATGCCGTAACCGGCCTGAGTGACTTCGTAGTTCAGCAGCGGGCCGTTGATGACGTTGGATTTCCCCCACATGCCCCGGGTCAGGATGACCCAGCACAACGGCATGCCCAATACGACCGAGCCCAAGGCGTTGGACCACGCCTTGCCGCGTTCGCTGAAACCCGCGTACAGGATATCGACCCGCACATGCCCCTCGTGAACCAGCGTGTAGGGGCTGGCGAACAGGAACAGAGCGCCATACCAGTAGCGCACCAGGTCGGCCATGAAAGCCTGCTCGTAGGAAAACACGAAGCGGGCGATTACGATTTGGACCTCGGCGACGACGATCAGCAGAGCCAGCCAGATGAATCCGAGCGATCGCGTGAAGTAGGCGATGACGAGCGCGACCGCCATCAGCGGGTAATGGACCCGGGTGCCGCGGTAGCTGGAGCGGCCGAGGTCCTCGGCCAGGCTCGTACCGACGACATCGACAAGCAAGCCCTCGACCCGCAGGAACGAGATCACCATGTCGGCCAGGCCGGTCAGCAGAACCGCCCAGAACGAAGCCCGAATGATATAGGTCGTCAACGCCGACAGGGCTTCCGAATCCTCATGCAGGGCGCGGTTCGGGGTTGCCAGAACGAGCGCCACGACGCCGACGATGGGGACCGCGTAGAGCAGAGACTGAATCCACCCGAGCGTCACGGCTTCCGCGCTCAACGAACTTTGCAGCGGCATCAGTCCGAACCAGCCCATGTGGGCGAAGAAGTCGGGCAGGCCGGGCCAATCGCGCCAGAAATTCAGATAGTTGCTGAATACGAAAACGAGCCCGAGAGCGACCATGGAAAACGCAAAGATACGCAGCACCGGCACCAAAGGCCCGTGCGCGGCCGCCGATACATGCGGCGACGGTCCGCTGTTTTCCGCGGAACCGTCCTGGTGCTCTCGATGTCCTTCGCTCATTGACGCCGGATCGTTCTCAACATGGGCGTTACCTTTGAACCGCCCTCCTCGCCTGAGAAACGAGAAGCGGAGCCCCGTCGGAGCTCCGCTTTCGCTATCTCAAAGGACGACGCCGGCTAGAGGCCGAGCGCCCGGTTGCGCTGCTGCAGGAACGCCTGGTCGGAAATCTTCGACCAGCCGCCGAGGTCCTTGCGCGCCGCCACGAAGCTGGCGTCGATCTTCTTCGCCAGGGCGCTGTGCGCGCGGACGCCCGCAAACACTTCCTCGGCCGCCTCGGCGAAGCTGTCGTAGACGTCGTCGTTGAACTTACGCAGCTTGACGCCCTGGTCCTTGATCAGGCTGGCCAGCGCCGATCCGCTCTTCATGTTGTATTCGGCCATCATGACGTCGTTTTCCATGGCCGCGGCGGCTTCGATGATCAGCTGATCGGACTTGGAAAGACCTTCCCACCACTTCTTGTTCATGCCGAACGCGATCATCGAGCCCGGCTCGTGCATGCCTGGATAGTAATAGTACTTGGCGGCCTCGTAGAACTTCATGAAGCTGTCGTTCCAGGGGCCCACCCACTCAGTCGCGTCGATGGCGCCGGAAACCAGGTTCTCGTAGATCTGACCGCCGGGGATGGAAACCGGCGAGGCGCCGAGTTTCGCCATGACGTCGCCTCCGAGGCCGGGGATACGCATCTTCAGGCCCTTGAGGTCGTCGGCCGAGTTGATCTCCTTGTTGAACCAACCGCCCATCTGACAACCGGTGTTGCCGGCCATGACGCATTTGAGGCCGAAACCGGCCGCCAACTCGTCCCACAGTTCCTGGCCGCCGCCGAAACGGATCCAGGCGTTGATCTCCGTATAGCTGAGGCCGAACGGCACCGCCGTGAAGTAGGCCCATCCCAGGTGCTTGCCCTTCCAATAATAATCGGCGGCGTGATAGGCCTGGGCGCTTCCGGAAGCCACCTCGTCGAACGAATCGAAGGCGCCGACCCGCTCCTTGGCGGCGAAGTACTCGACCGAAATACGGCCTTCCGTCATGTCGTTAATTCGCTTCGCGAGACGCTGGGCGCCGGTTCCGAGGCCCGGAAAATCCCGCGGCCAAGTCGAGACCACGACCATTTTCTTGAGGCCCTGCGAGATGGCGGGCTTCGAAAGCGTCGCCGCCGCCGCCGTTCCGGCCACGCCGGCGACAGCGGATTTTTTCAAAAACTCGCGTCTTTTCATAATTGTCTCCCTGAATTCAATTGGACGGTTATTCTGTCATCCGCACGCTAGCAAATGGCAGGAGCGCCCTCAAGCCCGCAAGTTGCGCGATGCCAGGATTGGAGACGGGCACGAAACGTGGCGCTACGGTGCGCCCGGACACTGCTCCCTTCCCGCGTCGCTGAGATCCGAAAGCGGCCGTCTCGTATCGCGTTGTCGCTAATCCTTGGTGCGCTCGGCGAATTTCCAGGCCAGCGGCAGGACGAGCGCCGCCAGGGCCAGTTTCGTGAGGTCGCCGAGGATGAACGGGGTCAATCCCCACTCCAGGATCGGCTTGTCCCAGCCGTACAGGCTTCCCAGCCACAGCAGGCCGGGGACGTAAATGACGACGTTGCCGATCAGCATGGCGAGGCCGGTGGTCAGGAAGTTGCGGTCCCAACCGCGCTCGGCCAGCCATCCGCAGACGGTGGCGGCAGCGACGAATCCGATCAGGTAGCCGCCGGTGCCACCCATCATGTAAGCGAGACCGATGCCTTTTTCGGGCGTACCCGCGAACACCGGTAGACCGAATGCGCCCTCGGCCAGATACAGGGCCAGGGTGGCGCCGCCCAGCCGCCAGCCGTAGGCCATGCCGAGGGCGAGGACGACGAATGTCTGCATGGTCATCGGAACCGGATAGAACGGCACCTGGATCTTCGAGGCCAAGGCGATCAGCAGGCTTCCGATGACGGCCAGGATGGCAAAGCGCACAGCACCGGCGGCTTCGCCCTTCGGCCAGAGCGCCGAGATTAGTGTCGGATGGGGGGCGGTCAGTGTGCTCATGGCGCTCACGCTCCTGAATGAGGGTTCGGTTCGCCCGTGTTCCTATCAGGCCTCGGCTCTCAAGTAAATCGGTTGCCTCTCGGGAACCCCTTCGGCGGTAGCTGCCCGGCCTGCGAACGCTTGCCGATCCAGCGTTCGATCTCCGGATCCGTTCGGAACCCTTTGCCGGAACGCCACGTCAAGCCTTCGTCCAGTTTCAGAGTCGTTACGTCGACCAATCCGCCCTTCTTGTAGCGTTGCAGGATGACGCCGCGGCCGCGCGTCATAACCGGCAGTTCGTCCAAGGAAAAAATCAGGAGTTTTCGATTGGAACCGAGCACGGCGATCCCGTCGTGTTCCTCGCCGACGACGACGCAGACGGCAGCCTCCTCTCCTTCGCCGAGATTGAGCACTTGCTTGCCGTTCTTGGTCTGCGCCAGGACCTCGCTTTCCTCGACGATGAACCCGCGCCCGCTTTCGGAAGCGACGATCAAGCGGCGGTCAGGTTTGTGGACGAACATCGCCACAACGTCGTGACCATTGGTCAATTCGATCATCAGACGCAGGGGTTCGCCGTGCCCTCTGCCGCCTGGCAGCTTGTCGCATCCGAGCGTGTAGAAACGGCCGTTGGTGGCGAAAACGACCAGCTTGTCCGTGGTCTCGGCATGGATGGCGAAACGTCCCTTGTCGCCTTCCTTGTATTTCATCTCGGCGGTGTTTTCGACATGGCCGCGGACGGCCCGGATCCACCCCTTCTCCGAAGCGACGACGGTAATGGGCTCTTTCTCGATCATCGATTCCAAGGGCACGACGACGGCGCTCGGGGGCTCGCCGATCTCGGTACGACGGCGGCCCAGCGGCGTCTTGGCGCCGAACTGCTTCTTGATCCCGGCGATCTCCGACGAAATCGTCTTCCAGCGTTTCCTTTCGTCCTTGAGCAGGGCGCGCAGGTCCTTGCCTTCCTTGCTGAGCGCCTTGTGTTCGTTGTTGATTTCGATTTCCTCGAGTTTGCGCAACTGGCGCAGGCGCATGTTGAGGATGGCCTCGGCCTGTACGTCGTTGAGCTTGAACGCCTTCATGATCTTCGGCTTCGGTTCGTCCTCCTCGCGCACGATCTTGATGATCTTGTCGAGGTTCAGATAGGCGACCAGCAGCCCTTCGAGGATTTCCAGGCGCCGCTCGATCTTCTCCAAACGGTATTCGGTTTCGCGAACCAGGACATCCATGCGGTGATCGAGGAACGCCTTCAACGCATCCCGGAGGTTCATCACGCCCGGCCGATTGTCGGCATCGATGACGTTGAGGTTGAGGCCGAAACGAATCTCCAGGTCGGTTTGGCGGAACAGGTGCTCCATCAGGAGATCGGCTTCGACGCTGCGGTTCTTGGGCTCGATGACGATGCGAACGTCTTCGGCCGACTCGTCGCGTATGTCGTTGACGAGTGGCAGTTTGCGGTCGTTCAGAAGCTCCGCCACTTTCTCGATCAGGCGGGATTTCTGAACCTGATAGGGGATCTCGGTGACGACGATCTGATAGACACCGCGGCCCAGTTTCTCGGTCTTCCATTTGGCGCGCAACCTGAAGCCGCCGCGTCCCGTCCGGTACGAATCAACGACGCTGTCGCGCGGCTCGATGAGAACGCCGCCGGTCGGAAAGTCCGGGCCGGGAACGAACTCGACCAGCTTGTCGAAAGTGGCGCGCGGGAACTTGATCAAATGAACGAGGGCGTCGCACAACTCACCGACATTGTGCGGCGGTATGTTGGTCGCCATGCCGACGGCGATGCCGGCGGCGCCGTTGGCGAGAAGGTTCGGGAACCGCGCCGGCAGCACCACCGGTTCCTCGTCCTCGCCGTCGTAGGTGCCCCTGAAATCGACGCTGTCGCGGTCGATGCCATTCAACAGCGCCCACGCCACGTCGGTCAGGCGCGCTTCCGTGTAGCGCATGGCCGCGGCATTGTCGCCGTCGACGTTGCCGAAGTTTCCCTGGCCGTCGACCAGGGGGTAGCGTTGGGCGAACTCCTGGGCGAGACGGACCATGGCGTCGTAAATCGCTTGGTCGCCATGCGGATGGTACTTACCCATGACATCGCCAACGATGCGGGCGCATTTCTTGAACCCCGACTCGGGATCGAGCTTGAGTTGCCGCATGGCATACAGCAGACGACGGTGGACCGGCTTCAAACCATCGCGCACGTCGGGAAGCGAGCGCGACATGATTGTCGAGAGGGCGTAGGAGAGGTAGCGCTCGCTCAGCGCATCTGCGAGCCGCGTATCGAGAATATCGCCGGCCGGGGCGGTTCGTGTCATGGACCAACTCGTCTGAGTGTACGAATACTACAAGATATAGTATCGCAAACAACGGACCCGTCAATCTGTGGCGTAAATCGTCGGTGTATGGGTGTATGCGGAAAAGTCATCGCCGATGCATGTTAGGCCTTGAAAAGAATATGGAATGGCACTAGTTAGCAAAAACGGTTGCGCAAACTTCGAAGTATCGATTAGCCGTTTCACGACTAGACCACGTTACTCCCGAACACTTGCGGCCAGGATGAAGGGGACGGTGCCACAGCACCGGTCGCGTACTAAAACTTGGAGGGGTAATTATGGCCAAAGGCACGGTCAAGTGGTTCAACAGAGCAAAGGGGTACGGGTTTATCGAGCCCGAGGACGGCTCGAAAGACGCGTTCGTTCATATATCGGCGGTGACCAAAGCCGGAGTCGATACGCTGCGCGAGGGTCAACAGCTGGAATATGAACTGGTATCGACGGAGAACGGCCGCATGGCCGCAGACAATCTGATCTTGAGCTCGGAAGAGTAACTCTGCAATTTCGACCTTACGTTTTTCCCGCTTGCAATCGTTCGGCGAGGCGCCGTCGGGCTGCGGGCATCCCGTTGCGGCGGTGTCCGAACACATGGCGCTCGAAGAAGTAGGCGGTCAGCGCCAGTCCTTCCGTGATCTCCGTTGGGCTTCCGGTTTCTCCGGAGATTAAGAGAAATCTCGGCAGCGGCAGCAATACATCCTTGTAGGGTGCGGCAGCGGCCCGTGAGACGGCGCGCCCTGACTTGGGTGACACCGATACCAGATCATCGACCGTCCCGGTGGCGGCGCAACGGGACAGATCGAGGCCGAAACCGAGTTCCTGGAGCAGTCCCAACTCCCATTTCACGTAGACCGACGGCCATGACGGCCCATCCAATGCTTCCAGCAGCACCAGCAAGCCGTCGAACACCGGCTGGTGGGATTGGCGCTCGGGCAAGGCCGCCTCGGCCACCGCGCAGGCCGAACTTAGCCCAGCCAGCTTGGCCGGCTCGTTCAGAAGGCCGGCCGCCACGGCATCGGTCATTTCGCATCGGTAGGTTCCGAGATGTTCGGGCAACCGCGCTTTCCAATGGGCCGCCACAAGGTTTCCCGGCTGATAGAGCCCGCGCGCCCTTCTCCCGCTACCGCCGCGCACCAAACCGGCGTGACGGCCGTGTTGGCGCGTCAGCAGCGACACGATCGCCGAGTTCTCGCCGTGCTTGCGGGCCGCTAAGACGATGCCGTCGTCCTGCCAATCCATACCGCGAGTTTACCGTAACCGTCGAGGAATGTTAGGGTCTCGGGTATGGATCAGGTCTTTGCCGCGCTCAAGAGCATTCCGTTGCTGGCCGATATCTCCGAGAGCGACATATCCGTCGAGCGTTTGGGCGGTCTGACCAATCTGGTCTACCGGGTCGGGACGCCGGACCGCACCTTCGTTCTGAGGATCGCCGGCGAAGGCACCGGAGAGTATATCGACCGCCGGGTCGAGGGGCACAACACCCGGGTCGCGGCGGCTGCCGGCGTTGGCCCCGAGGTGTTGTTCTTCGATGAATCGGACGGCCTCATGCTTCTCGCCCATGTGGACGACTGCAAGACGATGACGCCCCAGTCGTTTCCGGAGACTCCAGGCGCACCGACCCGAGCCGCGCTTGCTTTGAAATCCTTGCACGCCCATGGCGAACCTTTCGAATTCCGATTCGAGTTGTTCAGCATGATCGACGAATACCTCGGGGTCCTCGATAAACTGGGCGCCACCCTGCCGGACGGCTACCATGACGTGGTCGGGGAAGCCGGGGCGGTGCGGGAGGTATTGGACGACCATCCGACTAAGCTCGCCCCCTGTCATTGTGATCCCCTGTGCGAAAACTTCCTCGACGACGGAAACCGCATGTGGATCGTCGATTGGGAGTATTCGGGGATGAACGATCCGATCTGGGACCTGGGCGATCTCTCCGTCGAAGCCGGCTTCGCCGTGGAACAGGATCGCGAATTGATGCAGGCCTATTGCGGAGGCGAACCGCCGCCGGATGTGTACGGCCGAATGATCATCTACAAGGCGATGTGCGATCTGCTTTGGACCTTGTGGGGGTTGATCCAACACGCCAACGACAATCCGGTCGAGGACTTCTGGGCTTACTCGACGGGGCGTTTCGAACGTTGCAAAGCCCTAATGTCGGACCCGGATTTCGCCACCCATTTGAATGCTGTCGGGCGCTCATGATGATCCACGGACGGCACCGTTTTGGCACTATGATATTGGCGTTGGCCGTGCTCGTGTTGCCATCGGAAGTTTTCGGAGACGACCATTCGCCGACCCTCAGCAAGATCGCACGAACCGGCGCCATCAAGATCGGTCACCGGACTTCGTCGATACCTTTTTCGTATATCGGCAGCGATGACGCGCCGATCGGGTACTCCATCGATCTCTGTCTGCGTATCGTCGAAGCCATCAAACAGGAGCTCGGTCGTACGACTCTCGACGTCGATTTCGTTGCCGTCACCTCGACCAACCGAATTCCAAAGCTCGTCAACGGCGAAATCGATATGGAATGCGGTTCGACCACCAACAATCTCACTCGAGCCCGGCAAGTTGATTTCCTGTCCATCATGTTCATTACCGGAACCAAGCTGGCCGTTCCGGCCGGTTCCGGGATCAGGAAATTGGAGGATCTAGAGGGCCGGTCGATCGCCCTTACCGCCGGCACAACCAACGAGGAGGCGGTACGAAAGGCGATCAATGAAAAGCACATGAACATCCGGATCGTATCGGTCCGCGACCACGACGAGGGCTGGGAGAAAATGACCACGGGCGCTGTCGATGCGTTCGCCACCGATCACGTGCTTCTCTATGGCCTCATCAGCAAGTTCGACGCCACCGGCAAGTTCAAGGTGGTGGGACCGTTCCTGAGCTACGACCCCTATGGGATCATGGTTCCGAAGGGAGATTCGGTATTCCGACTGATCGGCAACAGGGTGTTGGCCGAGATGATGCGAAACGGCGAGATCTACGATGTCTACGACCATTGGTTCAATCCCGGGGTGACAGGCATGCGCATGCCGATCAACGACACGTTGCGGGCCGCCTTCCTGCTGCAAGCGCTTCCCCGGTAGCGCCGCTTCCGTCGCACAGGCACGACGCAGATCAAAATAAGAAGCGGCCCGCCGGTTGCCCGGTGGGCCGCTCCCCAATCAGGTCTCCTTCATACCCCGAAGGGTCCCTGGGAAATCTGATTTGAATCCAGTCGCTTTGACTTTCCTTGCGGTCCATCGCCGCTGTCGGATCCATGTGCAGGGTATCCAAGCCCTCCAGGAGCGACAACCCGGATTCGATCCACATCCCTGTGGAACCCGGGGATAAGAAAGGGGAGTGCATACTATAATGTAGCGGGATCGAATTTTTTTCGGTGGCCTGGACAAAATGGTCGTTGGAAAGGAGTGTTCGGTGTCATGATCGTTGGCGACGGAGGTTGTCGATGATGCGAAAATACTGGTCGGCGGCGGTTGTCGTCGCGGTCTGTGTGGCGGGGGTGTCTCGGGCCGACGGCCCGTTGCCGATCTTCGATACCCACGTCCACTACAGCGCGAGCGCCTGGAACGAACATGCTCCGGCGGCGGTCCTGAGAAAACTGACGACAAGCGGGGTCAAGCGGGCCCTGGTATCGAGCACGCCTGACGATGGAACCCTGATGTTGCACAGCCTCGAGCCGGAAATCTTCGTGCCGGTGTTGAGGCCTTACCGCGATGGCGTCAATTCCTCGAACTGGTTCAGGGACGACGCGACGCCCGGCTACCTGCAATCGAGACTGAGGCAAGGCATCTACAAGGGCATTGGCGAGTTTCACCTGTTCGGGGTGGAGGCGACCGGGACGGAAGAAGTCAAGCGCGTCATCGAGATGGCCGTCGCCCGGGATATAGTTCTTCACGTTCATACCGGTGCCGCCGAGGTCGAAGCTCTGTTCGTTCGCGAACCGAGGTTGAAAATCCTGTGGGCGCACGCCGGCATGACCGAGCCGCCGGAGGTCATCGGGTCGTTGCTCGACCGCTTCCGAAATCTTTGGACGGAGCTTTCCTTCCGGGCCGGCGACGTACTTGGCGCAGAGGGGCTCGATCCAGCGTGGCGACAGCTTCTGCTTCGCCACCGGGATCGCTTCATGATCGGCACCGACACCTATGTCGCTTCTCGATGGGACGACTATCGCAGCCTGGTTGGGGAACATCGCTTCTGGCTCGACTATCTGCCCAAGGATACGGCCAAGGCGATCGCCTATGGCAACGCGGTTCGCCTGTTTGGCGGCGGCGGGATGGCCTGGGCGGAGTGAGCGTCGTCGAGGCCGGCATTCAGACGTTGTAGTCGAGACCGAGATCGTCGTAGCGCTCGGGGTCTTCGCCCCACTTGCCGCGCACCTTCACGAAAAGAAAGAGATGAACCTTGGTCTCGAGGAGTTCCTCCAGTTCCTTCCGCGCCGCCTCGCCGATCCGCTTGATCCGCCGTCCGCCCCTGCCGACGACGATGGCTTTCTGGCTCTGCCGTTCGACGTAGACGACCTGATCGATCTTGACACTGCCGTCGTCTTTTTGCTCCCAACCCTCGGTTTCCACGGCGGCCGCGTAAGGAAGTTCGTCGTGTAGTTGGAGGTAGAGTTTTTCGCGCGTGATCTCGGCCGCCAACAGTCGCTCGGGCATGTCCGAAAGTTGGTCCTCCGGAAACAGCCAAGGACCCTCCGGCAGGCCGGAGGCGAGGTTGGCCATCAGGTCGGCGACCCCGTCTCCGGTCTCGGCTGAGATCATGAAGGTCTCGGCAAAAGTTCCCGACTCGGTCAATGATGCCGCAAGGGTGAGAAGCTTGGGTTTGTCGACGATATCGATCTTGTTGATGGCGAGAATCGCCGTCCGGCCGCTTGCCTTGAGTTTGGCGACGATGGCTTCGGTATCGCGGTCGATGCCGCGATCGGCATCGACCAGCAACAAGACCTTATCGGCGTCACCGGCCCCGTCCCAAGCAGCCGCTACCATGGCACGGTCGAGCCGGCGCCGTGGCTGGAAGATACCCGGCGTATCGACGAAGACGACTTGCGTGTCGCCTTCGATGCAGATGCCGAGGACCCGGCTGCGGGTGGTTTGCACCTTCGGCGAGACGATCGAGACCTTGGCGCCGACCAACCTGTTGAGCAGCGTCGACTTGCCGACGTTCGGAGCGCCGACGATGGCGACGAAACCGGCCCGTGTCGACGGATCACTCATGGCCTGTCAACCGCGCCAGGAGCGCCTGCGCGGCCGCCTGCTCGGCCGCCTGCTTGGAGGTGCCAACCCCCGATTCGGGTTCTCCGTCGGCGACCGATACGGACACCGTAAACGTCGGAGCATGGTCGGGTCCGTGGCGACCGATGGTCTCGTAGACGGGTAGCGGAAGCGAAGCCGCTTGCGCCCATTCCTGCAATTCGGTTTTTGGATCCTTGGGAGGGGTCAAGTCCTCGCCGATCAGTTGTTCCCAATGCACGCCGATGAACCGGCCCGCCGCTTGCAGGCCGCCGTCGAGGAAGAGAGCGCCGATCACCGCCTCGCACGCGTCGGCGATAACCCCTTCCTTCTGACGTCCTCCGGTTTCCTCCTCTCCGTCGGACATCACGATATGCTCGGCCAGTCCGATCGCCTCCCCTACCCTGGCCAGGCTTTCGCGCCGCACCAACGCCGGCAAGCGATAACCGAGCGCCCCTTCATCTTCGTCGGGAAAGCGATCGAGCAACATCTCGGCGATGACGAGACCGAGGACCCTGTCGCCGAGGAACTCAAGACGTTCGTTGGAGTGAGAGCGGTTTCGAGTAGCGGAAGAGTGGGTGAGAGCTTGTCCGATGAGGTCTCGATCGTCGAAAACATGACCGAGCCTCTTTTCAAGATCGGCCAACCCCGTGGTCTGTTTCTCCCGGTTCCCGGTCATTGAATCCCCTGAAAGAACCTCCCGAAACGGAGGGATTTATGCCACTTCCAGAATTCCCAGGCGGCGCCGTCGACCGAGAAGAACAGGATCTCGGCGCGCCCGACCAGGTTTTCCTTCGGAATAAACCCGACCTCGTCGAGGAACCTGCTGTCCCGGGAACGGTCGCGATTGTCTCCCATGCCGAAATAGTGCCCTTCCGGCACCGTATAGACAGGCGTGGTATCGAAAATGCTGTCGTCGGTGAATTCGATGATCTCGTGCACGCGGTCGTTCGGTAGCGTTTCCTGGAAACGGGCGATGCGCTGAAACGATCCGGGTCCGGTCATGGTGACGAAGTCCTCGGTCCGGTGACGCCTTACCGGCTTGCCGTTGACGTGAAGAATGCCGTTCTTGAGCTGTATGGTATCACCCGGCAGTCCGACGATGCGCTTGATGTAATCGGTACTGTTGTCGGTCGGCAGCTTGAAAACGGCGACATCACCGCGCTCCGGCTCGGTGAAGAAAATCCGTCCGGGTATCAGCGGCAGGCTGAACGGCAGCGAATACCGGCTGTATCCGTAGGAAAACTTCGACACGAACAGATAGTCGCCGATCAACAGCGTCGGGATCATCGATCCCGACGGGATGTTGAAGGGCTCGTAGGCCACGGTTCGAATGCCGAGCGCGATGAGAATCGCATAAAAAACGGTCTTGAGCGTGTCCTTGAACCCGCCGGGATTCTTTTGGTCCATTAGCGATTCTTCTTAAAACGAATTGATTTGAATGGAGATTCTCAAACCTCGGAGACGAGCGACGGTGATCAAGCCAACCGAAGCACGCCGAGTCAAGACGCATCCTGACGATTTTCATCGCTGGGAACGGCGGAAATCACCACAACGGCGTTGGCGAACGGGTATTCGTCGCTCTGCGAAACGTCGATCCGCGCCGTCATACCATCCGGCGTCAGTTCCTCCAGCCGGGCCAGCGCACCACCGCTTATGACCATGTAAGGTTGTCCGGACGGGTAATTCCGAACCACCATGTCGCGCCAGAAAACGCCCTGCCGAATACCCGTGCCCAAGGCTTTGGCGCAGGCCTCCTTGGCGGCGAAGGTTTGCGCATAGGATCGGGCCGGGTGGATCCTGTCCTCGGCCTTGGCGCGTTCGCTCTCGGAAAAGAGCCGGTGCGTGAAACGGCCCCCGAAACGGTGCAGGGATTTCTCGATGCGCCGGATGTCGCACAGATCGATACCGATCCCAAGAATCATGCAAGAGCCGTCCTATAAACCTTGGAACCGTCAGGCCGAGCGAATCCCTTCGGCGTCGGAACGGGCTTTGTCCATCATCGCCCGCATGCGCTTTATGCTGCTTTCCAAGCCGCCGAAGATCGCCTCGCCAACGAGAAAGTGCCCGATATTCAACTCGACGATGTTGGGGATGGCTGCGACCGGTCCCACCGTGTCGAACGTCAGACCGTGGCCGGCGTGGCATTCGAGGCCCAGCCGTTCGGCTTCCGCCGCGGCGGTGGCTATCCGGTCGAATTCCTTCGACCGCTCCACCTGTCGGGCATCGCAATAGGCGCCAACGTGAAGTTCGACGACCGGGGCGCCGATATCCGCCGCCGCCTGCAACTGCGCCGGAGTCGGTTCGATGAACATGGAGACCCGGATTCCTGCCTCGCTCAGGGTTTTAACGAAGGGAGCCAGATGGTTGTGTCCGCCGACGACATCGAGCCCGCCTTCGGTCGTCCGTTCCTCGCGCTTTTCGGGAACCAGACAGGCGGCATGCGGCCTATGCCGAAGCGCGATATCCATCATTTCGTCCGTGGCAGCCATCTCCAGGTTCAAGGGAACGGCCAATTCATCTGTCAGGCGGGTGATGTCGTCGTCCGAAATATGACGGCGGTCTTCGCGCAGATGCGCGGTGATCCCGTCGGCGCCGGCGGCCTCGGCGAGCTTGGCTGCCCGAACTGGATCGGGATGGATGCCGCCACGTGCATTGCGAATGGTGGCGACATGATCGATGTTCACGCCCAGACGAAGATGTCCGCTCATTTCGTCTCCTCCTTCAATCGCGCCCGCTTCCGAGCGCGTCTGATCTGGTATTCCTCGACGAGCTTGCGTAACGGCACATAGAATACGATCCAAACTATGATCGTAGTCGGGAAGCTGCCCAGCAGCATCGGCGAAAAAACCGGCCCCGCCGAAGCCGAGATGGCGTCGACGTCGCCGTTCAACGTAGCTTCGAGTATTCTGCCGAAAATGGCGCTGAAATCCAGGGTTTCGATATTTTCGACATCCTCGCCGACCCCCATCCAGTGTCCAAGCTCGTAAATCCAGACCCAGATGAACGGAAACGTCCATGGATTTCCGACCGCGGTTCCGAGCGCCGACGCCACCACATTGGCACGAATGAGCCAAGCCAGTATTGCCGACAACAGGAAGTGCAGACCGACGAAAGGCGTGAACGACATTGCTGCTCCACAGGCAAATCCGGCGGCGATGCTGTAGGGCGTGCCGGGCAGGCGTGCGACACGGTGAAGCGTGTAAGCGGTCGAGCGGCGCCATCCGGTGGCCGGCCAAAAGAAGGCCAGGACCTTACCGGAGAACGTTCTCTTGTTTCGTCGCCTGAACATCTGGGAACTATACGCCGTTGATCCGCCAAATCGACCGCAATCGGCTTCAATAACCGCGGGTCTTACCCACGAGCGCGTTCGCCGGAGTTGATGGCCGGGGTCGCTCGAAGGGCGGCGATGATGTCGGTGAGATGTCTGACATCCCTGACCTCGATATCGATCAGGATGTCGAAGAAATCCTTGGACCGGTTGGTGATCTTGAGGTTGGAGATGTTGCCGTCGTTCTTGGCGATCACCGTCGACAAATCGCCGAGACTGCCCGGCATATTGAGAACCGTCAGATGCACCCGGCCGACGTGGAATTCGGGCGATTCCTCGTTCAGGTGCCATGATACGTCGAGCCATCGCTCCGGTGTATCGTTGAAGGTCTCGAGCGTTTCGCAATCGATGGTGTGAATGGTGACGCCTTTGCCAGTGGTAACGATGCCGACGATCCTGTCGCCCGGCAAAGGATGACAACATCCCGCGTAATGCATGGCCATTCCCGGAATGAGGCCCCTGATCGAAACGCCGTCGTCGTCCGGGTCGACCTTGGAATGCTGGCGCCGGATCTTGGTCAGCGGCACGATGTTCTCCTCGTCGCGCCGATTGCGGACCCCTGGGAACACCGCTTCCAGAACCTCGCGGGCGGTATGGTGGCCGGCCCCGACCTTGGCGCACAGATCGTCGACGGAAGGTTGGTCGAAGACCTGAAGGACGCCGGCCAGGCCTTTGTCGGTATACTCGTAGCCTTCGTCCCGAAAGGCCCGCTTGAGGATCGAGCGACCGAGTTGCTGGTATTGATCGCGTTCCTGCATCCGGATGAAACGACGAATGCGGGATCGGGCCTTGCCGGTGACAACGAAGCGCTCCCATGTCGGAGAGGGCGTCTGAGCCTTCGAGGTGATGATCTCGACCTGATCGCCGTTCCTGAGTTCGCTTCTCAGCGGCATCATGCGGCCGTTGATCTTGGCGCCGACACATCGGTCTCCGACCTCGGAATGGACGGCGTAGGCAAAATCCACCGGCGTCGCCCCACGCGGCAGGTTGATCAAATCGCCGCGCGGCGTGAAACAGAAAACCTGATCCTGAAACATCTCGAGCTTGGTGTGCTCGAGGAACTCCTCGGGGCCGGCGGCGTGCTCCAGGATATCCAGGAGTTCGCGCAGCCACCGGTATTGCGGCCGGTCCGTGGCCGCGCCTTTTTGCTTGTAGGCCCAGTGGGCGGCGACGCCGTGTTCCGCTATTTCGTGCATCTCGGCGGTTCGAATCTGCAACTCGACGCGCTGCCGCTCCGGCCCAAACACGCCGGTGTGCAACGACCTGTAGCCGTTCGGCTTGGGCGTCGAGATGTAATCCTTGAAGCGAGCGGGCACTACGGGATAGGCGCTGTGGGCAACGCCAAGCGCCCGATAGCAGTCCTCGACCGAACCGACGACGATGCGAAAGGCCATGATATCGGAGAGCTGTTCGAAACCGACCTCCTTGTGCTGCATCTTCTTCCAAACGGAGTACGGGGTTTTCTCTCGGCCCTCCACGTCGGCCTTGACGCCTTCGTCGGCCAGAACCTGGATCAGTTCGGCGATGACCTTCTCGATCAGCCCTGTCCCCTGTTCGCGCAGGAACTCCAGACGTTTCAGGATCGAGTTGCGGGCGTCGGGATTGAGCTCGGCAAAGGCTAGGTCCTCGAGTTCCGTCTTCATTTCCTGCATACCGATCCGCTCCGCCAGAGGGGCGTAGATATCCATGGTTTCCATGGCGATCCGGCGGCGCTTGTCCGGATTGCCGATGAACCGCAGGGTGCGCATGTTGTGCAGGCGGTCGGCCAGCTTGACCAGCAGGACGCGAATGTCTTCCGACATGGCGAGAACCAACTTCCGGAAATTCTCGGCCTGTTTCGTTTGATCGGACTGAAACTCGATCCGCGTTAGTTTGGTAACGCCGTCGACCAGACGCGACACCTCATCCCCGAAATGTTCGTCGATGTCGGCGAGATCGGTATCCGTATCCTCGATCGTGTCGTGCAGCAGGGCAGTTACGATCGAAGCGCTGTCGACCTTGTATTCAGTGAGAATACCGGCAACTTCCAGGGGATGGGAAAAGTAAGGGTCGCCGGAGGCACGCTTTTGCGCGCCGTGCGCTTTCATGGCGAACACATAGGCCCGGTTCAATGCGTCTTCGTCGGCCGCCGCATCGTATGCTTTGACCGCTTCGACAAGTTCGAATTGCCGGATCATGGTTCTTCCCTGTTCGGCCGAACAGGGAAGACGGCATCTACAAGTGAGATATTCGCTAAAAAGCGGCGCTTCGCGGAAATAATTCGTTGACGCCGCTTCATGCCTACTCCTTGTCGTTGGTTGCCTCGTCTTCGCCGCCGTCGGCCGCCATGATCTCGCCGGCGGCGTCCATCTCGGCGGCATCGTCGCCGGCGCCGAGTGCGTCTTCGATAACCACCACCGACGATTCTGGCGCCGTTTCCGGGTTCATTTCCTGTTGGATCGCCAGTAGGTCCATCTCGTCTTCTTCCGGTTCGTCCATTTCGACGTGCTTTTGGAGGCTCTTGATCAAGGCTTCCTCGAGGTCGCCCAGTTCGACAGTCTCGTCGGCAATCTCGCGCAGCGCGATAACCGGGTTCTTGTCGTTGTCACGTTCAATCGTCAAAGGCGCGCCGGCGGAAATGTTGCGGGCACGTTGCGCGGCCATCATCACCAACTCGAACCGGTTGGGAACTTTGACGACGCAATCCTCGACCGTTACTCGGGCCATCTGAGACTCTCCACAGGGTTTCTAGGGCGTTGAATCAATTCGCGACTTATATATTTTGTGAAGTTGCTCATGGCAAGCGATTTGCGAAGGGAGACGCCGATCGATCGACCCGGTTCCACCCTCGTGACTTGGCCTGTCTAGCCAAGCCATTCGGTCCCGTACAGGCCGTCACCGTCGGCCATCGCCTCTATGGATTGGCCGTTCGCCACGGCGCCGGCAAGATCCCGGATCGAGGCGCCGGTTCGCGGATGGCGCCAGTCGGGGGCCAATTCGGCCAACGGCAACACCACGAAGGCCCTCTCCGACAAGCGCGGATGGGGAACGCAAAGCGGTTCCTCGCCATCGTCCTCGTTTCCGATGACCGCGTCATGATAGGCGATGAGATCGAGATCGAGGATGCGGGCGGCGTTTTTCTCGCCGCGGCGGCGACCGAACCGGCGCTCGACGGCCATAAGGACGTCGAACAGTTCCTCCGGCCCCAACGACGTTTCGACTTCTGCGAGCCCGTTCACGTACCACGGTTGATCGGAAGCCGGGACCGGGGCGCTGTGATACCACCTCGACCATCGGGCAATCGCAATCTCATGCTCGGCGATCGCCGCCAGCGCCGCGCCGCAGGTGGCTCGAGGCGGACCGAATTCCTCGCTTGGCAGGTTGGCGCCAAGTCCGATGAATATCATAGCTCACCCTTTTGTGTGCTTGTCCCGGTTGAAACCATGCTTATGTATATCGGGCCGCGACCATATTCAGCCGCGGGAAAGCGTGTTCGCGGTCTCACGCCCGACCGCGAGCGCATAGTTCGTATTCTTATAAGGACTTTGTAGCATGTCATTTCGCACGCAAGAGCGCATAGCGCTTTTTATTGACGGTTCCAACCTGTACGCCGCCGCCCGGGCCTTGGGCTTCGATATCGACTACAAACGGCTGCTTGATGTTTTCTCGGAGAAAGGACGGTTGATTCGCGCCTTTTACTACACGGCGCTCATCGAGGACCAGGAGTATTCCCCGATCCGACCGCTGGTCGATTGGCTCGACTACAACGGCTATACCATGGTCACCAAGCCGACCAAGGAGTTCACGGATTCCGCCGGTCGCCGTAAGATCAAGGGAAACATGGACATCGAACTGGCCATCGACGTCATGGAAATGGCCAACTACCTCGATCACATCGTGCTGTTTTCGGGTGACGGGGATTTCCGCCGCTTGATCGAGGCCGTGCAACGCAAGGGGCTTCGGGTTACGGTGGTCAGTACGGTGTGTTCGCAGCCGCCGATGGTAGCCGACGAGTTGCGGCGCCAGGCCGACGAATTCATCGAGTTGAAGGATCTTGAAGAAAGCATCGCCAGGTCCCCTGAGAACAGACATCTGCCCGACGAGGAGGATGAGCCGCCGGCGGAGCATTTCGAAGACGACCATCTGGACATCGCCTGAGGAAACACGGGAAGGGTTCGGGTGAAGGTGAGCGCCGACGTCAACGGTCCGGGACGCGAGTGCTCGCTATGTCCGCGCCTGGTTGCGTACCGGGACCAAAATCGCAAAAACCATCCCGACTGGCATAACGCGCCGGTGCCCTCGTTCGGCGGGCTCGATGCGGAACTTCTGATCGTCGGCCTGGCGCCGGGCCTCAAGGGCGCCAACCTGACCGGGCGCCCGTTCACCGGCGATTATGCCGGTGACCTTCTCTATGCGACTCTTGCCGAGTTCGGGCTGGCTTCAGGCGAGTATCGGGCCCGCGCCGACGATGACTTCGAACTCGTCAATTGCCGCATAACCAATGCCGTTCGCTGCGTGCCCCCGGAAAACAAACCGGTCGGCGACGAGGTTGCGGCTTGCCGCCCCTTTTTGGAAAGCGAGTTTACGGGCATGCCGAGGCTAAGGGTAATCCTGGCCCTCGGTGGCCTCGCTCATGGCGCCGTTCTGGCCGCTTTCGGCGAGAAGAAGAGCGCCTGGAAGTTTTCCCACGGCGCCATTCACCCGCTGCCCCAGGGAGTGGCCCTTGTCGACAGCTACCATTGCTCGCGTTACAACACCAATACGGGCCGCCTCAGCGTTCCCATGTTTCGTGCGATCTTCGGATCCATCGTCGAAATTCTTTGCAAGTAGGCCGACCCCGGGTATCGTTGGGGCATCCGTACGGCATTCGGGAATCCTTCGATGAACGCCGAGATCGTCAATCTCAAGAAATACCGCAAACAAAAGGCGCGCGCCGACAAGGAACGCAAGGCCGCCGCCAATCGCGCCAAGCACGGCCGGACCAGGCGGCAAGAAGTCGCGGAGTCGGACGGGATCGAGCGGGCCGAACGCGAATTGTCCGGAAAGCGCTTGGACTCTTCGGATTCCCACGACGAGCCTGCTTAACCCTCCACTATCCGAACGTCTCGAATTCGGCCGCCATCGGCGGCCGTTTCATGAGTCATCGCAATGAGATAGACAGTATAATTATACGATATCCGGGTTGACGGATATAGTCGGTCCAATTAGACTCCTAAAATCGTAAATAGACTCTTAATGAAGCAACGGTCTTAGACAATTTATGCGAGGCCGGTTTTGAGGGCCGCGTGTTAACAAGCAAACAAGTGCTTGCACAGGGTGGAATTTCGCGGGCGACCCTGAACAACTACATCGCTCTAGGAATTCTCCCCAAACCGATCGTCAAGAACCCCGGGGTCGAGGGGGGGCGAGCCCGCCGGCTCGGTCATTTCCCGCCCACCGTTCTGCAAACGATTGCCCGCGTGCGTGCCTTGAAAAGAGAGGGGTACATCATGGCCGACATCGTCACCAGGCTCAAAGAGAACGACAACCAGGAACCGGAGCCGGCGCGATCCGATGACTCCGGCGCCGGGCAGTCGTTCGTGGAGCGGCGCAATCAGCCCGACAGGCGATCTGCCGGCGCCCCGCTTCAAAGCGACGGCTCGCTTCGCCTGACCCTCGACCGGGTCGAGCAACCGGCCTACATGGTCAACAGCAAGTTCGAGCTGGAATGGGCCAACGACAGCGCTTTCGACGAGATTTTCGGCGGCCCGCACGAGTTTTCCGGCGACATTTCGGAACGCAACCTGTTCTCTATGTTCTTCCAGGGCGACCGCGTGCGCCGGGCCGAGGGCGGCGACGAGATGCTGCGTTTTCATCTGTCGGCCGCTAAGAAACGGGTCACCAAGTCGTCGCTGCTACCGCTCGACAACGAGCTCGCCGACGACGACGTCGCCCGCCTACTCAGGGTCTACGAGAGCGCCGAGCCGGCCGAGGGCGGCAAGCTGACGCATACGACGGTCAATCTGGCGCCGCGCGGCGGTGATGAGCAATGGTGCAACATCTACGTCTCGTATTTTCGCGAAGGCATATTCTTCGCCTACGAACGGACCGACGATACCGACCACACCCTGGTCAGGCTGCTGTCCAGGCGTGATATCGTCATCCGTGACCTCCTGAAGAGGCGGCGTCCGTATCTGACGCCGCTTTCGGTGTTGGTCGCCGACCTCCAGGATTCGATGAAAATCTGCGCCGAGTTGCCGCCCGAGGAATACTTCCAGCTCATCAACGAGATTTGGGGCGCCATGGAACCCAAGCTCCGCAAATACTACGCGACGCACGGCAAACACGTCGGCGACGGCATGGTCTATTACTTCTTCCCGCAGCCCGACTGCAGTTACGTGATGAACGCGATCCGCTGCGCTTTCGAGATGGAGGCGGAGATGGCCAGGATCAGCCGCGCCTGGCGGAAACGAAAGAGCTGGCTCAACGAACTGCGCCTCAACGTCGGCCTGGTCGAGGGTCAGGAATGGTTCGGCTCCTACCAAACCCCGACCCACTTCGAGTTCACCGCCTTGGGCGACACCATCAACGTCGCCGGCCGGTTGAGCGATTTTGCGCAGACCGGCTCGATCTGGACGACCAAGGCCATGCTCGGCAAACTCAGCACCGAGGAACTGGCCACCCTGACCTACGGTATCCGCCGCCAGGGCGAGGACGGCACCGAGGTGTTCGTGCCGGCCACCTACTCCAGGGTGTCGAACCTGATCGATCTCGAAAACCCGAAGAACGAGAAGTTCAAGGACATTGCGGTGGTTCCGGTGACCGAGATATTCGACGTCGAGAACGGCGCCGCCTAAACGCCCTCCCCGCTTTCCTCAGCCGCCCTCGTCGTGGTCGGGATCGAGCAGCCGGTGCAGGTGGACGATGACGTACTTCGTGTTGGCCTCGTCGACCCGGGCCTGGCTGGCGCCGCGCCAGGCGGCAAACGCCGTGGCGTAGTTGGGGTAGATGCCGACGACATCTAGATCCTGGCCGGTCACGAAATCGGTGCCCTGCGGGTCCTCGACCTCGCCGCCGAACACCAGGTGCCATAGCGGTTTGTCCATCAACTTCCTCCTCGCTGCCGTTCCCCGCCGAAAACCATAAGGTCGAAGCCGGTTTGCCGCAATCGCCAAGCCGGCTAGACTACACCCTCGAACCCGCCCCCGCCTTTTTCGAGGACCAACCATGATCGATCTCTACACCTGGCCGACGCCGAACGGCCACAAAGTCCATATCATGCTGGAGGAAACCGGCCTGCCGTATCGCGTCATCCCGGTCGACATCGGCAAGGGCGACCAGTTCGAGCCCGAGTTCCTGAAAATCAGCCCCAACAACAAGATGCCGGCCATCGTCGATCGGGACGGCCCCGGCGGCCGCCCCTATGCGGTCTTCGAATCCGGCGCCATTCTCATATACCTGGCCGAGAAGACCGGGCGCTTCCTGCCCGAACCGACGGCCGAACGCTACGAGGTCATCCAGTGGTTGATGTTCCAGATGGGCGGCGTCGGACCGATGTTCGGCCAGGCCCACCATTTCCGCGACTACGCGCCGGAAAAGATCGACTACGCGATCGCCCGCTACACCAACGAGGCCGGCCGCCTCTATCGTGTCCTCGACAATCGCCTCTCGGAATGCGACTACCTGGCCGGCGATTATTCGATCGCCGACATGGCGGTCTATCCGTGGGCTCTCAATCCGGCCCGCAAGGGCCAGGACGAGGACGACTTCCCCAACCTCGAGCGCTGGCTGCAATCCGTCGGCGCCCGCGCGGCGGTCGAACGCGGCATGCAGGTGTTGGCCGAATCCCGCCGCAAGCCCGGCGAGGGTTTCGACCAGGAAGCCATGGACAACCTGTTCGGCGCCGCCCAGTACGCCCGACGCTAAACGTCCGTCATCCGACCCGCTCGTGGGACCGCCCCGCCGCTATTTGTCGTGGGCGATCAGGGCCAGGAAGTCGCCGGCTTCGAGCAGCACCTTGTGGGTGCGGCCGATGACGATTCCCGACGTGCCGGCCCGGTAGACGACCGGAGCGCGTTTGGGATGATCGGGGAAATGCACCTGGCCGAGCGCATCGCCTTCGCCGACCTCGGCGTCGAGGTCGACCAGCGCTTCGTACAGCCCGGCATCGCCCGAGATCAGGTAGCACTCGGCGACCGGCATGTGCAGGGAGCGGCTCGGCTTGAGACCGCGCTGTTCGCGGCTCACCGGTTCGCCGTCGGTGATGCCGAGATGGCTGAGCAGGTTGCGCAGACCGGTCTCGGCGATCTCCATGGTCTGCGTCGTCGTCGTGCCGCCGCCGCCAAGCTCGGTGGTGAGGAAGACCTTGCCGGCCGCCTCGACCGAGGTATCGAGCATGCCGGCCGCGTCCAGCTCGACCAGCTCGAGGCTGATGGGTGCTGCGAACGCCTGCATGGCGGCCCTGGCCCGTTCGGTCAGCTCGGCGTCTTCCAAGCGGTGGATGCAGGCGCACGGCGAGAACATCAGCGTCTTGCCGCCCGAATGCATGTCGAGAACGGCGTCGGCACGCGGGATGAGCTCGGTCTCGACGTAATGGGCGATCATCATCGAAACGGTGCCGTCGCGCATCCCCGGAAAGGCGCGGTTCATGTTGACGCCGTCGATCGGCGAGACGCGGGCACCGGCCATGACGGCCGGAAAGTTGAGGGCCGGGATGACGATGATCCGGCCCTGCATGGTGTCGGGCTCGAGGGCGCGGGCCAGATTCATCAAGGCGATCGGCCCTTCGTATTCGTCGCCGTGGTTGCCGCCGGTCAGCAGCAGGGTCGGACCGTCGCCGTTTTTGATCGAGACGATCGGCAGATGCACCGCTCCCCATGCCGATGAGTTGCGCGAATGCGGGATGCTCAGGCGCCCGAAGTGCTTGCCGTCGGCTTCGTAATCGACATTGGCCGTGACCTTGCTCGCTTGCCCGCCCATGCGCCGCCTCCCCGCTCCTCCGGCCCTTTTCCCGGGGCCGGTTCCACGGCCGCAAGCTTATCGCGCCGGTGGCGGCGCGGCAAAACCTTAGCATTTGTTATCATCCGGCACCCCTCGCCGGGCCGGCGAAACGTCCGGAAATGTCCACGGATGTCCGGTTTTGCCCGGTTCCACTCAGGTGACCGACGCCGGTCCGCGAAATGTCAATGAATGCCGATGAATGACGATAAATGCCGAGGACAACGCGCCGTGGCCCGATTCTTCCCGTCGCTTCCCAACGCTTCCGTCGTCACCCCCCCCGCGCAGGCGGGGCCAGTCTTTGGATGCGGCCCCTGGGTTCCCGCGTTCGCGGGAACGGCATTGGGAGTGTCGGGATAACCAAACAGGCCGCTCGGAACAGGCGCGCGAAACGGCGCATCCCGTTCCCAACCGGCAAGGCTCATGTTGATGGCTCTTCCCCGCCAACGCTCGAACCAGCATCGGATTGGGAACGCCTCGTATTCACACATAGCGTGAT
>CAYFMP010000056.1:15716-26619 GCA_964344215.1 uncultured Thalassospiraceae bacterium | reverse complement strand
AGCCCGCAACCCGCTCGGGCGGACCGGCGAGCACGACGAGCTGACCAACCTCGCCGCCTACCTGCTGGCCGACCAGTCGGCCTACATCAACGGCGAGGTGGTGACCATCGACGGAGGCGAGTGGCTGGCCGGGGCCGGGCAGTTCAACTTCGCTTCCGTCCTGAGCGACGACGAGTGGGAGGAGATCGCGCCCCGGAAGAAGGGGAAATAGAGCGATTCCATATTGACGTGAACCGCTCCAGGGGCTCGGCCGGCGGTCCGCTACTGACCTTGCTCGCCTTCCTCGCCGGTGCCGCCCTCGAAGAAGCGGTAGGCGTCGAGTCCACCGAGGACGACGCCGTCGAAGCCCTGGGCGATGACCCCGTAAATATAGGATTGCGGGTCGCCGCTGATGATCCTCTGCCAGGCCGGCATCCAGTACTGGACGTAGTACTTGTCCGGGTCGTCGCGATACGGCGCGCTGATCCACAGCGGCGAGCCCTCGCGCCAGTTGCCGCGCCAATAGTAGCGGTAGCTGGCCGCCGAACCGATGTCGACGTAGGCCAGCACCAGCCGCCTGGCGCCGATCTTCTTGAACTTCAGCGTCTCGACCGCGCGCCGGCTCAACGGCCGGCGACCGTGGAAGACGTCGACGATCAGCATGTCGTAGTTGCTGTCGTGCATTTTCAGGGCGAACTCGTCCATCCGTCCGTAAGCTTGGGAGTTGGCGATCAGGGCGTAGTTCCTGACACCGTCGATGGAGATGACGCTGTTGGCGTTCTCGTTGATCGGGCTGTTCGGATAGTCGGGGAACGAGTCGAGGTCGGCCATGTACTTCGACACCACCAGCGGCACGAAGCCGAGCGATCTGTTCTGCCGGTAGGCGTCGTCGACCTTGGCCGGGTCGACGGCGAAATCCATGCTCAACACCTTCAGGCCCTGGCGCTTGGCCTCCTCGCTCAGTTGCAGGAGAAGAGCCTGACGCTCCGGCGTCGGCGGCTGGCCGAACGGCCGCTCGCCGTAGAAGATGCCTTCCTGCAGGACACCGTCGATGGAGCGGGCGTAGGTGCGGGCCGGCGATATTCGGGTCTCATCGGTGTCGTCGCGCTTGACGACGAGCTCGAGGCCGCCATGCACCAAAACGACAAAGTTAGGGCGTTGCTTGCGGGCATAGGCCGAGATCGTCTGCACGAAGCGGCGCATCTGCTCGCGGGTGTCGACCAGCGCCTCGCTCGGCGTGATCGGGGCCAGCGGCGCCGTTTCGATGTCGCGGCCCTGGATCCGCACCCCGCCCGGCTGTTCCTGGGCGAGGGCGGGGCCGACGGCGATCAACGCGCAGGCGGCGACGATGGCGAGCGTTCGTGAGGTAGACACGGTATTCCTTAGTCCAAGACCTTGCGTTCGACCGAGGCCGAGGGTTTAGCGATACCCGGCCCATACTCTATATTCTAGTGGTTAACCGGACCTTTATCGACCCATCGACGTTGACCGGGGAGTTCACCGGAAATTGAACGCGATTGAATTGTCCGAAACCGCCACCGCCGCCAAGCTGGCGCCATGAGAACGTCGATCGCCCGCATTGTCGTTGTCGTCCTGAGCAGCCTGGCGGCGTTGCCGGCATCGGCGCAGGCGCCGGTGCAGGTGCAGGTGCCGGCGTCGTGGACCTGGGAATGGGGCAAGACGGATTTCTCCAAGACCTCGATCGATTTCCGCGAAATTCTGTCCGGCGGGCCGCCGAAGGACGGCATTCCCTCGATCGACAATCCCAAGTTCGTCGCCGCCGCCGACATCGACGGCGAAGCCCTGGCCGAGACCGAACCGGTCATCGGCGTCGTCATAGCAGGCAAGGCGCGGGCCTATCCGCTGCGCATCCTGACCTGGCACGAGATCGTCAACGACGAGTTGGCCGGCGTCCCCATCACCGTCACCTTCTGCCCGCTGTGCAACTCGACCATCGTCTTCGACCGGCGCTTGGACGGCCGGGTGCTCGATTTCGGGACCACCGGCAAGCTGCGCAACTCGGATCTCGTCATGTACGACCGCCAGACCGAAAGCTGGTGGCAGCAATTCATGGGCGAGGCCATCGTCGGCGAACTGACCGGCAAGCGCTTGGAAGTGCTGCCGTCGCGCCTCGAATCGTTCGCCAATTTCAAAAAGCGCGCGCCCCGGGGCGAGGTTCTGGTCCCGTCCAACCCGGCCATGCGCAACTACGGCGTCAATCCCTACCAGGGGTACGATTCGGCCTCATTCCCTTTCCTCTATCAAGGCGAAATGCCGAGCGGTATCGAGCCGATGATCCGGGTGGTGGCGGTCGGGCCGAAGGCCTGGAGCATGCCGCTCATTCGCGAGAAGCGGAGGATCGAGGACGGTGATCTGGTCCTGACCTGGGAGGCGGGGCAGAACTCGGCCCTCGATACCAGGCGTATCCGCGACGGCCGCGACGTCGGCAACGTCGTCGTCCGCCGCCGCCAGGCGGGCGGCCTCGCCGACATCGCCCACGACATCACCTTCGCCTTCGTCTTCCACGCCTTTCACCCGGACGGCACGCTGGTCACCGAATAGTCTCCCGAACGCACGCCCGGCGACCGCGCCAACGCCCTTACAACAGGTCCTCGATGGCGGCGATCAGTTCGGCGACCTGGTTCTTCCATGAGCGCTCGGCCATCAACGCAGCCGCCGCGGCGCCACGCTTCTCGGCGTCTTCGCGGTCGGTGTAGGCCCGCTCCAGGCACTCGACCGCTTCCTCCACCGACGATTCTCCCCACAGACCGACCGGGTCGTCGGCATGCTCGACGGCGCCCTGGTCGCGAAGCGCGTAGCAGTTGCCTTCGGCGATGATATCGTTGTGGCCGGTGTTGGCCGAGACGATGCACGGCAACCCACAGGCCATCGCCTCCATGGCGACCAGGTTGGTGCCGCCCTCGCAGCGGTTGGGAAAGAGGCCGGCGTCCATCGAGCGCAGGATATCCGGCATCCGCGCGTTGGGCACCCAGCCGAGATCGACGAAGGCGTCTTCCGGCAGGCCGTTGGCGGCGGCCCAGGCGGCGACCGGAATGGTTTCGCCGGTTACGTCCGGCGCCGCCTCGAGGTGCGGCGAACGGGCCAGGTCGCGGGCCGATTCCGGCCACGGATTGTGCCAGGCCGTGGTCAACACCGAATCCGGGTGGCGCGCGTGGAACCGCTTGAACGCCGCCAGTGCGATGTCCTGGCCCTTGCGGAACTCTAGCTTGCCGCCGGAGAACACCCGAAAGCGGCCGCCGGCGGCCGGCGGCCCGGAGCGGGAGCGGAACAGCTCGGTATCGACGCCCTGCGAGACGAAGACCACGTCGTCGAAGCCGTTGGCGGTCAGGAAGTCGCGGTTCCACGACGAGCCGGCCAGGATGCGGTCGAGGAAAGCGGCGCGCCCGTGCGCCGCCTCGTCGAGACCGGTGCCCTCGAAGAAGATGAAGCCGACGTTGGCGTGGCCGCGCACCACGTCGTTGAATTGGCCGCCGAGGAACCGGTTGCCGAAAGAGAACAGCATCAGCACTTCGCCCAACATGGCCTGACGGCCAACCTGCTCGATCTGGCCGATGATGGCGGCCTGTTCCTCGATCAGCGGGGCCAGCAATTGGCGCAAGGCGTCGTCGCACTCCATCAGGTGCGGCGGCGCCAGCAGCATCGGCGGGCAGGGACCGTCGGCCAGCAGCCGGCGGACCAGGTTGAGGCCGAACACGCCCCAACCGTGGCCGTCCGACAATTGCCAGGCTATGCCGATACGCTTCGATTTGATCTCGCCAACCACGCCGCCATGATTTCAAAACCGCCGCCGCCCCGCAACGGCGAATGGCGGCGCGGCCGGCGGTTGTCGGCGAAGGGCCGGAGCGCTACATTCGGCGACGCGCGTTTTTTTTGCATGGAATTCAATGACCGGCGACTTTCATCCATCCGCTTGCCCGCACGATTGTCCGAGTACCTGTGCGCTCGAGGTCGAGCGCCTGGATGAGCGCACCATCGGCCGTGTGCGGGGTGCCGCCGCCAACGACTACACGGCCGGCGTCATCTGTGCCAAGGTGGCGCGCTACGCCGAGCGCGTTCACCACCCGGACCGCCTGACCCAACCGCTGAAGCGCACCGGCGCCAAGGGCAGCGGCGAGTTCGCTCCGGTCTCGTGGGAGGAGGCCTTGGACGAGGTTGCCGAGCGGTTTCGCTCGGCTGCCGCCGAGTACGGGCCGGAAGCCGTGTGGCCGTATTATTTCGCCGGTACCATGGGGCTCGTGCAGCGCGACGGCATCGACCGGCTGCGCCATGCCATGCGCTATTCGAACCAGGACATGACCATCTGCACGAAGCTGGCCTGGACCGGCTGGGAGGCCGGCACCGGCGCTCTATGGGGGACCGACCCGCGCGAGATGGCGGAATCGGACTTGATCGTGGTGTGGGGCGGCAACCCGGTTTCGACCCAGGTCAACGTCATGACCCACATTACCCGGGCCCGCAAGGAGAGGGGCGCCAAGCTGGTCGTCATCGACCCCTACCGGACGCCGAGCGCCGAAGCCGCCGATATCCACCTGGCACCCAGGCCCGGCACCGACGGAGCGCTGGCGGCGGCCGTCATGCACGTGCTGTTCGCCGAAGGCTATGCCGATGACGAATACATGGCGCGCTACACCGACGCGCCGGAGCGCCTCAAGCAACACCTGAGCACGCGCACCCCGGCCTGGGCGGCGGCCATCACCGGCCTGGGCGAGGACGAGATCGCCGACTTCGCGCGGCTCTACGGCCGCACCGAACGCAGTTACATCCGGGTCGGCTACGGTTTTTCGCGCTCGCGCAACGGCGCCGTCAACGTCCATGCGGTGAGTTGCCTGCCCGCCGTCACCGGCGCCTGGCGGCACCGCGGCGGCGGCGCCATGCATTCCAACACCGGCATGTACGGCCTCGATGTCACCATGATCGAGGGCTTGGACGTGCGCGACGACGGCATCCGGGCACTCGACATGTCGCGGATCGGCCGGGTGTTGAACGGCGAGGCGGAAAGCCTGCTCGGCGGCCCGCCGGTGACGGCGATGTTGGTTCAAAACGTCAATCCGGCCGAGGTCTGCCCGGAGACGACGGCGGTGCTGGAAGGTCTCGCCCGCGAAGACCTGTTCCTCTGCGTCCATGAGCAGTTCATGACCGGTACGGCGAGATACGCCGATATCGTGCTGCCGGCCACCATGTTCCTGGAGCACGAGGACATCTATCGCGGCGGCGGCCACGTCTATCTGCAGGTGGTCCGCCCGGTCATCGAACCGCCGGCCGAGTGCCGCTCCAACCATGACGTCATCTGCGAGCTGGCCCGGCGGCTGGGCGCCGATCACCCGGGCTTCGGGTTGTCGGCCTGGGAGCTGATCGACCACACGCTTCGCGCCAGCGGCCTGCCGGGTGCCGACGAAGCGGCCGATGGGCGCTGGATCGATTGCGCCAGGAGTTTCGAGGAAATGCATTTCCTGGACGGTTTCAGGCATCCCGACGGCCGCTTCCGTTTCGCGCCCGACTGGGCGGCGCTCGGCGCCGGGCACGAGGACATGCCGACTCTGCCGGACCATATGGCGGTGATCGACCAGGCCGACCCCGAGCATCCGTTCCGCTTGGTGGCGCCGCCGGCCCGGCGCTTTCTCAATTCGACCTTCACCGAGATGCCGTCGTCGGTCGCCAAGGAGGGTCGGCCGACGGCGCTGCTTCATCCCGAGGTCTGTGAGAATCTCGGCGTCGCGGAGGGCGACCGGGTCCGTCTCGGCAACAGGCTGGCCAGCGTCGTCGTCCACGTCCGGCCGTTCGACGGGCTGCAACCGGACGTCGTCGTCGTCGAGGGCATCTGGCCCAACGCCGCCTTCGAGGACGGCGTCGGCATCAACGCCCTGACCAGCGCCGAGCGCGGCCGGCCGGCCGGCGGCGCCGTCTTCCACGATACTGCCGTGTGGCTGGAGGCGGCCTAGATGCTCGGCTTGCGGAGAAAGACCGAGACCGCGCCGAAGCAGGCCCACGTCGTCGTCGTCGGCAACGAAAAAGGCGGCAGCGGCAAATCGACCACCGCCATGCACGTCATCGTCGGCGTCCTTCAACAAGGCCGCTCGGTGGCCAGCATCGACGTCGATTCCCGGCAGGGCACGTTGAGCCGCTACATCGCCAACCGCCAGACCTTCATCAACGCCAGCGGCAACGACGTCAAGATGCCCGACCACTACCGCATCGAACTGGCCGATGAGGACGCCGGCAGAAGCGAGCACGAGGCCGAGACCGAGCGGTTGCGGCTGTTGATCGAGGGCGCCTACATCAACCACGACGTCGTCGTCGTCGACACCCCGGGCGCCGCCGGCCGCGCTTCCAAGCTGGCCCATTCCTACGCCGATACGCTGATCACGCCGATCAACGACAGCTTCGTCGATCTCGACGTGCTGGCCCACGTCGACGGCCGCCGCAAGGCCATCATGGGGCCGAGCCATTACGCCGAGATGGTATGGGACCAGAAAAAGGTGCGGGCCGAGCGCGACGGCGGCTCCATCGACTGGATCGTCATGCGCAACCGGCTGAGCAGCTTGGACGCCTATAACAAGCGCGACATGGACGACCTGCTCAAGGACCTGTCGGACCGCATCAGGTTCCGGCTGATCCCGGGGTTCGGTGAACGGGTCATCTTCCGCGAGCTGTTCCTGGCCGGTCTCACCATCATGGACCTGAAGGACGCCGCCGGTCCGCAGGCCTTGAGCCATTCGCACCTGGCCGCCCGCGCCGAGGTCCAGACCCTGGTCAACGCCATCGGCCTGCCGCCGCCCGAATAGCGGGCTGCCGGCCCTCGTCATTGGCGGCCCGGCGCGCACGCGGTAAGCTTTGCAAGGAGCCCGGCGCTTCCGGCGAGGATCGACCATGGCGAAAAAGAAAGACAAGCTTCCGAGCGAACAGACGGCGCCGGCCAGTGTCGAGGCGTTCCTCGACAAGGTGGCGACGACGCCCGCCGCCAAACCGTCCGGGCGCCGCGGACGGCTGCTGTTCGCCATGGACGCGACCGCCAGCCGGGAGCCGACCTGGGACACGGCGGCGCAGATTCAGGGCGAAATGTTCCGCGAGACGGCGGCGCTCGGCGGCATCGATATTCAACTCGCCTTCTATCGGGGGTTCGGCGAGTTCAAGGTCAGCCAGTGGACCGACCAGGAACGCGAGCTGTTGCGCCTGATGACGTCGGTCCGCTGCGCCGCCGGCGAAACCCAGATCGGCAAGGTCCTGGCACATGCCCGCAACGAGACGCGGACGCAGAAGATCGACGCCCTGGTTTTCGTCGGCGACAGCGTCGAGGAGGACATCGACCAACTCGGCCACAAGGCCGGCGAGCTCGGGTTGCTGGGTGTGCCGGCTTTCATGTTCCACGAGGGCGACAACCCGTTGGCCGCTTTCGCCTTCAAGGAAGTGGCGAAGCTGACCAACGGCGCCTACTGCCAGTTCGACTCGACGTCGGCCCGCGTCCTCAAGGACCTGTTGAGCGCGGTCGCCGTCTACGCGGCGGGCGGGCGCAAGGCGCTCGAGGACATGGCGTCGAAGCGCGGCGGCGAGGTGCTGCGCATTGCCCATCAGATCAAGGGACGTTAGACCAAGGTGTTTCCGTACTTCATCCTCGGCATCGCGCTGCTGGCGGGCTTGCTTCTGGCCGGACGCTGGTATTCGACGGCCGACCCGAAGAGCCTGATCAAAGTCCTCAAATGGACGCTGATCGGCGTCATCGCCGCCGTCGCCCTGTTCTTCCTGGTCACCGGCCGGCTCGCCTGGGCGATGTTCGCCCTGCCGGCCCTGCTGCCGTGGTTCTTCCGCGCCCGCGCCGTTGCCCGCATGGCCAAGAATTTCTCGCGCATGGCGCAGGCCGGCGGCGGTGGCGGCAAGGCCGGCGAGACCTCGGAGGTCGAGACCCGGTACTTGCGCATGTCCCTCGACCACGACAGCGGCGCCATGCAGGGCGAGGTCAGGGAAGGCGCCTATGCCGGCCGCCGCGTCGAGGAGATGACGGAGGGCGAGCTGATCGACCTTCTCAAGACCTGCTGGGGGGAGGACAACCAGTCGGCGCAAATCCTCGAAGCCTTCCTGGAGCGCACCCAGCCGGGCTGGCGTGAGCGGGCCGAGGCCGGGGCCGGGCAGGGCGGCGGCGCCGAAACCGCCGTCATGAGCCGGGCCGAGGCCTTCGAGGTGCTGGGGCTCGAAGAGGGCGCCAGCGCCGACGATATCAAGGAGGCGCATCGGCGGCTGATCGCCGGGCTGCACCCCGATCACGGCGGCTCTACCTATCTGGCGGCCAAGATCAACCAGGCCAAGGACGTGCTCCTCGGATGATCGATCCCAGCGCCATCACCCACTTCCACGCCCACGTCTATTACCCCGACGAAGACAGCCGCGAGCGCGCGGCCGACTTGCGCGAGCAATTGGACGAGTTGTTCGAGGTCGAGCTCGGTCGGTGGCGCGACCGGCCGGTCGGGCCGCACCCGGAGCCCATGTATCAGGTCTCGTTCGCGCCGGACCAGTTCGACAGGATCGTTCCGTGGCTGATGCTGAATCGCGACGGATTGAGCATTCTGGTCCACCCCAACACCGGCGATGATGTCGCCGATCACCGCGACCGTCCGCTGTGGCTCGGCCGCAAGCTCGAGCTCGACATCGGCTTTCTGGAAGCCGGCAGCACCTCGGCCTGACGGTCCCCGCGGCGCCCGGCAAGACGCGGTTGCGGCAGGCCGGCGGCTGTGGCAAAAAGGCCGCGCCCGGCGCTGCGCCGGGCCCCGGAATTCTCTTGAGAGACCTTCATGAAGAGACCCGTCAGAAAGGCCGTGTTCCCCGTCGCCGGCCTCGGCACCCGTTTCCTGCCCGCCACTAAGGTGCTGCCGAAGGAAATGCTGCCGATCGTCGACAAGCCGCTGATCCAGTATGCGATCGAAGAGGCCCTGGCCGCCGGCATCGAGCAGTTGATCCTGGTCACCGCGCCCGGCCACAGCCTGATCGTCGATCATTTCAGCCGCGCCGCCGACCTCGAATCGGTGCTTGTCGAACGCGGCAAACAGGCCGAACTGGCGGCTATCACCGAAGCCATGCCCGACCCGGAACGCGTCGTCCGAACGCCACAGACCGAACCGTTGGGTCTCGGTCACGCCGTCTGGTGCGCCCGGGAGCATGTCGACGGCGAGCCTTTTGCGGTCGTTCTGCCGGACGACCTGGTGCAGGCCGAGCCGGGTTGCCTCGCGCAGATGATGGCGGCCTACCAAGAAGCCGGCGGCAACCTGGCGGCGGTCGAGGACGTGCCGCGCGAGCGCACCAACCGCTATGGGATTCTCGACGTCGTCGAGGACGACGGGCGCCTGGCCCGCGCCCGCGGCCTGATCGAGAAGCCCGACCCGGAAGAGGTGCCTTCGACGTTGTCCATCATCGGACGCTATATCCTGCAGCCCGACGTCATGGATCAATTGGACGGCCACGAGCGCGGCGCCGGCGGCGAGATCCAACTGACCGACGCCATCGCCAAGACCTTGGGCGATATCCCGTTCCACGGCTTCAGATTCGCCGGCCGGCGTTTCGATTGCGGCAGCAAGCTCGGCTTCGTCGCCGCCAACGTCGCTTTCGCCGGGGCCAGGGACGATCTCGGCGGAGATATTCGCGAAATCCTGAAATCCCTCGACTGAGCGGCGTTTTCTTGTAGAAGGAAGATTAAGAACATGCGCGTGGCAATGATCGGCACCGGATACGTCGGCTTGGTCTCGGGAACCTGTTTTTCCGAGTTCGGGGTCGAGGTCGTCTGCGTCGACAGGGACGCAGCCAAGATCGACATCCTGCGGCAAGGCAAGATGCCGATCTACGAGCCCGGCCTCGAAGACCTGGTCGCCAGCAACACCGAAAGCGGCCGTCTGTCGTTCACCACCGACTTGACCGGAGCGATCGAGGACGCCGACGCCGTCTTTATCGCGGTCGGTACGCCGAGCCGCCGAGGCGACGGCCATGCCGACCTCTCCTACGTCTACGCGGCGGCCGAGGAAATCGCTGGCGCGCTGAACGGCTACACGGTGATCGTCACCAAGTCGACGGTGCCGGTCGGCACCGGCCGCGAGGTCGAGCGGATCATCCGCGAAGTCCGCCCCGACGCCGATTTCGACGTCGTCTCCAATCCGGAATTCCTGCGCGAGGGCTCGGCCATCGAGGATTTCATGCGTCCCGACCGCATCGTCATCGGCACCCAAAGCGAACGCGCCCGCGAGGTCATGCGGCATTTGTACCGGCCACTCTATCTCAACGAGACGCCGATGCTGTTCACCACCCGGCCGACGGCGGAACTGATCAAATATGCCGCCAATACCTTTCTTGCCACCAAAATCACCTTCATCAACGAGATGGCCGATCTGTGCGAGCTTCTCGACGCCGACGTTCAGGACGTTGCCAAGGGAATCGGACTGGACGGGCGGATCGGCGCCAAGTTCCTGCACGCCGGGCCGGGCTACGGCGGGTCGTGCTTCCCGAAGGATACCCTGGCCCTGGTCCGCACCGCCGAACAGGCCGGCCATCCGCTGAAGATCATCGAGACGGTGGTCGCCATCAACGATGCGCGCAAGAAACGCATGGCCGGCAAGATCATCGAAGCCTGCGACGGATCGGTCGACGGCAAGACCGTCGCCGTCCTCGGTCTCACCTTCAAACCCAATACCGACGACATGCGCGACGCGCCGAGCCTCGATGTGGTGGCGGCGTTGCAGGAAAGCGGCGCCACGGTCCGCGCCTACGATCCGGAAGGCATGGAGGAGGCGAAGACGCTGATGAACGGGGTCGAGTGGTGCGACAACGCGTATGAGGCCATGACGGATGCCGACGCCGTCGCCATCGTCACCGAATGGAACGAGTTCCGGGCGCTCGATCTGGGCCGCGCCAAGTCGCTGCTCAAGGCCCC